>CAYMBN010000005.1:0-77978 GCA_964388715.1 uncultured Methanosarcinales archaeon
AAAAGGAAGAGGAAAAGGCTTTTTTGATAGATTTTTAAAAGACATCAAAGGAAAAAAACCAATTATTGGCCTTTGTTATGAAGATCAAATTACAAAAAGCCTAATTTCAAAAGAATGGGACATAAAAGTCGATAAAATTATAAAGGATAAAAAATAACCTTATTTAAAATGAAAATAAAAAATATTAGAAAAGAGGATCCTATTGTAGCTAAGATAATAAAAAAAGAACTTAAAAGACAAAAAAATCAATTAAATATGATCCCTTCTGAAAATTATTCTAGTAAAGCTGTTCTCGAAGCTTCTGGTTCAATTATGATGAATAAATATGCAGAAGGTTATCCAAAAAAAAGATATTATCAAGGAAATAAATTTATTGATGATATTGAAATACTTGCAATTGAAAGGGCAAAAAAATTATTCAATGCAGAACATGCTAATGTACAATCCCTTTCTGGAAGTCCAGCTAATATGGCTGTATATTTTGCATTACTTAATTTAAAAGACAAAGTACTTGGTATGAATCTAAACCATGGTGGACACTTAACCCACGGTAGTAAAGTTAATTTCTCAGGTAAACTTTACACATTCATTGATTATGGTGTTGAACCAGAAACAGAATTACTTGATATGGACAAGGTAAGAAAAATTGCTGAAAAAGAAAAACCAAAAATAATAATTAGTGGTTACACAGCATACCCAAGAACAATTGATTTTAAAGAGTTTCACTCTATTGCACAAGATGTGGGTGCCATATCAATGGCTGATATATCACACATTGCAGGACTCATTGTAGGTGAAGCACATCCATCACCATTACCTTTCACAGATATTGTTACAACAACCACACATAAAACATTAAGAGGACCAAGAAGTGCCATAATCCTCTGTAAAGAAAAATTTGCAAAGCAAATAGATAAAGCAGTATTCCCTGGTTTACAAGGTGGTCCACATGAACATACAATTGCTGCAAAAGCTGTTGCCTTTGAGGAAGCAATGAAACCAGAATTTAAAGAGTATTCTTCACAGATTATAAAAAATGCTAAAACACTTGCTGAAACCTTAATGGAAAACGGAATAAAATTAGTTTCTAATGGAACAGATAATCACTTAATATTAATTGACCTTATCAAAACCAAAACAATTGGAAAACAAGGACTTGGAAAAGAAGCAGCCGTTGCACTTGAACAAGCAGGAATAATTACAAATGCAAACACAATTCCATTTGATCCTAGTACACCTTTCAGACCATCAGGCATAAGATTAGGAACTCCAATATTAACAACAAGAGGTATGAAGGAATCAGAAATGAAATTAGTTGGAGAATGGATTGCAAAAATTCTTAATAATCTTGAGAACAAAACAATAAGAAAAGAAACTAAACAGCAAGTAAAAGAAATCTGTAAAGAATTTGTATTTTATTAAGAGGCACAAATATGAACTATAATCAAGCTATTAGATATATTTATAGCAGAGAAAAATTTGGAATAAAATTAGGACTAAAAAACATAACAAGACTAATGAATTTTCTTAAAAACCCACAAAAGCATTTCAAATCAATCCATGTTGCGGGTACAAATGGAAAAGGTTCTGTTTGTGCTTTTATTTACTCAATACTTCAAAAACAAGGTTACAAAGTAGGAATCTACACAAGCCCACATCTTATTGATTTCAGAGAAAGGATTATGATTAATGGAAAAAAGATAAACAAGAAAAAAGTCACAACATTATTAACAAAAATAAAACCATTCATTAAGGAACACACTTTTTTTGAAGTTGTAACAGCATTAGCATTCCTTTACTTTAAACAACAAAAAGTAGACTTTGCTATTGTTGAAGTTGGTATGGGTGGCAGACTTGACGCAACTAACATAATAAAACCAGAAATAAGTATTATAACAAATATTTCATTAGAACATACAAAATACTTAGGAAAAACAACAAAGAAGATAACATATGAAAAAGCAGGGATTATCAAACAAGGTATTGATGTTATAACACTTAAAAACAACAAAGGATTAAATATTATTAAAAAAACATGTAAAAAAAGACAATCAAAGCTACATATAATAAAAATCAAAAAAATAAAATCATCTCTCGATGGAGATTTTCAATATCAAAATGTTTCTCTTGCATTAAAAACAATCAATTTGTTAAGAAAAAAGGGATATAAAATAAACCAAGATGCTATAAAAAAAGGTTTAAGATCGACAAAATGGCCAGGAAGAATGCAATTTATTTCAAAAAACATACTTTTTGATTGTGCACATAATCCAACTGCTGCTAAAACACTTTCAAAAGAAATAAGAAAACTAAAAAAGAAATTAAATTATAAAAATATTTATCTTATTTTAGGAATTATGAAAGATAAAAATGTAAAATTATTCTGCAAAAATATCACACCAATAACAAAAGAAATTATAATAACAAAACCCAAAATATCACGATCTGCAGATCCAAAAGTAATTGCCAAATATATAAAGAAAAAAGTAACAATAATAAGTAATGTGTGTGAAGCATTAGAATATGCTAAAATAAAAGCAGGAAAAAATAATTTAATAGTACTAACCGGCTCTATATTTACTGTTGGAGAGGCTTTTTCTTGCATCAGATCTAAGCCATTTAGCTCCTAAATAAATAAAAGGAGTATCAATTAAAGCAAATACTATTTTAAATAACCAATAAGGGATTATCAAACTGATTATAAAAATAACATCAAACTTAGGAGCAATCCTATAAAATGCCAAAAACATAAAGAGAGTAGTATCAATAAATTGACTTACTATTGTAGATAAATTATTTCTCAACCACAAATGTTTACCATTTGTTTCCCTTTTTAAGAAAGCAAAAGCCCAAACATCATGATATTGACTTACAAAAAAAGCAATTATACTTGCCATTGTCATTCTTAAACTACTTCCAAACACAGATTGAAAAGCTTCCTGATTTCCCCATGTAGGATTTGCTGGAAGTTTTATTGAAAAATACATCATAAACAGAGTAAATAATAAAATAAACACAGAAATGTAAACAAAAGTTTTTGCTACTTGTTTCCCACGCACTTCTGTAATAACATCCGTTACTAAAAATAAGAGTGGTACAAAAAATATTCCTACAGAAACTCTAACTCCAAAAAGTGTCGTTATTTTAGTTCCCAAAGTATTCGCAAGAATCAAAGCACATATAAATACTGCTAAGAGAATATTTGTTTTCTTTTCGAGTGTACTATTTTTTTTGTTTTCCATGTTATTCTCAAAATTTTATTTTATTACTCTATTTAATATGCTCTTTAATTCACCCATATTTAAAGTTTTTGATGTAAATAAAACAAATAAATAAACTAAAAACCCAATTGGAATTACTATTAAAAGTTCCCAAAACCAGTGAAGCACAATCAAATCTTTCAATACAAATAATACAATTGTAAACAAAATTCCTGCAACAAATGTCTTAAACCATATTAATAAAGGCACATCAAATTTCAAATGTTTTCTTAGGAAATATACACTAAGACAAACCATTATAAAAAATGAGAAAAACGTTGTAATAGCAGCACCAAGTATTCCTAAAAATGGAATTAAAATAAAATTAGATATTATATTAAAAATTAATGCAGCTAAAAGAATTAATGAATTCAATTTAGGCTTACCAATGCCAGATAATACACTCAAGTTTATCCTAGATATTGTTACCATTATTATACCTAATGAAAGTATTCTTAAAACATTTGATGCCGCAATATAATTAACTCCAAAAAATATATTTAATATAATTTCTGGAAAACAAACCATAATTAAAATAAAAGGAAATATAATAATTAGAGAATATTTATACAACATGTACATCCCATCTTTAAGTTTATCAAAACTTCCAGACGCCCAAAGCTCAGAAGACATTGGAAATATAACAGTCATCAAAGCAACACTAAAATAACCAAGTATTAAAGCAGTAGGTAAAGCAACATTATACAATCCAACTGCTTCAAGCCCTTTAAAATAACTAATCATAATAGAATCAATATTTCCAAGCGCAACAACACCAACAACTGTAAACAAAGTAGGTATACTAAATGCAAACAATTTCTTTATTAAGAAAGAATCATATACTAGTTTAGATTTCCAAAATCCGATTGGCAGTATCCTTCTCAAAATAATTGGAATAAATAATAAGGAAATAAACACAGGCATAAGAATATATGACATAACAGGAGCTAACACATTCAAATTTATCCTTAGCATAAAATATGCAAAAATTAAAACAAAGGTTGTTCTTGAGAAATCAAGCATTGCATAATAATTGAGCCTTTGAAAACCTTGTAGTATTGAAATTAAAATACTCATTATAGATTGTAATATAAAGTATATTGAGAATAGTTTAAGCAAAAAAGCTGAATCAGGATTATGAAAAAGTGTTAAAGATAAATAATTAGAGAAAACAAATAATAACACTGCTAACACAATCGCAAACAAAATATTAAACAAAAAAACAAACACAACCATATTTTTCATTGAATTATATTTATTTTTAACTTGAAACTCAGGAATAAATTTAACTAATGCTTGCCCAAGTCCAAGGTCCTTAAACACTAATAAAAAAGACACAAAAGCAAACATTGCATAAAACAAACCAAAATCAGCTTTAGTCAATTTATTTGCTAACAATAATCTAAGAAGATAACCTAAAACACCTGCAGCTATTGAAAAGACAAATATCATCCCAGTACTTCTAACAGCTTTTTTTGTGTAATTAGTTGTGTAGTCAGTCATTTTCATAATTTCCTTTTATATCTTAATAACCTTTTATAAGTTAATAAGTTTTTATAATTTCATAATATTTTAAACACAGTTACACCCTTATTTGAATAAGCAATATTAAAATGTTCTGAATTCTGAATCTGATTAATTCTCTCTGGTAAAAGTTCTAATGTTTTATTCTGTCCTGAAAATACAGTATGATACCTAGTTGACATCTGCCCTATAATAAGATAATCATATTTTTCCTTTTTTAATAATCCATAAAGTTGATTCGCGTCAAAATCAAGTATATTATATCTTAAGTTAAGTGTTGTTTCACAATAACTACACATATTTTTATCATAACCAGTAACAAACTCTGGTATTGATGAGTAATCAAAAACTTTAGTACCAATTGGTAAACTCTTTAACCAAAGATAGCCTTCAAACTCGTCTTGTGAACTCCATGCAGCACCACCTGGCCATGATGAAGTGTTTAATCTATATTTCTGGATTCCAGCAGTCATAAACACTAAAATTATCAATATCAAAACAATTCCTAATTTCAAAAACTTACTTTTACCAAAACCTAAAATCAATGAAAATCCTAGTGAAGACAACAACACAACAGGAATTGCAAACAACATCCAAAATCTCCATGCAATCAATCCAAAAGGAAGATGAAATGTCATAGAGTTCATACCTAAAAAAGTAAAAATAAACCAACCTAAACTAATTGTAATCCACTGATTCTTCTTCAAAACAGATTTGTATAAAACTAAAACATAAACAAGTCCTAAAACTAATAAAATAAAAATTAACATGCCCAAACCAGGCTGATTATTAATCAAACCTTGAGACTGAGCAAAAAAATAATCTTTAAACACATAAGCTCTTGTAGCAGTTCCACCATCATAAGGAAAAGCTGTTTTCAATCTTAAAAACAAACTCTGAAAAAAACCAGTTGAAACAGCACCTTGCGAAATAGCTTCTTCTAACCTTCTTCCACCACCAGCTTTCAACATCCCACCAATTTTATTAAACCACCAAAATAATGATAAAACCAATGCACATACAAAAGCTTTTGTTTGATTAATAACTAACTTTCGGGTATAAAAAGATTTTACAACAAGATAAATTATAATCAAACCAGACAATTTAATTGCTTGTGTTGGTTGAATAACAAAAATACTAGCCACAGATAATAAGGCTGGTATTAACCATAATTTTTCCTTCCCACACCTTTCTAAACAATATAATGATACAAAAAATACAATTAATATTAATGAATGCGACCATATAAAATGTGTAAGAAAACATGGAACCATCAATAACAGAAATGTTGATATTAACGCTCTTTTTTTATTATTCATGAATTCTTTAGCAAAAAAATAGAAAAATAGAATTGATAGCGCAACAAAAATAGAATTAAAAAACTTCAAAGTCCACATCAAAGATCCAGATGTTTGATATAAAATTGCAAGTACAAAACTATATCCAGGAGGATAAGGATCAATATATTGATAAAGTTCTTTGCCCTCAAATGGTTCAACAAGACTTTTCTGTTCAGCTATATACTTAACACCCACTGCATATGTCCAAGGATCATCATCCTCAAAATGTGGATACAAAAATGCCCCTTTTAGACTTACGAATAAAGATATTGCAAACATTAACAAAACAATAATTATAAATATCTCACTTTTCTTTATACCTTTACCAAAAGTAACATGGTAAAAACCATTCAGAACCGATTTATAATTTTTAAAAAAATAAAAAACAGGAATAATCAAACTAATAACAAGTATTACTTTCCAATCAATAGGAATACGTAGAGAAGATAAAATAACCCCTAATATAGATAAAATACTTAATCCAATTCCAAATCGCATAATATGTTTTTCATACTTATTTTCATATATAGATTTAACAAAGAAATCAAGACTAAACCCAATCCCATAACAATACACAAAAAACAAAATTATTGTAATAATATTCATTTAAAGCACCTTTTATAACATATTTTATAACAATTCTTTATAATGAATTGTATACTTGCCTAAACCCTTTAACCATTTTGTTTTTGTTAAACCTCTTTTTTGCAAAAGAGTTATTCTCTTTTTCAAATTTGTTTGTTATATTTGAATTTTTTAATAATTTTAATATAATTGATGAAAATTTATCAACACTATAATCAACAGCCACACCAATACCCTTAATTATTAACTCATCTAAAGGCCTAATATTACTAACTATTAAAGGTTTTCCTAGTGAAAGAGCCTCTACAAGTGCTAAAGGAACTTCTAAACGCGCTGCTGCAGCCTTCTTTGTAGGAAAAATACAAACATCACATACATTTAACAACCTTGGAAAATTATCTACAGTCCCTAAAATAATTACATTATTTTCAATATTTCTTAGCTTAAGCTTCTCAACGAATCTTTTTTTATGTTTAATATCCTCAGGATTCCTAATTCTAAAAGGCAAGATAAATTTAACATTTGAAGATTCATTTGATACCTTCTTAATTATATCAACAAGATAATTTTCAGAATCAGATGAAACTAAAGAATTAAAATCACCAGGGAATAACACTATTTTTTCTTTTTCAATATCTAATTTCCTCCTTACATCGGAAAACTCCTGTTTAGAAAAACTAAACTCACGTGCTGCAGGATATATACATTCAACATTTTTAACTCCCTTTTTCATAAGAAATTGTTTTGAATATTCTGAAAAAACCGTAACTTTATCACCAAAAAAAAGATCCTTTATTTTTCCACCATTTCCTAGGAACTTTTTATTTTTATAAATCAAATTATGAACCGAAGTAACTGTCTGTACTACTTTTTTTCCTTTAAAAAGTTTTTTAAAAATCCCTAAAAACCTAATTTGTGGAGTAAAAAACAAATGAACAACATCAACATTTTTCCTTAAAAAAAGACTGTTTAAGAATATAAGAAATTTATGAAAAATGCCACTTGTATGATATTTTTGATAATAAAAAGCAAGATTTACAAGCTTAAGATTTCTATTTTCTTTAGAAAAAGAAAAATCATTTTTTGCAGTAAAAAGAGTAAATTTAATATTTGGACAACCCCTCACAACTTCATACACAATATTTTTCACACCTTCATCCAAGGGTAGCACCATAGGTAAAAGAGTAATAATAAATACTTTCTTTTTCTTCATACTTTTTGATACTAACGTCATATCTTCCCCCTCTGCTAAAAGAGTCCTCATGATTTATAAAGCTTATGTTAAAACAGAAAAGATTATAAATTCACATCCAATTATATAAATCTAAGAAGAATAAACAAAGAATTAACAAAATGATATCAAAAATAAAACCATATTACAATCTAAAGGAAATAAAACAAACACTATTTAATCTAGATAAGGATATAATCAACAAATTTGAAGAAAAATTTGCTAAAAAAACAAATTCAAAATTTGCAATCTCAAGCGCATATGGAAGAACAAGCTTATTTTCTTTTCTCACAACCCAAAATATCAAAAAACAAAACATAGCTATTCCAGCATTTACTTGTATTGTAGTTCCAAACACAATAATAAGATCAAATAACAACCCATTGTTTATTGATATTTCTCTAAAAGATTATAACATGGACTTAAACAAAAACAAGGAATCACAAACAACCAAAATCATAATGGCCACACATATGTATGGTTATCCAATGAATATAAAAAAAATAAAAGAATCATCAAAAGTAAAAGATCAAATTATTATAGAGGATGCTTGCTTAGCTCCTTTAGCAAAAGATGTTGGAAAACATAGTGATTGTTGTTTTTATTCTCTTAACATTAACAAACATATGTGCTGCTTTGATGGAGGAATGCTTACTACAAACAATCAAGAAACATATCAAAAAGTTAAAGCTTTTCAATCAAAAAACTTCAAAAAAACTTCAATATTAAATAAACAAAGAAAAAAACTATGGTTTATTGTATCATATTGTTTTTTTAATAATATTCCTTATAGCTTAATTTACAGATTATATAATAACTCAAAAATATTTAGAAAAAAGATTAGCAATTGGAATATTGAAAAAATAAACATGCCCAAAGATTTCAAAACTTTACTAACAAAATTCCAAGCTAGATTAGGCTTAGCTCAATTAGAAAAGCTAGAAAAAAACATAGAAAAAAGAAAAGCAATTGTAAAAGTATATGATAAAACAATCAAAAATAACAACATTATCAAACCACCATTAATAAAAGGAGCTGTTTATTCACATTATACAATAAGAATCAAAAACAGAGAAAACCTGATAAAATATCTTGAAAAAAAAGGTATTGGAATTGGGAGAAGCTTTGATTTTGATTATTCTATACCTTCTCTTAAAATATATAATAAATACAATCAAAACAACAAAAATTATCCAAATTCAAACATTGCAGCCAAACAAGTTGTTAACCTACCAATAAGAGCAAATCTTAAGCTAAAACAAGCTATGTTTGTATCTAATTGCCTTAATGAATACACTGTTTCTAATTAAATATAACCCAATTCAAAAAAGCAAAAAATATATAAAGAGATACATAATTCTATGTATGGGGTAAAATAACAAATTAACCAAAAATGAAAAACAGAACTACAATACAATTATCAGAGGACCTTAGAAAAAAGTTAAGAACATTAGCTGCAAAAAGAGATATCTCTTATCAAAAATTATTATCAGACATGATATCTGTCTTCAAAGAGGTTGACAAAGACAAAACAATAATCTCAATTCCATCTAAACTAGCTGACAAACTTCAACAAAACATAATCAAATCGGATTTTAACACATTAAGTGAATATGTTACATTCTTACTTAGATTACTTTTATATGAAGATACAACTTCAAAAAAAGTAAATAACGAAGAAAAAATTCGAACAAGATTAAAAAAATTGGGATATATTGGGTGATACTATGAATCATTTAGACGAACTTGAAAGCAAATCCATTTTTATAATAAGGGAAGCATATAAACAATTCAAAAAAGTAGCTTTGCTTTGGTCAATAGGCAAAGATTCAAGCTGCCTTCTTTGGCTTGTTAGAAAGGCTTTCTATGGTAAAATTCCTTTTCCAGTAGTACATATTGATACAAGTTACAAATTTAAATCAATGATTGAATGGAGAGATGAATATGCAAAAAAATGGAATCTAAACCTAATTGTTGGAAGAAATGAAGAAGCTATCAAAGCAGGAATGGGACCAAAAAATAAATTAGCTTGTTGTACTGCATTAAAAACAGATGCACTCAAGCAAGTTATTGAAAAATACAAATTCAGAGCATTATTTTTAGGAATAAGAAGAGATGAACATGGAGTAAGAGCAAAGGAAAGAGTTTTCTCCCCAAGAAACATTGATTTTAAATGGGATTATAAAAATCAACCACCAGAATTATGGGATCAATATAAAGCAAAAGCAGAGGAAGAAGAACATATAAGAGTTCATCCAATGTTACATTGGACAGAGTTAGATATTTGGTTATACATTAGAAGAGAAAAAATACCTATTATCCCACTATATTTTTCAAAAAATGGAAAACGTTACAGAAGCATTGGATGTGAATGTTGTTGCTGCCCTATTGATTCAGATGCTACTGATATTGACAAGGCAATCGAAGAATTAAAAACAACAAAACAAGGTGAAAGAGCTGGAAGAGCACAAGACAAAGAAGAAGCTAATGCAATGCAAAAATTAAGAGCATTAGGTTATATGTGATAAAAAGTGATTAAGACAAGAGATAAAAAAAGAAGAACCATTGTAAAAACCCTTACTTGGAGAGTAATTGCAACACTTGTAACTATTGAAGCACTTTATTTAATTAGTGATGATATATGGATCTCAATTGTTGTTGGCCTAGCTATTAACTTTATCAAATCTATTTTATATTTTGTCCATGAGAGATTATGGGAACATATTGGATGGGGTAGAAAAAAACATCCACTGTCAAATATATTAATAAATAATCCATTAAAAAAAGAAGATGAAAAAATTATAAAAAATAAACTTAGAGAATTAGGATATTTTGGAGGAAGTTTTCAAAATGAACCAAGATAATTTCAAATTTGTAATAGTAGGACACATTGACCATGGCAAATCAACATTAATAGGAAGATTACTTTTTGATACAAACTCATTACCAGAAGGAAAAATAGAAGAAATCAAAGCAATATGTACATCATTAGGAAAAGATTTAGAATTTGGTTATGTTATGGATAATCTTGAAGAAGAACGTGATCAAAACATTACAATTGATACTGCACAAATATTTTTTAGAACCAAAAAAAGAGAATATACTATTATTGATGCCCCTGGACATGTTGAGTTTGTAAAAAACATGATTACAGGTGCTTCACAAGCAGAAGCAGCAATATTAATAGTTGATGCTGATGAAGGGGTACAAGAACAAACAAGAAGACATTCTTATATCTTAAGTATGCTTGGTTTAAAACAAGTTATTGTCGTAATGAACAAAATGGACCTCACTAATTACAATGAAGAAAGATTTCATAATGTAAAAGAAGAATTAATTAAATTTTTAGATAGTATAAACATAAAACCAACTTACATTATTCCAATATCTGCAAAACAAGGAGATTTTGTTGCAAAAAAAACAGAAAATATGCCTTGGTACAATGGCTTAACTGTATTAGAAGCACTTGATACATTTGAAGCCAATGAATCAAACAACAAAAAACCATTAAGATTTTGTGTTCAGGATGTTTACAAATGGGATAAAAGAATCATAGCTGGTAGAGTTGAATCAGGAATACTAAAAAAAGATAGTGAGGTTACCATCTTACCATCTAATGAAAAAACAATAATAGAAAGTGTTGAAGAATTTTTAAAACAAGACATCAACGAAGCAGAATCTGGAAAATCAACTGGTATAGTTACAAAAGATAAAGTTTTTGTTGATAGAGGAAATATAATTTGTGAACCAAATAATTTACCAACAGTTACAAATCAGTTTAAAGCACATATTTTTTGGATGAGTAAAGAACCTTTGAAAAAAGGAGAAAGAGTATTTTTAAAATGTTCAACTCAAAATACAATATGTGAAATTAAAGATTTTGTAAGAATACTTAACTCCTCAACTCTGGAAGTAAAACAGAATAATAAACAAATAGAAAACAGAGAAGTAGCAGATGTAATAATTAAAACAGATAAACCAATTGTAGTAGAAAATTTTAATAAAGTTGAAGAATTAGGAAGGTTTGTATTAGAAAGACTTAACACATGTGCAGGAGGAATCATTACAGAGGTTGAAGAATGATTATTGTTTTAGCTGTTGATGCTTTAGAATTTAATAAAGTTGAAGAATTTAATTGTAGAAACCTTAAACAAGAATATTTTGGAAAAACAAACATTTCTGAATTTTCTCAACCAAGAACAATGGTACTTTGGAGTTCATTTATGACTGGCCAAAATAAGGAAAAAGATGTCCTAAGTAATGGGAACAAAGAAATGTGGAACAAAAAATGGGATATAAAAGAAACATTATTCTCAAACTTCCAAAACCCCATAATACTTGACCTCCCTGGATTCTCTTATAACCTAAAATCTCATGAAAAATCAAGAGAATTGCTCAAAGCTTTCTTTGAAACAGAAAATCCTGAGGAAAAACAAAAAATTAAAAATCAATATAACCAAGATGCATTTGAACATCATAAAAAAATAAAAAAACAATTCCTTGAAACACTAAAATCAAACCAATACGACTTTGTTTTAGGTTATTTTAGTATTATTGATGTAATTGGACATTTAAACTTTGGAAACACAACCCTAATGAAAATGTTATATAAGGATATTGATGAAATTGCAGATGAAATAAGAAAAATACCAAATATTAAGCTGATTATACTATCTGATCATGGAATGAAAGCAATAGGTATGTTTGGAGATCACTCAGAATATGGCTTTTGGAGCACAAACTTTAAAAAGCTTGAGAATCCACAGATAACAGACTTTGCTAATATCATAACTGAATGTAAAAATGAAAATCAAAATCAAGGATGAAATAATAAAGAAAATACAAGATAGAATTAAAGATAATGATGAATTCAACAATGTAGAAGATTATATTAATTACATTCTTAAACAAGTTATAGAAAAATTAAACAAAAAAAACACAGACAAATCAACCTATTCAAAAAGAGATGAAGATAAAATAAAACAAAGACTAAAAAGTCTTGGTTACATGTAAATATTACATAAAAATAGGTAATCACTATGGATAAAATTATAATTATTGGTATAGATGGAGCTTCTTTTAATATATTAGATAAATGGATCAAAAAAGGATCATTACCAACATTCAAAAAATTGAAACAGAAAGGAAGCTATTGTAAATTAACCAGTACAATCCCACCTGTTACTCCACCAGCCTGGACATCTATCACAACAGGAAAAAACCCAGGCAAACATGATATCTTTGATTTCCAAAAAATTGATTCAGAACACAAATTTTCCTTAATTAACTCAACAACAAACAAAGCAAAGGATTTCTGGGAATATACAAACAAAAAAACAATACTTATCAATTTCCCAACATACTTTCCACCAAAAAAAATAAATGGTTACATGGTGAGTGGCATGCTCACCCCAGGCATTAGTTCAAACTTCACTTATCCTAAAGAACTAAAAAAAGAAATCCTCAACATAATTCCAGATTACATCATTGAAGTTGATGAAAACCTTTACAAAGGAAGAATAAAAGAATTTTTATCTGACATTGACAAAATGACTAAACAAAGACATAAATTAATTAAACACATGCTAAAAAAAGAATGGGACATTTTTTTCACTGTAATCACTGGCTCAGATCGAATACAACATCTCGCTTGGAACAACCAAAATCTGCTAAATTATTACAAAAAAGTTGATTCCATCTTAGATGACATAATAAAAAACCATGTTAAAGATAATGTAACCCTATTTATAATATCTGACCATGGTTTTACAGAAGTGAACAAAATATTTTACGTAAACACATTCTTAAAACAAGAACAAATTCTTTTTACAAAAGAAAAAACTAACAAAAAAATCCTAAAAAAAGTAGGTTTAACAAGAGAAACAATAATTAATTTACTTCAAAAATTACATATTGATCTCACAAAACTAAAAATCCTTCTTCCAAACAAGATCAAAAACCTACTTCCACAAGAAGATCAAACACTTTATCAAAGTGTTAACTGGTCAAAAACAAAAGCATTTATGTTTGGTTTTGGTCAGATTTTCATTAATTCAAAAAAACGTTTTAAAAATGCTCCTTTATCTGAAAAACAACATAATAAATTTAAAAAAGAATTAATAAAAATATTAAGTAATATTAAAGACCCACAAACAAATAAAAAAATAATAAAAAAAGTTTACACAAATGAACAAGCATACTCAGGAGATTATGCAAAAAATGGTCCTGATCTGATAATTGAACTTGAAAATGGTTATGCTTTTTCAGAAAAAATAACAAATCAACACATTGAAAAATCTGATTTTATTAATGCTGATCATGAAAAACAAGGAATTTTAATGTCTTATGGAAAACAAATTAAAGAAAATAACAATATGTCTAACAAAAATATAGTTGATTTTGCACCAACAATGTTACACATACTAAATTCAACAATTCCAAATGACATTGATGGTAAAGTTATAAAAGATATATTCAAGAAAGACTCAGAATTATGTAAAAAAAGTGCCAAAATCAAAAAAATCACAGAAAAAGAAAATATTAGCACTGCATTGTCAGATATCAATATTTAACAAATAATTTAAATAAAAAAGGGCTTTTTAACCAAAAAATGCAAAAGAAAAAAGTAATCTTCATAACATGCTATATTAAAATAGCAAAAAAACAGTTTGCAATAGGTAAAAAACTACAAGCAAAAGGAATAGAAGTAATATTTGCCAACTACTCAAAAGAATGTGCAAACTTTTTCAAGAAAAATAATGCTAAATGTATATATATTCCAGACCACCTTAACAAAATCAAACTTAAGAAACCAATAAAAGAATACCTTAAATACATTGAAAAACAATACAATACTCCTAGTTTAAACTTATTAATTGCAGGAGACATTGATTTACAAAGTATGAAACGTGAAAAAGCACTAAAGATTCTTATCAAAAATTTCCTTTTCTGGGAAAAATTCTTCAAAGAAAATAAAACAGATATCATGATTGGTGGCATAGAAAGAATATTAAATGAAGCACCAAGGTATGTTTGTAAAAAAAACAAAATAAAATACCTTGGATGGGTTAGTGCCCAGGTAAAAGACCACTTTATGCTTAGTGAAGATCATATGGGACATTGGGATAGATTAAACAAATATTGGAACAAAAACAAAAATAGAAAATTAACAACAAAAGAAAAAAAGAAAGTAAAAGAATTCATTGACTCAATAACAAAAACAGTCAAACAAAAACATCTTGTTCAATCTATTCCAGCAACAAAACCTGCAAGAGTAAACCTTTCAAACATTAAATTATTTTTACAAAGACTGTGGATAAACACATTTGTAGAAAAAGGAAGAAACCCTTACTCAAACATTATCAAGATAGGTTTTAAACAATTTATGAGATCAATAAGAAAACACTTTGCTAAACACTTATATTCAAAACCAAATTATAAAGAAGATTTTATATTTTTTCCAATGCATGTTTTCTGGGATGCACAAATAATTGTTAGAGCACCACAATTCTCTAATCCAGTCTGGCTTATTGAATACATTACAAAGTGCATACCTTCTTATTATAAATTATATGTAAAAGAACATCCAAATGACATTGGTGGCAATAAGTTAAAAACATTAAATGAAATAAGAAAAATTCCTAATGTAGTATTAATAGACCCCAATGAACCTAGTAGTAATCTCATCAAAAAATCTAAAGCTATAGTTTGTATCAACTCAACTGTTGGTTGGGAAGGAATTTTATATGACAAAAAAGTAATCAATTTAGGCAATGTATTTTATGATATTTCAGGACTTGTATGGAAAATAAGAAATCTTTATGAACTTATTGACATTTTCAAAATAGTAGAGCAGAAAACTCTTATAACTCAAGAAAAAAAATATAGATTTATTAACGCTGTCCTTAACTCTGTTCTTGAAGGAAGTCTTGATTTCTTTAATGACGAAAGAATTACTTTAGATGACAAACACATTACAAGTATAGCAAATGAAATTTATAATCACTTTCTGTAATAAACACTTTTATTAAACCACCTTATGAATGCACAACAAGAATAATATACAACAAGATTTATAAACCAAGAAAAAATTAGTTATTTTATGAATTTAAATCAAAAAACAAATATTGTAAAAGGTGGAGTGTATTTAACAGCATCAACATTTATAGCAACAATATTGGGCTATTTATTATACTTAATCTTAGCAAGAATTCTTGGTCCTGCAAATTTTGGAATATATGGTGTTGTAATAGGTATCTTAAGTGCAATATCAAAAATATTATTATCATCAATTCAACAAACAACATCAAAATTTGTAAGTGAAAACCAAGAAAATGCACCCAGTATAAAAAACAGATTACTTTTTATCATATTCTTAATAGGAACTTCTGTGTCAATAATTTATGCATTCTCATCAAAAATAATAGCATATTTACTCAATGACCCTTCACTAACAATACTAATTGCAATCTCAGCATTTATTATTATTCCAAATTCACTTTATGGAGTTTTACAAGGATATCTTAATGGACAAAAACAATTTAAAAAACAAGCTTTCATAAGAGTAGTGTATGCTGTTCTAAGGGTTTCTATAATAATTACAGCAGTATTGTTAGGTTACTCAGTAGGTGGTGCAATAGCAGGTTTCCTTATTGCTACAATACTAACTTTTCTACTAAACTATGTAATTGTTGGTGACTTTTTCGCACCTAAAAAAATCAAAATAAGAAAAAGAGATGTCCTTAAATTAGTAAGCCCTATTATAGGAACAACTGCTATCCTATACGCTCTCCCTGTAATTGGAACAGCATTTGTAAAATCCTTACTAGACGTTACCATCGCAAACACATATGCAGGGTTTTATACTGCTGCAAACTCAATTGGTCAAATACCATTTTTAATATTAGCATCTTTACCAGTTGTACTCTTCCCAACAATAGCAAAACTAAACTATGAAAAAAATTCAGAAAAAAAAGCATTTTACGTAAAAGAAAGTTCAAGATTCACAATTATAATTTTATCTCTGTTTTGTTTCCTTATCGCTGCAACTTCAAAAAGTGTTGTAGAACTGCTTTACTCTAAACAATATTACTTAACAAGTGAAATATTGATATTCTTAATATTTGGATTTGGATTCCTTACTTTTATGAATATTGCACTAACAATATTAAATAGTGTTGGTAAACATAAAACAAGCCTTAAGATAGGTCTAACAACAATGATTATAACAATAATACTTAATTTTATTCTCATACCTAAATTTAATATAATTGGAAGTGCTTTATCATTAACAATTGCCACATTTATAGGAGTAATATTAAGCATCCTAATCATTCAAAAAAGTATAAGTAAAGTAATGAGCATCACTAGCTTTATAAGAATCATAGCAAGTGGATTAATTATTTTTGGAATTACAAAATTAATTGAAGTTAAAGGTCTTATGCTTATTCCTCTTTATGCAGGTATATCAATTGTTTATTTACTTCTATTAATAATAATGAGAGAAATTAAAAAACAAGACATTCTTATTATAAAGAAAGTTTTTTCTTAAGATAGTTATTAATCTCCAACTGAACACTATCAAACCTTCCTTTAGTATTTATCTTCACAAAAAGACCACCTAATCTAGAATACAATCTACCAAATACTTTATCCTTAAAAATAAAATAATTAAGATTATATTCATTTGCTCTCTTAAAAGCTTGTTCTGGTTTTAGATAAAGTAAAAAAGCAACATCTGGTTTAGGCACAATACTATAAAAGAACCTTACAAATAAACTCTTCTGCTTGTTCACCAAAAATAAATAATGTACAAGAAGATCATAAAAATATCTATCACAAACAACCACTTTCCCCGAAATCTTATTAATGAAAACAACAAAATAAAAATGTATAATATCAAAAAACAAAGAAATCCCTCTCAAGAAATGCAACACAGATTTCAAAAATGATTTCTTTGAAACATTAAACTGTGATTTCATCACTTTTTTATAAGTTTTACTTTTTCCTTTTATCATAACTCTAGAAAAAAAGCCAAACAAAGAAAAATGTACCATATGTAATGAAGTTACTTTATAACCTTTTAACTTAAGAAAATTAATAACTTCTTTCATATGATTTGATTTCCCTGTTCCATCCACACCTGAAAAAGTAATTATCATTTTATTAACCTTCTAAATTTTATTAACCTTTTAGTATAGCCAATGGTTTTGTCCTTGCAACTATAGATGCAAGATCATTTGATTTCATAGCTTTAATCACTTCTGAAATATCCTTAAAACAATTTGGTGCTTCTTCTTCTATTTTAGTTTTCCCTAGATGAAATAACTTGATTTTATTCTTATTCAATCTACCCATCACACTTTTCTTAGTAAATTTAACTCTTGACTTTTGTTTACTAATAACTCTACCAGATCCATGATTCACAGAATAAAATGTTTCTTTTGTACCATTTTTAGCACAACAAATAAAAGAGTTTGAACCAAACCCACCAGGAACTATAAGAGGTTGTCCGGTATATCTAAACACTTTGTGACTTTTAAAAAATGATTTAGGATAAGCAGCACTAGCCCCATTCCTATGCAAATACAACATCTTCTTATCAATTTTTTCCTTATGTAATGAATCATGATTAACATCATATAGTAATGTAACATCATCTCTAGAAACACCTTTAATTTTTTCTAAGGACAATCTCAAGAGATTGAACATACTTGCCCTATTTACATAACCATAATTAATTGCAGCATATTGTGAATACAAAAACATCTTTTCCAATTTTGAAGAAGATTTAATTGATTTTATATTATTAAAATCATTTTTAAAAGAAGAATTAAATCTCCAATATAAAGTGTTAACAAAACGATTTATGAAAAAATGCATTGATTTAACCACGTTTTTCAAAAAAGGTATTTTTTCTAACCAATCAGAATAAATTTGATAATAGGCTAATTTATAGTTATTTCTTAATGAATTGGAAAGTTTATTTGAAAAACAATTATGAATTGATAAACCAAAAGAACCAGAATCAGAATGTATCATAAAAAGTATCTGCCCTTTCTTAATTCCTAATTTTTGTGCAATTTTCTTATCAAAAACCTTATCAACAACCTGCATTTCTAAAAAATGATTTCCAACTCCTAACACTCTTAATGAGTACTTCCCAATATTAATACAATACTTTGGAAGATAAGAAATTACTTCTTTAGCATTTCCTTTTTTATTAAACAAATTTCCATTATACTCTACATTATTTTTATAAGAACCACTAAGTCCATACTTTTTTTCAGCCCATCCAATTCCATCTTTTATTATAGATAAAACATCATCCTTAGAAATCACAGGCTTTGCCCTTACTTTAGGAACTATATTTGATTTTAACTCTAAAAAAATATTTTTTATATCCTTTTCTGAGATATCCTTAATATTAAGATTTGTTTTAATCAAACTCATTCCACAATTAGCATTAATAAATGAAGGAATAATAACTTTTGAAGCAACAACAACACCAGTTGGTATGTTTTTACCATACTTATAATGTAAATCAGGAAGAGCAACTATTTTTTTATGTATTAAAGGATTTTTTGCCATTCTTTTAAGAACATTAACAGAATTCTCACCAACAGGCAGCTTTTTATTTACATAAAATTCAATTTGAGCATTCATATTTTTTTCTTTTATGATTTGTAGAGCCATTTCTCATCTCCCAACACCAATATAATTAAAACCAAACTCTTTCATTTCTTTTGGATCCCACATATTTCTTCCATCAATTATATTCGGCTCTTTTAACAAAGACTTAATCCTAGCCTTGTCCAACTGCCTAAACACATTCCATTCTGTAACAAGAACCAAAGCATCAGCATTTTCAACAGCATCATAAGGATTTTCTGCATAATTGACACCTGACAAAATCTTTTTAGCATTCTCCATTGCAATAGGATCAAAAACCTTTATTTTAGCACCAAACTTAATTAATTCATTAATAATTAACAAAGATGGTGCATCCCTTATATCATCTGTTTTAGGTTTAAACGCTAAACCCCATACTGCAATTAACTTCCCATTTAAATCAGGAACTAATTTTTGTATTTTTGGTATTAAAGATAATTTTTGTTTTTGATTTACTTCTTCAACAGCATTCAATATCTTAGCTTCACAACCATTCTTTTTTATAGTTTGTATAAGTGCCTGAACATCCTTTGGAAAACAACTACCACCATAACCAATTCCAGCTTGTAAAAATCTTGCACCAATCCTTTGATCCAAACCAATTCCCTGGGCAACTTTTTTTATATCAGCTCCAATCTTTTCAGATAAATGAGATAATTCATTCATAAAAGAAATTCTTGTTGCAAGCATTGCATTCGAAGCATATTTTATTAGTTCTGCACTCTTAATATCAGTATGTAATATTGGTTTACCAGTTCTTACCATTGATTTATAAATCTTATTCATCACTTTTTTTGCTTTATCAGAATCAGATCCAACAACAACCCTATCTGGTGCCATAAAATCCTTAATTGCAGAACCTTCTCTCAAAAACTCAGGATTTGAAACAACATCAAATTCAGTTGGAACTTTTTGATTTTTTTGAATAATTTCTTTAACCATATCAGCTGTACCAACAGGCACAGTACTCTTATTTACGACAATTTTATATCCATTCATAAAAACACCAATATCTTCTGCAACTGCCTTTACAAACCTCAAGTCGGCTTCATGATTTTCACCCATTGGTGTACCAACTGCAATAAAAATAACAGAAGAATCCTCAATTGCTTTTTTCTTATCTGTAGTAAAAATTAATCTACCTCTATTTTTGTTCCTCTTAAACAACTCATCTAAACCAGGCTCATAAATAGGAAGAACATCATTGTTAAGATTTTCTATTTTAGTTTGATTAACATCTAAGCAGATCACATCATTACCTAATTCTGCTAAGCAAACTCCAATTGTTAATCCAACATATCCTGTTCCAATTATGGCTATTTTCATTTTAATACCTTATTTCCCCCTTTATTTGCTCTAAAAAATCATAATATTTAAATATTACTACTTAATCTTCAGTAATTGGACGGTCATAGGGGCTTGGTTCACCTGTTCCCATTTCGAACACAGAAGTTAAGCAAGCTTCCGTTCTTAGCTGTACTGTACTTATGTACGGGAAACTAAGAAAGCTGTCCACCTTTTTTTAAGATTTTTCTTGGAAAATTTTATTCACTTCTTCCAACTGTTCTTTATTACCTATATCCCACCATTTTTCACTAGAAATCATTGCATAAACATTTGTTTTATTCACAAGATACCTAATTACTTCTCCAATATTATCGGGCCTATCTTTAGAGGTTATGAAATCTTTAAACAACACTAAATCATGTTTTTTAAATATGTAACAAAGAGTCGCAGCAAAACTAGTTTTTGGGTTTTCTGGTTTTTCTTCAAAACCAATTATTTTATTATTCTCATCAACCTCAACAACACCAAACTTTTTAGCAAGCTTTTGTTTTTCTATCAAATCATATATTGCAATAACAGAAGCATTATTTTTATTTGAGATCTCATTCAGCACAGCCAAGCTAAATTCAAACAAATTGTCACCACCAATTATCATTAAGTCATCATTTATATCTTCTTTTTCAATAACAAAAGCCATATCACCTACAGCACCAAGTCTGTCTTCATTAGTTAAAGTACCATCATTAATAATCTTAACCTTCTTATCAAAATTCAAATTATTCTTCCATTCTTCAAAAACACTAAAAAACTTATTATTTGTAACAATAAAGATTTCATCAATTTCATCAACCAATTTAATTTTATCAAGAATATGTTCCATCATAGGTTTTTTACCAATCATAAGAAGAGGTTTTGGTTTATTTAATGTTAAAGGATACAACCTTGTTGCATAACCAGCAGCTAATATTATACATTTCATTTTATCTCAACAATCACACTCTTTTCTTTACTATTAACTTCTTTAACAACTTCATGCTTTTTTAATTTTTCCTTAATTTCCTTAAAAGAAAACTTTTTTCTTGCTTTTTTAAGTTCTAAAAGAATTTCCTTAATGATTTGATAATTGTTATAAATAGTCTCACCTTTTTCTTTATTCTCTTTTTCAGAGTTTTTTAGTTTTTTAATGGTTTTTTCTTGATCAACAATAATCCTCTTTAATTTAGTAATTTCTTTATTTTCCATCTGAGGTTGAATTACCTGTTTTGATAAAACATAATCTAGTGCTTCATTATAACTCTTAAAAAGTTCTTTTTTTTCTTTTTCATAAACTTTTAAATTAAAGGGAATAATATCTCCCTTAACAACTTGAGCACTAATCTTTTCTTTTGTAATTTTCTTAATTTCTTTTAATATTTTCTTAATATCCTTCACTTGTGAAGGTTTATTATTCTTATCAATATTTAATCTTAAACATATTTCTTCTGAATAAATTCCACCCAAACCTAATTCAAGGGCAAGAGATTTTACTAAATTTTCTTTATTTGATTTTCCCAACAATTCTTTTAATGTCTTTTCAGTCAATTTAAAAAAATTATATTCTCTTCTAGGAGATTTATATAACTCATTAGGTTTAATTGTTCTATCTTTCCATTTTTTATATTCAATTGCACTCAAAATCTTATTATCTTTTAATAAAATTAAGTTACCTTTTCCAAACAATTCAACAATTAAATTAAATTTTTCATCCTTTGTTTCAATCTCAATATTAACAACCCTTTCAGAATCAATCTGCTTTACTTCTCTAATTCTTCCACTAGTAAGTTTTTTTCTTAAAAACATACAAAAACCAGTTGGAGAATCATATTTTCCTTTCTCCTTGGTCAAATAAATAAAATTTCCAGATATTCTCAACAATTTTTTACCTTTATTAGGAACATGCAACTGGAATAAAACATTAACTTTATCATGATAAATTTTATCTATTTTACTACCTACTAAAATCTGAAGTTCATTTACAATATAATGAATTTCAATACTTGATAAGTTTCTTTTCATAACAACAAAAAAAACATTATTGATATATAAATCTACTCAAATTTGAAGATAATCACATTACCTAATCTTCCTCAAAAAAAAGACCACAACCTTTATAAATAAGCCCCATTTTTTAGACTTAAAGTGTTTAAATATGGGGTTTGAACACGTGTAAACCAATGCCTGAAAAGAAGCTTTTCAGTACAAGTTTTTTCTATTGAGAGGCTTCAATAAAAGGTGTATTTTAAAAAAGAGGCAATACAAGGAGCTAATTTAATATGCCAACAACAAGAAGTCCAAGAAAAGGAAGTTTACAATTTTGGCCTCGTAAGAGAGCCAAAAGACATTATGCTAGAGTTAGATCTTGGATTACAAAAAAAGAGGTTAAACCACTAGGTTTTATTGGCTATAAAGCAGGCATGACACATATTATAGCAATTGATAACAGAGCAACAACAAAAACCAAAGGCTCAGAGATTTTCATTCCAGTGACAATTATCGAATGCCCACCAATTAAGGTGCTTGGCATCAGATTCTACAAAAAATCCTATCATGGATTACAACCTCTTTCTCAAATTCTTGCTCAAAAAAATGACAAAGAACTTATAAGAAAAATAAAATTACCTAAATCCCAAAAATTAAAGATAGAAGATATTAAAGAATTTGACGATCTAAAAATATTAGTTTATTCACAACCTAAATTAACTGGTATTGGAAAGAAAAAGCCAGAAATAATTGAAGTTGCACTTGGTGGTTCAAAAGAAGACAAATTAAAGTTTGCCAAAGAAAATCTTGGAAAAGAATTACTTGTTAACAATGTTTTCAAAGAAGGACAACAAGTTGATATTCACTCAATTACAAAAGGAAAAGGGTATCAAGGCCCTGTAAAAAGATTTGGCGTTAAAATTAGATCACACAAATCAGAGAAAACAAAGCGTGGTCCAGCTAACTTAGGTGCATGGACAGGAAGTAGAACATGGACAGTTGCACACGCTGGTAAAATGGGTTTTCATCAAAGAACTGAATATAATAAATGGTTATTAAAAATTAGTGATAAACCTGAAGAAATAAACCCAAAAGGTGGTTTTGTTAATTTTGGATTTGTAAAAAACAATTATCTTATGTTAAAAGGTTCTATTGGTGGGAGTAAGAAAAGAGCAGTCATTATTACTGATACAATAAGACCAAACAAAAAAATTTTAAACAAAGTACCTGAAATTAAATATATCAGTTTAGAATCAAAACAAGGTAAATAAAGATGAAAATAAGATTATTAGACATTGAAGGGAAGGAAAAAGCCACAAAAGAATTACCTAAACAGTTTAAAGAAGATATAAGACCAAATTTAATATTAAGAGCGGTTTTAGCTATTAAAAGTCATAAAAGACAAAAGTATGGTTCTGATTCAAGAGCAGGTAAAAAAGTATCAGCACAAGTTTCCAAAAGAAGAAAAAAATACAGAGGATGTTATGGTTTTGGAATTTCAAGAGTTCCAAGAAAAATTTTAAGTCGAAGAGGAACAAGAATGAATTGGGTTGGTGCACTTGTTCCAGGTACTGTTGGTGGTAGAAGAGCACATCCACCAAAAGCTGAAAAAAATTGGGAACAAAAAATAAACAAGAAAGAAAAAAGAAAAGCTATTAGAAGTGCAATTAGTGCAACAATTAACAAAGAATTAGTAGAAAAAAGAGGACATAAAGTTCCTAATAATTATCCATTTATAATTGATTCAAAAATTCAAGAAATTAACAAAACCAAAGAAGTAAAAAAACTTTTAGTCAAACTAGGACTAAAAGAAGAACTTAAAAGGGCAAGTAGCAAAAAAATAAGGGCTGGAAAAGGAAAATTAAGAGGAAGAAAATATAAAAAAAAGACCGGTCCGTTAATAGTTGTGTCTGAAGATTGTAAATTAACAAAAAGTGTCAGAAACATACCAGGTTGTAATATTATTAGTGTCAAAAATTTGAATGCAGACATATTAGCTCCTGGTGCAAATGTAGGAAGATTAACAATATTTTCAGAAGATGCTATCAATAAAATGGAAAAGGAGAAATTATTTTTATAAGGTGTAAAATGGATCCATACAAAATAATCAAAAACCCACTTGCAACAGAAAAATCAATTAGATTAATGGAATCTGAAAACAAATTAATTTTTGTAGTAGATCAAAAAGCAAAAAAGAAGGATATTAAAATAGCTGTTGAAGAAATTTTTAAAGTTAAAGTAGAAAAAGTAAATACTTTTTTAACACCAAAAGGAGAAAAAAGAGCTTATGTTAAGTTTAACAAGGATAACCCTGCAATTGACATTGCAACACAAATGGGGTTAATGTAACGGTGATTAAATATGGGTAAAAATTTAATACAACAAGCACGTGGAAAAGGAGGCCCAAGGTATAGGGCACCAAGTTTTAGATATAAAGGTAAAGCAACCCATAACAAATTCACTGATAAAATAATCAAAGGTATTGTCATAGATATAATTCATTGTCAAGGTCATTCAGCACCTCTTGCAGAAATCAGGTATGAAAATAATGAAAAAATATTAATGATTGCTCCTGAAGGCATAAAAGTTGGTGACAGTGTAGAATCAGGGGGAAAGAACATTAATAATGGTAACATTCTTGCACTAAAAGATTTACCAATTGGTACACAAATATATAATATTGAATCAAACCCTGGAGACGGTGGAAAATTCGTACGTTCTTCAGGCACATGTGCTAGAGTTATAGGAAAAATAGGAAATGAAATTAATGTAGAATTGCCTTCTAAGAAAAAGAAAATGTTTAATGAAAAATGTAGAGCATGTATTGGATTAATAGCAGGTGGTGGAAGAACAGAAAAACCATTACTAAGAGCTGGTACAATGTTCTTTAAGATGAAAGCTAAAAATAAATTATGGCCAAAAGTAAGTGGTAGTGCCATGAATGCAGTTGATCATCCATTTGGAAATGCACGTTCATCTAGAAAATCAAAAGCAAAACCTATGCCAAGAAACGCTCCACCTGGTAGAAAAGTTGGTATGATTGCTGCAAAAAGAACCGGAAGGAGGAAGAAAAAGTAAACTAAAATGGCAAAAAAAGAATTCACATACAAAGGAAAAACATTAGATGAATTAAAAAAGTTAAGCTTAAAAGAATTTATTGAATTAGTTCCAACAAGGATTAGAAGGACACTTAAAAGAGGTTTTACAGATCAACAAAAAATATTGATTGAAAATATAAAAAAGGGTAAAAAAACTATTAAAACACATTGTAGAACTATGATAATTTTACCATTTATGGTTGGATTAACTATTAATGTTTATAACGGAAAAGAATTTGTTCCAGTAGCAATTCAAACAGAAATGGTTGCTCATCGTTTAGGAGAATTCACATTAACAAGAAAAGGAGTTAAACATAGTGCACCTGGTATTGGAGCAACAAGATCAAGTGCAGCTATATCAGTGAGGTAATTATGACACAATACAAATATTCAACAAAAAATTATAACAAAGAGCTCATGGCAAGAGCAGTTGGGAGAGATTTATCTATCTCAACAAAACAATCTGTTGAAATTTGTAATTTTTTAAGAAATAAAAAACTTGAAACAGCAAAGAGTATATTACAAGGTGCAATTCAAAAAAAGAAACCCATCCCATTCAAAAGATACAATAAAGATATGGGCCATAAAAGAGGTAATATTGCAGCAGGACGTTATCCTGTAAAAGCATGTGAACAAATATTAAGTTTAATAGAAAGTGTTGAAGCAAACGCACAATTTAAAGGATTAAGCACTGGAAATCTAGTTTTAAAATTCATCAAAGCTAGTAAAGCAAGAAGACCTTGGCATTTTGGAAGAAAAAGAAGAAGAAAAATGAAAAGATCACATATTGAAGTAATTGTTGAAGAAGGAGTAGAAAAAAAGAAAGAAGTTCCAAAAAAAACAAAAGAAGAAGCACCTAAAAAAGAAACTAAGCCAACAGAACAAAAAAAAGACAATAAAACTCAAAAAACTCCTACAAAAACTAAAGAGGAAACCAAAAAATGATCGAGCGAAACCTAGTTAAACAAAAGAAAAAGGAATTTCAAGTACATAAATTTATTTCAGATAATTTAAACAGAGTTGGTCATTCACATACTAAAGTACAAAGAACACCTCTTGGAGAAAAAATTATAATTTTCACTTCAAGACCAGGATTAGTCGTTGGAAGTAAAGGTTCTAACATAAAAAGACTTACAGGATTACTTAAAACAAAATTTGGTTTAGAAAATCCACAAATCGAAATTGCGGAAGTTGAAAACGTTAATTTAGATGCAAATATTGTTGCTGAAAGAATTACTAACTCACTAGAAAAATATGGCACAGGAAAATTTAAGGGTGTTGGACACAAAGTAATGGGAGATGTTATGAATTCCGGTGCTCTTGGAATAGAAATAATAATGAGTGGAAAAATTCCTGGTGCAAGAGCAAGAAGTTGGAGATTTTATACCGGTTATCTAAAAAAATGTGGTGAATTAGCAGTAAATGATGTTTTAATCGCTTACAAAACAGCACAGCTTAAAACAGGTAGTATAGGTATTAAAGTAAGTATAATGCCACCATGGATAAAAGAAAAATTACCAGATAATATTCAATTCATAGATGAAATTAAAGAAGAAGTTACTGAACAACCTAAGGAAGAAAAGGAAGTTATTAAACAAGCAAAAGATAAGAAGAAATCTTCAAAAAAACTTCCAAAAGAAGAAACACAAAAAGAAAAAAATACAAAAAAACAAAGTAAAAAGGAGCAAGAAGATGGTAATACTAAAAAGTAAAGACATTAAAAGTATGACAAAAGAAGAATTAGAAGAAAAATTAAGAGAACTAAAAAAAGAGATTATGAAAGAAAGAGTCCAAATTTCAACAGGTACTGCTCTTAAAAGTCCTGGCCAGATTAAAGCTACAAAAAAAACAATCGCCAGAATCTTAACACATTTGAATCAAAAAAAATTATGAGGAGGAATATGTCAGAAATATGTACACAATGTGGCTTACCAAAAGAACTTTGTGTTTGTGAAACAATAGCAAAAGAAAGTCAAAGGATCAAAGTAACAACAACTAAAAGAAAATTTGGAAAAATATATACTGAAATTGAAGGAATTGACGGAAAAGACATTAACATGAAGGATCTCACAAAAAAACTTAAGTCCAAATTTGCGTGTGGAGGGACATGGAAAGAAAACAAAATTGAGTTACAAGGAAATCACAAAAACAAAGTAAAAGCAATTTTGATTGAAATGGGCTTTCCAGCCGAAACAATTGAAGTGAAATAAAAAAATTTCAAAAAAGCTTTGGTGAGCTAAAAAAAATGAATATCAAAGATATCATTAAACATGAATTGATTGGATTAAACATTGAAATAATCAATTCAAAAAATAAAAGTAACATTGGAATCAAAGGAAAAATAATTGACGAAACAAAACACACATTAAAAATAAAAAAAGGTGATAAGATCAAAACAGTTTTCAAAAAAAACATTATTTTGAAAACAAAAGTTAACAATCATTCAATCAAAATTGATGGTTACAAATTAGTAAAAAGAAGCTATGAACGGGTGAAATGAATGAAAAATATTGGAATTAAAACAAATGTTCCAAAGAAAAAATGTGAAGACAAAAACTGTCCTCATCATGGTAGTTTGAGAGTTAAAGGAAATATTATTACAGGAACTGTTGTATCAGATAAAATGCATAAAAGCATTACTGTTAAATGGGGCAGAAAAATTTTAATCCCAAAATATGAAAGATACGAGAAAAGAATTACTAAAATTAAAGCTCATAATCCAACATGTATTAATGCAAAAGAAGGAGATATTGTAAGAATAATGTTATGTAAACCACTAAGTAAAACCAAAAATTATGTGGTAATTGATATTTTAGGTAAAGAAAAAGGATATATTGAAAGAAAAGAAGCATTAGAAGAATCAAAATTTAAAGAAAAACCTTTAATCAAAAAGGAAGAAGGGGAAAAGGAAGAAAATGCAAGCGCTAAAAGCAAAGATCAGTAAAGGACTCCAAATAGGATCATGGTTATCAACATGTGATAATTCAGGAGCTAAGATAATTAAAGTTATATCAGTTAAAGGCCAAAAAACTGTTAAAGGAAGAAAACCAAAAGCAGGAGTTGCCGATCTTATACTAGCTTCAGTAAAAAAAGGTAAACCAGAGATGAGAAAAGAAGTTGTCTTTGCTGTAATTGTGAGACAAAAAAAAGAGTATAAAAGGGCTGATGGTACAAGAATTAAGTTTGAGGATAATGCAGCAGTTGTATTAAAAGATGACAAAGGAAACCCAAAAGGAACCATATTCAAAGGTGCTATTGCAAAGGAAGCATGTGAACGATGGCCAGGCGTAGCAAAACTTGCTAATATAATTGTATAAGTGATAAAATGAGAAAAAAATTTTCAAAATCATGGGAAAAAAGTAAAAAAACAAGAAAACAAAGGAAATATTTAGAGAACGCTCCATTACATATTAAACAAAAATTTATGGGATGTCACCTTATAAAGGAACTAAGAAAAAAATATAATAAAAGATCTTTAAGTGCTAGAAAAGGAGACAAAGTTAAAATATTAAGAGGACAATTTAAAGGACAAATTGGAAAAATTGATAGAATGGATATAAAAAAATCAAAAATATTTATCCAAGGGATTGAAATAATAAAAAAGGATGGTACTAAAACCAATTATCCAATACACCCATCAAATGTTACAATCATGGAAATTTATTTAGATGATAAAAGAAGGTTAAAAAAATGAAACAACATATCAAAAGATTAAATACACCAAAAACATGGAACATTAAAAGAAAAGGTATTTGCTGGATTACAAGACCTAAACCCGGTGCACATCCCCTTAAATTTGGAATGTCCATTAATTCAGTACTTAAAGAAATATTAAAGTTAACAAAAACAACAAAAGAAAGTAAAAGAATTATTAATAATAAAAATATTTTGATTGATGGTAAAATTATAAAGGAACATAGATTCCTTGTCGGATTTATGGATGTTATATCTCTTCCTTCAATAAAAAAATATTATAGGATAATTTTTGATAAAAAGGGTAGATTAAGTCTAATTGAAATTGATGAAAAAGAGTCCAAAATGAAAATATGTAAAATTTTAAACAAACATACTCTTAAGGGTAAAATACAAATCAATTTTACCGACTCAAGAAATATAATCGTTGATAAAAATAGTTACAACACAAGTGATTCTTTACTTATTACCTTACCTGATCAAAAAATTAAAGATCATATAAAATTCGAAAAAAATTCAACTATTTATTTAATTGGTGGAAAACATATTGGAATAATTGGGAAAGTTGAAGAAATAAAAGGAAATAAGTTCATATTTAAAACACAAAAAGGTGAAACATACGAAACACTCAAAAAATATGCCTTTGTAATTGGTAAAGATAAACCTATAATGAAACTAGAATGAATTCCATGAAAAAAATTAGGATTGAGAAATTAACACTAAACATTGGTTCAGGTAAAGAACAGAATATTCTAGATAAAGGTATGAAATTAATAAAAAATATTACTGGAACAACCCCAGTAAAGACAATTACACAAAAAAGAATCCCTGGATGGGGATTAAGACCAGGATTACCTATTGGATGTAAGCTTACTTTAAGAAGGAAAAAAGCAGAAGAACTCTTATTAAGATTACTTGACGCAAAAAGCTTTACCTTAAATGAAAAACAGTTTGATTTATTTGGTAACATCTCTTTTGGAATTCCAGAATATATTGATATTAAAGATGCAAAATATGACCCAGAGATAGGAATTATGGGTTTACAAGCATGTGTTACTCTTGAAAGACCAGGGTTTAGAATAAGAAAAAGAAAAATCAAACAAAAAAAAGTTCCTTTAAAACATAGAATAAAAAAACAGGAAGCAATTGAATTTATGAAGAAAAAATATAATATTAAGATGGGTGATGAATAAAATGAGTTATGGTAGTCACGATAAAGTTTTCAAACAACTTAAAATAAAACCTGCAAAACTAAAGAAATACATAAAACATAATGCACCTAAAAAGAGAAGTTGTGGTAGATCATTAAGAACATGTGAAAGGTGTGGTCGTGTTAGGGGACACATTCGTAAATATGGATTAAATTTTTGCAGACAATGTTTTAGGGAAATTGCTACCAAAATAGGATTTAAACAATATTCATAGAGGGTAAAAAAATGTCAATGAACGATCCAATCGCAAATGCTTTGTCAAAAATTTTGAATATGGAAAAAGTAGGAAAACATGTATGTTTAATTAGACCTAGTTCAAAAGTATTAAACAAAATACTTGAAATTATGAAAAATAACCTTTATATTGGTGATTTTACTATTATTAAAGATTCAAAAGGAGATGTTATAAGATTAAAATTAATTGGAAGAATTAACAAATGTGGTGCAATTAAACCAAAATACAGTGTCAAAAAAGATGAATATGAAAAATTTGAAAAAAGGTACTTACTTGCTAAAGACTTTGGTTTAATGATTGTTTCAACACCAAAAGGTATTATGATTCATACAGAAGCAAAAAAGAAAAACTTAGGAGGTAGGCTTTTAGCTTATTGTTATTAAGATGGAAGAAAAATTAATTATTCCTGAAAAAATAGAAGTAAAATTTGAAAAGAACATCCTAATAATTAAAGGTAAAAATGGTGAAGTAACCCGTGAATTTAGGTATCCAGGAATAAATATTAAGATTAATACAAATGAAATAAGTATCAGTTCAAAAAAAGATAAAAAAAACAATAAGAAGATTATTGGATCATTCAAAGCCCACATTAAAAATATGTTTAAAGGGGCTAGTGAGGGGCATTTATATAAATTAAAAGTATGTGCAGGTCATTTTCCAGTAAATATAAGTGTGAAAAACAATGAATTAATTGTTAAAAACTTCCTGGGGGAAAAAGTACCCCGAGTACTTAAACTAAAACAAGGTGTAAATGTTAAAATTGATGGTGAAATTATCACTGTTGAAGGCAGTAACAAAGAATTAACAGCACAAACAGCTGCTGACATTGAATTACTTTCAAAAGTTAAAAATCGTGATTTAAGAATTTTCCAAGATGGAATATATATTGTTCATAAGGATGGTAAAGATCTAAAATGAATAAGTTATTAGAACACAGAAAGAAAATTAAAAGGAAAAAACCTAATTTTACTAGACAAGACTCTCACAAGAAAGCAATGACTTCTGGATGGAGGAAACCTCGTGGTCTTCAATCAAAAATGAGAAGAGGTATTAAAGGATATAAACGAAAAGTGGAAATTGGTTGGGGTTCACCTAAAAAAATAAAAGGATTAACAAAAGAAGGGTTAAAAATAATTTATATCACAAATCAAAGTGATATTGATCAAATAACAGGAAATAATGAATGTGTATTATTATCCTCTTCACTAGGAACAAAGAAAAAGTTAAAAATAGTTAAAAAATTAAAAGAAAAAAATATTAAGATCCTAAATATTAAAAACATTGAAGAATATATCAAAAAGATTGATGAAAAAATTAAAAATAAGAAAGAGAAAAAATCTAAAACTGAAAAAGAAAAAGTTAAGAAAAAAGAAGAGTTAAAGAAAAAAGCAGAAGAAAAAGCAAAAAAAGAACAAGAAGAAAATAAAAAGGAAGATGAAGAAGATTTAGCACAAAAAATAGAACAAGAAGAAGAAAAAGCTAAAGAAGAAAAAAAGGAAAAAGATAAAGTTTTAATCAAGAAAAAATGAAAATTAAACATCAAAAAAGACTTGCAGGACAAATATTGAAATGTTCCAAAAATAAAATTAAATATGATTTATCTAGAATAGATGATATAAAAGAGGCTATAACTAGACAAGATATAAAATCCTTAATAAAAGAAAGAGCAATTATTCAAAAACCAACTAAAGGAACTTCAAAATTTTGGGCAAGGAAAAAAAAGAAACAAAAAAGTAAAGGTAAAAGAAAAGGACATGGTTCAAGGAAAGGTAAATCTACTGCAAGAACCCCTAAAAAAAGAGAATGGATCAATAAAATTAGAGCACAAAGAGGATTACTTTCAGAGTTAAAAGAAAGAGAAAAAATTACTAACAAAGTATATAAAAATCTTTATTTAAAAGCAAAAGGTGGTTTTTTTAGAAATAAGAGACACATAAAATTATACATAAAGGAGCATGATTTACTTAAAAAATGAAAAGGATTTATAATTTTCGAAGAAAATGATAAAAAGAAAAAAATATACTATAAGGTATAAAAGAAGAAGACAAGGAAAAACAAATTATAAGAAAAGATTAAAGTTATTACTAGCTAAAAAACCTAGATTAGTTATTAGAAAGTCACTTAATAGTATTATAATCCAAGTTATTGAGTATAACAAGAAAGGAGATATAACCAAAGTTTGTGCACATAGTAAAGAACTTAAAAAGCTTGGCTGGAAATTAAAAAACAAAAATTTACCTGCAGCATACTTAACTGGTTTAATTTTAGGTATTAAAGCAAAAAAAGCAGGTATCAAAGAGGTTATACTTGATATTGGTCTTAACACACCTGTAAAAGGATGTAAAATTTACAGTGCATTAAAAGGTGTTTTAGATGCAGGCATAGAAATTCCACATTCAAAAGAAGTACTACCTCCTGAAGAAAGAATCAAGGGAACACACATAGTAAACTATGCAAAAGAACACAATGAAAAATTTTCAGAATACTTAAAAAATAATATTGATACAAACAAAATACCAGAACATTTTGAAGAAATCAAATCAAAGGTGCTAAAGAATGGTTGAAGACATAAAAGAGAAAGAAGAATCTAAAATTATTGAAGAACCAATTAAAAAAGAAGTTGCTGAACCAATCGAAACAGAAGAATCAACAAATGCTAAAAAAGTTGTAGAAGAAAGTAAGAAACTTAAACCAGAAATTGGAGGATGGCAACCTAAAACTAGTATTGGTAAACAAACAAAAGAAGGAAAAATAACTAAAATAGATCAAATACTTGATAATGGTTTCAAAATAATGGAAGCAGAAATAGTTGATTTCCTTATTCCAGATCTTAATAATGATTTATTGTTAATTGGACAATCTAAAGGAAAGTTTGGTGGTGGTCAAAGAAGAGTATTTAGACAGACACAAAAAAAGACATGCGAAGGAAATAAACCCAAGTTTGCTGCTTATGCAGTAGTTGGTAACAATAATGGATATGTAGGAATTGGCTATGGAAAAAGTAAAGAAACAGTTCCTGCACGTGAAAAAGCATTCAGAAATGGTAAACTAAACCTTATCAAAATTAGACGTGGTTGTGGAAGTTGGCAATGTGGATGTGGTGAACCACACTCAATTCCTTTTTCTATTAGTGGAAAATGTGGTTCTTGTGTGATTACAATTATGCCTGCTCCAAAAGGAACTGGCCTTTGTATTGAAAAAGAATGTGGTAAAATTTTAAAGATAGCTGGAATCAAAGATGTTTGGTCAAAAGTAAAAGGACAAACAAAAACTAAAACCAACTTAATTAAAGCTTGTATGAAAGCTTTAAAACAATTAAGTGAGTTAAAAATTTCTGATAATGAATATAAAAATTTAGGAATAATTGATGGAGAAATAGCTAAGGTAAAAAATGAAGAATAAAATTGCAATTATTAGGATTCGAGGAAATGTTGGACTAAATCAAGGTATAAAAGAAACCTTAAAGAGATTAAAACTTCATAAAAAAAATTATTGTACTGTTATTGAAAATAATGTAAATAACAGTGGAATGATAAAAAAAGTTAAAGATTATGTTACATATGGTTTTATTAATGAAGAAACTTCAAAATTACTTAAAGAAAAAAGAGGAGAAAAAACTAAAACCAAAGATGGAAAAGCAGTAGATAAAAAATTTTTCAGGTTACACCCACCAAGAAAGGGATTTGAAAGAAAAGGAATCAAAGTTTCTTTTGGTTTGGGTGGTGCTTTAGGTAATAGAAAAGAAAAAATCAATGATCTTATTAAGAGGATGTTATAATGGTATTTAGAAAACATAAAAAAGTTAAAAAGTATCGAGGATCAAAAACACATGGTTGTGGCTCTATGAAAAAGAGAAGAGGAGCAGGCAATCGTGGTGGAAGAGGTAAAGCAGGCTCTGGTAAGAGGGGGGATTGTAAAAAACCCGCTATTTGGAATAATAAAAAATATTTTGGAAAACATGGTTTCACACATTCTAAAAAGAATATTAAAATTGTAAATATTGAATTCATTAATGAAAAAATAAACAAACTAGCTGAAAAAAAAGGAGATGTTTATCATATTGATTTAGGCAAACATGGTTATAATAAATTATTAGGTAAAGGTAAAGTTATAAATAAGTTTGAGATTAAAGTAGATAGTTGTTCTGTAAAAGCTAAACAAAAAATAGAGGCTGCTGGAGGAAAAGTTAATGTCCCTTTGGAACAAAATATTAATGAATCTTCCTGAGGTTGCAGGACCTCAGCAAAGAAGATTATCATTTAAAGAAAAATTAAAGTGGACTGGTATTATCCTTGTTTTATTCTTTGTAATGGGTCTTATTCCTTTATTTGGTCTTGGTGAAAACGCATTACAACAATTTGAGTTTTTATCTATAATTCTTGGTGCTAAATTTGGAAGTATTATTTCATTAGGTATTGGTCCTATTGTTACAGCATCCATTGTATTACAATTATTAAACGGTTCAGGTATTGTAAAGTTTGACTTAACTAGTCATGAAGGAAAAAGAAGATTTCAAGGAGTACAAAAACTATTAGCAATATTCTTTATTGTATTTGAAGCTGCAATTTATGTTTTTATGGGTGGTCTTGCACCTTCAAGTGTTTATGCTGGAACTAATTTATTTTTCCAACTACAATTGATGCTTGTTATTCAATTAACATTAGGTGGTTTGATTATTTTATTTATGGATGAAGTTATTAGTAAATGGGGTTTTGGCTCTGGTATCAGTTTATTTATTGCAGCAGGTGTTTCAGAAAGTATGTTTATAAGAGCATTCAGCTGGTTACATCCTGCAACAAACCCAAATGCATATGTTGGTGCAATCCCAGAACTATTTAGGGCTTTAGCCCAACAAGATCCAATCACAGCTGGATTAAAGATTGCAACTTTAGTTTCAACTGTTTTAGTATTTGTTATTGCTGTTTACACACAGGCAATGAAAATAGAAATTCCATTATCATTTGGAAGAGTACGTGGTCATGGTATTAGATGGCCTCTTGCATTTATTTACACATCAAATATTCCAGTTATATTAGTGGCAGCATTAATGGCAAATGTACAATTATGGGCGCGATTGCTCCAAAAATGGGTTGGCCACCCTACTTTTTTAGGAGGATTTACATCGGCAGGTACACCAACAGGTTTTGTCGCTCTATTAAGTTCACCTGACATTGTAAGAAAAATCATTGATGGAACATTAATGGGTTCTGATTTAACTAATGCTGCTGTTTACATCATATTTATGATTATAGGTGCTGTTATTTTCAGTATTTTTTGGGTACAAACAGCTGGAATGGATGCAAGATCACAAGCAAAACAAATAATGAGTTCAGGACTACAAATACCTGGTTTTAGAAAAGATCAAAGAGTACTTGAAACATTACTTAATCGTTACATATGGCCATTAACAGTAATGGGTGCAATAACAGTTGGTTTCTTAGCAGCCCTAGCAGACCTAACAGGAGCCTTAAGTAGAGGAACAGGTATATTACTAACAGTTATGATCGTCTACAAACTATACGAAGAAATAGCAAAACAACATATGATGGATATGCATCCTATGATGAGAAAGTTTATGGAGTAAAAAAATGTTTGAAACACTATTAAATCCAATATTTAACCCATTATTAGAATTAGGAAACTTTTGGGCACTTATGATAATCTCATTCATCGTAGCTTTAATCATGACATTAATCTATAAATGGGCCACTGATCAAGTTAAAATGAAAGATCTCAAAGATAAAATGAAACATCATCAAAATACAATGAAAGAACATAGACATGACAAAGACAAGATGATGAAAGCACAAAAAGATGCAATGTCACTTAACATGGAATATATGAAACATAGTATGAAACCAACCCTTTTTACATTCTTACCAATTATAATCATCTTTGGTTGGCTCAATGCACATCTTGCATATGACCCTTTAATGATTAACACAGAGTTTAGAACAGCTATGTTATTTGAACCAGGTACAACAGGACAAGTAACACTAAATATTGAACCAGAAGGAATAATATTCTTAAACAATCAAACTCAAATAATCACCGAAGATAAAGCAGTTTGGATTTTAAAAGGTCAAAAAGGTGAGTACATACTCAACTATCAATTCAAAGATAAAAAATATGATAAAAATATTATTATTTCAAATAAACAAGAATATGCTAATCCAATAAAACCAATAAAAAATGATGTCGTAAAAGTAATTCAAACAAATAACAAACCAATGAAAGTAATGAACTTGTTTGGTTGGCAAATAGGTTGGCTTGGTTCTTACATTATATTCTCAATAATATTTAGTTCTATTCTAAGGAAAGTTATGAAATTACATTAATTTTGTCCTTAATTAAGTACAAAACCGTAAAATATTGGCACAACATTTATAAACAATTTACCATTCTTAAAAAATGAAAAACTGGTGATTTCTTTTATATTTGAATAATTAAAATGGGGGGAAAATAATGAAAAATAAACTTTTATTTAGTATTGCAATTATTATAGCTTTGTTAATAACAATAAGTTCTGCTCTTAGTGACGAACCTATTCCAGCACCAGAACCAGTTCCACCAAGTTCCGGTGGAAGTGGAGGAGGTAGCTCAGGAGGAGGTTCAAGTTTTGGTATTGAAATTGAACATATGAGAATTGAATACCCAATAATCCTTAATGCTGAAAGTGAATGTAGATTATATTTATGGAATAATAAGAATGAAGAGGTATATAATGTTACATATACAATCTATGAAGAAATTGAAAATGGAAATACAATAATTAGTAACCAAATTGCACATGGAACTATTGAAGAAATTGAAGAACATGATGGCAAAACCGTATTATTCAATTGGATCCCACATTCAGTAAACACTAAAAAATTAATTGTTATTGTTAATATTAATGGTACAGAAAGTTCTTATGAAAGAGAAATCTATCATGTTTCAAGCGAAACAGGCTATGATTTAGATATTAGCAGTGAAATGATATCTGATGAAGAAGAAATATTTGTTAATCAAAATTTTTTCATGAACTTGACCATTAGAAACAGAGGTCCTGATACATCAGATTATGAAACACTTAATATATACATACTAGAAAACATGATGCAATATTGGGGTGAAAACGAAGAAGAAATAACGTCTCACTTAGAATTTGTTGAATCAGCTAATCTAAACCAATTACAACCATATGAAAGAGTTAGTTACACCTTATCTCCAGAATTTGATTCTCCAGGATTTCATTTAATCTATTTCAACTTATCAAATGGAAATGATTTATTTAGAGGCAATAGTGAAGAAGGAGAAGAAATTATTGTAAGAACACATGGAGCAGATGTATTAGGTTTCATAGATTTACATGGAAGACTTACAGTAGGATATGAAAATGAAATTGAAGTTGAATTATTAAACATTGGTGACCAAGATGCTGAGAGTATTATTGTAAGTCTATATGATGGAACAACATTGATTGGAACACAAACTCTTGAAGAAATTGAAGAAATGGACCATGATGAAGTTGAATTTAGTTGGACACCTCAATCTACAGGTGAACACACATTAAGACTTATGGTAACTTGTTATAATGATGCTTATTTAGAAGACAATGAAATGTCAATAACAGTACAAGTACAGGAACCAGAATTCCCTGTTGATGAATTTGAACCAGATAATACATGGCAACAAGCAACAACAATATCAACAAACAATGTTGTACAAGAACATACTAATTTTCCAAACCGAGATGAAGATTACTTTAATTTTCATGCAGAACAAGGAATTACCTATATAATGGAAACATTGGAAATTAGTGGTGATACTTATATGGAATTATTTGATACTGATGGTGAAACAAGATTAATAAGTAATGATGACTATCAAGGATTAAGATCAAGAATTGAATGGACATGTGATCAAACAGGAATGTATTATGTAATGATTAGACAACTTGGTTCAAGGATGAACGGTGATTACAAGTTTACAATTTATCCAATAAATTTCAACCAACCAAAAATGGATTGGTTCGATGGTGATACAACTGATTTATCACAAGCAGACTTATCTAATGTTGATAATTTAGTTTTAGAAAACACACAAAATGGTAAAATTGACTTTTCAGGTAAATCTCTAGACTTAAGCAAAACACTTAACATAAATGATTATGTTAAAATTACCGAGGCAACAATATTTATTGATTCAAACAACATACCTGCTTTAAATCAACCAGCAAGATTAACAATGTACAATCTAAAATTTACTGAACCTAAAATCATGAAAGATGGTAAAGAATGTAGTGAATGTTCAATCATAAGTTATGAAAATAATCAATTAATATTTGATGTACCACATTTTACAACGTACCAAGCTGTTGAAGGAAGACAAAATGTAGGAAGCTACAGCAGAAAATTTGGTCCAAAACAACATGTTAAAATGAATAAAGTAACTATGAATGATCAATTTGAACAAGGTGAAGATCTACAAGTAAGAGTAACTATGAACAATGATGGTGAAACTAAATTAAAAGACGTTTCAGTAACAATTGTAATACAAGAACTTAATGTTAGAAGGAAAATTGGACCATTTGATCTTAAGAAAGAAGAAGATATAAACCAATTAGTATTAGCAGAAATGCCAGAAAATGTTAAACCTGGAGATTATGATGTTAGAATCACAATCAGCAACGACTTTATGAAGAGAGTTAAATATAGAACAATTACTATCATATAAAGTGTTAAGTTTTAGGAAACAAAATTTCCTAAACCGTTTCGACTTTGTCGAAAAGTTTATAAATACCCCAAAATTTCAGGTATAACATGGTTAGTGGAAAACATAAATCAAGAAGTTTAAGAAGAGTATATGTAAAAACACCGGGTGCTAAGGTTAAATTACATTACAGGAAGAAAAAACCTAAAGCAACTAGATGTGGTATGTGTAAAAAACCTTTAAAAGGTATTCCAAGAGATGTATCAAAATTACCTAAAACAAAGAAAAGACCACAAAGACCATTTGGTGGTTTATTATGTTCTAAATGTATGAGAATAACAATTAAAAAAGGTATTAAAAAATGATAGAAATTGGTAGATTATGTGTAAAAATTGCAGGAAGAGACGCAGGTAAGAAAGCAATTGTGATTGATATTCTGGATAAAAACTTTGTTATGATAGATGGTGAAGTAAGAAGAAGGAAATGTAATATTACACACATAGAACCACTTAATAAAGTATTAAAAATCAAAAAGAATGCAACACCCGAAGAAGTCAAAAATGTGCTTAAAACAGAAGGTATTGAAGTAAAAACAACAAAACCAAAGAAAACACCAGCAAGACCAAGAAAAGTAAGAAAAAAGAAGATAAAACCAGTAGAAACCAAAGAAAAAAACCCACAAATACCAAAAAAACAAGCAACAAAACAACAAGAAAAAGAAGTTAAAAAATAATAATTATTTATTCTTGATTATTTCAAACAATTCACTTACATTTAATTCAAAAGCAGCCACAGGCATTTCCAATCCCCAATTTTCTAGAACAGCAGGATGTATTTCACCAACATAAGCAACATCTTTTCCTTCAACAGAAACTCTTGCCACTCTTCCATTAACAAATGATTTGTGCTCAACACTTTTCATTTCATATTTAATATCAAATGCACACATCAAAGCATCAAAAATTTGTTTTATTGTTGTAAAATCAACAACAGAAGATGAAATAGTAATTCCTAATCTAAAAAATTCTTTAACATTAATTTCTTCTGAATCATCTTTCTTAAAAACAGTCGTAGTCTCAAATATCTTTTGAGGATAATCATGATGTTTATTCTTAGAAAGGACTTTAATTAAACTTGGAGTTATCCAACTTCTCAAATAATTATATTCTTCAGGAGCATTCCCTACCTTAATTGCAGGCATATTAATAAGCATCTTATCATTTAACTCTTGTTTAGAAAGTAAGTGATATGTGTTCACTTCTTGTATTCCCAAACCTACCAAAATCTCAGAGATTTTGTTTACAAAACTATTGAATGGGGACAGTTCTGCTACTGTTGCAACATTAGGAATTATTTCTTTAAAATTTTCATAACCATAAGCAATTGCAATATCTTCTATTAAATCAACTTCATGTAAAACATCTACACGATAACCAGGGATTAAAACCTTTTTATTTTTATATCCATAACCCATTTTTTCAAGTAACTTTTTAATATCATTCTCTTTTAATTCTAACCCTAACATCTTATTTACATGAATTATATTAATTTTCATTTCTTTTGGTTGAAGATTAGGTGCAACAACCTTCTTAAATTTATAAGAACCAGGATAAATTAAATCAATTGAATAGATTGAACCACCCATATCTGCTAAAGAAGTTACTAATATGTTAAGTGCTTTCATCAGAATATTAAGATCAGTTCCAGTAGCTTCAATAAATACATCCTTTGTTGTTGTATCAATTTTACCAACAGTGTGTGAATTAATTATTGGTGGCATTGACATAATAATTCCTTTTGCATCAACAAAAACAGGAAATTTTTTCCAATTTTTACATATATTTGCATACTCTCTCCCTGTTGGATGTTTTGAAAGAATCTGTTTACCAGTAATTTCCTTAGAAAATTCTAATGGTTGAAATTTAATTTTGTCTGGATCCTCTCCTTTAAATGTTACAGGGAAAGTTATTTTTTCCAACGGATATAAACCTAAACCACCTTTTTTTCTTCTTCTAAGAAGAGTCATACCTAATTTTTCTTGAATTTGGATTATCTCTCTTATTTTTTCATCATCAAACTTTAACCCTTTTACAATACATGCTACAACATAAGGCCATTCTTTAGGAAGATTTTTTACAAATATTTTATTTAAACTTTTTTTAACATCATATTTTCTTAAACCTTTTTTTAATCCTATAAACGAAGAAAATGCCCTTGCAAATCCTTGCTCAGACAACATGTCTGGTCGATTTGGAAAAATTTCTACAGTAATTTCACTTCCATCAACCTTTTCTAAATCTGTTCCAAGCATTGAAATTCTTTCTTTCAATTTTTCAATAGGTAATTTCTTTCCAACAAGTTTTTCAAACACTTTTTTATTTAATGTTACAGTTGGCATTTTATTTATTCCAAATCCTCATTTCTCTTAATTGTTTTAAATCATTCCTATACAAATCACGAATATCGGTTATTTTATAATACTCAGCAATAATACGTTCCATTCCTTGACCCCAAGCTAATACAGGCACATCATATCCTAACAAAGGCACCACAACTTCTGGCCTAAATATACCGGCTCCACCAAGTTCAACCCACTCATTTTTCACTGGATGTAAAACCTCCACTTCAACACTTGGTTCAGTATATGGAAAATGTGCTGGCCTTAATCTTACATCAGGATAACCCATTTTCTTGTAAAATTCCCTTAAATAACCTTTAAGATGTTGAAAATTTGCATTAGGATCAATAACAATACCTTCAACCTGATAAAATTCAAATAGATGTTTCCAACTAAGTGTTTCATTTCTAAATACTTTTGCAACAGAAAAAAACTTTGCAGGTAAATCATCCTTCTTAAGAGCAGCAATTGTTTGTGCACTTAATACAGTTGTATGAGTTCTAAGTAAAAGTTCTTTAGCTTTTTCTTCATCAAATTTACATTGCCAACCCAAACTACCTGTCTTACCACCATTTTCATGAACATCTTTAATTTTACTGTAAAATTCTTTAGAAAACCGTCCATATTTAGGGTCAGATAAATAAAAAGTATCCTGCATATCCCTAGCAGGATGATCTTGTGGTACAAACAAAGCATCCATATCCCAAAAAGCTGTTTGTACTAATGATCCAGTCATCTCCTTAAAACCTAAATCAAGCCATATTTGTTTAATATAATTCACAGCTTGGTTAACAAAATGTCGTTTTGCTGGATAAATTTTTGGAACATTAACACTTACATCATAGGCTCTAAATTTTTTCTTTTTCCATAAACCAGACTTAATAACTTTAGGAGTTAATCTCTCAATAACATCACCTTGTTTCATATCAAGTTTAACTAAAGTTTTACCTAGCTCAGTTAATTCAACAAATTTTTTCTTGATTAAATCAACTTTAATTATACTTCTTCTTTTCTTAAGCTCTTTTAATGCAAATTGTTCTTCTGACTTTAAATCTTTTACATCTACAGGAAAACTTTTATTAAGAAATTGTTCTTCTAATAATTCTTTTTTCAATAATGATTCACCATAATCACTTAATTTAACCTTAATTTCTTTACCTGGTAAAACCATAACAGCAGCTTTTTTCTTTAATAAACCTAAAGAAACATTTACTTCATCTTTTTTGAGATTTGCTTTTTTTATAAGTTGTGATAATGTTAATTCTTTGTTTTTCAATGCAAGAATAAATCTTCTCTCAGGCAATCCTTCTTTAAAATAAATTTCTCCATTTTTATCAAGTTGAACAATTTCCTTAACATTTTCTTTAATAGCAATTACTTTTTTATTTTGTAACCATTGTAATGCTCGCATAACTTCGACTTCTTTTAATTTAGTTATTTTTACTATGTCTTCAAAAGAAGAAAATTTATCTAAATGAATCAAAACAGTACGTTCCAACGGATGCAATGTTGATATTAATTTTTGTAAGTCCATTTTAATATCTACCTAATTCATTTATTTAATAAAAAATAAAAAAGAAAAACCTTATTTGGTAGGTTTCATATCTTTCCATGCTAGTTCAAACATGTTATTTAGCGCGCTGGCAAAAAATGGTGTATTTACCCATATACCTACGTCATATGTTGGATGAACCTCTTTGTCGTCAAGCACCATAAAAAGTAATTCCTTCCCATCAACAACACAGAATCTTGCACTGATATTCTTCACGTTTCTTACTTCTGCAACATTACCTACATCTTTAGCAGCAGCCATTGCTTCTTTTGTGACAGGAGCTGCTATTCTAATCTTAACACCACGTTTTTTTATTTTTTCAAAAGTTGGTTTCAATCCTTCAACTTTTCTTATTAAACCTTGTGTGGTTGTCATAATGTTTACAGATTTTTCAGCATTTCTTATTGTTAATTCAAGATGATTATACAAATTATGTCTACCTCTTAATGATCCTGCTAGATCAGTTGGTTCAACAAGTTCAACACCTTGAGAATGTAAAGTATTTAATTCATTTAATACTTCAGTATCTTTTAGTTCATCTAATCTCTTTATCTTTTCATCAGCATTATTTCTCATATTCTTTTTTACTCTCTCAACAACTTCAGCAGGTGGAACAGCAATATACTTAATTGGTTTTCCAAGTTTCATTATTACAAAACCTTTTTTCTCAAGACTTTCAAGAACATCATAACTTCTTGATCTTGGAACATTTGCAATATCAGAAAGTTCACCTGCAGTTGAAACACCTCGACTTAATAATGCTGTCCAAATCTTTACTTCATACAGATTCAAAGAAAAAAATCGTCTTAATTTACTTAAAAATTCATCTTTAACTATCATGTAATCCTCCCCCCTTTTGCTTTTAGGTGAGTTTTCACCTAAATTTTTAGTAAATATGTAGTACCACTTTAAATATGTTACGCTTTTGTATTCATCAGCAGTACTTTCATTTTTGCGGGATGACAATAAGTTTCAACTCTTGAGTTGAAACACTTACAAAATATAAACAATAACTAATATTTAAAGCTTTTGTAAGTCTAAAATATAAATTTAAAGAGTATAGAGCTTTAAAGAATTAAATTGTACACAACAGGGACAAAATTAGTAATTTAATTTATATCTTAAAACAGCACCAACCCCACCAAGGCCATCTAATTTTTTCCCAGCTTCATGATCAGAACTAATTATAAAGATGTGTCCTTTCATTTGATCAACAAGCCGCATAATATAATCAATTTGAGCATAAGTATTTTGTTGTCTTGACTTTTGTATTAAAGTATCTGTGATCAATAATTTTTCAACAGCACCTGCATCAGCAACATTTCTTATTTGTTTTAATCCATATGCTGATTTCCCATTAACAGCAATCTGCTTAAAAAGTTCCTCAACAAGATTTACTTCCTTTGTAACTCTATCTTTTTTAAGAACTAATTGAACTTCTGGTCTTTTAAGAACTTCATTAATTGCATTTTCTTTTACAGATGAACACGTTGCAAGTACAATTTTCTTTTTCAGTTCTTGATTTTTTAATTGTTTTATCAAATCTTCTTTAAAAAAAGCAGGACTTGCCACCACAATATTATTGGGATTATATTGTTCATTATATTTCTCAAGTAACTTAATAATTTCAGAATAAAAGGGATTCCTTATTTGTGTTTTCATTTCCTTTTTTTGCACTTCACCTTCAAAAGATGTCAAAAGTTGATAACCAAACTGTTTACTTAAAGCAAAATAAACCTCTTCCCTATCAAGAACACATATTAATATCTTTGATTGTTTTAATGATGATGCTTCTTTTAAACGATCAATTTGATATTTCAAAAAATTATCCTTCTTCAAACCAATAACAGTATTTTCATCCAAATTAAATGTATGATAACTTGCTAAACTCACATCATCAGGTCCTTTTGTTATTTTACCAGAAACCCTCAATATATTGGAATATTTATGAAATTCTATCTTTTCCACTTTAATTTCCAAAAAAATTGACCTCTTAGAAATAGCTGTTTTTCTATCTCCTTCTTTATTTATCTTAATTTTTCTTATAGTTTTACCCCTAATTAAATCTCCAGGTTCAATTATATTGCTAAGGTACCATAAATCATCAAGATTAGTGATTTTAACCTTAACAACACCCTTCTTAAAATCCCTATTAATTATCTTCATTTTACTCTATAAAAACAGAAACATATTTAAATATATATATTTATTCAATATTTAAGTAATATTCATACTAAAAAGGGTGATTAGATGAAAAAAAAAGCTCAAGAAACAGGTGGTATGGCTGCAGCTCTTGTTGCAATAATTGCCTTATTAATTGTTTTATACATATTATTTCTTCCTCCTGAGGACAGGAGAGATATTTTAGAAGAAGGTAGTATTGATTCAGGTACAAGTAGTAGTGGTGATGACAACATTTCAATTCTACTTGAAAAAAATCCAGGAAAATTAACATATTTATCACAAAATAAAATTGAACATGACATAAACACAATCAATTTGTATAGTATGACAGAAGGCAAAATAATAAAAGAAGAATTATTAGTTAATCCACAAAGAAGTGTTTTCAACGAAATTAAAGCTGAAATTACCTTTAAATTGGATAATATTGAGAACACAGATAATGTACTTTTCACATTCAATGTGGACGAAGCTATCGGAAAACTTATTATTACATTAAATGGGAAACAGATTTTCAAAGAAAAGTCAGATTCTTCCACAATGGGCCCAATAAAACTCTCAAAAGAATTATTAAATGTTGATAATACCCTTGAATTTGGAGTTTCAAGCCCAGGAATTGCATTTTGGAGAACAAATGAATACACTTTAAAAAATGTCAAAGTAATTGCTGACATAACAGATTTATCAGGATTAAAAAGTAAATCAACATTCTTTTTAACAGAAGAAGAAAAAGTTAATCTTGAAAAAGCTAGATTAAGATACTTTGCCAATTGTGAAGTTGGAAAAGTAGGTAAATTAAAAGTTTCAATAAACAGTTTCCAAATATTTAGTGGAATTCCAGATTGTGGTTCACTAAATCCAATTGAATTTTCTCCAGACTACTTAAACATACACGAAAACAATCTTGAATTTGAAGCTGACTCAGGAACCTATCTCCTTGACAGAATTCAAATAAAAACAGAATTAAAAGAATCAGTTGACTTGATATATGACTTTGATATCAACAAATCAACTTATGAAGATCTTGATGAAAATTATGTAAGAATTAAGTTTGAATTTGCTGATGATACAGAAGATAAAGAAGCAGAAGTTATTGTCAATGGCCACAGAATGCAATTTAGTACAAGCGAGGAAAGTTACGAAAGAAACATCAACAATTATGTTGAAGAAGATATTAACACAGTAAAAATAGTCCCAAAGAAGACAATGTACATCAGAAAGTTAATTGTTGAAGTTGTTGAAAACGACGAAGATTAATTTTTTTTATTTTTTTGTGAAAGAAAGAGAGGGAAAATGGATTTGTTTCTAAAAAGGATGGGGAAAAAGGCAGGGTTGTCTCCTAATGTTTTCTCATTTAAAAAAAAAGACAAAAACAAAAGTTTAACAGTAAAAGATATTGAAAAGTTAATAAAGTTAGCTATTTCTGAACTTGCAAAAATTCAAAAATCACATTCTAAAATAGAACAAGCACCAGCAAATATACAAAAACAATTTGATAATCTTAATAAAAGGATAACAGAACTTCAAACAATTAAATCACAACCAAATCTTCTTAATAACAAAGCTGTTCAAAAAAATTTATCTATCTTACTCCAAGGTTTAGCTCAAAAACAAGAAAAAGAATTTGAGGAATTTGAAGAAAAAAGAGATAAAAAGATAAGAAAACAGAAACAAAAAGATGACCAAGCAAAACTAAAAGGAAAACTATCAGAAATTCATAAAGAAAGAGAACGTAGGAAAAGGGAAGGAACCTGGCAAGGTTATGGAAATGAACAAAAGGGGACTGAAGCTGTGATTAAAACATTACAAGAGAATAGAGATTTAGCATACAAATTAATGATGTTATCAAAAAAAGAAAACAAAAAAGAAGATATTAATTACTACAAAGAAAAATTTAACAAATTTCAAAGAGATTTACAAAAAAAACAAAAAGAATACAGAGATAAAGGTGGAAAAACAGGCATGCGTAAGCTAAAAGAAAAAGAACTTGAACTCGAAAAAGTTAAAATCAAAGAATTAGAAAAAGAAGGTGAATTAACAAAAGAAGAAAGTGAAGTTCTACAAAAAGAAATTGAAGAAAAAGAACAGAAAAAATCAAAATTTTGGGGTAAAGCTAAAGCATGGGCACGTATGGATGCTACTGAAGGTGTAAAAAAAGGTTCAAAAGCTTTTGGAGGTTGGCTTGGAAAAGGTATTGAAAAAGGTACTGGATTACAAGTTAATAAATGGGGCAATTATGCTGCAAACAAACTCGGAAAAGCTACAAATGCTATTAAAGGAGCTGGAAAAGCTCTTGATAAAGGAACAGATACTTATACACCAACACTTAAGAAATGGAGTAAGAACATTCTTAGTGGAATAACAGGTGCTGGGGGCCTTATGGGTGGTGTTGCACAAGAAGGTGTTAAAAACATGTTCAGTGGTGGCCATAATACACTTATATGGTTAGGATTATTCTTATGGTGGATTGATTGGAAAGCGTATGCTTTTAGGATAGGTAATCAAGGAAGCTTTATCAAACTATTTGGTGTAAAACTATTTTGGCCAATTGGAAGTGTACAACTAGATTTCTTTGTATTAATCTTTTTAGTAGTATGGTTAGTATTAGCAGAAAGCCATTGGCAATCATTCTTTTACATTTTAACAGCATTTGCACTAGAAGTATTCTTACCAGGATTAGGAAAACAATTTGGTTTATTAAGCACACCAATAGTTCAACACATATTTAACAATGCAATCTGGCCTTGGTGGTTGTTAATTATGGGTATTTTTTATAATAAAAGACGTGGTAATGAATCCAAATTAATAACTTTTGTTTTTGTTTCGTGGGCATTATTTTGGATATTTATAATTATTTCATCAACATGGGTTGCAGGATTAGCAGACATGACAGAACAATTAACAATAGAAGAACAAAACGAATTACAAGATGCAATAACAGAAAGATGGTATGATACTTGGGGAAGTGACTTTAAAATGTTTTGGGATTGTTATATTAGTATGGATACAATAGTAGGAACCATATCAGGTGGAGAAACACCTGAACAATGTTTAAATCGTTTGAAAAAAGAAGCAGAACAAACAGTTGAAGGTGAAGTAGACCAGGAAATAGAAGAATATGTTTCACTTAAAGTTGATTTCAAATCAGGACAAAATACAATTTACTTTGCTAACCAACCAATCTCAGTTTTAATCCAAGGAAAAGATCCAACAGTCCAGGAAGATACAGAATCAACAGAAAAGATTCCACCTATTAAATTTGGTTGTGTATTTATTAAAGAAGGAAACAACCAAAACACAATTAATTGTAAACCTACTCCAGAAACACTTGAACTAGGAAAAGATGAAATAACAGAAACAATACTCTGCAAACCTGAAGAACCTTTAACTGATGGCAAGTACACTATAAAATTCTTTGCTAAATTAGAAAAAGTAAAAACAAATACTAATTTAATAAGATTATTTACTGGCAAAAACAATTATGGAAAAATGACAATGGAAGAAAGAGCAAGAAAACTACTTCAAAAATTTCCTAGTACAGATTACAGTTCAAAATCAGAACCAGAATTTGTAAGACTTAATCTAGCAACAGAAAAACCATTAATTCCTTTAGGAGAAAAAGGATTTGTATTAGAAAGTTCAGTTGAAAATATGGATAATGGAAAAATATTAAAAATAAATGAAATTAATGTAGAATTACTCAAGTTAAAATTTAATGATCAAGAACATTCACTAGAAATCACAAATCAATGTTTATATGAAGAACAAGATAACAGATTAGTTATAACAAACTTTGAAAGAGACTTCAGTTTGATCAAAAAAGGTAATCAAATCAAATTACCACCATGTAGATTAACTGCAGCTAATTTTGAGGATTTAAACGTTGTAAGAGTAGTTAAGATTGATTCATTCATTAATTATGATTATGAAATCACAAAAAAACATGATTTTAATGTATTAGGAGGACAATCAGAAATAGAATGAAAAAAATAATATTTTTAGTTATAATTGTACTTTTAATAACTTCCTGTGGTAATTTAAAAGATTTTTATACAACAGACAGAACAACCACCCCCACTATTACCGGTGACCAAGATATCACAAGACAAATTCCAGAAAGACCAAACTTTAGACAAGGCACTTCTGGACTTAAACTCAACTTTGTTCAAAATAAACCAGAAAATGAAATTAAGTTTGGTGATTCATTTATCATTGCCCTTAAAATTCACAACCAAGGAGCAACAGACATAATAAATGGAAAAATTAGTATTGAAGGATTACTTGATCAGCATGACGCAGTAAACATGGTAAAATCAGAATATGTTGACATCTATGAGTTCCAACCATTTGATGTAAAAGGAAAAAGCATGATATATTTTGATGGACAAAATATTGAATTAAAAGTCAAGGCAAAAGCAAAAAGCATTGATCCTAAAAAGGAGAAAACACCTGTGAGTTTTGAATTAATTGCAAAATATCCTTATGAAACAATAGCAGCCATCCCAATCTGTATTAATCTTGATTCAATTGAAGATAACACACATGAATGTAAAAGAAATACTATTTATACCTTATCAGGTGGTCAAGGTGCGCCTGTTGCTGTTACACAAATTGAACAAGATCTAATTGATAAAGGAGAAATCAGTGAAAAACAAAACAAAATCAATTTAAGATATACAATCACTGTTGAAGATAAAGGGAATATTGGTGAACGTATTGATGGTGATATAAATATCAAAGTATTCTTATCCAAAGATAAAGAAATAACTCAACATTGTGAACCATTAAAAGTTAAAGAAAGAATTATACTGGATAAAGAAGGAAAACCACAAAAAGCAGAAACCAAAGTAAAAAAATGGGTATGTGAACTTGAAGATGTTTATAATGATAAAGATATTCAAAAAACAGAATATACTTCCTTAATAAGAGTAGAATTAAAATATAATTATGTAACTACTACCACCAAATCATTATATATTATAAAATCAAAGGATAGCACTGATACTACCTAAAGTATACCGAAAAACTTATATACTCAAAAAAAGAACACTATTGTAAAATGAAACTTTTGAACAAGAGTGAAAAAGGTTTAGAAAAAAGGGATAGAAAACTTATTCTCTCTGTAATTCTTATAGCAACACTACTAATCACAGCTTGTGGCCAAATAGGAGATACTGGTGATTCCACAAGAGTAGAAGGTGCTGAAAGAGGTGGTGGCATTATTGCTGAAAAGGTTTACACAGGTACACAAGGATTAACAATGAACTTCTTAGAAAATACTCCTCCTGATTTTATATATGAAGATGATAAAATGACTGTAGGTGTTGAAGTACGTAATTTAGGTGCACGTAAAATTGAAAGCGAAAGTGATGGTTACCTTTACTTAAGCGGTTTTGATCAAAAATTATTTGGAGACCATAAACCAGATGGAGAAAGTTTAAGGGGTTTAGAACCAAAATCCGAATTTAATCCAGAAGGTGGATATACAGTGCGAACATTCACACTTGGTGAAGCAATACTTCCAAAAGGTGTAGATGTATATCCAGCCAAAATGAGAGTTACTTTGTGTTATAATTATCAAACAATTGCAAACCCAATTGTTTGTGTTGATCCAACAATATATGATCCAACCATTGTAAGAGCAAGTGAATGCCAAATGGGACAAGTTAATGTTGGTAATGGTCAAGGTGCACCTGTTGCTGTAACAGCTGTACAAGAAAAAATGGTTGGAAAGGATAAAGTACTATTCACAATCCAAATAAGCAATGTTGGTGAAGGAACAGTATTATTAAATCAAGGAGATTGCCAACCAGGTGCAAAAATAGATAGAGAAGATTTAAACAAATTACATGTTGATTTTATTAGGTTCAAAGGAGTTAATATTAGGGATAATTGTGAACCAATTAAAAATATGGAAACAAAATATGAATTAAGATTAACAGATGGAACAGCAACATTATATTGTAATGCTGATATCGCACGAGATACATCTGCTTACACAACCCCATTAGAAATTGGATTAGGATATGCTTATACTAATTATATTGAAAAACAGGTAGAAGTAAGAAATTTACCTGAATAAAAAGGAGGGTAATTTAAAATGGTAAACAAAAAATTAACAATTGTTTTAACATTATTTGTATTAATTATGTTCTTAGCAGGATGTGATGGTAGTAGAGAACCAAGCGGAGATACTAGTACAAGTACTGCTTCTGGTGGACAAGGAAGATCTTTTATTGGGGGAGATGAAGGAATTGATGTAAGATTTATGACAGGCGCACCTCCAAGAGAAGTATATGATACAGATTATTCATTTGGCATCAATGTAAGATTAGAAAATGTTGGTGAATGGGATATAAAAGATGCTGATGAAGATGGTAATGTTGACGCAAGAATGAAAGTTACAGGTATTGATCCATCTGACTTTGGTAAAACAAGTTCTGATTTAATTAAATATAGTTCAGATGAATTAATTGGTGCACATCTTGATTCAGAAGATAATGAAATTGATGGAGTAATCACAAACATAGATTTCCAAGATTTAAAATATTCAGGAGAAGTAACAGGACAAGTTGAATTCATTGTAAGAGCAGATCTCTGTTATGAATATGGTACAAAAATTAACTCAAAAGTATGTATATTAAAAGATTTAATTGGAAAAACAAGAAAAAGCGGAGAAGACCCATTCTGTGAACCTACTGAAGATAAAACAAGATTAACAGAAAATAGTGGAGCTCCTGTACATGTAACATCATTTAAACAAAGTGTAATGGGAACAGACAAAATTTCTGTAAGATTTGACATTGAACATGTAGGAGAAGGTTATATCTACAAATCTAACACAGACTGTCAACCAACATTAGAAGATAAAAATAAAATAAAAGTAATAGTAGATGCAGGTTTACAAGATATAACATGTAGTGGATTACAAAATGGTGCTCAAGCCACCGACAAGGAGAGTTATAGCGGAGACATTAAATTACATGGTGATCAAGGAAGTGAAATAAACACAATCCTTTGTACAATTCCCTTACCAGCTGATGGTAGAGAAGACTATGAAAAACAAATTACAATAACATTAAAATATGCATACGAAGACTTTATAGACCAGCCATTATTAGTTAAACATACTGAATAAACTCTTTCTTTCTTTTTTATTATTTTACTATCACTAAATATATAAATAAGTAAATATTTCTTATACCAACATGGAAAACACTATATGGACTGAAAAATACAGACCAAAAACATTCACAGAAGTAAAAGGACAAAAAGATATAGTGAAAAGGGTTAAAGCTTTTGTTGAACAAAAAAACATGCCCCACCTTATGTTTGCAGGTCCAGCTGGTGTTGGTAAATCAACATTAGCAATAGTAATTGCAAAAAAGCTATTTGGTAGCACATGGCACAATAATTTTGTTGAGTTAAATGCTTCTGATGAACGTGGCATTGATGTTATTCGAATAAAAGTTAAAGATTTTGCAAGAACAAAAGCAATAGGAGATGTTCCTTTTAAAATTATTTTTCTTGATGAATGTGATGCCTTAACACGAGAAGCTCAACAAGCATTACGTAGAACAATGGAAAATTATACTCAAACATGTAGATTTATTTTATCATGTAATTATTCCTCAAAAATAATTGATCCAATACAATCACGATGTGCTGTATTTAGATTTAAGTTATTAGATAAAAAAGAAATAAGATCTATTACTGAACATATTGCTAAAGAAGAAAAACTAAAAATAGATGAACAAGCTGTTGAAGCACTCTATCAAGTTTCTGATGGAGATTGTAGAAGAGTAGAAAATATATTACAAAGTTGTGCTGCTATGGGTAAACACATTACAGAAGAACTTGTTTATTCAATGGCATCTGTTGCACAACCAAAAGAAGTTAAAAATGTTCTTGAATTAGCACTAGAAAACAAATTTGTTGAGTCACGTAACAAATTACTTGATACAATGCTCAATTATGGTTTAAGTGGAATTGACATAATAAAACAAATTCAAAAAGAAGTATGGAATCTCAAAATTGACAATAAAAAGAAAGTATATTTAATTGATAAATGTGGCGAGATCGAATTTAGAATGACAGAAGGTAGTGATGAATTTGTTCAATTAGAAGCATTATTAGCACAAGTTGTTCTAGCTGGTTCTCAATAAAAATTATTAATAAAAAAATAAAAATTAAACAATATCTTCTTCTGCAATAACCATAAAGTCTCCCATTGCTATTACAGCACTAAAAGGAATCAATATATGTCCTTGTTTATCCTTTTCTAATTCAAGCTTTTCTGTGTAAGATGTTGGATTAGTAATTACTAAATGTATTAACTCACCAGAACGTGTTTCAAAAATAATATCACCAACTTCACCAAATCTTTTTCCTGTTTTGCTAACAACTACTCTTCCTAGTAATTCTCTTGCAAGTTTTTTTTCATCATCTGCCATAGTAAAACCCCTCTTTAAATTATATGTTTATAGAGAATATATTTATATTTAAATCTTTTGTTTTTAAGAGAATTATTTGATGTCCTTAATTGGGGACAGATTATCAATCTTTTCTTTCAATAATCTGTCGTCATAGCAAATCTCTTTTAATCCACAGACATTACATTTATTTTCATTAGCACAAAAGTCAGGTAAATCATGTGATAACAAAAGAGTATGCACTCTTTGCGTAGTTTCTTTTATTTCATCTTTAAGTGCAGGATTAATTATTACTTCACGTTTTTCATCTGTATCAAGATAATGTACATAACCTTTGTTTAGCTCAAGATTAAATTTTTCATTTAACATCATAACATAAGCACCAATTTGAATTCTATGTGAAGGCCAAACACCTTCTTTAGGTATTTTACCTGTCTTTAATTCCACAGGCACACATTTATCAGGAAAAACTTCTAAACGATCAATAATCCCTCTAAGTTGTAATTCTTCTGACTGTACTGAAACCTCTGACTTTATTTTAGGAACAAGCACTTCCCAAAGTTTATCACCAAAAATATCGTGTTTCAATATTGCATTATGAATATTAATTGCTCTCATTTTAGCTTCTCTAATAAAGTAAGGCCATGTTTTATTAAATGCATCAATTAAGGGAAGCTTTACTCTTCTTAATGCTGATTTATTTGCAATAATTGTATTACGTAACAATCCAGAATATTTTTGAGTATAAATCCTTTCAATTTGTTCATAAGCAAGTTTAGTTTTAATTGATGTTACAATAAATTGTTCAATCTTATTTATATTATCATAAGTTTGATGTCTTATTGAACCTTTAACAAGTGCTTCCTTTGGAATTTCAACCAATCTGAGAACTCTTTCCAAAAAGATCTTTCTCTTACAATAAATATAAGCTGATAATAAGGTAACTGCTATCATAAAAACAATATAATTTTTTGATTTATTTATATTTTTAGTTAAAATATAGAAAAGTTTTAAAAATTTGAATAATTTTTAAACCGTTTGGAAATTTTTAATTTCCAAAACTTTTATAAATATCAACACTCAAAATACCATTAAAAGGTGATATTAATGGATACTCAAGAAAGATTTAATCTCATAAAACAGGTTGGAGAGGAAATTATAACAGAAAAAGATTTAAAAGAACTTCTTGAAACTAAGGCACATCCTATTGCTTATGATGGTTTTGAACCTTCTGGACAGATTCATATTGCACAAGGTATTCTAAGAGCTATTAATGTTAACAAAATGATCAAAGCAGGTGTTAAGTTTAAAATGCTTAGTGCTAACTGGCATGCTTGGGCAAATAGAAAATTTGGAGGAGATTTAGATAAAATAAGGATAGCAGGTAAATACCTTATTGAAGTTTGGAAACAATGTGGTATGAAACTTGACAAAGTAGAATTTGTATGGGATGATGATATTAAAGGAGATCCTGATTATTGGAAAGAAATTATGAAATCTGCAACATCAACAACAATAAAAAGAGTATTAAGATGTTCACAAATAATGGGAAGAAAAGAAAGTGAAACACAGTATTCCTCACAAATCATTTATCCATTAATGCAATTAAATGATATATTTAGACTAAAATGTGACATAACCCAACTTGGAATGGATCAAAGAAAAGTAAATATGTTAGCAAGGGAAATGGGTCCACAATTAGGTTATTGGAAACCCGTTGTAGTAAGTCACCATATGTTAATGGGATTAGGTAAACCAAGTTCACAGGCAAAAGATGCTGTTGAAAAAGCAATTGACCTTAAAATGTCAAAATCTAAACCAGACACAGCTATATTTATGACTGATTCAAAAGAGGATGTTAAGAGAAAAATCAATAAGGCATACTGTCCTGAAAAAATTGTTGAAGAAAATCCAATTATGGATTATTGTAAACATATTATCTTTGAAAAGTTTCCTATCTTGGAAATCAAACGGCCAACTAAATTCGGCGGTGATTTAAATATTGAAGGTTACGAACAACTTACAAAAGTTTATTCAAAAGGAGACCTTCATCCAATGGACTTAAAACAGAGTGTTGCAGAAAATATTAACCAACTGATTGAACCAGTGAGAAAACATTTTGAAAAAAATAGTAAAGCAAAAAAATTACTTGAACAAGTTAAAAGTTTCAAAGTTGTAAGATAAAATGTTCAACAAAATCAACTCTATTCTTAAAAAAGAGTCAAAAGTAAAGTATTGGGAATATAGACAAGAAAACACACAAACTAATTCTGTTTCAGCATGGAATAATCATATCAAAGATTTAAATTATGGAAACAAAATTAGTTATTCGATAAGAATTTTATATGGGAATGCCTGGGGTTTTGTTTATAGTGATAAAGAAGATATAAAACAAATCACAAAAAAAGCATTAAACATAGCAAAAGCTCTTGATAAAGAAACCAAAATTAAAAAAAATATAACTGAATATAAAACAATAAAAGACAACAAAAAATCATTACTCAAAATAAATCCTTCAAATATAGGAATAGAAGAAAAAAGAAATTTAGTCCTAAACCTATCAAAGCCTCAAAATAAAAAAATAAAAAGTGCATTGATAAGTTATAGTGATACAAACAAGAAAATTATTTTTATTAATTCGGAAGGCTCAGAAATAAAACAAGAATTAATTTACACATTGTGTGGGGCACAAATAACTGCAAAAGATTCAACAATTGAAGAATATTCAAAAAGAATAGGGGCACAAAAAGGATATGAATTAACAAAACAATTACCAGAAGCAGTTGAATTTGCATCAAAAAAAGCAATTGATCTACTCAAAGCAAGTGTGCCAAAAGGAGGAATTTTTCCAGTAATATGTGATTCTGTTCTAACAGACGTTTTTATTCATGAAGCATTAGGTCATGCAGCAGAAGCAGATCATGTAATAACAAAAAACAGTTGCCTTTATAATTTAGAAAAAAAGAAAATTGCAAATGATATTGTAAATGTTTATGATGATCCCACTCAAAAATATGGTTGGGGCAGTTTTTTTTACGATGATGAAGGTATTAAAACACAAAGAACACAACTAATTAAACAAGGATATCTTACTAGTTTTATGCATAGTAGGGAAACAGCTGCTTTAATGAACAAAAAACCAACTGGAAATGCAAGAGCACAAAGTGCAGCTCATATTCCATTAGTAAGGATGAGCAATACATATATACAAAAAGGGGACCATAACAAAGAAGAAATGTTTAAGAAAATTAAAAATGGCTTTTACCTTATTGGAAGTAAAGGTGGACAAGTTGATCCTACAAAAGGTAATTTTCATTTTAATGCAGAGGAAGGATTTGTAATTAAAAATGGAAAATTAAAAGAACAACTAAAAAGTGTATCATTGTCAGGAAATACGCTTAAGATATTAAAAAATATACAAGCAATTTCTAATAAATATGAACCAGGTATGCCTGGTTATTGTGGAAAGGGTGGACAAAGTGTACATGCATTAGGGCATTGTCCATGTATTTTAATAAAAAATGCTATTGTTGGTGGAAAATGATTAAGTATTTAGATAAAAATACAGATCATTATCAAGTAAATTATATTCAAACCCAACAAAAATCAATAAAAGTTAAAGACAATAACATTGACAGCTTTGATCAAGGTAAAAAAGAATTATGTATTATTAAAGTTTGGATAAATGGAAAACAAGGCTTTGCTTATTCTAATGCTCTTAACAAAAAAACAATTACTCAAGCAATTAAAATTGCCAAAATTAATAAAAAAAAAGAGTATTTTTATGGTCTTCCAACTAAACAAAAATATCAAAAACCTGAATTTGATAAAAAAATTTCAAATCTCACTATCAATAATTTAATAAAATATTCCAAACAACTCATTAAAGAGTCTAAATCTAATATTACTAAATTAAATCAACTAAAAATTTCAGCAAATACAATAAACACACAAATAATAAATTCTAATGGTATTAACTGTAAAGATAAAAGTACAGAATTATCCCTTTCCCTATTAATTACAGCAAGAAAAAATAACAAAGTCTCCACTTATTGGGATTCAAAAGAGGAAAAATTTTTATTTAACATAAATGGATTAGGAGAACATACAAAAAACAAAGCAATTGAATTCTTAAATGAAAAACAACTAAAAACAAAACCAAAAATAATTATATTTAAACCAGAACCTTTATCAGAACTATTAATGTACGGGTTAATAAGTAATTTCAATGGGAAAAACGCTGAAAAACATAAATCATTATTCTCAGATAAGCTTGGAAAAATGATTTGTAACAAAAACATCTCTTTATTTGACAATGGAATCCTAAAAAAAGGAATTAGTTCAGCAAAAACAGATTATGAAGGAACACCTATGAAAAACACATGTTTAATTAAAAATGGAATATTAAACAATTTTATTTATGATCATAACACTGCAATACACAATAATACCAAATCAACAGGTAATGCAACAGAAGATTCAATTGGATTCACAAATATTATGTTAGAAGCACCTTATTCAAAAGTAAAAGAAGCATTAATTGTTGAAAGTATTATTGGTGCACACACATGCAATTCCCTAACAACAGACTTTTCAGTTAAAATGGAACAAGGTTATCATTATAAAAATAATCAAAAAACACCTGTTAAAGGAGTTATGTTATCAGGAAAAGTAATCAATATTTTAAACAACATTATTTCAATGGATAAAAGAATTATACAAAAAAATGGAGTTTATGCTGGTTCTATTGCTTGTTCTGGAGTAAATATAATTTAAACTTCTCCACACATTACATATTAAGTAATTAAATAATAAACAATTAACTTATTTTTCTTCTAAAAATAAGCAATATTTATAAATGATTATTACATATTAAGTATTTACCAATAATTTTTAAGTATTGAGGAAGTAAAACTGAAAACCAGCAGAAAAAGAGGTAAAAATACAAATAATTTAGATAGAACTCCTTCTCTTTCAGAAAAACAACTTCTAAAAACAATCCATTACTTTGTGGATATATTAAAAAGTGATTTTGATTATTCATATGAAAAAATTCTTTCATCAATCAATCGAAAAGAAATATTAATTCCACTAAAAGTATTCAAAACAAAACTAAGTCCTGCTGAATCACTTGTTAAATACTTAAAAGAAAATTGTAATCTAAAATTATCACAAATTGCAGCATTGACTAATAGAGATCAAAGAGGAATCTGGCTCACATATAATAATTCAGTGAAAAAACATAAACAATTATTTATTATTCAAAATCCAAAATACCTAATCCCAATTTCTATTTTTTCAAATCGTAAACTAAGCATTCTTGAAAATTTAGTATTTTACTTAATCAAAACTTATAATCTCACAATCAAACAAATTACTGAATTACTTACTAAAAAATCTAGCACTATTTGGAGTATTAAGAATAGAATTAAAACAAAATTAAAAACAAATGAATAAAAAATTCAAAAAACAGGATAGAGAAATAAGAGATTTACATAATAAGATTATTATTTGTAAAAAATACAAACAAGAAATACAAGCAAATACAAACAAAATAAACAAATTATTATTTGAAAATAAAATAAGTGAACAAGAGCATAAAGATTTAATTTACAAATATTTACAAGGAAAAACACAACAAGAATGGATCAATATATACAACAACCACATTAAAACATGTCAACAAAAAATACATGAAATAGAATTTAACAAGAGTAAATTCAAAAGCATAACACTAATAACTTTAATGTCTTTTATTTTAATATTTGGATTAATTTATAATGGTATAAATCCAATAACAGGATTAACAACATTTGAACAACAAACAATTCAAGCAGAATCATTAAGTAATAATTGGGTCATAGTTGAAAATTCAGAATATAATAATAATCAAGCAATTATGTCTGCTTTTATAGGAGACAAATTTGAATATACTTTTAATGGAACATCAATAAGCTTGATTACACAAAACAGATATGATTTTGGTATAATTCAAATAACAATTGATAACACAGTACAAGAGATTGATTTGTATAATAACAATACACAATTTAATATAATCCATGAACTAGCAACAGGCCTAGAAAATAAACAACATAATCTCACAATAGAAGTTTTAGAGAACAAAAACAATAATTCAGAAAGCCATTTTGTAGTAATAGATGGATTTATAATAACATCACCAGAAGAACCAACACAACAAGAAAATATCACAAATATAACTATAAACCAAACAATCTTTATTGAAAACACAACAAATATTACACAACCAACAGAGAACATAACCAACATTATTCAACCAACACAAAACATTACAAATATAACAATAAATCAAACAATCCATACTGAAAATATAACTAATATTACTCTTCCACAAGAAAACACAACAACCACCGTAGAAAATACAACAAACATTACAACTCCACAGCAAAATCAAACAAACATAACATCACAAGAAAACATTACAATAATAATCAATGAAACAACTGAAAACATTACAACACAAATCAACACAACAATCAAAGAAGAAATAACACAAGGTTTTGCAGAAATTAACAAACCAGTTAAATGGGTTAAAAAGATTGAGAATACAACAAAAACAGACTTACCAAAACAAGCATTTAATATAAGTGTCTTTAAAACAGAAAAAAGAAAAGGATTAGGTATTGCATCAACAAAAAGAACAAAGATAAAGAAAGTAAAAATCAATGATTCAGGTGTTTTAAAAGAATTATCAGCATACAAATACAAGAAAAAAGGCATTGGAAAGATCACAGGCGCTGCAATAGGTGGTGAAATCAATGTTTTCAAACAATTCTGGTACTGGTTATTAAGCTTAAGAAACTCAATAACAGGATACGCTGTTAGTGATGTTAATGAATTAGTTATTGAAGAAAATGAAACCAAGTTTGAAATAGAATACTTCACAGACGCACCAGTTGCAACTGAAAATGAAATCACTTATTATAAAAAACAAATAACAATCTCAAGTGAATTACATTATGAAAACATTTTAGCTTATACAAATATCACAGAAACAAACCAAAATAACATTAAATTATATCATCTTATCAACAACACAAGAGAATTAGTAACAAATATAACTTATATTGATCAAAACAATAACAATCTCATTGACAAAATTCAATGGATAGTTCCACACTTAAGCAATGAAAGTTATGAAATAGAAATAACAATCCTCAATGTTCAATCATATCCTACTGTTGGCGGAAACTGGACAGTAATGTTCAACACAACAGGAAAAGCTAACCTAACAATAAAAGCAATCAGAGATACAACATGGAGTAACAGTAATGAAAACCATGATCTAAAATTCTTAGAAATCAAATGTAACAACACAATCCTTAATTACACCTGGACAAACAATTCTGTATTTATAGAAAATTATACTTGTAACCAAACAAGTTATGAAACAAGCAAAGTAATCACATCAGGAGTTCATGATTTATTATTCCAATTCGGCAATCAATCAGCAGAAGCACATAATTTTGCTTCAATCAATTTATCCAACTCAGATGCATCATGGTATGGGGAAGCACCTTCAGATGTTCTTGGACATTTTATTATGGGTTCGGGCGATATTAATAATGACAGTTTTAGTGATCTTATAATTGGTGCTTATGCAAATGGTTATGGCGGTGGAACTTCCGGTAAAACTTATTTAATATATGGTCCAGTAAATGAAAATAATGTTAATATAAGTAATGCTAATGCATCATGGCATGGGGAAGCAGCTGGTGACAATTCAGGAATAACTGTTGCAGGAGTAGGTGATGTTAACAATGATGGATTTGGTGACATTGTAATTGGAGCTTCATCAAATGATGATGGAGGAGATTCTTCAGGTAAAATATATTTAATTTATGGGCCAACTTATGATACAAATATTAATTTAAGTAATGCTAATGCTTCTTGGTATGGAGAATCTGGAGGTGATTTCTTAGGTTGGTCACTCTCAAAAGCAGGTGATGTTAATAATGATGGGTTTGATGATATTATAGTTGGTGCTAATGGAAATGATTATGCAAGAAATGGTGCTGGTAAAGCTTACTTAATTTATGGGCAGGATTACACTGGAACATTTAACATAAGTACTGCTAATGTATCATGGCATGGAGAAGCAGATGACAAATTAGGCGATTTTGTTTCAAATGCAGATGATGTAAACAATGATGGATTTGATGATATTTTAATTGGAGCTCCTAATAATGATAATGGTGCTACCTGGACAGGAATGATATATTTAGTTTATGGGCCTGCAAATGGTGTAAATAATAATGTAAGTACAGCCAATGCTTCATGGTATGGGGAAAACACACTTGATAATGCTGGTAGTACAGGAGAAATCGCAGCAGCAGGTGATGTTAATAATGACGGATTTGATGATATTTTAATTGGAGTAAAAGTTAATGATGATTATGGAAATAATATTGGTAAAGTATATTTGATTTATGGACAGAATTATAATACAACAAACGTTAATTTAAGCACTGCTAATGCTTCTTGGTATGGTGAAGCTGCTGTTGATAGGTTAGGAGACGCTGTTACAGGTGCAGGTGATTTTAATAATGATGGATTTGATGATATTTTAATAGCTTCTCTCCGTAATGGCTTTGGAGGGAACCTAGCAGGCAGAATATACTTAATTTATGGGCCAGCAAGTGGAAAAAATATGAACATAAGTAATGTTACAAATATTTCATGGTATGGAGAAAACCAAACAGATGGTGCTGGTAAAGTCCTTTCAAGTGCAGGAGATGTTGATAATGATGGTTATAATGATATTTTAATTGCTTCTGGCAATGATATGGGTGGAACTGGTGCTGGAAAAGTATACTTAATCTATGGAAGTAGTCCATTCACAAGTCCAACATTAACAATAAACAAAAATATTACACAAGTTAATGAAAGTTATAATACAATTCAAATTAATTGGACAGCATCACACAATTCTCCTATAATAACTGCTTTATTTAACATAACTTTCCCTAATGGAAGTTTACTTAGCAATTCAACTTTAAGTTCAGGAAATGTAAGTTTAAACCTCACCAATCTTACAGCATTAGGTACATATACAATAAATTTATGGGCAAATAATACCTATAATTTAACTAATGTAACAAGTGACACATTCAGTGTTAATGATACAAATCCTCCAAACATCACATTAATTATACCAACAAACAATACTAAAAATTACACACATTATAATATAAATTTTTATTATAATGTTACTGATGTTTTATCAAATGTAAACAATTGCTCATTAATTATAAATAATATAATTAATCTAACAAACATTACAATTGATCAATCACTAAGTAGTTTACATTTTAATCAAACATTTACAGATGGACAATACAACTGGTCTATTAATTGTACTGATAATGCTAGTAATATTGGAGAAAGTAATATTTTTAATTTAACAGTTTTAATGGACACAACTTCTCCATCTGTAAATTTAGATAATCCAACAAATAATTTTAACGCAAATCAAATAAATATTTCTCTTAACTGTTCTGCTACTGACAATGAACAATTAAAAAATGTCACCATTTATACAAACATGACAGGATCATGGCAAGCTAATTATACAGGCAGTGTTAGTGGAATAAGTAATTCAACTAATGTAACACTCACAGGATTAGGTGATGGAACTTACTTATGGAACTGTCTTACATATGATAGTGCAGGTAACAATGCATGGAACAATACTAATTACACATTTAATATTGATGCAACCCCACCAAACATCTCATTAATGTCGCCTGCTAATAATTCAAATTGGACAGATAATACACTTGTTGTTTTTGTTTACAATACAACTTCAACTGATGTTACCAATTGTTCATTAATCATAAACAATAAAACATACAAAACAAACTCAACAATAACACAGAACCAAATCCTAAATTTTTCTAACATAGTAAACAATGGACCAAACAATTGGAGCATTAACTGTACTGATAATTTTAGTAACACAATCAGTTCAAAAACATGGATAATTAATGTTAATTATACAAAGAATCACACTTTGTATAAAGTTTGGGATACTGGCACAATTGATCTTTCACTTGCTTCCTTAGATATATTTGATTATTCACAAGATAATAACAAGAATGAAATAATAGTTGGAGGATTTGGAGATTTGTTTGCTTACTATGCAAACGGAACACAAATCTGGAACAGTACTGATCCTGTTGGATTTATTCGAGACATAGAAGTATTTGATATTGGAAATGGTTTTAATGATACAATAGCTGTTGCAGATTCAACAGCAGGATTCAAAATATATGATAAAGATGGAAACAAGTTATGTAATAATTCCTACACTTCTAGTGCAGAACAAACAATAAGTGTCGGAGATTTTGATAGAGACAATCAAAGTAGGGAAATTGTTTTACTAAACTGGATATTACCTAACACATTCAAATTAAAAGCATTCAATTCAAGCTGTAACTTATTATGGGAATACTCATTAACATCTATAACAACAGAAACTGAAACAGGTGACTTTGATGGTGATGGTTACAAAGATGAAGTTGCCTTAATAAGTAATGGTACATTATATATATTCAATAGTACAGGTGGAGTTAGATGGAACACAAGTTATTTAGGAGATGCAACAATGTCATTAGAAGTATTTGATATTAATAATGATACAGATGATGAAATAATCATTGGTGTAAGATATGCCAAAACAACACACATGATAATGGCATACAATGGTTCTGGTACTGTAATGTGGAACAACACAGATGTTTCTGGTCAAATACACGAAATAAGATTTGATGATTTTGACAATGATGGAAGAAAAGATGATATTGCTTCTGCAGACACTGATAATGCCTTAGCTGTTGTCATAGATAGTGAAGGAAATACTCTATGGAGCCATGATTTTAGTAGTGGTACAACTGTTTATTCTCTTACAACAGGAGATATCAATAATGATAATAGAACAGATATTGTAACAACAGAAGGTACAAATGCCAATATTTATGGAATTGAGGATGGAGGAACAATTGCTACTTTCACAGATCCAACTACTAATATTGGATTAATTGACTCTGACGGAAGCATAGTAACAGCTGATTTAGATGGTGATGATTATTTGGATATAATTGTTGCAGAAATAAGCGGAATATTATATTTACTAGAAGCAAGACCTGAAAATAATACAGCACCAAATATAACACTAAATAGTCCAACACACAATAACAACATAAGTAATTCCACAATTAACTTTAATTGGACTGTGATTGATAATTTAGATTTAAATTTACTTTGTAATCTAACAATTGATGATATAGTAAATGCTTCAAGTATTAAATCCTTAAATAATACACCAAATAATTATACAGTTGATAACTTTAATGATGGGTCACATAACTGGAGCATGACTTGCTGGGATTATGATGGAAATTCTAACACATCACAAACAAATAATTTTACAATAGATTCAACACCACCAACAATAACACTCATCAACCCAAATAACAACACAATCAACTACACAAACACAAACATTGATTTCTACTATAATGCAACAGATACACTCTCAGAAATATCTAACTGTTCATTAATCATCAACAATGTAATAAACCAAACAAACACATCAATCAATAAATCCTTAAGCAGCTTACATTTTAATTTAACTCTAACCACTAATAATTATACTTGGTCAATTAATTGTACAGATAATATAGGTAACCTAAACACAAGTCAAACAAGAAGTTTAAACATAATACACCTTAACATCTCACTAAACATCACTCCAAATTCAACAAATATCAATTCTATTGTTAATGTTAGTGGAAAACTTAACTTTAGCAATGGTACTAATATTGCTAATACCAACATAAGTATATTCCATGATGGAACACGTTTATGGTATAATGAAACATTAAGAACACTAGTAAACTATGAAACACCAAATTCAACAAGAACAGATACTAACGGAAATTATAATTACAATTTTACCACTTCCACAACACTCAGCACACACCAAATAATAGTAAACACAACCTTCCAAAGTTTAACAGCCGAAACCACTAAAAATTATTTTATATCTCCTTTATGTGGTGATGGACTATGTAATGGTCCAGAACTATGTTCAACTTGTGAAGCAGACTGTGGAGCATGTTCCGGAGGAGATGATGGTGGTGGCGGAGGAGGTGGATTTATCTTACCAGAAGAAGATGAATATAATGAAACACAACAAGAAGAAGTTATAAATGAAACCCAGGAAGAACCAGTTATAAATGAAACTCAAGAACAAAATGAAACAACTGAAGAAGAAACACCAACTGAAGAAGAACCTAGTGAACAACCACAACCTGAACAAGAAATACCACAACAAGAACCAATTGAAGAACCAATTACTCCAACTCCAGAGGAAGAAGAACCTATTGAAGAAGAACCAATCCTTCCTTCACCAGTAAAACCAAAAAATCCAATCTTATATATATCAATTCCAGATGAAATCAAAGCAAATCAAGAATTTGAAATAAAAATATTCCTAGATGATATTAAAAACTTAAATAACCTTGAATTTGATCTTGAATATGATTCATCCTACTTAAGTTTAATAAATGTAGAAAAAGGAAGTTTCATAAGAAACTTAGATTTTAGTTATTCTATTAATGAATTAGAACAAGAAACTTTTATGAGTAATATTCAAAAATATGTTACAAATACTGATTCATACATTTCTATTCAAAGTACAGGACAACCATCAACAATATTAAGTGGTTCAGGACAAATTGCAACTATTAAATTCCAAACACTTCAACCAGGAGAAACCATATTAAATCTTAATAAGTTAATATTCATTAATACAAGCGATGAAAAGATTGATACAGAATCAAGAGATACAAACATTGAAATTATTGGAGAAACCACAATTGTAATTAAAAATAATAAATCTATTAATAAATACACAGAAAAAGAACTTTTCTTAATATCTGATAATAACTGGCAAAAGATATTTACATTTATACCAATTACAATATGGACACAAGATAATCAAATCAACAAATATCCTTTCTTGATATATCATAAAGATGGAAACATAGTTGATATTGATTCAACAATCAGCTTTATTAAAGATTATAAACCAACTAGAATCACATTAATAGAAGATTCACCAAAAGAATTTGATTCATTATTAGCAAGTGCTGCCTCATTATATACAAATAAAATACAAAAAATAAGTCTAAATGATTATTTTTCCTATTGGAAATCATACAAAGACATAATTTACGTTGACAATGATTATAGTTTAACAATGATGGCCTCTGTTTATGCATCACTGAAAAATATTCCAATAGTAATAAAAGGAACCACAACCGATAATACTAATACATTTAATCAAAAGAATGTAATAGCAATTAATATAAAGTGCCCAGAAAACTCTGCCTCATGTTACAAAATAGAATCTTTAGTAGAACTACAAAAAGAATACATTAAACTAACTAAAACAGATAAAGCAATCCTTGTAAACCCAAGTGATATTAACATTTTAACAAAAGAAAACTTAATCCCCCTAAAAACACCAAACATAATCCAAAACTTATACTCATCAGCATCATTATCAGCACCAATACTTGCTTCTGCTAAACATGAGTTAATCATATTCACAAATATAGATCAAACACAACAAAATCCTTATTGTGAAACAGATATTAACACTCAACAAAATTTCAACAAAATTATTATTGATATTAACAATAACATCAATACATTGTTTAATTACAATCCAAAATACTTAACAATTTTAGGATCACCAATGGCAATACCTGATTCAGACTTTGATTTATGCATTGGTAAATAAGGAGGAATCAAAATGAACAAATATAATTCAATAAAAAAAGCATGTGAAATCAGTGATGAAATTTTTTGTTTAATCTTAAGTAATTTCGAGAATTTTGAGACTGAAAAAGATATTGAATATTTTATTAAAAAAGAGATTAAAAGGAGAAATTATAAATTATCATTTAAACCAATTGTTGCTTCAGGAAAAAATGCTGCCGACCCACATCATAAACCCACAACTAAGAAATTAATAAAAGGTTTTTGTGTTATAGACCTTGGAGTTAAGGTTAATGATTTTTGTTCAGATTGTACACGAACTTTTTATATAGGTAAAGCAAGTAAAAAAGAAAAGTTATTATATAAAAAAGTTTTAAGAGTACAAAAAGAATCAATAAGGAATATAAAAAACATTAAAAAACCTTGTGAACTTGATTTGAAAGCAAGAAAACAACTTGGAAAAAACCTTTTACATTCGCTTGGGCATGGTATTGGGAAAAGAGTTCATGAAGCTCCAAAAATAGGTCCAAAAAACAAAAGGTTTTTTAAGAAAAATGTATTTATTACAATTGAACCAGGATATTATGTTAAAAATAAGTTTGGAATAAGGATTGAAGACACTATTTATGTAGGAAATCAAATTAAAGTTTTAACAAAATTTACTAAAAATTTAAGAGAGGTGCAAATATGAGATATGACGAAGCAAAGTTTAATCTTGCAGTAGACAGATATCATAGAAAATTAAAGATTACAAAAGGTAAAAACATAGCAATCACTTTAAATCTAAAAGATAAATCTGCCTTTTTTTCTCTTGCGCCTTTAACAAAAGCAGCTCATTTATGTAAAAAGAGTGTTTTTATTTCAGTAGGAAGAAACTTTTGTGAACTTTTTAATGATTTGTGGTGCGTACACTGTGATGATGACCAAAATATTGGAAGTGATAAGATAGATGCATTAGCTGATTTTATTGAAATTGTTGATGAAAAGGCTGAAGGAAAGTTTGAAAAATTATTTCACAGACCTGAAATAATGTTAGAAGCTGGAAAAAATGGTTTCAAAGGTACAATTAATTTAGAATATAAGCACCAATGGTTCAAACCTTATAAAAGTAAAAAATTATCAGAAACCTGTAAAAATATTCTTAAGAATTGCTATGCTTTGAAAAAAAATGAAACAATGGCAATATACTTTATAACAATGCCTAAAGAAACAAAAGAACATCCTCTTGAAGATTATCTTGACTCTTATGCAATATCATGGAATATGATGTCAGCTGCCAAGAAAATAGGAAATGTTGTGATGCTTTCTTATACAAAAAGAGATTCAATGCTTGACCCAATGGATAAAATAAGTGATCTTAGGTTAACTTTACTTGGATGCGATATTTGTAAAAACTCTAATGAACAAGTATTTAAGTTATATAAACGCCTTAAAAAAATTTTAGGAATTAAAGATATTGAAATTTTTGATGCTGTATTTGCAACTAAAGGTAAAGGATATCCAGGAAAACATTTATTTGGAGAATTAATTGGTTATCCTTCATTAAATAAAAAAACAAGATGGTCAAATCCAAGTTCAATGTTATATAGATTTGATTGGTTACCACAAACTAAAATTGACAAACGTGAACCACAAACAAGGTTAGGTATAACAGATACACTTCCAATTGATATTTTTATTGAATCATGTAATGTTAATTATAACAAATTAAGGAGGAGAAATCAACAAATTAAGGAATTGCTTGATAAAAGTGATTATATTAGGGTTATTGGTGAAGAAACTAATGGATTTAAAACTGATTTTAAGGTTTTCCTAAAAAAAGGTAAAAAAAGAAGAACAGTTAAAAGAAGTGATTCTGATGTTAGATTTAAAATAAATCCTGAATTCTACAAACAAACCAAAGTAAAAGCAGGTATGTTTGCAAACCATCCTGGTGGTGAAGCATTTGTAACACCTGAAAAATTAATTGGAAGGTTTATTGCTGATGTTGTAATTAATATTGATCAAAGTTATAGATTGAATCCAAGAAACCCTTTGATTATTGATAATAATAATAATAATAAAGAATATAAAATTGTCAAAGGGTCTAAAAATATTACTAAAAAACTAAAAGAAAGAAAAGATCAAGCATGGGAACGTTTAATGCAACAAGCTAGAAATAAAAGTTTACCCCAAGATATAATATCTCTTAAAATGAAAAATTTTAATAATATAGGTGAATTTGCTATTAATACTAATCCTAAAGCAAGGTTATGTGATTATCTTATTGTGAATGAAAAAATAGTCAACATGTTACATATTGCACTTGGATCTGGTTATGAAGCAGATAGGGAAACAGAGTACCATATGGATATGGTGATCGATTCTCCACGACAAAAACTAGACATTTATGGTGTTAAAGGTAAAAAAAAGATTTGGATAATTAAAAAAGGTGAGTTTGTTGTCTGAATTAAGTTTGTTAAAAAAATTAATTAAAGAGAATACTTCTAATCCTCCAGGTAATGAGTACAGAGTAGCCAAAATAATCACACATTTTTTCAAGAAAAATAACATTAAGTATAAAGTTTTTTCTAAAAACAAAAAAAGACCCAACATTGTAAGTTATATTGGAAAAGGAAAACCAAGATTATTAATTCCTGCACATATGGATGTAGTACCTGCTGGTGATGGATGGAAAACAAACCCTTTCAAAGCTACTATCAAAGGAGACAAAGTATATGGAAGAGGAAGTACAGATAATAAAGGGCAACTAGCATCTATACTTTACGCTGCAAAAGAATTAAAAAAATATGAAAAACAATTAAATGGCACTGTAATGATAGCTGCTGTTAGTGATGAAGAAACAAGTTCTAAATATGGCATGAAACATCTTATTAACAAAAAATTAATCAAACCAGATTATGCAATCATCCCAGATACAGGAGGATATTGTATTGAGATTGACATTGCTGAAAAAGGAGGATTATTCTTTGATATTGAATTTTTTGGTAAACAAGCACATGGATCACGACCTTGGACAGGGATAAATGCAATTGAACAGTGTGCTGAATTTATTACTAAACTAAAAAAACATAAATTTAAGTATAAAAAACATAAATTATTAAGTCCTCCAACAGTAAATATTGGAAAGATACAAGGTGGTGCAAAACACAATATTGTTGCAGGCAAGTGTAAAGTTGGGATAGATATAAGATATTTGCCAGGAATGACCCAAAAAAACATATTAACAGAAATTAAAAAGTTATTAAAAAATTATAAATATAAAATAATTATCTTAACAAACCATAAACCTACACAAGTTTCTCCAAATAATATAATTGTTAAGATTATAAAACATCAAGTTAAAAAAATACTAAAAAAACAAGCAAAGATAATTGGATTAGAAGGGGCAACTGTTTGTAAACAATTAATTGAAAAAGGAATTCCAGCAATAGGTTACAGTTCTGGTGATGGAAATTTAGCACATAGTTCCAATGAACATATTAAAATAAAAGAATTAAAACAATTCAAAAGAATTATTATTGGTATTTGCTTAGAACTTATGGGGGTGAAATAAATGTCAGAACAAAGAGAAGCTTTAATGAGAATTCCTGTAGCAATTGTAACTGGAATAATACTAAGTTTTTGGTTAGCACTAATAAAAGTTTTAGCATTAGTAAATCTTTTAATTACACTATTTACAGGTAAAAGAAATACTGACCTTGCAGAATTTTGTGAAATATTTAACACACAAGCATACATGTTTATGAGATACATAACATTTATGTCAAATAGCAGACCATTTCCTTTTAATAAACTACAAAAGAATTTGTTTAGTTTTTCAAGGTGAATTTTTTGTTTTTTTTTTAGATTTTTCTAAAACTTTATAAACAAATAAGGAAATTACACATTTAGGATAAATCCTTTTGAAGTGCAACAGTGCGATGATCCTGGTGAACACCATCTGACGCAAGGATGATGAACGGAAGTAACTTGGTAGTGCTGCATTGATTCAAAAAATAATTAGAATTTAAGAAAATATTCTTACTAACCAAACATCCCCATATAATCCTTTCCTTCCCTTTCTTCAGATTTTTTAACTTTCTTAATTCCTTCTAAAATATCATTCTTTTTTATAATGTGCCTACTGGATCTTATTGCAAAGTAACCTGCTTCTGTACAAACAGCTTTTATTTCTGCTCCTGAAAAACCTTCCATTTTTTTGATTATATCCTTTGTACTCAATCCTTTTTCAAGTTTCATATTTCTTGTATGTATTTTAAATATAGCTTTTCTCGCGTCTTTATCAGGGTTAGGAACAAATATTAATCTATCAAGTCTACCAGGTCTAAGGATTGCAGGATCAAGTATATCTTTTCTATTAGTACAACCAATTACTTTTACATCACCAAGTGGTTTAAAACCATCAAGTTCTGCTAAAAATTGCATAAATGTACGCTGTACTTCTCTTTCTCCAGAAGTACCTATTTCTATTCTCTTTGCAGCTAAAGCATCCAGTTCATCGATAAATACCACAGCAGGTGCTTTTTCTCTTGCAAGATTAAATACTTCTTTAACAAGCTTTGCACCCTCTCCAATAAATTTTTGTACAAGTTCAGAAGCAACAATTTCTATAAATGTTGATTTTGTTGCAGCTGCAACAGCCTTTGCTAATAATGTTTTACCAGTACCTGGCGGTCCATATAATAAAATACCTTTTGGTGGCTGTATCCCAACTTTTCTAAATAATTCAGGTTTCTTTAATGGTAATTCTACTACTTCGTGTATTTCATTTATTTGTTCTGTTAAACCTCCTATATCTTTCCAAGAAACAGTTGGTTTTTCCATTATAACAAAATTTTGAACATTAAATTTTTTAGTAGCATTTACCTTTTTTATAATATTAAGATTTTTTTGTTCAACCAAAACAGAATCTCCTGATCTTAATTTGCCAGAATCATCTGACTTATTTACAAGAAACATATTACCATTAGGAATCCTTATCATAACTTGATTTCCTATCAATTCCCTTACTTCACATACCATTAAAGGAACTTGTTTTATACGATTAAGTTCTTGTTTAAGATTATCAATTGTAGTCCTAAGAAGCCTATTTTCCTCTTCTAAACCAGAACTATCAGCAGTATAAGAATACATTATTTTATTTAATTCATCTTTGGTAGTCATATATATTAAATAACATATTTTATTTAAAAACTTTTTGAAAAAGTTAAGCTTTTTCCAAACGGTTTAGAACAATGGTTCTAAAACTTTTTGAAAAACCAGAGGTTTTTCTAAATGATTTAGGATAATAATCCTAAAACCTTTTGTTTTACACAAATTTTATAAATAGTTTATTGATCTTATAATATAAAATGGCAATATCAACAATGCAAAAATTTCAATTAAAGAAGTTTATCAAAGAATTAGCTAGTTATAAGGCTAGACACACTGAATTTGTTACTGTTTATGTACCACAAGGTTATGAATTAGTTAAAATCCTTCAGCATTTAAATCAAGAACAAGGAACTGCAACAAACATTAAATCGACCTCAACAAGAAAAAATGTAATTGCAGCCTTAGAAAAGATGATTCAACATTTAAAAATTTACAAGAAAACACCACCTAATGGTTTAGCTGTTTTTTCAGGCAATGTAGCTGAAAGAGAAGGTCAACAAGATGTCCAAGTTTGGAGTATTGAACCTCCTGTACCACTAAAAACACGAATTTATAGATGTGATAAAAATTTTCAACTTGATTTATTAATTGATATGCTTGAAGTTAAAGAGTGTTATGGTTTAATTGTTGTTGATAAAAGAGATGCAAATATTGCATTACTAAAAGGTAAAGCAATAATACCCTTATCAAAAACACATTCAGAAGTACCTGGTAAAATGAGGGCAGGTGGACAATCAGCACAACGTTTCGCAAGAAATAGGGAACTAGCTGCAAAAGCACATTTTAAAAAAGTTGCTGAATATGTTAAAAATGAATTTCTTGGAAATAAAAATTTAAAGGGAATTATTGTAGGTGGACCAGGTCCAACCAAACATGAATTTGTTGAAGGTGATTTTATTACAAATGAAGTTAAAAAAAAGATTATTGCTATTAAAGATTTAAGTTATACTGGAGAGTTTGGATTACAAGAATTACTTGATAAAAGTCAAGATGTTCTAGCACAAGAAGAAGTTGCTGGTGAAAAAAAAATAATGAATCAATTTTTGAATTTACTTTCAAAGAAACCTGGAAAAGTTACTTATGGTGAAAAAGAAGTTATGGAAAAATTAAAGATGGGTGCTGTTGAAATTTTATTATTAAGTGAGTCACTTGATGAAAAAACTATTGAAAATTTTGAGGAAAAGGCAAAGGAATTTAGTTCAATTGTAAAAATTATTTCAATTGAAACAAGAGAAGGAGTTCAATTAAAAGAGATTGGTAAGATAGCTGCTATTCTACGTTATGAGGCATAATAATGAGTAAGTTAGTTGAAAAAGCTTATTTAGCTTTATTTCCTGGTCAACAAGAAAAATATAACTTTTCTTTAAAATATAGTGGAAAATTTAAGGATTATAATGCAAATATTAAAAAAATACATAAAAATATTGAGGTTTGTCTTAGTAAAAAATGGAGGGGAGTAAATAAAGAAATAATTATTGGACTTATACAAAATTTGTTATTAAAAATACTAAAACAAACCAAAGAAACAATTAATATTGATTTATATAATTCTTTTATAAAAAAATTACATATAGCAATTCCTAAAGAAAGAATTGATGCAACTTTACTAAGATCATTCACAAGAGTTAATGAAAAATATTTTTATAATATAATTGAAGTGCCTAATTTGATTTGGGGGAATTATTCTAAAAGAAAGTTAGGTAGTTATGATTTTCATACGGATACAATTAGTATAAGTAAATATTTTCAACATACAGAACTGGAATTACTTGATTATGTAATGTATCATGAATTGTTGCATAAAAAATATAAGTTTGAAAATAAAAAAGGTAAAAATTATTTTCATCATAGTAAGTTTAAGAAAGCTGAGAAAGAGTTTGAGAATAGTGAAGTGATTGAGAATAAGTTAAAATATATTGGAAGGAGAAATGTGAGAAAGAAGAAAGTTAATTTCTTGAGTAAGTGGTTTTGAGTTTTAGTAACCTTTTTGAGGAACAAAACCTTTATATATTATAAATATTTTATCAAAAACAGGTGATTGTCATGGCTTCAAAAAAATTATTACCTTTAGCTGCAATGGAAAGAATTTTAAAATTAGCAGGTGCTGATAGAGTTTCTGATAAAGCAAAAGAAACTTTGAAGAATGTTTTAGAAGAAATTGGTGAAGATATTTCTACTCAAGCTGTTAAATTGGCACATCATGCAGGTAGAAAGACTGTTAAATCAGAAGATATTAAACTGGCTGCTAGGTGAAGTGATTTTTTATATTAATTTTGAAAGGTTTTTTATATCTTTATTTGCAACATGTGTGTAAATTTGGGTTGTTCTTAGGTTTTTGTGGCCAAGAAGTTTTTGTATATGTCTTATGTCTGCACCTGCTTCAAGCAGATGAGTTGCAAATGAATGTCTTAAAGTATGTGGAGTAACTTTTTTTTCTATTCCTGCTTTTTTAGCAGTATTTTTAACAATACTTTGTATTGTACGTTTATTATATTTTTTTGAAAAATTTGAAACAAAAATTAATCCTTGTTTTTTAGGTTTTAATATATTGATAAAATCTTTTAATCTTGAATGAAGAAACAGGACTCGATCTCTACTACCTTTTGTAACCTTAAGATGTATAATCTCTCTTTCAAAATCAATATCTTGCCATTTTAGGTTGATTAGTTCATTAAGTCTTATGCCAGTGTAATAAAGGAACATAATAATCAACCTATGTTTTAGATTGTTTACAGACTCAAACATTCTGTTGATTTCTTCTCTACTTAATACAATAGGAAGTTTTTCATTGTTTTTTGCTAGAGGAATTTCTTGATTAAAATTTTGTTTAAGAACTTTTTCATGAAAAAATTTTAATGCAAAATAAACAGAGCGCATACTTGACCTGCTTTTATTAGTATAACTTAAAAGAAACTCTCTAGGACTTTTTTTTAATACTAAGTATTTTTTTATTACACTAATATATGCTTTTTTAGTTTGTTTAGAATATCTTCTTAAATTAAGTTCTTCAGACAATTTTTTAAGATACAACTTGTTTTCTTCTTCCATACATAAATAAAATAACTTAAAATATATAAAAATTTCGCTTTTACTCCATCTTTACCTTATTAAACGACAATTAAAACTGCGTTTAATAAGTGTTAAGTTTAATTGCTGGGCTTTAACGGTTTTTTGCTTTAAATGAAACTAAAGTAATCGATAAATTTATATAAGATATGATATTAAATCTTTATTATGAACTGGAAGGAATTTTTCAACAAAGTGTATTTTATCCTATTAGCAGTTGTATTAGTTGTATCATTAATTTATAATTATACAACCGCACATATCTGTACAACAGGAAAAGGATGTGGACCTGATTGGACTATCATACCAATTCTTACTCTGGGTCATTTAATAGTATTTACTATTATTTATGGAATTATATTTTTTATCATTAGAAAATCTAAAAAATAAACTTCTTCTTTTTCTTAATGAGCAAAAAACCTAGCCCAGCAACTTCTCCGCTCCTCACTCATTTCATGAGTTGCGGTGCTCGACCACGTTGCACTCTCCTCGCTCCGCTCGTCGGGAAACTTAACAGCATTTAAATGGCTCGAGCCTTGCAGGCTCTCGACCCAAATTTTCTCCGCTCGGTTTTGTGGGTTGCCTCAAAACCTTCGCTCCGAAAACTTCATTTAAATGCCGTGTTAAGTTCAATTTTTGACCCGCCTCATACTGAGGTTTTACCGAATTTTATTAAAGTTGTTCACTTTATTTAAATAGATTTAAATAGAATTTTTGGTTATTACATAAAAAATAAGTCTTCAGGAGATTCTTCTTCCATTGCAGTTATAAAACCATTAATTAAATTTGAAGCAACTGGAACCAATCCTAGAAACTCATAGTGTTTAGGAGATGCAAGACCATGCCAAACCGCACAACCATATGCTACAGCAACTGCTGCTAATGTTAATTTTTCAGTCACATTTTCCAATTTAGATTTTTCAGGACCATAGTTGCCATATCTTTTTCTCATTGTAGAATCATAATGATATAACATAAGATTGTGTACTCTCATGACTCCTTCACTAATTCCTTTTCCTATTCTGCCAACTAATGTTGAACCAGATAAATCAGAATCTTCAATCTTTTCAGATAACTTATAACCCAAATAAGGTACAATTTGTGTTGGTAAAGTTACAGGTAAAGTTGGTATGTACAAAAATAACATTTCTCCTATCATATTATAACTGTATTTATTTTATTTGATATAAAAACATTTATGTACTGTAATACATAATAGCCAAAAACTACACTCACAACATAAAATTCGGCGGGCCAAAAACTTTGATTTTTTCGGCTTCGCCGACCGTTGCACTAAAAATCAATCCTTATCAGGAGAACTTAACAGCATTTAAACAGTTTCGTTTTCTTGCAGAAAACTCCACCCAAATTCTACCTACTACAGCACTCCTAGCCTGCTTCGAGTCTGTGGTCTGCCTCATCCTCGATGTCGCACCCTAAGAACTTTGTTTAAATGCCGTGTTAGTCTCAATTCCCAAATCGCCCTTTATGTGCTGGCAGCACAAATTTTTAAAA
>CAYMBN010000006.1:0-71166 GCA_964388715.1 uncultured Methanosarcinales archaeon
AGAAGCATTGAAAGTTGTTAGACCTTCTGCTATGAGAGAGGTTTTAGTAGAAATTCCAAATGTTAAATGGGATATGATTGGTGGGTTAGAACAAGTTAAACAAGAGTTAAAGGAAGCTGTTGAATGGCCACTTAATTTTCCTGAAGCATTCAAAAGATTAGGTATAAAACCACCAAGAGGAGTTTTACTTTATGGTCCACCTGGTACTGGAAAGACTTTGCTTGCTAAAGCTGTTGCAAATGAAAGTGATGCTAACTTTATCCTTGTTAAAGGGCCTGAAATATTAAGTATGTGGGTTGGTGAGTCTGAGAAAGGTATAAGAAAGATTTTTAAAAAAGCAAGGCAAACTTCACCTTCAATTATATTCTTTGATGAGATTGATGCGATTGCACCAAGAAGAGGTGCTGCTGTTGATAATAAAGTAACTGAAAGGGTTGTTAATCAAATACTTACTGAGTTAGATGGTTTAGAAGAATTACAGGATGTTGTTGTGATTGGTGCAACTAATCGTCCTGATATAATGGATCCTGCTTTGTTAAGACCAGGTAGGTTTGATAGAATTATTTTAGCTAGTGTTCCTGATGTTAAAGGAAGGGAAGAAATATTTAAAGTACATACTGCAGAAATGCCTTTGAAAAATGTTGATATTAAAAAGTTAGCTGAAGTTACAGAAGGTTATGTTGGTTCTGATATTGAAGCATTATGTAGGGAAGCTGCAATGTTAGCTTTAAGAAGGGATATGAAAGCAAAAGAAGTTACACAAAAAGATTTTGAAGAAGCACTTGAAAAAGTAAGGCCAAGTGCAACAAAAGAGATTGAAGAAGCGTATAAGAAGTTAAAGGATCATTTTACAGCTGCTAAAGGAAAGCAAATGAAAGAAGAAAAACCTAGTTATATGGGTTAACGATATTAAATTTGTTCTTTCAATTCTTTATAAAATTCAGAAAGACTAAACTTTTCATAAGCTTCAACTATTTTTCTCAAACCATGTTTAAATTTATCAACAATACTTGCTTCTGATTGTTTTACACTAGGTAAATATTCAACATGTTTAACAGCAATTGGAGAAGAGCTTCCAAATTCATAAACAGTAGCCTCTCCATCACGAGGAATCAAATACTCAATTCTATTCAACAACTCTTTAGAATAAACTCTCTGTGATAATCTTAAAGTCTTTGTTTCAGGATTATATTCATAAGGATTAACAACTGGTACTCTAGCATCCACATAAGACATTAAAACAATATCCATTGCATTAGGATCAATTCTCATTTCCATTGGTCCTTCACTCATTCCAAACATTTTAAAGAGTAAAAAGAGTCTATTCTTTAAAAATTTTATTATAATACAGAATAAAATTTATAAATGGATATCCTATTTTCTCTTTAAAATGGCAGAACTGAAGAAGATTGTGGAGTTTATGGATAAATGGCTTAAGGTTAGTGAGATTGAAGACTCTTCTTGTAATGGGTTGCAGGTTGAGGCATGTGGTGATGTTATTAAGATAGGGTTTGCTGTTGATGCTTGTTTAGAGGTTTTTGAGAAAGCAAAGAATGCTGGTTGTAATCTAATTGTTGTACATCATGGGTTACTCTGGGATAAGTTGCATTCAATTACAGGATTGTTTGCTAAAAGGATTAGGTTTTTGTTACAAAATAATATTGGTTTATATGGAATACATCTACCTCTTGATAAACATAATAAGTTAGGTAATAATATTCAGTTGTGTAAATTGTTTAGATTGAATAATATAAGAGAGTTTGGAAATTATAGAGGAAGTAATATTGGGTTTTCAGGAGAACGTGAGAATGAAGTTGATGTTGAAGATTTTGTTAGGGAAGTTGAGGAAAAGTTAGGTACAAAATGTAGATTGTTGAAATTTGGTAAAGAACAAGTTAAAAAAATTGGAATTGTGAGTGGTATGGGTTGTGATGCTGTTGAAGAAGCAGGTGAAAAGGTTGATGTTCTTTTAACTGGTGAATCAAAGTTATCTGCGTATCATATTGCAAAAGAAGCGAAAACTAATGTTATTTATGCTGGGCATTATGCAACAGAAACATTAGGATTAAAAGCTTTGATGGAGTTTGTTAAGGAAAAGTTTAATATACAAGTAATCTTTATAGATAATAAGGTAGATTTTTGAAAATGATGAAGTGTGTTGATTGTGGTTCTGATAATAAGGATGATTCTAAATATTGTGAACAGTGTGGTGCAAAATTACCTAAAACAGAAAAATCAACAAAAAAACAAATTAGTTTTGTACTGAAGAGAAGATTGTTTCCTTTTAGTGCTTTATATGATGTTTATGATGAAAGAAATCAGTTAGTTTATATGGTGAAATTTAAGTTTAGGGGTTATGAAATATTAAATAAAAATAAAGAACTTGTTTTGAAAGTCAAAACAAAAAAATTAATACAATTTAAACCTGAATATGAAATATTTGAAGTTAATAGGAAAATAGGTTCTGTTAAAGCAGTATTAAGGTTTATGAAGCTGGAATATGATATTATGGATGTGGATGGAAGAGTTATTGCAGATGTTATTGAAAGGAGAAAGTTGTTTAAAAGGTCAACGTTTATATTTAGATGGGATCAAAAAGAACAGATTGGTGCTTTAATTCATAATATATGGGGTAGAAAGTATCTTCTTGAGTTGGATACAAGTAAATTGAATCAAAATCTTGGATTAGCTGCTTCTGTGGTTCTAGCTTCAAAAATAGCAAAAAGATATAATAATCATTAATAAGGTTTATAAATACAAAAATAATAATATATTCAAAATGGCAAAACCAGGTGATCATGTAAAAATTAGTACTTCTGAGACAATTATTGAAGGAACTCTTATGCCTTCTGTTCATAAAGATACTGTTATTGTTAAACTTGATAATGGATATAATCTTGGTGTGAGCGGTAGTAAGATTAAGAAGATTGAGGTTGTTAAGGTTCATAAAGAAGTAAAAGGAAAGGCAAAGAAAGTTAAACAAGATCAAAAATTACCTAAGATTTCTATTTTACATACAGGTGGTACAATTGCTTCTAAGGTAGATTATAAAACAGGTGGTACAAAACCACAGTTTAGTCCTGAAGAATTGCTTGCAATGATACCTGAGATTAAAACAATTGCTCATATCAAAAGTAGGCTTGTTAGGAATATTTGGTCACAAGATATGAGATTTGCTCATTATAATCTTATTGCAAAAGAAATTAAGAAAGAAATTGATCATGGTGCAAAAGGTGTTATTGTTTCGCAAGGTACTGATACAATACATTATACAGCAGCTGCATTGAGTTTTATTTTAGAGGATTTACCTGTGCCTGTTTTAGTAGTAGGTGCACAAAGGTCATCTGATAGAGGTTCAACTGATGCACATCTTAACTTGATTAATGCTGCTTATTTTATGGCAAATACTAATTTTGCAGAAGTTGGAATTTGTATGCATGAAAATTCTGATGATAAGGATTGTTTGATTTTGCCTGGAACTAAGGCTAGGAAAATGCATACAAGTAGAAGAGATGCTTTTAGACCGATTAATACAAAACCATGGGCAAGAGTTAATTATAAAGAGAAAAAAATTAGTTATATTAAGAAAAGTTATAAGAAAAGAAATGATGCAAAGATTAAATTAATGTTGTTTAGTGATAAAATTAAAGTTGCTATTGTAAAACAACATACTAATATGTTTGCTGAGCAGTTTAAGTTTTATGAAAAATATGATGGATTGGTAATTGAGGCTACAGGGCTTGGATGTTTGCCAATAAGTGAAAAAGATGAAATTACAAAAGAATCTGGTAAGATATTTAAAGTTTTGGAAGGGATGATTAAGAAAGGTGTTATTGTTGTTGAATCACCGCAGACTATTTATGGAAGAATTAATATGAATGTTTATGAAGATCAAAGACATGCACAAGATATTGGAATTCTTGGAAATTTATCTGATATGACAACTGAAACAACTTTTGTTAAATTAGCTTGGTTACTAAGTAATTTTAAAAAGAATGAAGTTAAAGATTTGATTAGTAAGAATTTGAGAGGGGAAATTTCTGGTAAAACTGAATCTGATACTTTTTTGATATAAAATGATATTATCAATAATAGAATTAATTGATATTGTAATTATGACTGCTTTTGTGGGTTATATATTCATGGATTTCTTTAAACCACATGCTAGGATGGCTTATACTGATCCTGTTTCATATTATCAAAAACAAGGTTTTGATTGGCACAGTTTTAAGTTTGCTGCAATGGTAACTGCTCCTGCAATAATATTTCATGAGTTTGCACATAAAGCAGTTGCATTAAGTTTTGGAATTCAATCTGTTTTCAGAGCAGCGTATTTCTTTTTATTTTTAGGAGTTGTTTTGAAAGTAATGGGAAGTAATTTCATATTTTTTGTACCTGCATATATTGCACATGCAAGAACAACTGCATTAAATAGCTCAATGATTGCAATAGCTGGACCATTAATGAATCTGGTGATCTTTCTGATTGCTTTTATTGTTTTGAAAAAGGTTAATTTAAAGAAAAGTTCAATTGCGTTTTGGGCATTGACAAAAAGAATTAATTTGTTTTTGTTTATATTTAATATGTTACCTATTCCAGGATTTGATGGATATCACTTTTTTAGTGGATTGATAAGTGCTATATTTTAGAAATCTTTCATGTATTCTTTCATCTTTTTGACATATTCTTTTACTTCTGCAATTACTTTGTCATTAACCATGTTTTCTTTTGCATAATTAATAATGGGCCTTACTGATTCTATCTTTATGCCAAAACGTTCCATCCATTTATGCCTAGAAAACATCCATAAATGAAAATCACCAGTAGTATCTTCGTTTTGAATTAAATAAACAACATTTATTCCAAGTACTTCTTTCATACCTTTTCTCATTTTACAAAGTAATTTAGAAAATTCTTGTGCTTCTTCATCTGTAAATTCTGCAACTGATTTTATCTTCCTTACAGTTGCAATAGAAAAAAAACCAGGAATAGGAACTTCCCAATCTTGATGAATATCAAAAAGTTTTGTTACAATTACTTTATCATTTGGGAATATATTTTTACTTGTCATCTTTCAACTTTTTAACAACTTTCTTAAAAGCTTCAACTTGTTTTTCAGTTAAATTTTTCCACTTAACATATTTTGCTTTTATGTCACGAAGAAAAGCATTATCTTTATAGAACTCCTCAGGAATATCAAACATCTTTTTCATCTTAGGATCTTTAATCTCACCTTTCATATCATGTTTTTGACAATCATAACACAAAGCATATCTTTGCCTATGGGAAATTAAAACATAATTCTTTTTGCATCTGTAACATAATTGTTTATATTTTGGCATTATGTATGATTAATTAGTAGTTATTTAATAATGTTTTTGTCAAAAAACATAAAAACCCTGGATTATTCCTGTTTTGTATGGGGAAATTTAGTACTAATTATGGAATTCCTGATGGATATTGTTTAGGTAAAACAAATTATATTGTTATAACAGGTGGAGTTCTCTCTGGACTAGGTAAAGGTGTTGTTATTTCTTCAATTGGTAAGATTTTACAAGCACAAGGTTATTCTGTGACAGCTATTAAAATTGATCCTTACATTAATATTGATGCGGGAACAATGAGACCAACTGAACATGGTGAAGTGTGGGTTACTGAAGATGGTGGTGAGATTGATCAGGATTTAGGTAATTATGAAAGATTTCTTGATATTAATTTAGGAAAAGAACATAATATTACAACAGGACAGATTTATCTTAATGTAATTAAAAAAGAAAGAGCAGGAGAATATCTTGGAGAAGATGTTGAAGTTATTCCACATATTCCAGAAGAAATTAAAAGAAGGATAAGGAAAGTTGCGTTTGATACAAATTCTGATTTTGTTCTTGTTGAAGTTGGTGGTACAAGTGGAGATTATCAAAATGTGTTGTTTTTAGAGGCTGTAAGGGAAATGAAGTTAGAGGATGAAAAAGTATTGTTTATCCATGTTGCTTATTTACCAATTCCAAAACATATTGGTGAAATGAAAACTAAACCAGCACAACATTCTGTACGATTTTTAAACTCAGCAGGTATTCAACCAGACTTTTTTATTGGAAGAAGTGAAATAGAACTTGATGAACCTAGAAAAAGAACACTTTCATTTACCTGCAATATTAAGATGGATCAAATTTTTTCAGCACCTGATATTGATTGTATTTACAAAGTTCCTTTGGTGTTTGAAAAACAAAGGTTTGGTGAAAGAATATTATCATCTTTTAAGTTACCATATAAAGATGGAACATTACATAAATGGAAAAGTTATATTGAAAAAGTTGATAATATTGAAAAAGAGGTAAAGATTGCGATTGTTGGAAAATATTTTGATGTTGGTAAGTTTACATTATCTGATTCATATATTTCTGTGATTGAAGCAATTAAACATGCGTGTTGGTATAATAATGTTAAACCTATAATTGAATGGTTAGATTCAAAAGAATTTGAAAGGGATTCTGAGAAAGTAGGAATTTTAAGAGGGTTTAATGGAGTAATTGTTCCAGGTGGTTTTGGTAGTAGTGGTGTACAAGGTAAAATTAATGTTATTAAATATTGTAGAGAAAATAATATTCCTTACCTAGGTTTGTGTTATGGAATGCAACTAGCAGTTATTGAATTTGCAAGAAATGTTTGTGGGTTAAAAGAAGCAAACTCCACTGAGATTGATGAGAGTGCAAAATATCCTGTAATTTGTATCTTACCGGAACAAAAAAAGAATATTGAACTAAATAAGTATGGTGCTTCAATGAGACTTGGTGCGTATAAAGCAACATTAAAGCAAGGTACAAAAGTGTGGGAACTATACAAGCAGAAAGAATATGCTAGTGAAAGACATAGGCATAGGTATGAGGTTAATCCTGAGTATGTTCAACAGTTAGAGGAAAAAGGTCTTGTTTTTTCTGGTTTTTCACCAAGTAAAAGGTTGATGGAGTTTATGGAATTGCCTAGTAATAAGTTCTTTGTTGCAACACAAGCACATCCTGAGTTTAAGTCAAGACCACAGAAACCAGCACCATTATTTGATGGTTTTATTAAGGCTGGACTTGAGTAAATTTTCCGCAATATATATAAATAATCAGCTATTTTTAGGGGTTAATATGGAGCAAAGTGAAGATAGGGGGGCTGAAACTAGTGATATTCAAGCTAGTGAGAGTTCTGAACAAACTAGGTTAACTGAAGAACCTGTAAAGGAAGTGGTTCAACCTGAGGTTAAGCCTTTTGAAGAAAAGAAAGTAGAGGAAAAAAAGGAAGAACCTAAGGTTGAGAAGAAAGTGGAAGTTCCTGTAATTAAAGAAGAGCCTAAGCATGAAGAAAAGCATATTCATCATAAACATCATGTTCACAAAGAACGTAAAAAGATTAATTTAAATGTAAAAGAGATATATAAACACAAATATAAACAATTATTATGGATTCCAGCTATATTATTAATTCTTGCTTTAGTACAAATTAGTGTTCAAACAGCAATGACAGGAGATTTTGTTAATAAAGGGATTTCTTTGAAAGGTGGAACAACAATTACTATCCCTGAAAAAACCTATGATGCAAAAGAGTTACAACATTTTATAACTTCTAAATTTAATAATATGGATGTTAATGTGAGAGCGTTGACAAGAGGGGGTAGAAATATAGGATTAATTGTAGAGTCTGACATACAAAGTTATGAAGATATTGATAGTTTGGTTAGTGCTATTGGAGAAAAAACGGGTGGATTAACTAAAGATGATTATTCAATTGAACAAATGGGCCCTAGTTTAGGTGCAAGTTTCTTTAAAGAAACTTTTAGAGCAATTATATTTGCATTTATTTTTATGGCTATTGTGGTATTTTATTATTTTAGATTACCTGCTCCTTCATTAGCAGTTATATTGGCTGCATTTTCAGATATTGTTGTTACTGTTGCTATATTTAATTTACTTGGATTTAAATTATCAACTGCTGGTGTTGCAGCATTTTTAATGTTAATTGGTTATTCTGTTGATACTGACATTCTTTTGTCAACAAGAGTACTAAAAAGAAGAAGAGGTAGAGTGCTAGACAGGGTTTAAAATAAAATGAAAACTGGTCTTACAATGAGTGCAACCACTATATCTGCAGTTGTTATTGCACTTATCTTTACACAATCTGAGGTTTTAAGAGAAATTATGATCATATTATTTATCGGTTTATTAGTTGATTTAATTAATACATGGATACAGAACGCAGGATTATTGCGTTGGTATTGTGAAAAGAAGCGTATACATTAAAATGCGAAAACTAAAAAAAATATTTACAAGTGCAAGGGTTATTGTACTTTTGATTTTTTTAGTGTTAGCTATTGTTGTAATTCGTCCTAATCCGTGGAATAGTGGAGCTTCAATTAGGAATGTGGTTAAAGAGTCTGCAGCTTCTTTTGCTGAGATTAAAAATCCTGAAGCTGGTGCAAGTCCAATGAGTGCGGAAAGGATTATTGCTATAAATAATAAACCTGTTGAAAATGCTTATGATTATTATATGTTAACTAAAGATCTTCCAGTAAATAAAACACTGCTTATTAAGACAAATAAACAGCTTTATAGAGTTGTTACAAAATCATTGATTGATGTTACTGTTTTACCTGAACTTGTTGATAAAGAAGAGAGTTATATTGAATTAGTTAACAAAACATTTGTGAATGAAAGTACAAATGAAACTTATGTTGAAGAGGTTGAGGTTAATCAAACAAGAATTGTAAAGATTAATAAAACAATTGAAAATGTTATTGGTACTGAAGATGTTGGGTTAAGAGTTTATGATGCTCCTACAACTAATATAAGAAAAGGTCTTGATTTGCAAGGTGGTACAAGAGTTTTATTACAGCCTGAAAGAGAACTTACTAAAGATGAGATTGATACATTAATTGATAATCTTAAACAAAGGTTGAATGTTTATGGTTTAAGTGATATTGTTGTTAGGGAAGTTGGTGATTTAAGTGGTAATCAATACATTTTGATTGAGATTGCTGGTGCAAATGAGCAAGAGGTTAAAGAGTTAATTGCAAAACAAGGTAAGTTTGAAGCAAAGATTGCTAATAGTACTGTTTTTAGGGGTGGACAAGATATTACTTATGTATGTAGAAGTGCTGATTGTTCTGGTATTGATCCTAATTCTGGTTGCGGTGCTACAAATGATAATCAATGGGCTTGTAGATTTAGGTTTTCAATTAGTTTAACACCTGAGGCAGCTCAAAGACAAGCTAATCTTACACAAAATCTTAATGTGATAACAAAAAGTGGGAATGAATATCTTGATCAAATGTTAATATTATATCTTGATGATAGTCAGGTTGATGAACTTAATATTGGTGCTGATTTAAAAGGACAAGCTGTTACTGATATTGCAATATCTGGTTCTGGTGTTGGTGCTAATAGGCAGGAAGCAATCTTACAATCACTTGAAAATATGAAAAGGTTACAAACTATACTTATTACTGGTAGTTTGCCTGTAAAAACTAATATTGTGAAAACAGATTCTATCTCACCTGTACTTGGTAAAGAGTTTGTTAATAATGCATTACTTATTGGATTGTTTGCTGTGTTAGCAATTGGTATTGTTGTTTTTGTTAAATATAGAGTTATTAAAGTTGTTCTTCCAATGGTACTTGCTTCTGCCTCAGAAATTGTAATTTTGTTAGGTGTTGCTTCATTGATTGGATGGAATCTTGACCTTGCTGCAATTGCAGGTATTATTATTGCAGTTGGTACTGGAGTAGACCATAAAATAGTTATTACAGATGAAACATTAAAAGGAGAAGGGGAAATATTTACAAACTGGAAAGAACAAATTAAAAAAGCGTTTTTTATAATTATTGCGGCATATTTTACAACTGTTGTAGCAATGTTACCATTATTATTTGCAGGTGCTGGTATGTTAAGAGGGTTTGCACTTACAACAATTATAGGAATTTCAATTGGAGTATTTATATCAAGACCTGCGTATGCTAAAGCTATTGAGATTATACTTAAATAAGAGAGGTGTTTTATGACTAAGACAAGGCTTAGTTCAATTGTCATAATAATATTTATGACTATATTAACTTCTGCTGCACAGTTTTTTTATAAAGCTGGTGCAAATAGACTTGAGTTTGATCTTATTAGTATAATTACTAATTATCATATTATTTTTGGACTTGTTTTGTATGGAACAGGAGCAATATTAATGTTAATTGCTCTAAGGTATGGTGAGGTTAGTGTATTATTTCCTATAATCGCTACAAGTTATATTTGGGTTAGTTTAGGTGGAAAGTATTTTTTTAATGAACCAATTGGAATAATTAAATGGATTGGAATTTCTGTTGTGATACTAGGTGTGTCAATATTAGGGTATGGTAGTCAAAAGGGTAGTGTTAAATACACTGGAGTGGTATAAATGGAAACACCAATTTGGACAATAATTGTAACATTAATTGCGTGTTTTATAGGTGCATTTGGACCTATGTATTTGAAAAGAGCTTCTGGTAAATTATCGTTTAATATTATTGAATTGATTAAGAATAAGGATTTGATTATTGGAATATTTTTGTATGGGATTGCAACTATTATATTTATACCTGCGCTTAAGTTTGGACAATTGTCTGTTTTGTATCCGTTGGTTGCGACAACTTATATGTGGAGTACTTTGATTGCAATTAAGTTTTTAGGAGAAAAAATGAATAAGTTTAAATGGATTGGAATTATTGTAATTATCATTGGAGTAAGTTTGATTGGAATTGGTGCTTAAGATGAAAACATGGTTAATATCACTTGGTGGATCAATAATTGTTCCTGATAAGATTAATATTGGATTTCTAAAGAAGTTTAAGAAAATGATTATTAATTTTGTTAAGAAAGGTAATAGGATTATTATTGTAACTGGTGGAGGCCGTACTTGTAGGGTTTATCAAGGTGAAGCTAAAAAATTGAATAAAACAAAACAAGTTGATCTTGATTGGGTTGGAATAATGGCAACAAGATTGAATGCAGAACTTATTAAAGTAATGTTTAAGGAATATGCTTATGAAAAAGTTGTTTATAATCCACATAAAAAGATTAAAACAAAGAAAAAGATAATTATTGCTGCTGGTTATGTGCCTGGATGTAGTACTGATAATGATTGTGTATTATTGGCTAAAAGTTTTAAGGCTGATACTGTGGTTAATATGTTTGATTTGTATTATGTTTACAATAAAAATCCTAAAAAGTATAAAGATGCTAAACCTTTAAAAGAAGTTTCATGGAAAGAATACAGAAAGATAATTGGAGATAAGTGGGAAGCTGGAAGACATACTCCTTTTGATCCTGTTGCTGCGAAGAATGCGCAAAGGTTTGGGATGGAAGTTGTGATTGTAAAAGGTACTGATTTGAAGAATTTTAAGAATTTGTTGAATGGGAAAAAGTTTAAGGGGACTGTGATAAGATGAGCATATTAACAAAAAAAGAGGTTTTGAAGGAGATTAAGAAAGGGAATATTAAGATAACTCCTTTTAGGAAAAGTAATCTTGGTCCTGCTTCTTATGATTTGACACTTGATAATAAATTTAGAAAGTTTACAACCGATAAGATTATTGATATAAGAAATAATACTAATTATAAAAAGTATACTAGAGCGTTTACAGCAAAAACAGTTTTGTTACATCCTGGAGAATTTGTACTTGGAGTTACTAAAGAAAGAATTAAGTTGTCTAAAGATATTTGTGGATGGTTATCTGGTAGGTCTAGGTTTGCTCGTTTAGGATTGACAGTACATATTACAGCTAATTTTGTACAGCCTGGTATTAATAATAAACAGGTTTTGGAAATTAGGAATTTAGGTAGTTCTGTGCTTAAGTTGAATCCTGGGACAAAGATATGTCAGATTATATTTCAAAGAACAGAAGGTTCTTCTAAATATAAAGGAAGGTTTGCAAGACAAAGTAGTGTTTAAGATTCTTCTACATTATTTTCAATTAGTTTGTCAAGGTCTCCTTGTGTTTCTGCTTCAGAATTAGTTTCAATTTGTTTGATTTTAGATTCTTGTTTTTGAGTAGTTTCCTGTTGTTTTTCTTTAGAAACCCAACTTTCTTTACCATCCCAAGTATCATCACCGCTACCAGCAAAATTAACTTTAAGCCAAACTTCTTTACCACAGTTACATTTGATTCCTTTATAGTGTTGATGACCTGAGAAATGTGATTTCCAGCCAAAGGTTTCCTCTAGATTATTCTTACAATACGGGCAAGTAAATCTTACTTCCTTTGAATCCATATTATGATGATGTTCCATGATAAATGAGAATCAAATTGGATTTATAAATTTAATGGAAAGTTGTCGTAGTTGTTCCGGTGTCTAAAACATAACGTTAAATTTATATAATACTAATATTTTGAGGTTATAAAGGTGTTTAGATGTATGAAATTACAATTCTAGGAAGAGGCGGGCAAGGTGCTAAAACAGCTGCTTTGTTCTTAGCTGAATCTGCTCTTACAGGAGATAAATATATTCAGGCATTTCCTGAGTATGGGCCAGAAAGAGCTGGTGCGCCTGTGATGGCATATGTTAGAATAAGTGATAAACCCATTACAATACATTCTGCTGTTGTACATACTGATGTTTTTGTTGTTATTGATGATACTTTAATTGGGCAGATAGATGTTAAAGAGAAATTGAAAAAAGATGGTGTTTTGATTGTTAATAGTGAAAAAAGTTCTGAAGAGATTAAAAAGATATCTAAATTTGCCGGGAATGTTCATGTAGTTGATGCTACTAGTATTGCAATTGATCTGTTTGGTAAAAATATTCCAAATACACCAATGCTTGGTGCTTTAGTTAAGATAACTAATGTTGTTAAACTTGATATTTTGAAAAAGAATGTTGAAAAAAAGTTTTTAGGAAAGTTGGGGAAGGATATTACTAATAAAAATATACAAGCAATTGATCGTGCTTATAAAGAGGTTAAATAGTGAAGAAAAAAACTCATAAAGAAATTCCAATTGGTGGATTGATAACAGAAGCAGGTAATTCTGCTAAATTTAATACTGGTAGTTGGAAAGCTTTTTTGCCTGTAAGAGATGAAAAAAAATGTACTCAATGTTTACTTTGTTGGTTATATTGTCCTGACATGGCTATTAAAGTTAAAAATGGTAAAATACAAAAGTTTGATGAATTTCATTGTAAAGGATGTGGAATATGTGCAAAGGAGTGTCCTGTGAAATGTATTAAAATGGTGAAGAAATGAAAAAATTAATCAAAGCGTTAACAGGAGCAGAAGCTGTTGCAAATGCAATGCGACAAATTAATCCAGATGTAGTAGCTGCATTTCCGATTACTCCACAAACACCAATCATGCATGCATTTTCAAAATATGTTGCTGATGGTGATGTTGATACTGAGATGATTCTTGTTGAATCTGAACATTCTGCAATGTCAGCTGTTGTTGGTGCAGGTGCTGCTGGTGTAAGGACAATGACTGCGACAAGTTCAAATGGTCTTGCGTTAATGCATGAGATTGTTTATATTGCTGCATCATCAAGATTACCTATTGTAATGCCTGTTGTAAACAGAGCATTAAGTGGGCCTATTAATATTCATTGTGATCATTCTGATACAATGGCTGAGCGTGATTCTAGTTGGATACAAATTTATTCTGAGAATGCACAAGAAGCTTATGAAAATACATTGTTAGCTTTGAAGCTGGCTGAGAATAAGGATGTTTTGTTACCTGTTATGGTTTGTATGGATGGTTTTATTACAAGCCATTCAATGGAAAGGGTTGAATTGTTGGAAGATGGAATTATTAAGAAGTTTATTGGAACATACAAACCAAAACATAGTTTGCTTAATACTGAAAAACCTTTCACATTTGGACCATTAGATTTTTTTGATTATTACATGGAACATAAAATGCAACAAAAGATTGCAATGAAGAATGCTAAAAAGGTTTATCTTGAAGTTGGAAAAGAGTTAAGTAAGATAACTGGTAAAAATTATGGTTATTTTGAAGAATATAAACTTAAAGATGCTGAATATGTTATTGTTACTATGTCTTCAACAGCTGGTACAACTAAGTTTGTTGTTGATGAATTAAGAAAAAAAGGAGAAAAAGTAGGATTGCTTAAGTTAAAATTGTTTAGGCCATTTCCTGGTAAAGAGATTATGAAAGTTTTATGTAAAAAAAAAGTTGTTGCTGTGCTTGATAGAAGTGATTCGTTTGGTGCAGAGGCACCGTTGTTTGTTGGAATCAAGTCTGCAATGTATGACTGTGATGTTAAATTACAAAGTTATGTATTTGGACTTGGAGGAAGAGATATTAATCCTGAAATGATTGAAGAAGTGTTTGATGATTTGGAGAAAAATAAATTTAGTGAAGAAAGTGTTTATTTAGGTGTAAGATGAATTTAAAAGAATTTTCAAAACAAGAGGATAAATTGATTGGTGGACATAGACTTTGCGCTGGTTGTGGTGCACCAATTGTTGTAAAAATGGTACTTAGTGCTATAAAGGATATGAATGTTGTAATTGCAAATGCAACAGGATGTTTAGAAGTTGCTACAACTATTTATCCGTTTACTTCTTGGAAAGTTCCTTGGATACATAATGCTTTTGAGAATGCAGCTGCAACTATTTCTGGAGTTGAGACTGCATATAAAGTTATGAAGAAAAAAGGTAAAATAAAAAAGGACATTAAATTTGTTGCGTTTGGTGGTGATGGTGGAACTTATGATATTGGATTACAAAGTTTATCAGGTGCAATGGAACGTGGACATAATTTTGTTTATGTATGTTATGATAATGAAGCTTATATGAATACTGGAATTCAAAGGAGTAGTGCAACACCATATGGGGCTGCTACTAATACTGCACCAGCTGGTAAAGTACATCAAGGTAAAGAGCAATTTAAAAAAGATCTTGTTAGTATTGCTGCAGCACATCATATTCCTTATGTTGCGCAAGCAATAATATCTGATTGGAATGATTTAATGAAAAAGGCGCAGAAAGCGTTTAATGTAAAAGGACCTGCTTTTCTTAATGTGTTATCTCCATGTCCACTTGGTTGGCGTTTTGCATCTGATCAAAGTGTTGAGATTGCAAAATTAGCTGTAAAAACAAGGTTTTGGCCATTGATTGAGTGTGAGAATGGAAAATGGACATTAAATAAGGATGTTACTAATCCTTTACCAATAATTGAATGGATTAAGCCACAGAAAAGGTATAAACATTTATTAAAACCAGAGAATAAAGGTATAATTGAGAAGATTCAAAAGCATGTTGATTCTGAATGGGAAAGGATTAAGAAACTGTGTTCTAACTAGTAATCTTTTAAAATTAAAAATTTTAAACGATTTGGAAATCTTTTTGATTTCCAAAACTTTATAAATAAACCACCTATAAGAGGTATTTATGGGGAAATATTTATTCACAAACTCACTAGGTAGCTTTGTATTTGATGAAAAGCTTAAACTAGTTGATAAAGGAGAAGAGAAAAAGCTTAGTAAGAAGTATAAGGATGCTATTAAAACAGATGATCCAAAAATTGTAAATGGGATCTTGAGATTATTTAAAGAGCAAGCTAAGAAGTTTTATGAGCCTAATTTAAAGTTTACAAAGCAGAAAGTAAAGGATTCTGTTAATTCTGATAATTTGGTTGTGCAGACAATTGATAATATTGAAGAAATTGATAAAGCTGCTAATTTATTGGTTAAAAGGTTAAGAGAATGGTATGAACTTTATAATCCAGAGTTTTCCAAAGGTATTGCATCACATGATAAATTTGTTGAATTGATTCTTGAAAAGGTGAGTAAGAAGAAGAATTCAATGGGTGCTGAGTTAAGTAAAGAGGATTTAAAGCCAATAATGTCTTTAGCTAAGAAGATTAATGAGTTGTATAAGTTTAGAGAAGAACAGAAAAAATATCTTGAAAAGATTATGAAAAATAATTATAAGAATCTTACAGCTGTTGCAGGTGTTTTGATTGGAGCAAAATTGTTAGCGCATGCTGGTTCATTGAAAAAATTAGTGTTATTTCCTGCTTCAACAATACAATTGTTAGGAGCTGAAAAGGCATTGTTTAGGCATATTAAAACAAAAGCAAAATGTCCTAAATATGGATTAATTGTAAATCATCCTATTGTCTCTCAAGCCAAGAAGAAAGGTAAAGCTGCAAGAGCTGTAGCTGATAAAATTAGTATGGCTGTTAAAATTGATTATTTTAAAGGGAAGTTTATTGGTGATAAACTAAGGAAAGGTTTGGAGAAAAGGTTTGGATGAAAACTGAACAAATCATCAAAAAGTTTGCTCTTGATAAGACAACTTGGACATTTAAAGGATTTCATGGTCTTCCATTTACATTTTATTATATTGGTTATGGGTCATTGAAGTGGTGTAAAAAGTTTTATGGTGATCAATGTAAAAAGTCTATGTTCTTTGCAAGTAAAGATTATATAAGATGGTATTGGCCTGATGAAGATATGAGACGATTGAGAAAGTTACTGATTAAAAATGTAAATAAAGATGATAATTATTTAAAAAAGATGAGAACAGATTGGGCAAAAAAGCTCAGAGAATTTAATAAAGTTTTAGAAAAGATAAGTAAAACAGACTTAAGTAAACTTAATGATAAAGAATTGCTAGAGTTATATGATGAGTTTCTTGTTAAATATATGGAAGAGTTTGGCATTGTTATGACTGTTCAAGATGCTTTTTCAATGTATTCTTCTGAGTTTTTAGAGCCTGCCTTTGTAGAAGTTTTGGAAAAACAAGATAAATTAGACAAATTTACTTATTATTATACTAAATTACTTTCACCTGTTGAAGATTCATTTATTTCAATTGAAAAGAAGTCAAGGCTAAATATTTTGAAGGAAGTTGAGAAGAATGGTTTTGACTCAGATAAAGTAAAAAATATACTTAAAGAACATCAAAAAAAGTTTTTTTGGGTTAGAAATAACTATGCAAAACAGCCTGTTTTGGATGTTAAGTTTTTTGTGGATGAAATAAAGAATATGATTAAAGAAGGTGTTAAGGCTGAGAAAGAATTGAAAAAGATGGATGATGAAATTAAAGAGATTGTTGAGGAAAAAAAGAAGATAATAAAGGAGCTTAAGTTAAGTAAAGAGTTTGTTAATTTGATTAAAATAACTGAAAATTTTAGTTATATTCAAGATGAAAGGAAAAAGTATGTTCTTATTGCAAACCATTATCAAAGATTGTTTATGAAAGAGATTTCCAAAAGAAAGAAATTGCCTATTAAGATGGTTGAATATCTTGTTTATCCTGAAATAAAGCAAAGAATGTTTGACAAACAAAAGTTGAAGAAAAGGTATGATTCTTGTGTATGTATACAGGATGATTCTGGTTTTTATGTTTATGAAGGAGAAGAAGTTGATAAATTACATGATAAATTGTTTGGTTCTGATAAAGATAAGAATATTACTGAATTAAAAGGTTTATGTGCTTCAAAAGGTAAAGCAAGAGGTACTGTTAAGATTGTCCAGAAAACACATGATTTAGTTAATTTCAAAGAAGGAGATATTTTGCTTTCTTCCATGACAAGGCCTGAGATGGTTGTTGCTATGAAAAAAGCAGCTGCAATTGTAACTGATGAAGGTGGAATCACTTCACATGCTGCGATTGTTTCACGAGAGTTGGGTAAACCATGCATAATTGGTACAAAGAAAGCAACAAGTGTGTTTAAGGATGGTGATATTGTTGAAGTTGATGCTGATAAAGGAGTTGTAAAGAAAATAAAATGAAAGCTGAAGAAGTTAAGGAAAAAATTAGAGAATTAACATGGGAAAAATGGCTTCAGAGACACTTTGATCCGTTAGTAACTTCATTTTTTACAGAAGGATTTTATGAAAAATCATTTGAAAAAATAGGAATTCCTAATATGAAAGGTAAAGCGTCATTATTTCAGGAAAGTGTTTGGTATGAAAGTAAAGAAGTATGGGCTCATGCTGTTGAACTGTTAGAAGTTTATTTAAAGAACCATACAATGTTGGATGTATCAAATTTACTTGAAAAATTTTATGAACAAAAAAAGAAACATATTCAATATCTTGTTAAACAAAACGGAAATCCTATTGAGAATTTAAAGGAGATTTATGAAATTTTAAAATCATGTACAACATTCATATGGGTAGCACATGCATTAGAACAAGTTTTCATGAGAAGGCTAAAACAGGAAGTTCCAAAATATGTTAAGAAAGATGTTGATAAATTTATAGGAGATGCAAGTTTTCCAAAGAAAAAGAATGTAAACATGTTAATGGAAGAAGCAATGCGAAAAGGTGAAGATCCAGAAAAGATTGTTAAAGATTATGGGTGGGTAAAAGTTCGTTGCACTTTTGAAGAACCTTTTAGTGTTGATGATATTAAAAAGTTAATAAAGGAATTAAAGCCAACTAAAACAGTAAAAAAAGTAGATATACCTAAAGAACTTCAACCTTTATTTAATGATGTACAAGAGCTAGTATATTTTCGTACTGCAAGAACAGATATTTTTTATGAACTTTTGTTTTTATCACGACCGATCTTTAAAAGAGTAGCTGAATTTTACAAAATACCATTTTCTGAATTTCCTTATTACACTGTTCAAAGTTTAATTAATGGAAAACCTAAAAAGTTTGGGAAAAAATATTCGTTTGCACAATATGAAGATAATCATTATTTTGGGGAAGAACCTATTTTGGAGGATGAAGTAGTTAAAGAAGTTGATTATGTAAAAGGAACTGTTGCATATAAAGGAATAATAAAAGGTATTGTAAAAATTGTTAGAATAGAAACAGAATTAGATAAAGTAAAACAAGGAGATATCTTAGTGACACAAATGACTTTCCCTTCTTTTATCACTGCTATGCATAAGGCATCTGCATTTGTGACAGATGAAGGTGGAATTACGTGTCACGCTGCAATTGTTTCACGGGAAATGCATAAACCATGCATAATTGGTACAAAAATTGGTACAAAGGTTTTTAAAGATGGGGATTTGGTTGAAGTTGATGCTGATAAAGGTATTGTGAGGAAATTATGAAACAAACAAAATTTCCAGGTATATTTGAAAAGAAAGGAAAACTTTACACTAGAAGTCTAATTAAGGGTAAGAAGGAATTTAGAGAAAAAATTGTTAGAGAAGGTAAGATTGAATATAAAGAATGGGATCCGAGGAGAAGTAAACTTGCTGCTGCTATTCTAAAAGGACTTAATCAAATAGGTATTAAAGAAGGACATGTTGTGCTTTATTTAGGTGCTTCACATGGTTATACACCTTCATATATTTCTGATATTATTGGTAAAGGAGGTTTTATGTTTGCACTTGATTTTGCACCAAGAGTTGTGCGAGATTTAGTATATGTTTGTGAGCAGAGAAAAAATATGACTCCTTTGTTATCAGATGCAAATCAACCAATGAGTTATGCTGATAAAGTAACCCAGGTTGATGTGATCTATCAAGATATTGCGCAAAGAAATCAAGCAGGAATATTTTTGGATAATATTGATTATTTTTTGAAACCAGAAGGATTTGGTATTCTTGCTGTTAAATCAAGAAGTATTGATATTGCTAAAAAGCCTTTTCAGGTTTATCAAGATGTTAAAAAAGAATTAGAGAAAAAGGTTACAATAGTTGATTTTAGAAAGCTTGATCCATTTGAAAAGGATCATTGTTTGTTTGTTGTGAAGAAGAAATAAAAAAATTTATATATTAGCATAAATTTCTAATTAGTTATGAAACAAACAATAGATTGTTGTTGTTGAATTCTTTCATTGTTTTAGTTTTAACTCTAGGGAGTGTTGCCAAGCGGCTAAATTTTCAAGGCTAGGTTTTCAAGGCTAGGGCGGTCGGCTGCAACCCGACTAATCAAGGGTTCGAGACGTTTATTCTAAAGACGCGAAATTCCCTTCACTCCCTTCTTAACAATGAAAGGTCAAAAAAGCAAAACTTAATAAATAATCTAAACTAAAATAGAGGTAATCAAAATGCAAAAAGCGAGATTATTACAATTGGTTGGAGGAACTCCTGTAGTTAAATTAACTAGAGTTAATAATACAAAAGCCAAAATATTTGCAAAACTTGATTCCATGAATCCAAGTGGTAGTATAAAAGATGTTATGGCATGGTACATGATGCAAAGGGCAGAAGAAAAAGGTCTTCTAAAACCTGGCCAGAGAATAATTGAAGTTACAACAGGAAATACTGGAATAGCTTTCGCAATGTTATCTGCAATAATGGGATATAAATTTACAGCAGTTATGCCAGAACATATGTCAAAAGAAAGAATGCAAATGATGCGAGCTTTTGGTGCAGAATTGGTTTTAACATCTGAAAAAGAGGATGTTGCAGGTGCTATTAAAAAATATAATGAATTAGTTAAGAAAAATCCAAATGCATGGTTCCCAAGACAATTCCAAAACAAAGATAATGTAAGAGCACATATGGAAATAACAGGTAAAGAAATCCTTAATCAGATTTATGATAAGATTGACGCTTTTGTTGCAGGAGCAGGTACAGGTGGAACAATAATGGGTACTTCAAAAATATTAAGAAAAGCCTATCCAAATATAAAGATTGTTGCTGTTGAACCTGCTGAATCAGCTGTGTTGTCAGGGAAAGAGCCTGGACCGCATGGAATCCAAGGAATTGGTGAAGGTTTTATACCTGATCTTTTAGATCCAAAACAACTTGATGAAGTTATTGTAATCAAAACTGAAGATGCAAAGAAAATGGCTGCGCGTTTAGCAAAAGAAGAAGGGATATTATGTGGAATTAGTTCAGGTGCAAATGTGTTAGCATCATTACAAATTGCAAAAAAACTTGGAAAAGATAAGGTTGTTGTTACTGTTATACCTGATAGAGGGGAAAGATATTTAAGTATGGATTTTTTAGGTGGTAAACAATGACACTAAAATTATACAATACTTTTACTAGAAAAAAGCAAGAGTTTAAACCGATTAAAAAAGGAGTTGTTCATATGTATACCTGTGGTCCTACTGTCTATGATTATGCACATATTGGAAATTTTAGAGCTTATGTTAATTATGATATCCTAAGAAGATATCTTAAATTTAAAGGGTTTAAAGTAAAACAGGTCATGAATATCACAGATATAGATGATAAAACAATAAAAAAATCACAAGAAGAAGGAAAATCAATAAAAAAATTTACAGAATTCTATGAAAAAGAATTTTTAAAAGATCTAAAAGCACTTAATATAGAAATGCCTGAAATTATGCCACATGCTTCAGATCACATTAAGGAAATGGTTGAATTAATTCAAAAATTAAGCAGAAAAGGTTACACATACGAAGCAAATGGTTCAATTTATTTTAAAATTTCAAAATTTAAAGATTATGGAAAACTAGCAAAGCTTGATATGGAAAGTCTCAAAGAAAATGCAGATGGTAGACTTGCTGATGCTGATGAATATGAAAAAGAAGATGCACGTGATTTTGTATTATGGAAAGGATATAACAAATCAGATGGAGGTGTTTTTTGGAATCCAATAATTGGAAAAGGTAGACCTGGTTGGCATATTGAATGTTCTGTAATGTCAATGAAATATCTGGGGAAAACATTTGATATTCATACTGGTGGTATTGATTTAATATTTCCACATCATACAAATGAGATTGCGCAATCAGAAAGTGCCACTGATGAGAAGTTTGTTAATTATTGGATACACAATGAACATTTACTTGTTAACAACAAAAAAATGAGTAAATCACTGGAAAATTATTTCACTTTAAGAGATTTGTTAAAGAAAGGGTATAAACCAATTGCTATTCGTTATCTTTTACTTTCAGCGCATTATAGGCAAAAACTTAATTTTACATTAAAAGGTATTGAAGCAGCTGAAAAAACAGTACAAAAGTTCTATGATTTTATTGATAAGTTAAAAGAATATAAGGATGGAACAGATAATTCAAAAATTAACAACATTCTAGAAAAAACAAAATCATCTTTTGAACAAGCAATGGATGATGACTTAAACACATCAAAAGCACTAGGAATAATCTTTGACATGATGAGTGAGATTAATAAATTATTGATGAAAAAAGATATGAATAAGAAAAATGCAGAAAAAGTATTGAAGGTTATGAAAGAGTTTGATCTTGTTCTTGGTGTTATGGAACATAAGGAAGAGAAGACTCCTAAAAAAGTTATTGATCTTATTGAGAAAAGGGAGGAAGCTCGTGAAAAAAAGGATTTTAAGATTGCTGATAAGATTCGTGAAGAGATAGGTAAGTTGGGTTATATTATTGAGGATACTAAAGAAGGAGTAAAGTGTAAGAAAAAATGATATTTATTGGAAGTGATCATGCTGGGTTTGAGGAAAAGGAAAGAATAAAAAAGTTTCTTATTGATAATGGTTATGAAGTAGAGGATTGTGGGCCATTAGAATATGATAAAGAAGATGATTATCCTGACTTTGCATTAAAAGTTGCTGAGAAAGTTAGTGAGAGTGGTGAGAAAGGTATTTTGGTTTGTGGAACAGGACAAGGTGTTTGTATTGCTGCAAATAAAGTTCCTGAAATAGTTGCAGCTTTGTGTTGGGATAAAGAGTCTGCGGTACATGCAAAGCAGCATCTTAATGCTAATATTATTACTTTTTCTGCTAAGATTGGTTGTGGAGAGGAGATTGTTAAAGCTTGGTTAGATGAGAAGTTTAAAGAGCATGAAGAAAGGCATACAAGAAGATTGAGTAAGATTAAAGAGATTGAGAAAAGATAATTATTCTGAAAGTTTTGGTAAGTAATTTAGTTTTTTTCTAATGAAATCAAACAAATAAAGTTTTATAGTTTCATTTTTTTCAGTTTCTCTATTAGAGTTTCCTCGAATTGTTTCAGATTCAACTGAAAGGATTGTTTCAAAAAATAATCTTAAATACTCATCACGATAGGAATAAATAGTATCAACAATATCTAATTTTTCTTTTTCTGTAAGGAGAATACCTGGAATATAATCAATATCAAAGTGGATTTCTTCTTCAGAATAATTGTATGGAGGTAAAAAATGAAGATTTGAAAGAATTTCCTTCTTCTGATTAGGAGTAGGATTATAAGAAAGAATGAATCTTTTTATTTCTTTTTCATTAAAGTCATAAACAACAATAAAATTAAAATCTAATTCATCAGCTCTAAATGAACTTTGATTATAATAAGAAAATTCAACTGCAGGATATTGTTTACCATCAACTGTTACATTTCTTTCACTACTAGACATTATATCTTCAAGGCAAATTTTTCTTATTGATTTAATATTAATAGCATGAACTACATCACCCAGTAAAGAAGAAGATAATACACCAGCCGCGAGAAGTAAACATAAACTTTTACGCATGATAACATCACTTAGATCTCAATCCCTATTTGTACTAAATCAATAGAACAAGGTATGTCTACTTTATCGCCAAATTTGATTTCTTTTGCATGTGTTGTTGCTTTAAGGTCTTCTAGTGCTTGTTCAATTAATTCTTTATCTTTTTTACCACATTTAATTGTTAAGCATTTTATTTCTTGTTTTAGTGACATCTTTTTCTCTGATTTGTACTTTCTTACTGTTGAAATTACCTCAGCTATTAAATCACCTGCTTTTTCAATGTTTTCATTAATGAATTTTTCGTTGAATTTTGGCCATTGTGAAATATGAATTGATTTATGAGCATCTTTTTCATTGAAATAAAGATGATAAATTGATTCTGTGATGTGTGGCATGATTGGAGCAAAGAGTTTTAAAACATCTAAAACTGCTGTGTACAAAACATATTGTGCACTTTTACGTGCTTCTTTGCCACGTTTGTCTGGATTATAAAGACGGTCTTTGATTATTTCTAAATATAAGTCACATAAAGTGTGCCAGAAAAAGTTTTCTGTTTCTGACCTTGTTTTTGCATATTCATATTTGTTAAACGTGTTTGTACTTGCCTTGATTATATTATGAAGTTTGCACAGTAACCATTGATCTACTAATTCTAATTTTTTTGGTTCTTTATTGTCAAAATCTTCAAGGTGCATAATTGCAAATTTGCTTGCATTCCAGAGTTTTGTGATTGTTTTTTGTGCTGTAACAAGATCTTTTTCTTGATAAGGTAAATCATCACCTAATTTTGAACCAGCTGCCCAAAATCTTAAACAGTCTGCACCATATTTTTCAATAACTTCCTGTGGTTCAACAACATTACCAAGTGATTTTGACATTTTTTTACCATGTGGATCTTGTGCATGGCCACTGATAACAACATCTTTCCATGGTTTTGCTTTATAATGTAAGTGTGATTTAACAACTGTGTTGAAAAGCCAAAATGTGATAATGTCATGTGCTTGAGGTCTTAGTGACATTGGATAAAGTTTTTTGAAAATTTTGTGATCTTTAAATAATTCAACAGCTAATCTTGGTGTTAGTGAGGAAGTTGCCCAGGTATCAAGTACATCTTTTTCAGGAACAAATTCTTTACATTTACATTTTGGACATTCTTTAACAGGAGGGTTATCTTTTAATGGATCAACAGGTAGATCTTGTTTTTTTGCTAGAATAACTTCATCACATTTTTTACAGTACCATACTGGAAATGGTATCCCAAAAAATCTTTGCCTTGAAATTAACCAATCCCATTGAAGACCTTTTACCCAATGATCATAACGTGATTTCATATGTTCAGGATACCAGTTAAGTTCTTTTCCCCACTTTAACATTTCATCTTTAAGATCAAGGTATTTGATAAACCATTGTTTTGAATGTAAGAATTCTATCTCGGTTTTACAACGTTCGTGAACATTAACAGCGTGTTTAATTGGTTCTTGGCTTAGTAAAAGTCTATTATCTTTAAGATCTTCAATAATCATCTTACGTGCTGTTGCTATTGACATTCCTTTGAACTTTCCTGCTAATTCTGTCATTTTTCCATCATGTGTAATTGCTGTTTTAATAGGTAAATTATGTGCTTTTTGCCATTCCATGTCTGTTTGATCACCAAAAGTACAACACATTACAATACCAGTCCCTTTTTCAGGATCAGCACGTTCATCAGGCATGATAGGTACTTCATAATCAAACAAAGGAACTTTTGCTTTTTTTCCTTTTAATTTTTGGTAACGTTTATCCTCAGGATGGTAAAATACTGCAACACATGCAGGCAATAATTCTGGACGTGTTGTTGCAATTATGAGATCTTGTTCTTTTTTATCTGTTTTTACTTTGAATATAATGTCATTAAAAAAAGAGTCAAGTTCTTTATCTTCACATTCAACTTGTGAAATACCTGTTTGACATTCAGGACACCACATACATGGTGCTTCTTTTCTATATTCACGGCCTATTTCATAGAGTTCAATAAATGATCTTTGTGATATTGCTTGACAATGTGGATTTATTGTATCATAAAAAATACTCCATTCACAACTCATACCAATACGTTTCCAATCTGCTATATATTTTGGTCTTAATTCCTTATCAAGTGTTTCAAGACATAGTTTAACAAATTCTTGTCTATCCATGTCATGTGCTTTAACACCTTTCATTTGTTCAATTAAACGTTCTGTTGCTACACCATTGTTGTCGGTACCAAAAGGATAGAAAATGTTTTTGCCAAGCATTCTTTGAAATCTAACAATGAAATCTTGTTGAGCATATGAAAATGCGTGACCTATGTGCATCTTACCACTTACAGTTGGGGGTGGTGTGTCAATTGAGTAAATTTCAGCATCTGAATCTGGGTCAAATTTGAATATTTCTTTATCTTCCCAATATTTTTCCCATTTAAGTTCTTCTTCTTTGAAATTATAATGTTTTGGTAGTTCTTTTCCCATAATACACTAGAAAATCAGTTGCTTATATTTAAATGTTAAGGAAAAAAGAGATTATTCTTGAAGTGCATCTTTAATGATAGTGTAAACCTTTGGGTATAGGTCTGTGTCTAGGATTTGTGTGTGGAGTGTGTCTAGTTTTGAGCATGTACCGTTAATTAGGTAGTTTTTTGCATTCTCAAGTTCTGCGTTTTGTTCAAAAACTACACCATCTCCTATTTCAGTGTCCATTATACAACCAGTACCTATTATGGAATGCATTGGGATGTCTGGTTGTTTACCTATGCTTAATTTGTTCATGAATAAACTGTCTGAATTCATGTCTCTGCATTCAAGTTTTTCACCTATAATTGGACAATAATCAGCTGTACTTCCTTGAATTCCTTTGTTAGGAGTGGCAATTGTAATTAATTTGTGAATATTATGGTTTTCAAAGATTTGCATGTATCGTCTTGCAACTAATCCACCCATACTGTGTGCAATAATTGTTACTTTTGGTTTTTTTGTTTTAAATTGGATTGTTTCAATTAATTCTTTTAATCTTAATGCATAGGTGTTTATGTTCTCACTTTTTGTTTGTACAACTATATAGTTTTCTGGTTGTTTGAAAATGTCAAAATAGTAGCTTGCTTTGATTGTTACTGGTACATTTGGTAAACCCCATATGCCTGGTGTGTCAAAACCTGTGTAAAGTGAGATTGCTCCTGCATTAAGGTATCCATCTTGTTCAAGTTTTCTTTGGATTTTGTTAAATGCATCTAAACTGTAGTCTGCTGAAGTGTCTTTGTTGAATGCGTGGCCGTGTATGAATACTATAGGAAACATTTTTGGGTTATTGTGGCATTTATCAGTTGTGCAACATTCTTTACATTCACTGAAAACACAACAAATTGGTTGAGGATTTTTGAATGTGATGTTAAGTGGGATTGAAGTGCTTTTTTGTATGGTGATTTTGTTGGTTTGGATATTCTGGATGTCTAATGTGTTTATTATTTTACAGGCTTTTGGTTGGTTTTCAATTAGTTTTGTTGTTAATATTGGGGATAGGTTGTATTGAGAGTAATTGCCTGTTGTAGCTAGTGGTTTTTGTGTTAATATTTCTTTAATTAATTCTGTATTTTGAGAATTTCCAGGAACTTGAGTTAGATAATTGTTGATTATATTCTGTTTTAGATTATTGAATTTTAGAGAAATGTTATCTGAAAATACTGTTGTGTTTGGATAGTTTTGAGCAGAAGAAATATTTTGAATTGAAATGTTTAATTCTTTGTACAGGTTTCTTAGGTTGTTTATTTTAGAGCAAGTTTGATTTAATTCAAAGGTTGTTTGATCTGAATGTTCTTGTATTGATGGATGTTGGATACAATTGCCTGTTAAATTACAGATTAAGTCATAGTTTACGTTGAGTGAGAGTTCTTTCTCAAGAGCTTGTTTTTTTGTTACTTCTTTTATTGAGAAAGAAAGAGAAGTAATAATACTCGCTACTTCCCTTATACTATTTTGTTTTAGAGTGAAATCATTTTTTGTTTGAAATATGCTAATTACTTGATTAAATTTTTTGATAACATCATTTATTTGTGTGATTAGGCTTTCATTGATTGTAAATTGGTTTTTAAGTTGTGTTAGTTGATCTTTTACTGTGGTTAAATCAGTAATAAGTAAGTTGTATTGATTTATTTTGTTTGATAAATTATTGTTTAGTTCTGAAAATCGTGCTTCTATTTGGGTTATGTCTGAATTTGCTTTGTAGAATCCTTTTTCAAGTTTGAAATAATCTTGTTGATCCCATGTTTCTTGTAAATCTTTTACATTTTCTAGTAGTTTTGAAGATATGTTTTTTATTTCTAGATTTTCTTTGATTATTTGGTTTATATTGAGTGTTTGGTTTAGTTCTTGGATTGCTTGATCAATTACAACTTGCTTTCCATGAAGGTTACTTTGTCTTTTTAATAAAAAACCAATTAATTCATTGAGTTTGTTTTTTAATTCTTTTTCTGCTTCTGTTAAACTTCTATTAACAATTATAAGGATATTTCTTGTAGTTGGCACTTCACTTGTGTGACAAAGTAGTGATCTTATACTATGGCAATCCATGGAAAATTTGTATAAATCAATACCTGTTCCAATATTTGTTGATTTTATTAAATAATTTCTTTTAGAAGCTTTACCAGGGATAAGTTTGAAAGTTTCATTTTTTAGGATTTGGTTGTCATTAATGTTAGTAAAAGTTGATTCACATTGTGCTGTGCAAAAAGGGTTTGTAGTAACTTTTGCTTTAAATGTGATGTTTTCTTCTTGATTGTGGATAAGTGGGAGAATTTCCTTGTCTACTTCAAGTTTAACTATAATATCATTACCTAGAAGGAAATTAACAAAAAGGTAGATTTTTGCTCCTGAAGCTGTGAAAAGAAGAATTATTAAGAGGATTATTAAAATATAAAGAATTTTGTGTTTTTTAGAGAAAGGTATCTTTTCAACTATTTTAACCATCTTTTTTGCCATAATGGATAGAAAGAAAAAAGAATATTTAAAAGCTTCGTAAAGATAGGGAAAAAATTAATAAATCTGTGATTTTTAAGTGTTAGTATGGCAATTCCGTGGACAAAAAAATATCAACCTAAGAAGATTAAGGATATTCTTGGACATGAGTCTGAGATGAAGCAGTTAAAGAAGTTTGTTGAGGATTTTAAGAAGTCTAAGAAGAAGGCTGTTATTATCTATGGGCCAAGTGGAAGTGGGAAAACAGCTGCTGCTTATACTTTGGCAGAGAGTGTTGGTTATGAAATTATTGAAGTAAATGCTTCTAATTTTAGAAATCCTGAACAGCTTAAAAATAGTGTAGGTGCTGCTTCTAAACAGATGAGTTTGTTTTCTAAAGGTAAAGTAATTTTAATTGATGAAGTAGATGGTTTATCAGGGAGAAAAGATAGAGGTGGTATTAAAGAAATGATTAAGTTGATTGATAATAGTGCTTTTCCAATAATTCTTACATCTAACAATCCGTGGAATACTAAGTTTGCTACATTGAGGAAAAGATGTGAAATGGTTCAGTTTAGATCTTTAGATTATAATACTGTTTATGAATTACTTAAGAATATTTGTGAAAATGAAAAAATTAAATATGATGATTATTCTCTGAAAAGTTTAGCTAGAAGAGCTGGTGGGGATTTAAGAGGTGCAATAACTGATTTGCAGTTATTAACAAATAAAGATAATATGCTTGATAAAAATAGTCTTGATGAATTGTCTGGAAGAGCGCAGACAGAATCAATGTTGTCTGCGTTAGTTAAAATATTTAAAACAACTGATCCTAATATTGCAAATAGAGCTTTGGATAATGTTAATGAGGATCTTAATCAAGTTATGTTATGGATTGATGAAAATTTACCTATTGAGTATGATAAACCTAAGGATTTAGCTGAGGCATATGATAAATTATCACGAGCAGATGTTTTTCGAGGTAGAATTAGAAGATGGCAACATTGGCGTTTTATGGTTTATATGAATAATCTTTTAACAGCTGGTATTGCTGTTAGTAAAGATGAAAAAAAGCATGGTTTTGTGCAGTATAAACCAACGTCTCGTCTATTGAAATTATGGTGGGCAAAGCAAAAGAATATTAAGAAGAAGGCAATTGCTGCAAAAATAGCAGAACATACACATTCTTCTGTGAAAGAAACTATTAAATCAGCTCTTCCTTATTATAAAGTAATTTTTAAGAAAAATAAAGAAATGAGTGCAAAGATTGCTAAACAACTTGATCTAAATAAGGATGAAGTTGCTTGGTTAAGGAAGTAATTATTTCTTAAAAGTTGTTACTGGTCGTGATTGTGTGAGGTATATTTTTCTTCCTTCAACAGCCCATTCTATGTCTTGTGGAAATTTATAGTGTTTTTCTACTTTTTTACCAAGTTCTGCTAATTCTGTTATTTCATGGTCAGTTAAAACTTGTTTTTCTGGATCAGGGATGTTTTTTCTTGTGTTTTCTCCTGTTTCTTCATCTCTGAAAAGGCCCCATTCTTGTTCATTAACTGTTTTTTCTTTTATGTTAAGAGAATGTTTGTTAACAATGTATAAGTCTGGGTTGATGCTTCCTGAGACTACTGATTCACCTAATCCAAATGCTCCTTCAATTATGATTTCATCTTCACTGTTTGTAACTGGGTTAACAGAAAATAGAACTCCTGCTTTGTCTGAATTAACCATTTTTTGTATAACAACTGCAATGAAAACTTCTTCGTGTTTAAAGTTGTTTTTTTCTCTGTAATAGATTGCACGAGCAGTAAATAATGATGCCCAACATTTTTGAGTAGCTTCAACAACGTTTTTTGCACCTTTTACATTAAGGAATGTTGCTTGTTGTCCTGCAAAACTTGCATCTGGTAAGTCTTCTGCTGTTGCAGATGAACGTACTGCTACAAAAGTGTCAATCAAATCGTAGTTTGTGATTGTATCTTGTTTAATCTCTTCTGGCATTTCTGCGCTTGTGATAATATGTTGAATTTCATTAGAAGCTTTTTGCAGTGCTTCAGTATCTTCAACATCAAGATCAGCTAATTTGTCAAATATTTTTTTTTGTATTCCTGTTCTTTCTAAGAAAAGTTTGTAAGCGTCTGCTGTAACAACAAAACCTTCTGGAATTGGAAAGTCTGCGTTGAATAGTTCACCAAGGTTAGCTCCTTTTCCACCTACAATTGGAATATCTTTCTTGCTTAAATCTTTAAACCACATTATATTTTGCATGATTATCACCTTTATATCTTATTTGGGATTTGTTTTTATATTTTTCTAATAATTCCTTTGTTTGCATCGACTTCTACTAAATCATTATCTTTGAAGACTTTAGTGGCTATTTTTGTGCCGATGATGCATGGTTTACCTAATTCTCGGCTTACGATTGCTGCGTGGCAAGTTATCCCACCCATGTCTGTAACTATTGCAGCTGATTTTTTCATTGCAACAACAATTTCAGGATCTGTCATACGTGAAACTAATATATCTCCTGGGTTCATTTTGTGTAAATCCTTAGGATGATTAATAATCTTTACTGTTCCTTTGGCATAACCACCTTTTGCGCAATAACCTTTGATTTCATTTACATTGAGATTAACTTTTTCTTCTCTTATAAGATTAATTTCTTTTACAAATTCTCTAGCTTTATCTCCAACAAAAACTTTAGTTTGACCATTTTCAAAGTATATGAAACTGTATTTGTAACGTTCTTCTAGTTCCTCTTTGTTAAACTTTTTTCCTAAAAGAAATGGTTTGATTTCCCAAGGTAAGGTAAATCTTAATAGATTTAAGTTAATCTTTAAACGTTTTGCAATTTCTTTTAATAAACCTTCAGCAGCATAAAATCCAAAAAATAATGCGTCTTTGCTTGATGCTTTAACATCAATTGATTCTTCTGCAAGTTGAATTAATTTTTTGTGTTTTTCATCAAGATTTAGTTTTCTAAGAATCTCTTTTTTTTGTTTTTTGATTGTCTCTGGTTCTTCTAATAGTTTTTTTAGTTCATTTTGTAAAATCTGTTTATCTTGAGTAAGTAAATCTTTCATTGATTTAATAAAATGTTCATCATTCCATGCTGGACCAGTAAGTCCGTAAGGTAACCATTTATAGTTATCAATGTGCTTTCTTAGTTTTTGTTTGATTTGTTGTGACGTTATATTTTTTTCTGACTTTAATTCAATTGCAAGTTGTAAAAATTCTTCTTTTTCAAGACGAGGAAAATTCTTTTTAAGTGGTGTTGAGAGAATAGCAAAAGTAGCACTAGGTTCTAGATTGAGTTTTTGTTTTTTTATTTGAGAATTTAAATAGTTAAGCATGTATTTAGTAAATACTTCGTAATATGTTTCCATTATCCAAATTGGTGCTCTTCTTTTGTGAGAAGAATTATGTAATAATTCAAATTGTTTGTATAAATCCGCTAGTTCTTGATTAGTTTTATTAGTGAAATCTGTTTTTAGTAATTCTTGGCTAAAATCAAGCAATTGTTTTCCAAATTTTTCAATATCTTTGTTGACCTGATTTAATTTATCTGGGTTGTTTAAAATGATTTTTAAGTAATCTTCACCTAATTTTTTCCATTCTTTTTGTACAAAAACATAATTACCTTTTCCTTTAATGAATTCTGTACCATCAACTTTAAAATTTAATAGGCCTAATGATTCCATTTCTGAAGTAATACTTCTAAGTGGAGAAGCAGCAAATAAGTAATGTGTCATTTCAGCTTCCTCAACAACAAACCAGTTATCTTTTACTTTAATTTTTTTTACTGTTCCATTTGTTGCTTCTACTTCTACTTCTTCTCCATCTTTTAACACGTGTGTTGCAATTTTTGTACCTATTACACAGGGTGTTTGTAATTCGCGGCTAACTATGGCTGCATGACATGTAATTCCACCCATATCTGTTATAATTGCTGCTGCTTTTTCCATTGCAGGCACTAAATTAGGATTTGTTGAATGTGAAACCATTATATCCCCTTTATTCATTTTAAAGATTTCTGATGTGTGGTTTATTACCTTAACAGTACCTTTTGCATAACCTTGATAAGCACAACTTCCTTTTAACTCAGAAACATTTTCAATTTTTTTAGCATCCTTGTACAAATCATTAAACTTTTTTTCAGCTTCTTCGCCAACTAAAAAAGTTTCTTTTCCATTAAGGTCAATCATATATAATCCCTTGTCAAATCTTTGTTTTAAAATTTCAGAATCATATTCACCTGTTTCAAGTGCTTTAATTAATTCTTCTGGTAGAAAGTATCTTACTTCATCTAAAGTTGAGTTGAGTCTTTTTGCAACCTCCTCTAAAAAAGGAGTTATAACATAGCAAGCAAAATAAGTTACATCTTTTCTGTAACCTTTAATAAATACTGTTTCTGATAATGCCTCCATTATCAATTGATTATACTTGTTAAAATCTAATTTTTTTATTAAAGCTTCTCTTGTTTTAGATAAAGATTTTTCGTATTCTAGCTTTGCTTTTATTGTTTCAGCGGTTTCTTCTTCTAACATTTGTTTGAGTTTAACTAAAAAGTAATCAATATCCCAAGCGGGTCCTTCATACATGTAAGGTAACCAAAGATATTCTTTATAATGTTCAAATATAGCATTATAAATTTCAGGTTTTTTAGATTTTAATAATTTAAGATCTTTTTGCTTAATAATTTCACAAACTTCTTTATCTTGATAAATTTTAATAAATAATTGGTTCAATTCCTTTTCTTCTTTTTTCAAATAACTTGATTCTGTAGGAGTTGATAATAAAACAAAAGTTTTAGTGGGATTAATATCTAACCCTTTTTCTTTAATTCTTTTATCAATAATTTGTTTTGCAAAAGTTGTTAAGTATTCATGTTCAAATTCAAGCATGTTTCCAAAAAAACCGTATCCATGTACAGGTGCATAGTGATGATAATATTTTTTATATAAATCAGCTAATTCATTGTTTGTTAATTTACTAAAATTCACTCGTCTTAAACTATCACAAAACTCTTTCCAATCATTAGAATATTGTTTTAATTCTTTGTTTATTTTTTTATACCATTTAGGATCTGACTTGAGTTTATTAAATATTTCTAAAGCAACTTTACCAAATCTTTCTTTTGGGTAAATTATTGTAATTCTTCTATGTTTATAAAAAACTGCACAATTTAATCTTAGTTTATCTTCCCAAATAGTTGAATACCTAAGATAACCCACTGTTTGCATAGGAAAAATCCCAAATATTTTTTCGAATAAAAACCATTCTTGTTTCATTTTTACTAGATTAATGTATTTTATTATTTAAATATTGTTTGTGAAATGTTATTCAAACCGCCAACCACATTTTTGGCATGGTTCTAATTTACTGTTCATGATATTATTGCATTCTCTACATCTTAATATGAAGTCAACTTTAATACCATTTTGCCAAATGTTAAAACCACAATGAGGACATTTCTTGACATCGTAATCGTCATCTATAACATTATTACAACGTTTGCACCTTCTTAAGTAATGGTTCCAAAGTTTCATTTTTAAACATCATCCCTATATTGATCTATGATGTTAAAACATTGTGTGCAAACTACCATGAATACATTAAATACAGGATCTACTGTTACATGGTCCATTATTGTATTACCACATTTTGGGCAAGTGTATTCTGGTTTTGATGGAATTTTGATCACCTTTTTTAGATTGCTAGTTTAAAACCACTAGGACTAACAAAATGATTATGGCCTGTTCTTAGGAAAAGTGTTTTTTCCTTGTATTCTTTTGTGATTGGATCTTTATATCTATGTTTTGCTGAAAAGTTTATTCCTTTAACTAATTCAATTGCTTGTTTAATTTCAATTTCCACAAATGAATCAAGTGTTTTTTTCATGTTACTACTTAGCAGTCCATTATGATATATAAAATCTAGTTGTAGTGGTTCACTATGACAAAGTTTATATATTAGTATAACCTTATTTAATACATGAAATTGGCTGTTTTACAGAAAGTATTGTCAAAGAATGAGGCGTTGGTTTATCTTAAATTGTTAAGGCTTGGAAATGCCTCAGCAAGCCAAATAATTGATGCTACAGGGCTTCACAGGGCGAATGTGTATGATGCTCTTGACAGATTAGCTATAAAAGGGCTTGTAAGTAATGTGATAAGAAAGAACAAGAATTTCTTTGAAGCTGCTCATCCTGGCAAGATAATTGAAATTCTTGAGGATAAGAAAAAGGTAATTGATGTTGATGAAGAAAATATTAAAGCAGTAATGCCTGAATTAGAGCTTGACTTTAATATGATAAAGGAAAGGCAGGAAGTACATTATTATAAAGGCAAAGAAGGGCTTAAAACACTTTATGATGAAATATATAAAGGGATTAAACCAAAAACAAAGATGTATGCAATTGGTGCTATGGGTACAATGCGAGATATCTTTAAGTATAGTTTCAAATCAAAGTGGCTTAAAATGGCTGAGAAAAAAAATGTTAAATTTCATATTTTATATTATAGTACAGCAAAAAAAATCCCAAATCTTAGATTTAGTAAAAATCTTGCAATAAGGTTTTTGCCAGAATCTGTAAAATTAACACCCTCAACAACTTATATTTTTGAGAATAAGTTTGCAATTGTATCTCTTGATACTATGATTGGAGTACTAATAGAAAATAAAGATATTGTAAGTGTTTATAAGAGTTATTTTGAATTGATGTGGAGTGTTTCTGAGGAGAATTAAGCTGCTTCTGCTTCTTCACTGCCTTCATCTGTTTCTTCTGAGTTTTCTTGGTATACTGATTCAAATGGTTTTTCAGATTTTTCTTTTGGAGATACCTGCACTGTCATTCCCTTGTATGTTACTTTGATTACTTTTTTTCCGTCTTTATTTTCAATGTTAATAACATATTCTTCTCCTGTGTCAAAAGTGCCTCTAATACTATTTAAATTTCTTTTGCCAAGATATTTTATAAGTGAAGCTTCTACAACAGGTGAGTGACTTACAACAGCTGCATAAACTTTTCCATTTAGTTTATCGGATTTTTTAATTATGTCTTCAATTACACTAATTATTCCGTCTCCTGAACTAGGAGATCTGTCAAGAATCTTTTGACATAATTCAGTATTTGACATAGGATTTCCGCTTAATTTTCTTTTTTTCTCTTCTCTTTTAAGATCATCTGGAAAAGGAGCAGGATTTAATCTGTTATCTTGTCTGTAATTTGAAGCCAAGCCAGCACCTTTGTAAATATTATCAATTGATTGTCTTGTCCTAAACTTCTGAGAATGATAACCAAGAACATGATTACATTGATTAATTTCATATTCTAAGTTTTTTCCAGTATTATAAGCATCTTGAAGGCCTGATTTGGAGAGTTTATCAAGAGATTCTTTAGTAACAGGATCTTTTGCTTTATCATAATGCCTTCTGACTGAAATTATGGTTTGGTATGCCATATTAAGCCTATATAATTCTAAGTATTTAAACTTTTTGATTTTTTACTACTATTAAGTGATATTTTAGGTTGAGCTTTGTTGTGATTGTTTATCGAGAAAAATTTAAATACTAAAAAAGTAATATATGTCTAAAATGATTAAAAAAATCAATTTAAAGATATCACCTGTTGAGTTAGCTAAGAAACTTGATCAAGCTAAAAAGGAAGGAAAAGATTATATTGAAGTTGTTACAGAAGAAGGTAATAAAGTAAGGATCTCTTTAAAAGATAAACATGGCATGCAAGCTGTTACTAGATATGATAGAATGGATTAGAGACCTAAGAAATTAATTACATTATGAGTAACATAAGCTTCTATATATGCTGCTATTAGCAGCATTACTACTGCAATAAAGAATATTACTAATGCATCTGTGATGATTTGGGTGAAACGTTTTGAAAATATCTTTTCTCTTAAAGTAGCTGTTGATACAACTCCACCTGATAAGGCTACAAGAAAATATGCAACTGCTTCTGCAAATAGATGTGGAAGTACTGCAATTAAAGTTATAAAAAAGTAAACAAATGGGTTTCTATTGCCAATAATGGCAGCGTTTTTAGCTATTAGTCCAAAGATAACACCCCAAACCGAAGCATTCCATGTTAAAATTAAAATTGCACCTGCACCATAAATAAAAGAAGCAACAAGACAGATTATTAAAATTTTAAAGTTGTGGGTAAAAACAATATTAAATGTACTTGGTGAAGCTGCTCTTCCAACTTCTCCAACTATTTGTATCTGATCTGCAAAAATTCTACTTGTAGCCATATTAGGTAAAACTATTGAGAAAAATGAAAATGTGAGAAGTATACCTAAAAATAAGTAAAGGTAAATTTTAGTAATATTTTTATGCTCTTTGAAAAGGTGAATAAGATTAAAAGTACTATCTCTTGCTTCTTCATTTTCTTCTATAATTAGGAGTTTGTTTAGTGAAGGAAGTATAAGTAAGGATGTAAAAGCAATCGCAATTAAACCAGGATCATCTGGAAATAATAACATTGCTGAGAAAATACCTAAAACAGAGTATGCTATTCCAAGAAGAATTGAATAGTAAGGTTTTTTTGATATCCATTTTACAGGGTAAATTTGTTCTAATACCATTTTTTATTTTTTTAGTTTGCCTGATTTTTCAAATTTTTCTTCTTGATTAAGTAGTTTTGTTAAAACTTCTTTTAAGTCTTTTATTTTTACTCTTATTTGTTTTGTAGTGTTGCGATCTCTAACAGTCACACTTTTACTTTTTGAAGTGTCAAAGTCAATTGTAATACCATAAGGAATGCCTATTTCATCTGCTCTGGCATAGCGTCTACCAATTGAACCACCTTTGTCAAATTGTGTTGTAAAGTGTAATTTGAGTTCTTCGTGGACTTTTTTTGCATCTTTTTCCAGTTTGTTAACAAGAGGAAAGATGCCTAATTGAATTGGAACAAGTGAAGGATGGAGTTTTAATACAATATTTCCTCTTTTTTTATCATCATTGTAAGCATCATACATAAAAATTAAAAAAGCTCTATCAACTCCCTGTGAAGGTTCTGCCGCAACATAGGGCACAATCTTTTGTTTGGTTTCCTCATCATAAACAGAAATATCTTTTTTACTTACTTTTATGTGTTGGTTAAGATCATATTGAGTACGGTCTGCATTACCATGGATTTCTTTCCAACCAAATGGAAAATTGTATTCAATATCAAAGCATGCTCCTGCATAATGTGCAAGTTCTTGTTTTTTATGTTCTCTTAATCTTAGATTAGCTGGTTTTACTCCTAAATCTAAGAACCATTTATAATTTAATGCAAGCCAATAAGCATGCCATTGTGTTGCTATTTTTTTTGTCATTATTTCTTTTATTGTTACTTGCTTATGTTTTGGTAATTTTTTTTCTTGATCTTTTTCAGTTAGAAGATTTACCTTCATATTTTGAACTTTTTTTAGGAGTGGGCAATTGTTGATTTTATCTGGATGAACAAAATATTCTATTTCCATTTGTTCGAATTCTCTGCTTCTAAACAAGAAATCTCTTGGAGAAATTTCATTTCTAAATGCTTTACCAACTTGTGCAATACCAAAAGGAAGTTTCATACGTGCATTGTCATGTACTAATTTAAAGTCTGCAAAAATTAATTGTGCTGTTTCAGGTCTTAAATAAGCAATACTATCTTCTTTTTCTAATGGACCAACATATGTTTTAAACATAAGATTGAATTTTCTTCCTAAACCAAGTTTACTTTTACATTTTGGACAATCTATTTTTTCTTTTTGTATTGTCTTGTTTATTTCTTCTACTGACATTCCATCTGTAGATATGTTAAGTTTGTCTTCAATTAAGAAGTCTGCCCTAAAACGATTTTTACATTTTTCACATTCAAGCATAACATCTGTAAATGAAGAAACGTGACCAGAAGCTTCCCAAATTTTTTTATGAGTTATGATTGAACCATCAATTCCAACAACATCATCTCTTTGATGTACAAAAGTTTTCCACCAATGTTGTTTGATATTGTTTTTTAGTTCAACTCCTAATGGGCCAAAGTCCCAAAAACCTGCTAAAGAACCATATATTTCTGAGTCCTGATAAACAAATCCTTTTTTCTTACAAAATGTAGCCATTTCTTCTATATTAAGCATAATTAAACACCTTTTAAGAGTATATTATTGGTTGATATTTATATAGGTTTTGGAAATTGAATTTTTGATTTCTTAAATTTTAATAGTAAAGTTTATATATAACTATATCTTTCTTATTTCTGAATTACTGAAAATTGAATATTATTGTAAAAAGTATTTTCAGAAAATCAGAATGAAAAAGCCTAAAGTTGTTCAATGTGATGTGAGAGGACAGATTGTTATACCTAAATCCCTTAGGGAAAAGCTTAGGATAGATGATGGTACAGCGTTCTGGATTTATGATTCTGATAATGAACATATTGTGTTAAAAAGAATTGCTAAACCAAAGATTAAAAAATGAAAATTGGAAAGATGAAATTTGAGAAAAAAGAAGTGATTGTTTATGGTATTTTGATTGTTCTTCTTACTGCTCTTGGTTTTTATCTTAATAATATTTTGCCTGGACGTTATGCTGGGAAAGGTTATTTCACACCTTATGAAGAATTAGGAGTTTCTGAACAAGGGAGTTTTGGAGCAATTAGGGGACAAGGTATTCCTGTTGAAGCTATTAAGGTTTTTGATGCATTTAATTTAAAGGAAAAGATGGATTATGTTAAAAATATGGATGTTAATGTTAAAAAAGCTGCTGGTTTTATCAATAAGATTGATCCATTATTGATGAATGTTTCTTTTTTACAAACAGAAGGTTATTTGCAGAATAATAAGATTACTGTAATCATTTTAAATGAAAATAAAAAACAATATGCTAATCCTAATGTGAAAGTAAAAAGAAAGTTAAGTCTTATTGATGGTTTTTCTGCTGAGATTGAGTTTAATCAATTAGGAGAAATTTCAAGATCTGGAGATGTAAAATCAATTTATCTTAATCAAGTACAAAAATTACCAGATCCTTTAGATGATGATGAAATAGAAGAAGATAGGACAAGTGATAATAGAAATGAATTAATTAAAAGCCAGTTTGCTTGGTCACTAGGGTATGATGGAGAAGGTGTTACTGTTGCTGTGCTTGATACTGGTGTTGATAATAATCATCCTGATTTAGGTGAAAGAGTAATTGCAGAAGAATCTTTTATTGAAGGAGAAGAACCTAGTGATGGGCATGGGCATGGAACACATTGTGCAACATTGGTTGCTGGTTCTGGTGTTGCTTCAAATGGAAAGTACAAAGGAGTAGCTCCTAAAGCATTTATTATGAATGGAAAGGTTTTGAGTAATGGTGGAAGTGGTTCTGATGACGGTATTATTGCTGGTATTCAATGGGCTATTGATAATGGTGCCGATATAATCAGTATGAGTTTAGGTGGTGATCCTACAGCAGGATTAAATGATGCTTTAACAATTGCTGCAAATAGGGCAATGGAAAGAGGGGTTGTGATGGTTATTGCAGCTGGAAATAATGGATGGTATTGATGATTAAGAAAAATAATATTAAAATTTGTATTTTGGTTTTGATGTTATTATTAATATTATTTTTATCAGGTTGTGCAATATTAGTTGGTTCACCTGGTGAAGCTAAAAAAGTTATCTCTGTGGCTGCTTCAAAACATGATAATACAATTGTATTGTTTAGTAGTAGGGGTCCTAGTAGATTAGGTTATCAAAAACCAGATATAACTGCGCCAGGTAATTTAATTATTGCAGGAAGAGCAGCTGATACTAATTTAGGTGGAGATAGGGATGAAGAATATGGAGATTATTATACAAAGATTTCTGGGACATCAATGGCAACACCACAAGTAGCTGGTGTGTCTGCTTTATTGATTCAAGCATATAAAAAGTTGTATGGAACAAAGCCAAGTGCTGAGTTAATTAAAACAGCTATATTAAAAGGTGCTGATGATTTGTATATTGATGGGCTTGAATATGATCCATTACATCAGGGTGCTGGTTTAATTAATGTTGAAAAGTCACTTAATTATATATTAAGTCAGGAACCAATAATGTCTTCTTCACCTGATAAGTGGTTTGCAAAAAAGTTGACAACAATTTCTGAAAGAGAAACTAATTTAGGTGAACCAATGTATTCAATTGGTTTGTTACCTGGTGATTTTGTATTTCAAAAGTTTATGTTGTTTTCTGGTCAATCACTGCCAAGTATAAGTTTAACAGGATCAAGTGATTGGATTAAAATAAATCAACAATCAAGTGTTAATTTAGGAGATATAAGTGAAAATGAACAAAAAGAGTTTGATGCTTATGTAATTATTCCTGAAGGTGCTGTTGCAGGAGATTATAATGAAAAGATTAATGTTTATTCTGATAATCAATTGTTGTTAGAAATTCCTGTGATAATTAAGGTTGCAGAAAATTTAGGTGATGTAACTGATGAACTTGACTTTTCACAAGGAAAAGGTTATTATTATTTTAGTGTTCCTGAGAATGCATTTTTATTAGAGGTTAATGCTACAACAAATGATTATGATTTTGAATTAGAACATGATTGTTTGAATATGTATATTTATGATCCATCCTCATATATTTATGATTTTGAAGATTATTATTATGGTGATTATTCAAAATCATTTGAAGATAATATTACAAATGATTGGATAAGTCTTAATAATCCTTCAAGTGGAAAATATACACTTGTTTTGGATAATATGCTTTGGGATGAAGATTATGATGAAAGAATTGTTAGGCCAGAGTTTAAGTGTGATAATATTAATGTAGATGGTTCGGTAAAAGTATATGCAACAAAAATAGAACCGTTGAGTATTTCTTCAACACTGATTGAGGGAGGAAATGAAAGTTTTGTTATTAATGTTGAGAATAATGGTGCAGAATTGAGTAGTGTTTCTATAATTGGTTTTTGTGGTGATATTGAAAAGGATTATGAAGCACATAGTTTAGATCTTGTTGAAGGAAATCTTTATGATGTACACTATGGTGACTTTGAGGAACAAGGTTATATTGGAGAGATTTTGTTTAATGTAAGTGATGGTACAAGAAAATTAGGAATAGATGTAGCAAAAACCGAGGATCATCCTACTGTTGTTAATTTATATGATCCAAATGGTAATCTTGTTATGTGGGGTGCAAATAGTCCTAAAAGTCCACCTGAAACAACACATGAAGTAGAACTTCCAGATGTTTTAAACCCTATGCCTGGGGAGTGGAAGGTTGTTGTTTTGAATTCAGATGTATATGAAGATTATAATGCTGGAGCTGTAACAGTTATTGTTGATATTAAAAAGGATATTGGTTTGGAATGTGATTATTTAGAATTGGGACAGGTTGACTTTGATAGTGTTGGAGTGGGAGAAACAAAACAATTTAAAATTACTTTATTATATCCTGATTCTACAAGGAAAGGTGCTGTTACAATTTTGACTGATAAAAGGAATTTTGAAGTTCCATTAACAATTATTCCTAAAAAAGAAGCAGAGACTGAGAGTGAACTTAAGTTAAGTGAGGATAATTGGAATTATGTTTGGTTAGATATGCCTAATAATGTTATTGATACAACTTTAACAATTACAAGTCCTTTTTTAAGTAGTGATTTTGACTTAATATTAAGTGCAGAGAAAACAGAAGATATTGGAAAAATTAATTCAAGAGTTTTGCATAAAAGTTTTGAAAGTTATGAATTAGAAAATTATAACCATGTTAGTGGGCAAAGTGAAAAATTAGAATTATTTCAAGATTCAAATGGTGATGGAATTATTGGTATTCCAAAATATAAATATGGTGACTCATTTTATAGTTCATTTGATGATGATCAAGATGGTTTTGTTGATGGTGTTTATAGTAGTGGTGGACATGGTTGGGAAAATTATTTAGAAAGTGGTGAACAAAATAATGTTTCATTTAATCAGATTTCTTTTTATGTAGGTGATATTTCTCCTGTTGAAGAGTATGGTATTGCTACAATGTACTCTAATGGATTTATGTATTATATTTTATTTCCAAAAAATTCTGATGATGATGAAGATGTGGATAGAGTGTATATTGATTTTGATTTGAATAATAATTTTACTGATGAAACACCGTTGTATGAAGAGGATGTGTTTTATATTAATGAAACCAAGTATAAAATAAAGGAGATAAACATTAATTCATGGTATGAAGAGGATGATGATACTGGAGAAGAAACAAAAGTTGTTTATGGAGTAGTGAGGATTTATGAATTAAAAGAGATATATGTAGGAGATATCTCAAGTAATTATGGTTATGGTGCTGGAAAAGATCATCCATTTGATGGGATGTATATGGTGCCTTTTGATAATAATAATACTATTTATTTTGATTTTGATGGTGATTTTAACTTTTCAAATGAAACAGGATATCAAGTTGGAGAGGAATTTAGTTATGGTGATAATAATTATGTTGTTAGGGAGATTACAATTTACGAATATGATGATGATGATGAAACAGGTTATATTGGTTATAATAGGGTTGAGGATGCGTATGTTGGTAATTTATCTGTGGTTGATAATTATATATTTACAGAAGATTGGTTTGGAGACCATTATAGGATGATAATTCCTGTAGATGAAAATTATAATTATGATGAACCAATATATGTTGATTTTGATAAGGATTTGAATTTTAGTGATGAAACACCACTTTATTTAGGAGATAAAATAAGTGAGGAACTAGGATATAAAATTATATTTACAGATATTGATAAAGGACATATGGATAATTTAACAATGGAAGTTTGTGATAGATGGGGTTGGTGTTGGGAAGATTATAAGTATTTATATTTTGGTGTTGAAGGTACTATTAAAAAAGAAAAATATCAAGGTACTGAGATTAGAAGGTTAAATATTAGTGGAGAAATTTATTATTTACTTGATTTTTATGATTATTTTTATATTGATGTTAATGATGATAAGGATGTTTTAGATGCTTATGAAGGACAGGTATGGGATGGAGATGTTTTTTCTGATAAGTATGGAAATAAATATTTGTTTGATGAAGATAATAATGAAGTTAAAAAGCTTGAAGCTGATAATGAATATAATTTACAATTAAATCCAAGGCAGTGGAAAGCTTCTCTTAAAGCAAAATCTATTAGGAATGATAAAGGACTGGAGGTTGTTAGCGATGCAATAAGTAGTCAAAGTGAAGAGATAAGAATTGAAAATAGTGGTAATACAGAATTACAACTAAAGATCCCAATTAAATCAGGAGATGCAACAATTAAATTGCTTGGAAGTAATGGTAGTGGTGGGTTTGATACTATTGGTGGAGATGACCATCATGATGAAGGATTGTTAACAGCTGTTGGTACTTATCCTAGTGCTGTTTGGAATGAAAGTTATGAAGCATTAGTTGTTAGTTATAGTGATGGTTTATCAAAGGGTGAGAGTTATTTAGTTGAAGTAAGTAAGATTGATGATACTGATGGTGTAACATTTAAGAACTCAGTTACTGCGGATAAATGGGAAAATAGGAAAGATGGTGATTTTAATGTTGGTAATGCTGTACTAACTTTGTCTGATATTAATGAAACATATGGAACTGTAACAATAACTGCTGGAGATAATACTTATTTTGATAGAGTTATCAGTAGGGAAGGATATACAGTTTTTTTACCTATAGAAAGTAAAGAACTTACTGGAGTGACATTCATAAATTTGTCTTCTAATCCAACAACATGGACCCTACGTGTGGTAGAAAAGGCAGAAAATTATCCGGTTGTTGAAGATAGGGAAATTATTGATATTACACTTGGACATGCTAATTCCAAAACTTCTGTTGTTAGTGTAAACGGTGATTGGAGTAGTTATGATGATGCTGATGGAAATTATGAATATGTAGGAATAGTTGATTCTAATATTGAAACAAGGGTATATTATGATACAGATCCTGATCAAGATACTGTGAGATTAGAATATGTTGAGGCAAGTGGTGAAGCAAGTGATGAGGTTGAGTTTGTGGTGAATGTTGATGATATTCAGAATGTTAAAAGTTATAATTTAGTTGTTCAAAATCTTGAGAGTGTGCCTCCTGTTGTGATTAATACTATTTATTATAATGTTAAGATTGAGAATAAAGATGGTATAAAGAATGTTGATGGTTTGGAAACTGATTTTACTGATGAGATTAATATTGGACATCTTATAAGAGATGGAGTAAATAATATTACAATTAGTTTCTTAAATCAAGAGGGAGTTGCTACTGCTTATAATACAAGAGTTTATGTTCATGAGATTGAACAGTATGAAGCTAATGTTGATATTGCACTTGAACACAATCTTTTACCGTGGTCAATTGAATTAAATCTTAACAAGGATGTAATAGGAGACGCTTCTGAATTAGAATATACTTTGAGTGTTGAAAATAATAAAAATGATAGTTTAAGTGTTGATTGTGATTTGAAGATTGTTGATGAATTAGGTAACACCAAGAGTGGAAAACAATTGGGTTTTAGTGTTGATTCTAATACTAGCAAGGAGAAAGTTGGAGAGTTTATAGATTTTCCTCAAAAGATAGGGCATCATTATGTAATAACTAAATGTAAAGATTTAGAGGAGAAAACTGCTACTGATATAAAAGAATTTACAATAACAGGAGATGTTAATATGAATGTTATTCTTGATAAGAATGTTGTTGGAGTTAATGAAGTATTAAATTATAAGATTATATTAAGTAAAGTTGTGACTGAGGAAATTACAGGAGATGTTGAGATTATTATTGGTGGAAAGAGGATTTATAAAAGTAATGTTGAAGTGCCAAGTGTGGTCGAAGAAAGTGTTATGCTTGATCAAAAACCTGGAGAGTATGATGCTGAGTTTAAATTTATTCATAGTGGTAAGAGTTTTAAGGTTGTTAAACCAATTGTGATTTTGAGTCAAGTAATGATGGAAGATATTGATGGTGATGGTATTCCTAATCATCTTGATGATGATGATGATGAAGATGGTATTCCTGATAGCCAAGATAGAATAAGGGGAAATCTTAGTCATATAAAAGGAAATGTTGATAATATTAGGGTAAAGATTGGTGCAAGTTCAGATTTAATAAATACTGCAAGTACAGTACAAAGAGTAAAAATTGAAGATGGTAATGATACTCTTGTTGAGTTTGATTATGATTTTAGTAATGAGTTAGCACTTGATGAAGTAAAGATTGAAAAAGAGGTTAGTGGTGATAGTAAAGGCAAACTTCTAATTAAAGGAATTAATTTGAGTAGTGGTACTAAGACTGTTTATTTAAGTAGGATCAAAGCAAATGATTTAATATGTATTAAAGATGTTGAAATTGATTCATTAGATGAAATCTCTGGAGGTTGTAATGCTAATGGTGAGTTTAAAATTACATGTGATGGAACAATACAAAATGGATATAATTGTAGTGTATTAAATAATACTTATAAAATTACTGGATTAAATCATTCTGGTATTGTTGAATATGAAGTGCCTCCACAACCTCAACAACCAGCTTCAACACCAACACCAGCAGGAAGTGGTGGAACTGGAGGAGGAAGGATACAACCTAGAACACATGAAGTGGATTATTCAGGTAAGGAAATGACTATTACTTTAAGATATCAAGATGACATTATAATTGAAAAAGGTGGTAAAGAATATCTGATTGAATATAGAAGAGTTAATAGACAAAATATAAAATTAATAGTTGAAGAAACAACAGGTGTTTTATTTGAAATTGGGGAAACAAATCCTATTGATATTGATAATGATGGTATTGATGATTATGATGTTACATTAGAAAGAGTTACATCAAGCAAAATAATCTTTGATTTTGTTAAGAAGACTGTTGTTGATAGAGACGAAGAAACTAAAGTTGATACAAAAGTAGAACCTATTGATGATGATCAAGAGGTAGATACTGAAATGGGATATGTGTCTGTAACAGATGAAGAAGAAGTCGAGGTGGAAGAAGAAAGTGATTGGCCTTATTATGTTGTAGGGGTTGTTGTCTTGCTTATTATATTGTTTGTATTGTTTGCTGTTATTAAGAAACATAAGAATAAAAAAGTACTTTCTCAAATGGATCAACCAAAACCAATGGTTCCTCAAACTAAACCAATATCTCGGCCAATTAAACAAGTGGTTGCTCCTGTTAAAAGGTTTAGGTATAAGGAGTCAGAAAAGTTAGCACCAATAGTAAAACAATTGCTTGGTCAGGGTTATGATAAAGTACATATTAAGGTTGGCTTTATGAGAAAAGGATGGCCTGAAAAATATATTGATGATGTTTTGGATAATATTTAATTCTGTTTTATACGTAAAATATATAAATAACACATTAAAATCTTTATTAAAGGTGATCATATGGCAATAAAAGATTTAAAAGCAAGAGAAGGTAATGTGAATATTGTACTTACCATCACAAATAAAGGTGATGTAAGAGAATTTAATAAGTTTGGTAAAACAGGTAGAGTATGTAATGCTACTGCTAAAGATGAAACAGGAACAATAAAATTAACTTTATGGAATGAAGATATTGATAAAGTTAATATTGGTGATAAAATTAAAATGGAAAACGGTTGGGTTGGTGAATGGCAAGGAGAACTTCAATTATCAACTGGTAAGTTTGGTAAGATGGAAGTTGTTGGAAGTGATGCATCAGTTAGTGAAGAACCAACTGAAACTAAAGAACCAGCAGCTCCTGTAACAGAAGAAGAAAAAGTTGAGTAAATAAGTAGAAAGTTTTATAAATTAAATTAAAAGTAATATTGTTTATGGGAACATAGCTCAGACTGGGAGAGCACTACGCTGAAGACGTAGGTGTCCTGGGAAGTTAATTGGAATACAATTAACTCAGGAATTCAAATCCCAGTGTTCCCATTTTTTAATCTTCTATATCTTTTTATATTATAAATAAGGATTATATGATATCTTCTTCACTTTGTTTTGAAAATAAATAAATTTATAAATCTAAACTTCAAAATAATCTATCATGGGGAAATATGTTAACATAATACATAAAATTGCAACTGCTTATTGTAGGAAACATCCTGAAAGAGGGCTTACTTTTGTATGTGATGGTAATAAAAAAAGTTTTGGATCAAAAAATACCCATACAATCATTTTTAGAAATGCTGAAAAAACCTGGAAACAAATTTTAAAAGGAGGAAGCATAGCACTAGGAAACACTTATATTGAGAATAAATGGGATGGTGATTATAAAGATATACCTTTTTTTTTAGAGTTTATGTTAAATATTTTAGAAGATAAAACTTTGATTAAAAATCTTTCGTTCTATGATAAACTAAGTATTGTATTAGCCTTAAAAAAATCAGTAACTAAAAGTTCTGGATATTCTCATGAAAAGAATATAAATTCACATTATTCACTTGAATTTGTACTTTCAGATATAAATGCGTCAAATAAGTTTTTTTTCCCTGTATTAAGTAAGGATTTTCCAGTATATTCTTGTGGTTTATGGGAAACTGGAGCGAAAAATCTTGAAGAAGCACAACTTGAAAAATTTAAATTATATGCTAAACTCTTAAATCTAAAAAAATCAAAAAAATTAATTGATTTAGGATGTGGTTGGGGGATACAATCACTTTGGTATGCAAAAAACTTGGGAGTTAATGTTACTTTGGTAACCTTATCCAAAGCTCAAGCAAAATATATTCAAGACATTGTAAAAAAAGAGAATTTGCAAAATTTGGTTACTTTAAAATTAATGGATATGATGGATGTAGATAAGTTAAATAAAAAATATGATGCTATCATTTCTTTAGGTGCAATCGAACATATAGAAGATTTTAATACATTATTTAAAAAAAGTCGTTCTATACTAAGTTCTAATGGGATTGCCTTATTTCATACTATGTTTAATCATATTCATCATGATTTTGATGCTTGGAATAGTATTTATATGTGGCCCGGGGTTCAAATACCCTCAAGGCAAAGATTATTAGGTTCCTTAACAAAATATTTTGAAAACGTTTCATTCACACCATATAAAAAAGGTTCTTATTCTAAAACATTTAGGTGCTGGCTAGATAATTTTGTTAAAAATGAAAAAAAATTGCTTAATATACTTGACGAAGCAAATCCTAGTGGAGATAATAAAAAGTTTATGAGAAAATTTAAATATTATCTTATGTGTTGTGTTTCAGCTCATAATGTATATATGGATGTTGGTTATGCATTATGTTCCAGTAAACGTATTGAGAGATGAGTAAAAAATAGTATAATTAAGTAATAAATGCTATGTTTACTTCTTATTAAACATTAATACTTTTCATTATTGTCATGGCGAGAAGGTTGAAGAGGATTATTACTGCTAATGATATTATTGTGTAGAGTACTGTTCCGTTAATTAGATTTTTTCCAAGGTTGTATTTTTCAGAAAGTTTATCAGAACCGTTTTCTATTCCGTTTACTAATATTGTTAAGATATAAATTATTTGTACTACGTAAAGTCCTACTATTAATTGGAAAAAGTAGGTTGGGATACCATCTCCAAACATTCCACCTAAAGAAGGTGCACCTATTTGAGTTCCTGCTGCTTTTGAAGAAAGAGCTGTAACTTGGGTTGCTAGTTTACCTAAAATAGTTGTAATCATTGAAGTTATACCAATAACAATGCCTGCAATGACTGGAGTGAGAAATTTTATTTGTGATTTCATTGAAGATATTATGTCTGCCATTAAATCTTTTAGTCTTTCATTGACCTTGTGAATTTCTTTAATGTATCGTGAAATGCTCATGAGAGCTGCTGCTGCAACTTTTGGACCTTTTTTTATTCCTTCAACTAAAACTTTCATTGAACTTTCAATTAAGTTAGAAGGAAATGCTGTTAGTGCACCTTGTTTTGGATTAAATATAGCATTTTTGACACTCATACCAAGCCTGACTATGTTTTGTGAAACTAAATTAAAAAAACTTCCTGAGACAGTACCTTCCATTATAGCACCAACTTTGCCAAAAGCAATTTCTGCAGGAAGACCATCCCCAATCCTATTACCAAGTTGGAATATTCCCGAAGCAAATTCTTTTTCAAGTTCTTTTGCACGTTTTCTTATCCTAATTATATTATTTGAACGAAGTTTGTAATATAAACCTAAAGAAAGACCTATTGAAAGAGGAATTGCTAGTCCTAAAATAGAAGCACCTAAACCATAAGGTCCAATTATTTCTTTGGTTTTTATGCTTTCTTTGTATTCTAATAGTTTAAAATCGTTTGTTACAATGTTCATGTCAAAGTTAGGATTAAGAAAGTGCATGATTAGTGGGCTTAGTCCTATCATTAAAATTATAATGAAAACGAATATGCTTATAAAGATAGGGTTAATTTTAATTTCAATTCCAGATAGATTTACAATGACACTTTTATATTTTTTTAGTCCAGGATTGTCACGAGATATGTCTGTATCTCCATAACCTGTTGGACGTTTGCTAAGGATTGTTTTACCTAAATAATAAACACCTATTGGCAATAAGATGTTGTAAAGCATTGATATGTGATACCATTCTACGTTTTCCATGAAAGAAACGACTAAAGGGAGAATAACTAAACCAAGGATAGGTAAAATAATTCCAAGCATGTGTAACATTGTTATTGGACTTTTTAGATTGTGTGCATAATGTAACATTTTTTCATATGTCTCTGTTAACATTACTGAAAGGGATTTGTCAAGAAGGCCTATACGTCTTGATTCACTTGATTCAAACAATGAACTTTCTACCAAGTGAAATGCTTCAATAAATTCAATATTCCATTTTCTCCATGTTTCAAGATAAATGTCAAGAGATTCTTTAATTGATTCATATTTTTCTGTTTCAACATCCCATAAAACTTTTTTTAAGTCAAAAGCTAATGGTGGTGAAAGATGTTCTGCTGCAAAATTGATTGCATTTTCAAGGTTTGAGGTGTGACGCATATAGGTTACAACATAAAAAATGCATAGAACCATTTGATTGCTTGCTTTCATACGCCAATTGTTTGCTAAGAAAAGTGGGATTTTTGAAAATGGTACAATTAGGATTAAACCAACAAGTATAAAAAAGAATACAAAGAAAAAACTTTGTAATAAAAGAAAGCTGAATATAGAACCAAAAAATGCAATAAGCATTGGAAATAATATTGCAAAACTCATTGCACCTGTAGGAGTCATATTTAAATGACATATATTGATTGCTTCTTGAAGATCAGGGATTTTCTTTTTATCTGGTTTTATTCTAAGAAGTTTTTCACTAAATTTACATAATTTTTCGTAAGTAGACAAATGTTTTGGCAGATTATCCTTTTTAAAGTCGAGATATTCTTTTGAAGAAATTGGGTGTGAAATCACTTTGTCGAGGTCTACATTAAGTTTTCTTTGTAGTTTATTTTTATATTTAATAAGAAGTTTTTCTATTTCTTTATCTTTTTGTGTAGTCATTTTATGTTTTTCTTTTTTACTTCTCTTTTTAACCACTCATTCCAATTAAAAAATATTCTTTTATTATCAAGGTGACCAATTTCTTTTTTACTTAGGTCACATTGTAAGTGGAACATATCATTAGCCTTGATTACAAAAGGTGCTTCTAGTAGTTCCATATCTTTGATTTTGTTAGCATATTTAACAAGTGTTTCTTTTGTTTTTGCTCTTAACTGAATGTTTGACCAGATTGCGTCCCAGTTGCCTGCAAATTCTTTTATATTTCCAGCTATGTTTTTTAATATATCAGATTCTCCATTAATTAGAGAATCACTTGCTTCAAGCTTATCATTATTGACTTCGTATTTCATTAAGTCAACAAAACCTTTCTCAAGTATTGGATCTTGCTGCCAGAATTTTCTTACTTCTGTTATTTGTGTAACCCTTCTTACACGATTTATTCCACCTGCAGTCCTTATAGGGTTTGCAACTACTACAATGTCGGTTGCTTTGAAACTTGTCTTTGGTACACCAATATCATTAACAACCCTATCAAAAACACCGTAAGGTGATTCAGCGTGGATTGTTCCTGCAACTATATTAGCTGCTGCTCCAACTCTCATTGCTTCGTAAAGTGATTTTGCTTCATCACTTCTAACCTCACCAACTATTAAAGCAGAATCTCCTAAACGAAGTGTTGATCTTATACCTTCTGTGGCACTTACTTCAGCAGAACCTTTTGCGAGTGCACCTGCAACCTTAAGCGGTTGTATGTTAAAACCTAATTTTCTTAATGAAGTTGTTGGAAGTTCTAATGTATCTTCTATTGTAATAACTCTATAACGTCTCATTATTTCTACCATGAGACTACCAAGTAAAGATGTTTTACCACTACTCCTAGTTCCTGCAATTAACATTGTTCTTGTTCCGTCAACAAGGAAGCTGAGTAAACCAGCTGCTAAAGGAGTTAACATTTTTACGTTCATGAATAATGGAAGTGTCCATGGTTTATCTCTATGACGTCTAAAAGAGAAAGCAAGACCATAAGGATCAAGAGGTTGTGTAATTGCAGATACTCTTGCACTTGCACTAGGAAGAAGTAATTCTGTGTCAAGGATTTGGTTTGCTTCGTCTAAAGGTCGACCAGATATCATTCTTAGTTTAGAAGCCCAGCTTTCTGCTTCTGTATTTGTAGGAGTTATATTAGTAAAACAATCACCATAATCCTGGTGTACAACAAACATTGGAATTTGGCCAAGTGGAGAGTTGATTGATATATCTTGAATCTTTTCATCATTTAGTAATACTTCTATTAATCCAAATCCAACTGTGTATCTAACTAATATTTCTGTTAATTCATCTATCTCTTTTTCACGCATGTTTATTTTTCTGTGCTCAACTAATTCTTCTATTAAATCATGGCCTACATTGTAGAAAACTTCTCTCATACGTTTTGGGTCAACAAATTCAGAGCGTTTTGGTTTATGTTCTGCCATTATCCTTCTTGCTGTATCTAGTATTTCATACTTTTCTTCTGTTAATGTGAATTCTGGTGGCATTAGATGGTATAAATAACGTGTTGAATTAGGAAAAGAAAAGATTGTTACTTCTGTATTGCCAACAGAATAATTGTCAAGCTCTTCTCCGTTGGTTGGATAAGACGCCATTAGTTTTGTGAACATAAAGTCTGGTTTTACTGTTGGAGAAAATATTTGTCTATATATTGTTCTGTCACCAATTTTGTAACCTGCTAGGTTTGGTTTTGCAATCTTTATTAGAGCTGTTTTTTCAAATTGATCAATTAAAAATTTAAGAATTGATATAAATTTTTCAATACAGGCGTGGCATCTTTCATCAATTAGATTTTGGAGGTTTATTTTTTCTTTTCTCAATAATCTTTTTACCTCAACATAACTGCCAAGAGGATCAGTTTTCATTAATCTAAATAATAAATTTTGTATTTTAGTGTACCTTGTATTATAACAACGTGTGCAACCTTCAACAAAAGTGCCCATGCTGTGGTAAGAAAGTAATGTTTTTTGTTTAAGTAAACGGTTGTATAACTTAGATATTTCAGCTAATAGTTGTGTTTGGTGAAAATCATATTCAAAATCACGTTTTTGAGTAAAAATTATTTTAGTAACATTACCTGCTTCGGCAAGAATTTCAATTGTTTTTGCCATGACAGTAGGATTATCTTCAATACTTGGTAAATAAAGAAGTTTTTCGCAATCTATTCTAAGGATATTTTCGTCTCCTTCACGAATAATCTCATAATCCCATAACTTTGGTTTCAATAAAAAACACCTCTCTTTTTAGTATACTACTCATGAATACTCCACAAAGTATAATAAAGGTAAATACTAAATACTAAAAAATTAATTAAATATTTAAACTTTTAGGTAATAATACTAATTAAAATGGCTAATACAAAACAAAAAGGGTTATTTCATCATTCTTCGCAACCAGATACTGTTTTGGTTAACTTTAATAATCAAATCAATGATGTAAGTAGAAGATTAAGAATACTTGAAGAAAGGTATACTAATATAAGAAGAAAGGGTCAAGTTGTTGAACAAAATATGCTGTCAGAAAATAAAAAAGTTAATACAGAAATCAAAACTGTGAATTCTGATATAAGTGATTTGAAACGGGGAATAGCTGAACTTAAATCAAAGATGATGTTAATAGTGAAAGAATTGCAACTTTGTGCTAAAAAAGAGGATGTACAAGTACTTGAAAAATACATTAATTTATGGGAACCTATTAACTTTGTTACATCTAATGAAGTCGAGAAGATTGTTAAGAGTATGATAGAAAAGTTTAAATAAGTATAATATAATAAATATATAAAAAGGTGATTAGATGGCTCTTTTTAAGAAAAAAGCAAGTGCAGGGGAGTTTGAGAATGATATTTTTAAACCCTCTTCAACAGAAGGTTTACCAACAGATCTTGTTCTTGCAATGAAGAAACAAGGACTTTCCAATAATCAAATTGTTCAAAATCTTCAAAGAGAAGGATATACTTCTGAACAAATATTTGATGCTATGAATCAAGCTGATTTAAAGTATGGTGTTAAAGATATTTCAACTCAGGATGTTAATACTGGATCTGAACCAGATAAAAGTCAATTTGAACAACCACAACCAATGCCACAACAAGCTGTTCAAGCACAACAACCATATTATGAGACATCTTCTGATAAAGAAAGGATAGAAGAGATAGCTGAGGCTATTATTGATGAAAAATGGGCTGATTTAATTAAAAATGTTGATAAAATAGTAGCTTGGAAAGAAAAAACAGAAGCTAAAATAACTAGAATTGAACAAGAATTTGCAGATTTAAAACATAACTTTGATAATCTAAATAAAGCTATTATTGGTAAGATTAATGATTATGATAAAGGACTTGCTAATGTTGGAACTGAAGTAAAGGCATTAGAAAAAGTGTTCCAAAAAGTATTGCCAACATTAACTGAAAATGTTAATGAATTATCAAGAATTACTAAGAAAATCAAGAAGTAAAAATTAAGGTTGTTTACTTACTTCTCCTGCCATTAATTTTATTGTAAATACACAGATTAATAAAACAAAAATTAATCCAAGTAGTTTTGGATGAAAAAAGCTTGTCCAAAAACTTTGTTCAAATCCTTCTGTGGATCCAGTAGTTGTTTCTGTAAGGTCCATAAGTCCACCACCGTAAACATTTGCAAGTGCAATGACTAAGATTAATATTGAAAAAGTGATAATCCAATACATAACAGATTTATCTTTAACTGCTTCTCTTATTTTAGCATCTTCTGTACCAAATATTTTAAAAATAAGTAGTAAGAAGATTAAAAATATAAATACAAGAACAAACCAAGGAACCATTTGTTTAATAACTTCCATTACATTTCCTGAAAATAGTGCGAAAACTCCTACACATAAACCAATTAGGATATTAATACCTTGATTTTTACCAAGAAATCCTGTAAATTGTAGTATTGCATATACAATTAACCAAACAAAAATAAAACCAAAAATGGTTGTTAGGTTTTGTAATAAACCAAGATCAATTAAAGTAGCCATTTTACTTTTTTCCGCCAAAATAGTTTCCAATATCGTTCACAAGGTTACCCATTCTCACTGCGCCTTCACCTTTAGTGTCTGGTTTAGTGATATACCAGATAATTACACCAAATATTAGGACCATGATTATTATAGCTACCGAATCTGAACCAAAGAAATTGTTAAACCAACCCCATGATCCTTTACGTCCCCACCATCCTGCTGCGCCACCAAAGATGTAGATAATAATTATAAAAGATGCTATTGCTATCCATCCTGATAATGAAGCACCAAGCCATCTTGATTCTGCTCCAAATAAACCAATTAGGATTAATAACATAACAAATGCTACTGCTACAATTGATACATTAGGTAATGCTTTATTCAGCATTTCAACAACATCTGTTCCACCTGGATAAGAGCCTGTAACGTGTGGAATTACAACACTAAGTGCTAAAACTAGTGCGATTACAACGTTAAAATTCTTTTTTCCGTCACCTAAAATTTTGGTTTTTTGCAGTATTGCAAAAACAATTGTGAATATTAATAAAAAAGGTAATAGAACATCTGTTAGGCCCCAAGATTCAAGCATTTTCATGAAACCTTCAAGTTGATAAGCATTTGATGGCATTTACAACACCTCTTTTCATATTTATTTTTTTGAGGAAACAGCACTCCTCTCTTTTGGATTTATTATATATATCATAAATAAAATTACGACAATAACTAGGATAACTGAACCAGCTAATTTACCTGTCATCCAGTGGTCTTCTAAATATTCCCAGAACCATTCTAGCCACGATTCTCCGCTTTTAGTAGGGATGGCATGTAAAAATATAATTACAATTGCAATGAACATAATAATCATGAAAAACTTTCTCCAAGGTCCTTCAAGGAAAACATCTTCACCTTGTCTATAAAATGAACCAATTAGTAAAAGGAAACATATTGATAATAAAAGTAATATTACAATATTTCCAACTGCTTCATTAATAGCTGAAACAAGTCTTGTTGAGGCAACAACAATAAATGCAATAACAAAAGCAATCATTGCATTAAGGTTTTTCTTTGTGTATTCTTTGCCATCAAAGGTATCTACTCCTAAAATTTTGGTTTTTTCTAGTATTGCAAATACCATTGTAAAAACAAGAATAAAAGGTAGAATTACATCGTATACACCTATATCTTCAAAAAATTCAATAATACTTCTAAACACCGTCTCTTTTACCATTATTCTTTATTTAATATAATTGTGGTATTTAAAGGTTTCGGTTTAGAAATGTCGGAAATTTTTAACAAAAATTTATGAGCATTCTCAAAAACACTCATTGAGTTTTTGAGAAGATTTATAAATAAGCACGGTAATCTTATAATAAAATGTTAAATAAAAAGGATCTAAATGAGATGAAAGCTGAGATGGCTAATTTTGATTTAAATAGAGAAAAGGTTATTAAGAAAGCAAGAGACGTTATTAAATTAAGCAAAAAGATTATTTATTCTATTCATAGGAATAATATTGATGAAGGACTTATTAAGGAAATTAAAAAAGAGAAAGAAGAACTTGAAAAGTATATAAAAAAGAATAAAGGGTTATATTATGAAGGTTCTTTTAAAGTTGCTATACAAGAATATGTTGAAGCAATGCTTTATTATGGATTTGTGAAAAGTAAGAAGGTTTTTTCAAGAAAAGAGCTTGAAGTACAAAGTTATTATTATTTGCTTGGATTATGTGATTTAAGTGGTGAACTTGTAAGAAGAGCTATACATTCTGCTACAGCTGGAAAATACAAAGATGTTGAGGTCATTAGAAATCTCGTTGATGACATTTATGGTACTTTACTTGAATTTAATATAAGAGAAAATGAATTAAGGAAAAAATTTGATTCAATTAAATATGATATTAAAAAACTTGATGATCTTAATTATGATTTGAAAGTTAAAAGAAAAGTAAAATAATAAGGGTGTTTTCATGTTAAGAACTCATACTTGTGGTGAACTTACCAAAAAGAATATTGGTAAAAAAGTTGAATTATGTGGTTGGTTAGATAGTAAAAGAGAACATGGGAATGTTACTTTTGTTAATTTAAGGGACCGATATGGTGTAACACAGGTTGTTTTTAATGAAAGTGTTCGTGACCTTAAAAATGAGTTTGTTCTAAGAGTTAAAGGTACTGTTAAAAAAAGGCCCGAATCTAATAAAAAATTAAAAACAGGTGAAATTGAAGTTGAAGTTAATAGTTATGACATTCTTAATAAGTGTGATGTTTTACCTCTTGATTTGAGTGGACAAGTTGAATCTACAGAAGAAACAAGAATGAAGTATAGGTATCTTGATTTGAGAAGACCAGAAATACAAAAGTTTTTTGTGATAAGGGATAAAGCAATACTTAGTGCAATGAATTTCATGAATAATAATAATTTTATTCATCTTGAAACACCTTTATTAGTTAAGGCAACACCAGAAGGAGCTAGAGATTATATTGTTCCAAGTAGAGTTAATAAAGGAAAATTTTATGCATTGCCTCAAAGTCCACAGTTGTATAAACAAATTCTTATGGTTGCTGGTTTTGATCGTTATTATCAAATTGCTCGTTGTTTAAGAGATGAAGATTTAAGATCTGATAGACAACCAGAACATACACAAATTGATATTGAAATGAGTTTTATTGAAGCAGAAGATTTATATAAATTAGTTGAAGGTTTAATGAAAGCTATATTTAAAGAGGGAATTGGTTTTGATGTTAAAGTTCCATTTAAGAGATTTACTTATGATGAAGCAATGAATAGATTTGGTTCTGACAAGCCCGATATAAGATTTGGTTTGGAGCTTGTTGATGTTTCCGATATAATGAAAAAAAGTGAATTTGGAATTTTTAAATCAGTGATTGAGTCTGGTGGAAATGTTAAATGTATTAATGCAAAAGGTTGTGGAAAATTTTCAAGGAAAGAAGTTGATGAACTTGAAAAAGTTGCTAAAACATACCATGCAAAAGGTTTGGTTAGAATTAAGATGATTGATAAGTTAGAAGGAACAGTTGTGAAGTTTTTTAGTGAGAAAGTACAAAAAGAATTAATTAAAAAAACTGAGGCAAAAAATGGAGATTTGTTACTGTTAATAGCAGATAATTTTAAGACTTGTTCAGAAGCTCTTGGACAAGTGAGAATATTTTTAAGAGATAAACTTAATCTGATTAAGAAAGAAGAGTTTTCATTTTGCTGGGTTGATAATTTTCCATTATTTGCTTGGAATGAAGAAGAAAAAAGATGGGAACCAGAACATCATATGTTTACAATGCCACAAAAAGAATTTATTAAAGATTTTGAAAAAAGACCTGGTAATGTAAAAGGTGTTTTATGGGATTTAACATTAAATGGAATTGAACTTGGCTCTGGTTCAATACGTGTTTCTGATCCAGTATTACAAGAGAGAATAATGAATTTTATTGGACTTCCTAAAAAAGAAGCTCATAAAAAGTTTGGTTTCTTGCTTGATGCTTATAAGTATGGTGGACCTGTACATGGAGGAATTGGTCTTGGTTTTGATAGAATGATTGCATTAATGTGTGGTTTAACTGATATAAGAGAAATCATTTTGTTCCCTAAAAATAAGGATGCGGCATGTTTAATGGATGATTCTCCTGGTGAAGTTGATAGAAAACAGTTAGATGAAGTTGGAATAAAATTAAAGTGATTTTCCTTTCTTGATTTTTTCCCTTAACCTTTCCATAAATTTTTGCATATAGTAAAGATTATGGTAAGATTTTAAGATGTATGCATTTGGTTCGTTAATTTTTGTTAAGTAACGGATGTATGCTCTGCTGTAGTTTTTACAAACAAAGCAGTTGCAGTTTGAGTCAATTGGTTTTTTATCATTTTGGAAGGCTTTGTTTGTGATTTTAAGAATCCCTTTACTTGTTAACATGAAATTGTGTCTTGCAACTTGTGTTGGATAAACAGAGTCAAAACAATCAATACCTTGTTTTACTGCTTGAATAATATCATCAGGGTGACCAATACCCATTGTGTAACGTAATTTATTTTCTGGTAATAAAGAAGTTGTTTTCATTGAGTCATATGTCTTTTTTTGTGGTTCACCTATTGCTAAACCACCAAGTGCGTAGCCGTCAAAGTCTAGTGATGTTATTTGTTGGATGGATTTTTTTCTGAGGTCTTTATGGAATCCTCCTTGGCAGATTCCAAAAAGTAGTTGTTTCTTGTTTTTATGGAATTGTTTACAGAGTTTAGCCCATTCATAAGTTTTGTTTAATGAGTAAAGTACTTGTGATCTGTTTTGGTTTGGTAGTGGCATTAAGTCAAGAACCATTGCAATATCACTTGCTATTGTGTTTTGGTTTTGCATACATTCTTTTGGAGTTAATAAATGATGTGAACCATCGAAAGGACTTTTGAAATGAATGCCTTTATCTGTTATCTTTTGACAGAAATCTCTTATTACTTGGAAACCGCCTGAGTCAGTGAAGATTATGTCTTTGTAGTTCATGAATTTGTGAAGTCCACCATGTTTTTTTATTAGTTGATTTCCTGGTTTTAATGAAAGAAGAAGAGAGTTTGCTATGATTGCTTTTGCGCCGATTGTATTAAGTTGTTCTGATAGAACATGTCTTGGAGCTGCTTTTGTTGCAACTGGCATAAAAAAAGGAGTTTCTATCTTCTTGTTGTTTACTTTGAATATTCCTGTACGTGCTTTACCTAAGTTGTGAGTGATTTTTAGCATAGAAATTATACCTCATCTAGGACAACCAGTGTTTGTGTTCTATCAACACCATCTATATTACGGAGGGTCCTTGTAATAAAATTATTTAATTCTGATATGTTTGTTGTTCTTAGTTTAATAATGATATCTGTTTCACCTGTTACCATATCAACTGATTCAACATAAGAATTTTTCTTTATTTTAAATGCAATATCTTTTTGTTCTAGCTTTTTACCTGATTTTAAGGTATAATCAACTGTTACAAAAATGTATGCACAGATTGTTTTACCAAGTTTTTCATGATCAATATTAATTGTAAAGTTTTTTATGATACCTTGCTGAGTTAATCGTTTAATTCTGTTGTGTACTGTTGTAATTGGAAGGGAAACTTTTTTAGAAATTTGACTAGTAGTAAGTTTTGCGTTATTTTTTAATACGTCTAAAATTCTTAAATCTTTTCCATCTATTTTCATATAATGGAATAATATTCCATATTTTATAAATTTTTTGGTATTTTTTTGTATATATTTTCATTTTAAAAAAGATAGTTTTAAATATAATGGGTGAATTCTGAAAACCAATGAAAAAATCAAAAAGAAAATTAAAACCATTGTTCAGGCTAAAGAGAAAAGCTTGCCTGAAAGCACTTTTTCTAGATCAAAATCTTTTGAATAATAATTGAGATGTCTGTTTTTATCAGATCAATGTATTTTTTCAATAAAGTTTTAGAACCATCAAGCAGAGCTTGAGGTTTCTAAACGGTTTCGACCCTGTCGAAAACTTTATATAATATAAAACTAAATAAAATCATAATTGGTGAAAAAATGAAATTTGTTAGTATACAAGAAGCAATGGATAAAGGAAAAGGCAAAGTCTCTATAAGAGGTTGGGTTTATAGAGAAAGAAAAAGTAGCAAATATGCCTTTATTATACTTAGAGATAGCTCTCACACTATTCAATGTGTGTTTGATGCAAAGAAATTTGGAAAAAGGTGGAAAGATATTGATAAAATACTTATTGAGTCTGCTATGGAAATAAGTGGACAGATAAAAAAGGATGACAGAGCACCAACAGGTTATGAAATTCACGCAGAAGATTTTAGAGTAGAACATTATGCAGAACCATTCCCAATTGTAAAAGATCAAAGTCCTGAGTTTTTAGCTGATAAAAGACATTTGTGGCTAAGAAGTCAGAAAATGATTGCTATTATGAAAATACGATCAACTATTTTTGGTGCAATCCATGATTATTTTAGAAAACAAGGTTTTTATGAATTTCAGAGTCCTATTTTTCAGCCAACCCAATCAGAAGGTGGTTCTACTGTTTTTACTGTACCTTATTTTGGTGATAAAGTTTATCTAGCACAAACATGGCAATTACAAGCTGAAACAGCTATCTTTGCATTAGAAAAGATTTATTGTATTGCTCCTAGTTTTAGAGCAGAGAAATCAAAAACTTCACGTCATTTAACAGAATATTGGCATGCTGAAATGGAAATGCCTTGGTGTAAGTTTGAGGATTTGCAAGATCATGGTGAAGCATTGGTTAAACATGTTGTTAAAGACGTTCTTAAGAAACATAAAAAAGATTTGAAAACATTGAAAAGAGATATTAAAAAGTTAGAACCTGTTGTTAAAAAACCATTTTTAAGAATAACTTATGATAAAGCATTGAAGATTCTTAAAGATAAATGCAAGATGAAGGTTGAATGGGGTAAAGATTTAAGAACAATTGAAGAAGAAAAATTAACTAAATTGTATGATGTGCCAATAATTGTAACTGATTATCCAAAAGTTGTTAAAGCGTTTTATATGAAAGAAACTCCTGGGAAATCTAAGTGTGTGCAAGGGTTTGATTTTTTAGCACCAGAAGGATATGGTGAAATAATTGGTGGATCACAAAGAGAAGAAGATATTGAAAAAATTAAGAAAAGGTTAAAAGAGCAAGGTGAAGATCCTAAAGATTATGAATTCTATCTTGATACTCGTCGATATGGGTCAGTGCCACATGGTGGATTTGGTTTTGGAGTAGAAAGAGTCATTGCATGGGTGTGTGGTCTTGATACAATTAAAGATGCAATAGCATTTCCAAGGACAATGGTTAGGTATAAGCCTTAATTATTACTTACCAACATTTCATCTACTTCTGTAAGGAGTCTTTTTTCGAAGTCTGTTACTCTTTCTCCTTCTTTTCTTTCTGTGTTGAGGTGAGTTATTAGTTCTTTTGTTAAAGTGATTTCTTTTTCGCGTTCTAAGAAAGAAACTTGGCCTAAGTGTTCTTTTATGATTGAATCTTCAAGCTCGTCGATGTTTTTGGTATCAATCTTGATTTCTTCAAATTCTTTTGTTTTGAGTGCATTGGTATTTTTCATTAAAAAATAAGCTCCTTTCCCATAAATAATCCTATAAATTTCTTTGAAATCAATGTCAGACACTTTGCCACTTTCTAAAGTTCCTTTTAATCTTAACGATACAATTGTGTTGATGAATTCTTTATCTTTAACTTTGCCTAGTAGTTCAACTTTAACTTGTTCAGGAGTTAAATGATTACAATCAAGTTCAATATGTTCATGATTCTTAATTGTAATTGGTTCATATCTAAGCTGACCATTATCATAAATATAAAACCCGCCCCTTTCTAGTTTTTCAAGTTCAGCAAAATTGTTTGGAAATAATGGGCCAGGGTAAACAATGTTTTTGTAGTTTTCCAAAGATATGTCTTTTACAATATGTACATGACCCCCAGCATAATAATCAAAGTTTTTTGGTAGAAATGAAATAGGAGCTGAAGCCATTTTTTCAAGTTCTTTTGGTTTTAATTCTGTTATAGCTGTGTGAAACATGAAAATCTTAAAACCTTGTTCTGATTCAAGGTTTTCTCTAATAAGATTTTCATAATATTTTCTTTCTAACATTCCCCTTTTCCCTAACAAACCTGTAATTTTGACATTTGTTTTTGAATCAACTGTGAACTTAAGTTTAAGTTTTTCATCAATAACTTCTCCTTTCACAACATTTACAAAAAGTCCTGCATTTTCTAAAACATCGACGACGGTTTTGCCACTTGGACTGAAATCGTGGCTGCCAACAATGCCATAAACAGGAATATTTTTATCTTTTAATTTTTTTAATTTGAGAACAACTCTTTTTAAGTGATCTATTTGTGGAAGAGACGTGTTGAACAAGTCACCACTTATTAAGATGAAATCTATATTTTCTTCAATACATTTATCAACGGATTTTTCAAAAGCTTGTAAACTAATATCTTTTAATCTAGGATCTCTCCACGATCCAATATGACAGTCAGCTATGTGTGCAAATTTCATAATTTAACACCATTAAAATCTGTTTGGAATTTATTTTCTTTTGTTTTTTCCTTTTTTTCTATTAATTCATCAAAGAAAGGTATCTTGATAGGGATTGCAAATCGTGCAAAGTTGCTTGTTATGATTGCTTCACCTTTATCAAGAGACGCAATGTTTCTATTGTCTGAGCTTAGATCTTGTGCAGCTGACTCTATTATTGCTTGACGTTCTGGTGCCATTTCTGTTCCAAGGATTATCTTTGTGTTCATGTTTGCTAATATTGGGCGAGGGATTAAACTTGGTAATTGAGTTATTGCTGTTAAACCAACTTTGAATTTACGCCCTTCACGAGCAATTGTTGAAAAGATATTTGAACCACGTTCAAGTGCATCTTTGCCTAGCACACGTGGTGCTTCCTCAAGTACAATTGAAATAACTGGTTTGTTATCAAGTATACCGTCAATTTTATAATGTTTATATCTGTAAAATATTTCATTTGCAATCAAACTTCCGACGAGGATTTCAACTGCGCCACCAAAACTGGAAGTGTCAATAATAACAACTTTTCCTTGTTCAAGTTCATTACAAATATCACTTATTGTTGTTTCACCTGCTGCTAAATCAAATATTCCTTTACAAAATACTTGTGATCCATTAAATTCAAGATTAAGTAATGAGAGCATTCTTCTTTTTAAAACTGCAAGTGTTCCTTCAAAGAATTCAACATTTAGCGGTTTTTCTAAAATAATAGCTTCAATCCATTTAATACCATATTCACGGTAATATGCATTCATTGCTTGTTGTTGTGGATCTGACCAATTGACAACACCTTCAAAATGTTGCGGTTTAATGTTTTTTATGTTAATTTTAAGTGTTTTTGTACCAACAGGTGCATTTTTCGGAGTGTAATAAATTACATTTTCTTTTTTTTCATGATCTTTTAAACCAACTTTATTACGACCGTAATATTCATCATGGGGATCAAGAACTAAAACACCACAATAATTTTGGTTGATTATGTTCCATAACATCACTTTTAATAATACACTTTTTCCTTTACCAGTTGTGCCTGGAATAAGAATATGGTGTGAAAATACTTTTTCTCCATCGAGGTTTATGTCAACATCCATTATTTTACTTCCTGAACGTAACTTGCCAATAAAAATAGGATTATTAGGTTTGATTAAAAATTTAAGATCATTTTCAGTTATAGCTCTTACTTCTGAAAAGAATTTTGGAAGTGTTTTACATAATCTAACATCTTCACCAACATAAATTAATGGTTTTAAGTAAGCAAGTGTATAATTTCGAAGTTCTGGGTCCATAAATTCAAGATCATTTTCTTCTTCTAATTTAAGGCCTGAAATAAGTTCTCGATTTAAAAGTGATATCTGTGAACCATAAACCAGATCAAATACTTGTAATATAACTTTGCCACCATCTGTTTGCGCTACTAAAAGTTCACCTAACTCTATCTTTTTATCACTTTTTTGCCTAATAAGAATTTTGCCAAATTCACCACTTATTACTTGTCCTTTTACCATTAAACAAGTCGAAGAAAAACTGTTATTTAAATATTTATATGGTCTAATTTGTATATTTTCGTTCTATCTTTAATAATCGCTTAATTTCCATTTTAGAGATAGCACAGCCACGGATCTTAAGAGCCCATAAAACTGCGTCAAGTAATGTCTTTTTTGGGTCTATTACTTGTTTTGTTTTATTAGGAATAAATTCATCTAACATTCCTTTTTCAAATGCGATTGTTACTAGTTCCACTGAGCGGATTAGTTTGATTTTTTTTACTTCACTCTGAAATTCTCTAGCAACTTTTGGGTCATATGTAACATTTGTGTGAAATCGATGTTCAAAAAAATGAACAAGTTTTTTTGGTTCTTCTATAAGTAATCTTACTGTTCTTTCATCAACAACAATTGCTGATGAATTTAAATATAATGCTGTGGCAAGTGTTTCCATGTCGGCGTAAGAAACAATATGTAAAAAATGTCCTCGTGCAGTAAAACAATTATTTGCTAGTTGATATAATTGTTCTGCCTTTTTCTTTATTTCTTCTTTTGAAATAACCTGAAGAATATCTTCTCTTATTGCTTGGATGATTTGTAAAGCTTCAAACTTGAATTTTTTTGATTTTAATGGTCTATCAATTAACTCTTTTTTAACAGCTTCACAAAGATAAAATTCTCCTTTAAACTTTGCTCTTAGTTGTTTTAACAAACCTAATAAATTGTTTGTTGCAAGACTTATTATTGGACCTGCATCAAATATTAATGATTTCATTTGAATAAGGACCTCGCAAAGTTTAATCTTTCTCTAATATTTGTTTCATGTTTTTCTAAGTCAATTATTTTTGTTTTACCAAGATAACTCAAAAGTTCCCATTGACTTAAACCAAGTAATTCTGCTGTACGTGCTGTACTAATACCATGTTCAACTAATTTACTACCTTTTTGAATTTTAGCTTTGTTTAGTACTTCTTCAATATAAAATTGAATTTTTTCATCAAACTTACTTATAAATTTGAACATTTGTCTGATTATTGCTTTATAATCTTTAACATCTCCTTTTTTTAATGATTTTAATGCTTTTTTTAATTGAATGAAAATGCTTGAATAAATTAATGGGTCTAGTTTAGCTGGTCTTTCAGCTAATTTATATATTGCAAATATTATGACAGCTATTGAGATTGAATCTTGATCTTGGAATATTGAAGCAGAATGAATTGTATGGTTACTTAAATCTTTTAGTTCAAGTATGTCTTTTTCCTCTTTAATTTCAAGTATATCGATTGCTCGAACAAGAACTTTAATTATATCCTCTTTTATTGATTGAATCATACTTAAAATAAATGATTGATATTATTTAAATATTGTGTTTTACAAAAGGTTTTTATATAATAAAAATATTAATAATAAAAAATGGTGAGAAAACCTATTGTCGCTGGACAATTTTATGAAGCTGATAAAAACAAGTTAAAAAAACAGATTGAAGGATGTTTTTTATCTGAATTAGGACCTGGTTCTTTACCTATTGATAAAAGAAATAAAAAAATTTTTGGAGCAATAGTTCCACATGCAGGAATTCCCTATTCTGGTCCTTGTGCTGCTCATGTTTACAAAGAAATTGGGGAAGCAGAATTACCTGATTTGTATATTTTATTAGGTACTAATCATGGAGGCATGGGTGGATCATGTATTTCACTAGAAGATTGGCAAACTCCATTTGGAACAGTAAAAGTTCATGAAATGTTTGCAAAACATCTTATTAGTGTATCATCTATTAAAGAAAATAGTACAGCACACCAATATGAACATTCAATTGAAGTGCAACTTCCATTTTTACAATATGTAAATAAACATTACTTAAGAAGTTTAAGAATAGTTCCAATAAATGTTTCACATGATTATGGATATGAAGAACTTGCTGTAAATCTAAAACAGGCTATTACAGAAACTAAAAAAAAGGTGTGTATTATTGTAAGTGGTGATTTTACACATTATGGTGTTAATTATGGGTTTGCGCCATTTACAACTAATATAAAAGAAAATTTATATGGACTTGATAAAGGTGCTATTGATTATATTAAAAAACTTGATGCTTGGTCATTTTTGCATTATGTAAAAGATAAAAAAGCTACAATTTGTGGTTCTGCTCCTATTGCAACTTTAGTAGAACTTTCCAGAATTATGAAAAAGAAAAATGTTGAGTTGTTAAAGTATTATACTTCTGCAGATATCATTGGAGATTATAATAACGCTGTTGGTTATGCAAGCATAATTATTAAATAGATTATCTTTTTCTTTCCAAGAAACTCCAATCTAAATGTTTATGTTTCGGAAGACGTTTCTTGGTTTTTCTTGATCTTGTTAGATAAAAGAATAAAACTACTAGAATGATTATAGTTATAATTATAATATAAATCCAAATTTTACTTTTTTTCTCAATTTTTAATATGCCAGCTCCTTTAAGTTTTTCTCTTTTTTTACAATCTTCAGGACAACTTCCTTCTGTTTCATCTCCATCACAGATACCATCACCACACTTAACTTCAGCTACTAATATTTCACTTTTAAGATTTCCCATATTAGCTGGTGGTAACATGTAAACTGCATCAAAGGAAAACTTTTGTCCATCAATATCAGAAGGTACTTTAACAATGTATGTTAAAGAAGGATTTTCAATGTCAGATGTGAAAGACCATCTATGGTCAACTTTTTCTTTTAGTTGATATTCAATATCATCTTTTAATTCTTTTGCACCATTAACATTCCAAGATATAAATTCAAACTTCTCTGGGATAACGTCGCTGATTACTACTTTTTTGTTTAGTTCAACATCCTTTACATTAAAGGTGATCACTAAATTTTCACCTGGACTAACTCTTTCAGGTAAGTTTCTTTCAATAGAGACAGCAAGAACATTACTAATTAATAAAATCAGACTTAATAATAAAAAAATAACTTTTTTCATACTTTGGTTCACCCTTGGTTTTCGTAAAAATCCCTAATTAAATCAATTATTTTAAATGGATCTGTGTATTCTGGGAATTTTTCACTATTTTCGTAGAATGCTCTTATTACATCAATGATAAAAAATTGATCACTCATTACACCCACTACAAAATAACTTAAACTGTCTGTTTCAGAAGTATAATAAACATAATTAGCGTCTGTTGAGAGAATATCTGTTTTAAGTTCTTCCCAACCATCATCAGTATTATGTTTAAGTACTATTTTTTCTTTAACAATATCTTGTTCACTTAACCAAGATAAAGAAACTTTAAATTGGAATTCTACCCCATCTATGTCGCTGTTTTCTATGTTTGTTCTGTTAACATAAAAGTATTGGTATGTTTTACTTCCAGTAGAAGAAAGTTCAGAAGGTTCTTTTCCTTCTTTTAATTCAACTACTTTTATTTTTGCATCTGAAACTGGATTGGAAAATGTGATTTTAAGTTCATCTACTATGTCAAGATTTGTTGTTGTTAATGTTTGACTTGTATCTGAAGAAATGATAAATGTTTGTTGATTCTGAATTGTATCTTCTTTAGGAGGTTCTGTATAACCACTTCCACCACCACTACCACTACTATCACTGCTACTTCCAGTTGTATCAGCACTGAAAGCTGTTTTGTTTGAAAAGTCCATTGTATTTCCATTTTTGTCAATGCATCTGATATAATAATAACCAGTGGTGTCAGTTGTGTATGTGAAGGTATTACTATGAATAGTTGTACCTGTTGCAGCTAGTGCACTCATACTGCTATAAGATACATTTGTGGTATGGTATGCACAATTTGCATTCTCATTTGTTGTGACTGTTAAAGAAACTGTTACTGTTGCAGTGCCTGTACCAGATGATGAAGTACTTATTGCTGATACTGTAGGTGTTGTTGCATCTAATACTGAAAAGTTTCTCTTTACAGCACCAGAGTTTCTTAGACCAATGTCTGAACAATTTAATGTGTAATTATAAGTTCCGTTTAGTAAACCACTATAATTATGAATATGTGTATAATGTACACCTGTGTTAGAAAAATTACTTGTTGTAAATGTTCCAGATTCAATTGTAGCTGTTGCATTGCTTATATTGTATGAACAGAATGTTGCTCTTGGATTTGCTTCCCATACATCTGCTGTTACCTGTACAAAACTGTTTGTTTGAGGTGTTGTTGTGTTTACTGGTGCTGTTAAGTTAACTGTTGGTGCTACTGTATCGTTTGCTAAAGCTACCCCTGATAAGTGTGGGACATAAGCTGTTACATTTGCTGAATCATTTGTGTAACATGCTGCTGCTGCTGTGCCTACTTCTGAAGTTGGTGCAGTATTGCCTGTACATCGTGTTAAATTGTAAATTGTGTATCCTTGATCATCTTCAATGTACAACACATTTAAGTCTTTCAAGGTTTGGTTGAAAATAATTACACTTGTATTGTAATAGTTATCATTTACAAAGTTACTTACGTTTTGTAATAATACTAAATTAGTTATGTTTGTACCTGATTTATTCTGGCTTAAGTTTGATTGTTTTGAGTGTTTGCTTGTGACTACAATTAGGTCTGCTGTTTTGTTCCAGTTTGCCAAAGATGTGTTGAAGCTTGGCATTGTTACTGTATAATTGTCTGTTACAGATGCGTTTGCTATGAAACGAAGTGTTAATGTTTGGTTCATCCATTGAGCGCCTGTTAATGCTGTTGTTGAGTTTCTTAGAGTAGCGTTTAATTTACCTTTGTTTACAATAGTGAAGGTACCCATTCTAGTATCAACGTTTTCTTGGGCAACAACTGTGATACTTCTTGTTACTTGGGTTGCTAGATTACCTGCTTCGTCTTTTGCACTGAACACGATTGTGTGTGGACCTGCGCTTAGGTTTTGAATAGATATGTTGGTAGCATTGTTTGCTGATGGAGTTAATGACATAACTGTACCATCAATTGTGAAGTTCCATCTGGTTGCGTTTGCTTCTGTTAATGTAAAGTTGATTGTTACGTTTCCATTTGCATTTGTGAATATTGTTTGACTTGTGTTTGGTGAGGTTATTGTAAAGCTTGGTACATCATCGTCAATTGCATAATATATTCCTGGACTAGCTGATGAAGTTGTATTTGTGTTGTTTGCTGTGTCAACTACTGTAATGTTAAGTATTTCGTCTGCGCCTAACAATATTGTACCATTCCAGATGTTAGCAGATTGGTTTAGTGCAATTCCTTCTGCAACTACTGTACTTATGCCAGAGATATTGTCTGTTGCATTAACTGTGATTACTACCAGATCTGTTGATTTTACATAACGATCTGAGAGTGTAAAGTTGAAGATTGGTGCATAGTTGTCAACTACAAATTGATATTTTATTGTGCTGTTTATGTTTCCATTTGTATCATTTGCAAATACTGTTACATTATATGTTCCACCTGATACTGGGAATAATGAAGTATTTGATGTATTAATGCTTGCATTGTAAAAAGTTGAGGTATTTGTTGTAGTGTAATTTCTTTGGTAAATTGCTGTTGCGTTTGAGATTGCAAACCAAACATTAGTGATTCCGACTGGGTCTGTTATGGTAACATTGAAAAGGTATACACTGCTTATGTTTGATTTGTTTGTTGGTGTGGTTAATGTAACTGTTGGAGCTTTTGTGTCTATTGTTAATGTTCTTGCTACAGTTTTATTAGAAACATTTGAATCATCTGAACAATTTACATACCAAGTATGTGCACTATCAATCATATCTGATACATTTGTTTGTACTGTCTCATTACCATATACAGTAGTATTTAAGACATCGTCAATATATAATCTACATGTTAAGTTTGTGTCAACTGTGTCATTAACAGACCATATAAATGTCTGGTTAACACTAGTGGTATTTGTTGTTGCATTTGTTGGGCTCATTAATGTAAGAAACGGTGCTGCTAAGACATATGAAGCCACTAAAACAGTAAGAACTAAGAACATTGTAAAATATATTGTGTATTTATTACCCATTTTTTTAAACCCTCTTTATTATAGTATGTGTATTTAATTAGTATTTAAATATTTTGTTAAAAAAGGATATGTGTAAATACTATGCATGTGTTAAAATAAAGAAATAAAAAGAGAAAAAATATTTTATTTTTTCTTTGTTTTCTTTGTTTGTTGTTGGTATAATAGATAAGCTACTACTGCAACCACTAGTATGATTAATATTATTAACCATGCTTTTGATTTAGGTGGTTCTTCTGGTTCTTCTACTGGTTCCTCTGTTGGTTCTTCCTCTTCTTCTACTCCTTCTGCAGCTTTCCTAAGTTCTTCTTTTTTAGCTTCTTCTATTACTTCTTTAACACCGATTGCGAAATAACTGAAACCTGGTGTTAATGCTTTGTATGTTATTTCTGTATCATCTTCTGAGAGGATTTCTGTTTCAAGATCATTCCATTTACCATCTTTGAATCTCTTTAGTGCAACATCTTCTTTATTAATTCCTTGTTCACTAATCCATTCTTTTGTAACTTTGAATGTTACTGAAGCTATTTCAATATCTGATTCTTTTAAGTGACCTGCTGTTAGTTGTAAGTATTTGAATGAAATAACTAATGTTTCTTCTGTTTCTGGTGCTTGTGTAAGTTCTGAAACTTTAACCTCAATATTGCTTACATCATTTGCAACTTTTATTTTAACTTCTGTAAGAGGTATTTCTGTTTTATCAACAGTCATAGTAATTTCTTCTCCTGCCTTAATACTACCCCAGATTTTAGCTGATTCTACACCTATGATTGTTTCTTTTACAGGGATTACTAAAGCATCTGCTCCTGTTGAACTTGCAACACTAGCTGCTGTTACATCTACAGTGTAACTTGTGCTGTTTGAAAAGTCCATTACATTACCATTCTTATCAATACATCT
>CAYMBN010000007.1:0-66346 GCA_964388715.1 uncultured Methanosarcinales archaeon
TTGATAATGATTGTGATAATCAAGTTGATGAAGAACTAACTCAACAATGTGGAACAACCAATGCTGGCCAATGTGAATTTGGTATACAAACTTGTAACAATGGTGGTTGGGGTGGATGTGTTGGTAATATTGAACCAGATAATGAAATCTGTGATGGATTAGATAATAATTGTAATAATATAATTGATGAAGGTGTTACTAAAGAATGCGGTTCTAATATTGGTATTTGTCAAAAAGGAACTCAAACATGCCAAAACGGAAATTGGGGTCTTTGTATTGATGAAATAACACCTTTAACTGAAACATGTAATGGACTTGATGATAATTGCGATGATTTAGTTGACAACAATCTTGAATGCGAATGTTTGGATGGTCAACAACAAACTTGTGGATCCAATAAAGGAGCTTGTCAGGCTGGTACCCAAACCTGTGAAAATGGAAAATGGCAAGAATGTGTTGGTGAAATTACTTCAGTTGATGAGGTTTGTGATGGAATAGACAATGATTGTGATGGACAAATTGATGAAGAACTTATACAACAATGTGGAACTTCCAACATAGGCCAATGTAAACTAGGAGTTGAAATTTGCATGAGTGGTGAATGGAGTGAATGTTCTGGAAACACTGAACCTAGTGAAGAAATCTGTGATGGAAAAGATAATGATTGTGACTCTTCAATTGATGAAGAATTAACACAACAATGTGGATCAACAGATAAAGGTATTTGTGAGTTTGGTTCTCAAACCTGTAATTTAGGTGAATGGTCAGAATGTTCAGGTAACATAAATCCAAGTGAAGAAGTTTGCGATGGAAAAGATAATAATTGTGATGGACAAACTGATGAAAATATTGTTAAACAATGTGGAACAAGCAACATTGGACAATGTAAAATTGGCACACAAACTTGTAACAATGGTGGTTGGACATTATGTAGTGGAAATATAGAACCAGAATCAGAAGTTTGTGATGGAAAAGATAATAACTGTAACGGACAAATTGATGAAAATGTTATCAGACAATGTGGTTCTTCTAATTTTGGACAATGTCAATTTGGTACTCAAACCTGTGAAAATGGAATATGGCAAAATTGCATAGGTAATATTGAACCAACAAAAGAAATCTGTGATAACATTGATAATGACTGTGATAGTAAAATTGATGAAGACATTACTCAAGAATGTGGATCAAATATTGGTATATGTCAAAAAGGCACACAAACATGTCTTGAAGGACAATGGACATTATGTGTTAATGAAATAACTCCTAAAACAGAAACATGTAATGGAATTGATGATAACTGTGATGATCAAGTTGATAATAATATTGAATGTGAATGTATTAACGGACAACAACAAACATGTGGATCAAATATTGGCGCATGCCAAACCGGCATACAGACCTGTGAAAACGGTAAATGGCAAGAATGTAAAAACCAAATTACACCTGTTAATGAAATTTGTGATGGAATTGATAATGATTGTGATAATGTAATTGATGAAGATCTTACCCAAAAATGTGGTTCAACAGATACTGGAACTTGTGAATTTGGTACCCAAACCTGTAAACTTGGTGTATGGCAAGAATGTAAAGGAGAAATAACCCCAGTTGATGAGACCTGTGATGGATTTGACAATGATTGCAATGGCCAAGTTGATGATGGAGTTACACAACAATGTGGGGCTACTAATGTAGGACAATGTAAATATGGCACACAAATATGTGAAAATGGTCAATGGCAAGATTGTATTGGTACTATCACTCCAATATTTGAAAATTGTGATGGTCTTGATAATGATTGTGATGGACAAATTGATGAAGAACTTTCAAAAAAATGTGGGGCATCTAATATTGGTGAGTGTAAACTAGGAACTCAAACTTGTGAAAATGGAGTATGGCAAGATTGTGTAGGTAACATCGAATCAACAAAAGAAATATGTGATAATCTTGATAATGATTGTGATAATTCTATTGATGAACAACTTAGACAAGAATGCGGAACAAGTAATATTGGACAATGTAAACTAGGAACACAGGTATGTAATAGTGGAGAATGGTCTATATGTATGGGCAACATTGAACCAAGCACAGAAGTATGTGATAATGTTGATAATGATTGTAACAATCAAATAGATGAAAGTGTAATCCAACAATGTGGATCATCTAATACTGGAATTTGTCAGTTTGGTGCTCAAACATGTAGTAATGGAGGATGGCTAACATGTTTAGCTAATATAGAACCAAACAATGAAGTTTGTGATAACCTTGATAATGATTGTGATGGACAAATTGACGAAGAAATAACAAGAGAATGCGGATCAAACATTGGTATATGTAGAAAAGGTACACAAACATGTCAAAATGGAATATGGCAAATATGTACTAGTCAAACAACTCCTGAAACTGAAATCTGTGATGGATTAGATAATGATTGTGATGGTGAAATTGATAATAATATTGAATGTGAATGTATTAATGGACAACAACAAGCTTGTGGTTCTGATGAAGGTACTTGTCAAGCAGGCATACAAACATGTAACAATGGTATATGGCAAGAGTGTATTGGTCAAGTAACACATAAAGAAGAAACATGCAATAATCTCGATGATGATTGTGATGGTATTACTGATGATGAAATAACACAACAATGCGGTTTAACAAACGCTGGAATTTGTAAACTTGGTACACAAACCTGCATTGCAGGTGGTTGGTCTGTGTGTGAAGGCAAAACAGATCCTACTAATGAAATTTGTGATGGTCTAGACAATGATTGCGATGGTACTGTTGATGAAGACTTAATACAACAATGTGGTGAAAGTAATCTTGGTGAATGTAAATTAGGAACTCAAACCTGTAACAATGGTGTCTGGAACGAATGTAAAGGCAATATTTCATCTCAAAAAGAAAATTGTGATACTCTTGATAATGATTGTGATGGTTTAATTGATGAAGAAATAACACAAGAATGTGGCATATCAAGTATTGGTGAATGTAAATTAGGAACACAAACCTGTAACAATGGAGGTTGGTCTAGTTGTGTAGGAAATATTGATCCTGTCTATGAAACTTGTGATAATCTTGATAATAATTGTGATGGTAATATTGATGAGGGAATCACAAAACAATGTGGTGAAAAAAATACTGGTCAATGTAAATTTGGCACACAAATTTGTAATAGTGGTGAATGGAGTGAATGTATAGGTGAAATAAAACCAATTGAGGAAATATGTAATGGAATTGATGATGATTGTGATAATTCAATTGACGAAGAATTAGTACAACAATGTGGAACAAGCAACATTGGACAATGTAAACTTGGTACAAAAACATGCAGTGAAGGTAATTGGACCGATTGCATAGGAAATATTGAACCAAGCACAGAAGTATGCGATGGAATAGATAATGATTGTAATGGTAATGCTGATGAAGAAATTACAAAACAATGTGGTGTTAGTAACACTGGGCAATGTAAATTAGGAACCAAAACTTGTACTAACAGTGTTTGGAGTGAATGTGTAGGAAATGTTTCAAACTCAAATGAAACATGTGATGGAATTGATAATAATTGTAATGGACAAATAGATGAAGGTTTAATAAAACAATGTGGCAAAAGTAATGTTGGTGAATGTAAATTTGGAACTGAAACCTGTGTTAATGGAATATTTGAATCATGCGTTGGAAACATTAATCCTATTCCCGAAATATTTGATAAAAAAGACAATGATTGTGATGGTAGTATTGATGAAGACTTTGACACAAGTGGCAATGTAAATCTAACAAAGAGATTAAAAGGTAAAACAATTAAAGCAGTTAATATTAAATCAGCTTCAATTAATATTTCTAAGAGAAAAATTACCAAGAAAAACAAAACAATAGAAGATAATAACACAAAAACAGTTGAAATTAAAGAGGAAAACAAATCAATTGTCACATTTAATTATAACTTTGGTAAAGATATTCTAGAAGTAGGAAATATCACTGTAATTAAACAAGAAAACAAAAGTAAACAAGGATATACTATTGTAAAAGGATTAGAACTTAGTGAAAATACAACTAAAACAATAACTGTAGCTAATCTAAACCCAGAAATAAGTTCAGTATGTATCAAAGATCAAGAAATTACCAATATAACTGAGATTAGTGAAGATTGCACTGGCACTAACGAACACTTTGTGTTCTGTAATAATAAAACTACAAAACAAGATTACATATGTGAAGATTTAGGAACGACATTTAAAGTTTCTGGACTAAAACATTCAGGTATAAAAGAACAAGCTTGTGTTGAATCTTGGGTATGTAACCCATGGACACCATGTTCAGGAGGTTCACAAAGCAGAACCTGCACTGATTCAAACAATTGTGATACTACTAAAAATGCCCCTATCCAAGGTAGAAGTTGTGCAATGCCAGCACCAGTTGCTCCAGTAGCACCTTCAAAAGCCGGTGGAGGCGGAGGAGGTGGAGGAGGCGGTGGACGTGGAAGTCTCACCTCTCGTAAAAAATGTGAAGAAAGTTGGTCTTGTACAAAATGGAATTTATGCTTGGAAAATAATACCCAAACAAGAGAATGTACTGACTTAAATGATTGTGACACTACTTTTGACAAACCAAACCAAACCAGAACATGCTCATATGAAGAAAGCCAAAAACAATTAGCTCAAGAACAAGAACAAAATGTAACTTGGTTTATACCAGGTGAAGGTATCAAAGGAGAAGGAGAAGAAATTGAAGAAAAGGAAATAACAGAACAAAAACCAGCTTCAGTACTTCCAACAAAAACATTAGTGATAATTATTACCACTCTAATAATCTTAATAATAATTTGGTTAGGAAAAAACAACATATTCAAAAAATTAAGTGGAAAATCCAATCATAAACCAACTAAAAAATCTAAGAAATCAAAAAACAAACATAAAAAATAAAAAATTCATGAAAAAGAAAAAATGAATAAAATCAAGAAAAGCATTGGACTTGTATTGTTTATTTTAGCTATAAGCTTATTGCTAAATCCAAGTATATTTGGTTTCACCCAATATTCATCAACTTCTGTAGAAAGAAATATGCCTAAAGCAGTACAACCAGGTGAAACACTACCAATTATGTTCAACATTTCAAACCTTGAAATAAATGAAATTTTCACAATTGAAGACAAACTAACACCTGATTTTAAGTTAATTGACTGGAACATAACAGGTGCTAAAGAAGATATTAGGTCAAGATTCCAACCAGACCAAGGATTATACGCATGGTCATTTGTACCTGAACTTGAAAATGTTAATCTAAGATACACTGTTGTAGCACCAAGGGATAAAACAGCTACACTTGAGTTTATTGCAGTTTGGTTTGGAAAATCAGGTCCAGGAGCAGAAAAAAGTCCTATTTATGTTGGAGAAATGGAATGTGGTAATAACATATGTGAAAAAGGTGAAACACCTGAAACATGTCCATCTGACTGTGGACAAATCTGTTTCAATGGTATTAAAGATGGTGACGAAACAGAAGTTGATTGTGGTGGTTCATGTAAATCATGCTGCCCAGACAAACATGTTAATGAATATGATTATGTAACAGACTGTGTAATTGACGAAAATTATCATGCACCTGACGGTCAAAAATGTTGTATACAAGATCAAATCAGCCCAGAAATTATTACAGAAGAATCCTCAACCTTAATTCAAGTACTTGAGAACGAATCTGCAACAACCTATGTAACTGGAACAGACAATGTTATTGTACAAAACGCAACATTATATTATAGAGCAAAAGGTGATACAGAATGGAAATCAACTCCTATGACCTATGTTGAACCTGCACTTACAGCACCACGTAAAAAAATACCATTAATTTATCCAATTATTATTATATTCCTTACAATTATTGGTCTCTTGATTTGGTTATATCCAAAATACAAGAAATACCTAAAAGATCCTAAAAAACTAATTAAAGTATCCAAGAGATTATTAAATAAGAAAACAGTTAAAAAATTATTCCATAGAAACAGGAGGAGGAGGAAGAAGAAGAAAACAAACAAGAAAAAAACAAAAAACAAAAGAAAACACAAATTTGGAATTTTTATGATTTTATTAATAATCACATCTTTAACACTATTAAATATCTCTGCAGTAGAACCAGTAGCATCAGAAGAATCATACATGTTTGAACATGAACTAAAAGAAATACAAGGAGATATTGAATATTATATTGTTATAAGTGATGGTGCAGGAAACACAGCCTCATATGGAAGTAACACTCAACCATTTGAAATAAAAGTAGTTGATAATCTTCCACCAGAATTAATCAAAGAAATAGAAGACATTTCAATCCTAAAAAATACAAACCAAACAATAGACTTATCAGAATATTTTGAAGATATAGATCCACTTAATTATAAAATAACAGGTGCTACCGAAATATACACAGAAATAAATGAAGATATAATTACATTTATTCCTACTGTTACCTTCACAGGAACAGAACAATTAATGATAATTGCTAATGATTCAAAAGTCACAACAAATAGTAACTTATTCAATGTAAATATTATTGATTCAAATATACTTCTAACAAACAGTATAAACCAAAAAATAGGTTCAAAAGAGTTAACTAAAACAGAAACAGGCTATGACCTAATCTTAAAATATATTAATTCAAGTGTTGAATTAAAAGAACTAATCACAATACCACAAACACTTGAAGTTAAAATTGATAATTACACTGGAGAAAAACCAAGCAGAGGAGAAATCACAACCCAAGTTTTAGCTGTTAAAGAGATTGAAATAGAAAACGCTCTTGTAACATTGAAAAAATTATCAGATCTAAATGTTGTTGTCAAATGTAGTGACTTTGACTTTGAAAACTTTAACTGCAGTTCATGGGAAAACACAGAAATACCTTATACTGACTATGAAGAATATATTGAATTTTCTGTTAATGAGTTCAGTGCTTATGGTGGAGCTTTAGTAGACTTTAATTCAAAACTAGATATAAGTTACATTGAACCAGTGTTCAAAGCAGAATATAAAGATCTTGAAGACAATATTATTGAAAATGCTTCTTGTATATTAAGAGTAGATAAACAAAATTATAACCTGTCTTCAGATAACATAAGTTACAACTACCAAAAAACATTTGAACCAGGCAAATACAAATGGTCTGTCATATGCTCTAAACAAGGGTATGACACACTTGCCAGAGAAAGTAGCATAGAAATAAAAGAACCAGAACCAATCATCACATTCAACTCACCTACTTATTGGAGCACTGTAACAACAACCCCAATAATATTAAATATTAGTACTAGTACAAATTCAACCTGTACATACTCAATTGAAAATTTCACAGATGACATTTCAACAAATAATTCATTTGAACATATAAAAGAACTAAATTTAAACAAAGGAAACTATTCATTAAAAGTCAAATGTAAAGACATTATTAACAACACAAATCAAAAAACAGTTAAATTTAAAGTACATATTGATAATAATGCACCAGAAATTGCTATCATCTCACCTACAGGTTACTATATCCCAAGTGACGAAATAAATCTAAAAGTAACCACTAATGAAGATGCAATGTGTTCTTATGAACTAGGTCCAATAACAAACGAATTAATTGAGTTAATTGGTGATAGTGAAAATTACATTCTTAAATTTGTGAATAAACAAAATCAAGAAATCAATGAACAAGTATTTACTTACAGAGATAACAAAATCTGGATTGGAAACAGTGTAAGTAACCTTGTTACAGATGAATCCACCACCATTACTAAACAAGAAGCATTTGTCCTAAGTAAAGATGGTTACTCTTACATTTTATACTATGAAGATATTATCCCTGGTGAAGATAATGATAACCAAGGCACATTAGTACTAAAAAAGAGTGATCAAATAATAGAATTACCTTATGAAGATCTCATTGCAGTATTAAGATTAAATAACTATGATTTTATAATAAATTTAACAAGTGATGATAGCTTCGCTGCAATTAGTATTGATATGGATGGTAGCGGTATAATTGGTGACAAAGTAGTAAACAATATTTATAGTATAAACGGTGCTAAAATCACTCTCAACAACGACCTCAACAACAATTATATTGAGATCTCAGCACCTGCTGAAGAAGACATTGTAACAATTCCTTTACATTATGATCAAACAACTGATGCACTTAATATAAATGTTAGTGCAATAACAGGAATTGATTCATCAGGTTATTCTAATTATGGAATTAGAATTGAAACCAAAGAAGTATTAGGCCAACAAGACATAAAGATATATTATCCTCAAAAATCAATTTTCCATGGCAATTATTTTAGTCAAGGTTATACAACAGAAGACCCTTATATTTACACTGAAATAATTCCTGAACAAGAATATGGTGAACACTATATTGATGTTGTATGTGAAGATGAAGTAGGAAATACTAATAGTGTTAGAAATGCTTTTAGTATAAAATCTGAAAGAGAAATTAAACCAACAATTAATCAGATTTTATGTAACAATGATTCTTGTGCAAATCTCGCATATAATTCATTAATTAGTGGAATTGATGTAAATTGTACTCCTGCTAATTACACAATTAATAATGTAAGTATTACACTAAAGAACATTGAAGACAATTCAACCTTAATACATGGAAAAGCCATATTTGACAACAACACAGAATATTGGAACCTTGACACAAATTATAGAATTGAAGATTCAGGTGAATTCAATCTAAGTGTTAAATGTTTAGATTCTGGTTATAATCATGATGAAAACTATGTAAGTTGGTTCATCCCATATGGTGAACTAGACATATCAATGGAACCATTTGACCTAATTGCATATTATAGAAAATCATTCAATGTAACATCAAAGGTAAGATGTATTGGTGGAGGAGAATGCATTAACATAAACGCTTTCCTTGACCCTTTAACAAAATAAATGAAAAAAAGAAAGAAGAAAATAAATCAATAAACAATAAATAAAGAATAAACAAAAAATGAAAAAAAGAAAAACAAAAGGAATTGTATTAACAATTTTGTTAATTATATTTATGTTAGGAGTAGTTAAATTATCACTCTCCTCAACAATACAATTCACATATAATGATTGTTATACTGCCAGGGTAGGCACTGTTAGCAGAGAATTTTGTTGGACCTGTTCTGAAGGCATTACAATAACCCAATGTAACCAACTCCAAGATAATGCTAAAAATGATAAGAATAATTGGATTACACAAGAAACAGATAGACAAGAAGAAGAAGAACGTAGAAAACAAGAAGAGCAAGCAAGAAAGATTAATGACTTACTCAATGACGTAAAAGATATTGCAAATGATGCTGTTAAAATTTGTAATAGAGATAATACTTTTGATTATGGAACAAATAACTGGGATAATTATGAAGAGAACATTAAAACACAAGTTGAAAATAAAAAACAAACTGCTTCAAATACAATATTACCAATGCAAATAAAGTTTACTCGAGATAATTATCAAACATATTATAATTATATTGATAGAATTAACAATGCTTTTGATGATAGAAAAGAAAGAAACAAAATAATTGAAGAAGAATATAAAATAGAACAACTTAAGAAAAAAGACACTGATTTAGATGGTGTTAAAGATTTCTATGACCTATGCGCTGAAACACCCGTATTTGAAGCAATTGATAAAGATGGATGTTCTTGTTCACAAAAAGATGATGATAATGATAACGTAGATAATTGCCTTGACAAATGTAAAAATATATCTGAAACAGTAAATAGTTACTCAGATATTAAAGCACGTAGAAATGATACTGACGGTTGTGTAGATGATTATGATAAAGATGGTATAATTGATGTATTCGACTCTTGCCCTGAAAAAGAAGAATCATTTGATTCACTTTCTGACATGATATATGAATTTAATGATTTTGATGGTTGTCCTGATGATCTTGATGATGATGGCATTGCAGATGAAGAAGATGAAAAACCAAATCAATTATTCCCAATAACAATGAGTTATGCATTCCAATATGGTGGAAAAGTATATGGAGATTACATTGTATGGCACGATAATAGATTTGGTGACTATGATATTTTTATGCTCAACCTAGAAACAGGCAATGAAACACAAATTACCAATAATACAAATGATCAAATTAACCCAGATATTTATGATAATATAATAATATGGCAAGACAAAAGAAATGTTAACGATGATATTTACATCTATAACATTGATACAGGAGTAGAAAAAGCAATAACAATTGACAAGTATACAAATGTTTATCCAATGATACATGAAAACAAGATTGTATGGCAAAGAGCTGACTTCACAACTTTAGAAGAACCTCATTTTGATGTTATGTTGTTTATTTTAGATGAAAGCGAATTAGATACAGGATCTGATACTGAAACAGAATCAAATGCTAACACTGAATCAAATAATGAAAATACAAACGAGAATGAAAATCAATAAATGGGCTATTGGAATTGTATTAATTTTAGTAATCATTAGTTTACAATCCAATATTTCTACAGGAAAAGGTGGATGTTATAGAGGACCAGCTACAGAAGGAGTATATAAGAGAAGTGATGGACATTATGTCACTGAACATGGAACCAAACTAGAAATGGAAGAACTTCTTGAAAAAGGAATAATCTCATGTCGTTCTACAATGGGTGGAGGAGTACAATGCTTTGACAGAGTTGGAGTACCTTGTTTAAGTGATTATATTAAAGGACAAAGAGCAAGCAAAGAACCAACTATTGAAAAAGACATATCAGGTGTTGTTGTAAGTATTGAAATGTTTGGTCAAACACATGAACTTAAATGGAAATGTAAAAAAGGAATGAAATTTACAGAATGCCAAAAAGAAGTTGACAAAGCATATAACCAAAAAAATACTTTTATTGCAAACCTAAGACAACAAGCAAAAGATAAAATCAATGAAGAATTCCAACAAACAGATACCTATTCACAAAACGCACTTGCATATTATATCCAATTATTTGGATTCAATAAAATATTTGGTGCTTATCTTAAAGATTATCAATATTTAGTTGGAGAGATATTTACTGAAGAAGATCTATTAAGAATTATTTACTATGAATTAAAAGACAAACTAATTACCCTAAAAAGTGTGCTTGAAAACAAAATTACAAGTAAAAGTGGTCAATTAATTGAAGAATCTCTTGGATCAAATCTAATGTATCTTGATTATTACATACAAGAAGCAGATCTTCCTAGAATAACCAGACAATGGATCCTACAAAACTTTGCTTTCAGAAACACTGTAATATATATTGGTGATTTTTCACAACATGAAACAATAGATATAATTTATGGTCTTTTTGAAGAAAATATAATGGCTATAACAGAAAAAGAGCATGAATTAAAAGGTTTAAGTGAAGACAGAATAGAAGAACAAAAAGAAGAAAATAAGAGAATCGAACTAAAATTTGTAGGTTATGGTTTTGATGGATTATATGAAACAGAAAAAGCACATATCTTAAAATTATATAATTATGAACAAGAATATTTTATTGAACTAGATGAAAAAAGAAAAGAGAAAATAAACATTGATGTATTATTCAACGATAAAGATGGTGATGGTGTTAAAGATTATTTTGATTTATGTACAACTGAATTAGAAAATTGGAATGGTTTCCAAGATAATGATGGTTGTATTGATGAACTACCTGAATTAGCAAAAGGACAACTCATCCAATTAACAGATGATGATATTGACCAAATTAATCCTTCTATTTATGAAAACAAAATTGTTTGGAAAGAAGAAGATAATTTGGTTTTGTATGATATTGAACAAGGTAAAACAGGTGCTTTTGCAATTGACAGTAAAAATCCTCTAACACCTGTAATACACAAGGACAAAATAGTATTTTCTGACGAGAAAAACAAAAATCATGATGTTTATGTTTTAGATATTAGTGAGGTCACATTTAGAAGATGAAGACAATTAAATTAAAAACAATTGTAATCATAATGATTTTATTAGTCTTAATCAGCAATCTCACTATAGCAGAAATTACCTTAAGCTCAAAATCAAAACAATTAAGCAGAACTCCATGCTATGGACCTGATTGTGAAGAAGAAATTTGGAGACCCCCAGGTTATGGAGAAACAGTATGTTTAGGTTGTCCAGGCTGCCCAGGGTGTGGAGAAACAGGAATTGATATAGATGGAAGCTTTACTCCTGTACAATCCCCTTCACAAGTAGTAATTCTCAAACCAGTTACAGTTCCAGACAAATCCAGAGAACCATGTACAGGTGGAACTGATTGTACAAAACTCCAAGATCCAGATGCTAAAAAACCAATTTCAGATATAGCTGGTACTAACTCTGAAATAAAAAAACAATTAAAAAATTCAATCAAATATGCAGGTAATCACTTAGTAAGTATCATTAACTCAAGCAATCCTTACAAAGAAGCAAGTACAAAATGGTTTGAATACGAAGAAAAAGTAATAAACAAAACAGAAGAAGCTATTGAAGAATTCAAAAGATGGATGGGAGTTAATATTAAAGGTATTGAAGATCTTAGAGAACTTGCTTGGGATGAAATTTATAGAACAAACAGTTTCTATTATCCAAGATACAGAAAAAGAAACAAGTTACTTGCTGACATTGATCAGATAAGAAGTGTTGATAATGATAATGATGGAATACCTAATGTAGAAGATGATTGTGAAAGTCAAGCTGAAACTGAAAATGATTTCCAAGATGAAGATGGTTGCCCTGATTATGTTGTAAGTGGTGCTAAACTAAAAAGATTGACTAATGAAAAAAGTAAACAAATTATGCCTAATATTCATGATGACATTGTTGTTTGGCAACAAGAAGTAGATGAGAATAATACTGATATTATGTGGTACAACCTAAGTTCTAATAAAGAAAAACAATTAACAAGAGATAAAGGCATGCAAGTAGTTCCTTCTATCCATAAAGGAAAAGTTATATGGCAAGATAATAGAAATAATTTTGTTGATGTTTACATGTTTAACCCAAACCCACCAGAAATTTCTACTGGAACAGTATTAGATCTTGATGCTTGGCTAGAAAGTGTGTATAACTCAACTAATAGTGTTGAAGCCAAACTAACAAAAGCAATGTTTACTATTGAAAATAAAATCAAAAATGTTGTTGAAGTTCCAGGTAAAGAAAGAAACTTAATAGGTATCAAATTAAGTAAAAGCGATTTCAAAGATCGCCCTAACTGCATAATATTAAGAGAAAATCCAAAAGAGGAAAGCCACACTACATTATTAAGATGTAGTTATTCTGAATCAATTGTTGAGATTAAGGTACTTGATAATACTTCTGCTGCAAAAGAATTATTCAAAGATCTATTCTTAATCAAAGCAATGGATGAGATTAAATCAGAAGAAATAGAGCTAAGTGTTGAGAATTTAGAAGACCAAGATAATCAGGAGGAAAATAGTGAAGAATCCAACAACGGGGATCAAGAAGAACAAACACAAGGAACAGGCGCTGCTATTTATAATTTTATAACAGGAAATGCAGTAGCAGAAAATACAGGCCAAGAAGAAGAAGAAGAAGAAGAAGAATGCAGATCAGTAGGAACAATCATTCTCGAAGATGAAGAAGCTGAATGCTGCGCAGGACTAAAAAGAGTAACAAGTGATAATTATGATGCATGTGTAAATTGTGGAAATAATAAATGTGGAGAATTTGAAGATAACCAAAACTGTCCACAAGATTGCAAACCAACTGATAAACTAAAAATTAATCTTCCATCAAGCAGATTAAGTATAAAAAATACAGCTTACTTTAGTATTGAAAATCCAAGTAACAAACCATATTACCTCCAAACAAATAACAAAGGAAATCTGTTTAATGTTTATAAATTTGACAAAGAATGGAAACAGATTGATATTCCTGGTGCAGAAGCATGTGTTTTGTCTGAAAAAGACACATATTTAGTTGAAATAAAACCAAAACATAAACTGGATCTAAAATGGACATTGAAAGAGTGTTTAACAAATGGAATCATAGCTGATGTATGGCATGGTTCATATAAAATTGAAATTTCTTATCTTGATAAAGATAACAATCAAAAGAAAGTTGAAAAGATAATTGAGATTATAAAACCAAGAGGAATTGTAGAAATATTAAGAGATTTTTTCGTAAAAAAAGAATGTACAATCGACAGTGATTGTAAAGCTGTTTGTGTTAATTTCAAAGATTGTGTATGTGAAAATTCCAAGTGTATAGAAAAAACAATAGACTGTAACAAACTACAATCCAACATGAATAATATGTTAAAAGATGCTAATTATTGTAAAAGAGATGCTGATTGTTTTGTAAAAACTAACATATGTCCTTTCACATGCCATAGCTTTGTTAATAAAAAAGAAGTTGAAAACCTTAACCAAGCATTTGGTTATTACGGTAAATCAGAGTGTGCTATTTGTAGATCATCATGTGCACCACCTCCAAAGAATATTGGTTGTGTTGAAAACAAATGCCAAATAAAAGATAAAGATGAAGAAATGTTAATTAAATTAAATAACACTGAATTCACCAATGATTATGGTCAAATAGGTTATATCACAGATAAAGAAATTACTTTCCTCAACTGTAATGTTATTGTAAGCATACTTTCTGAATTAGGTAATGATAAAGATCTAGAATTCTTAGGTAAACTCATGGACAAAAAAACTACCTGTTTAAAAGAATTCAGCTTAATTGAAGATATCATGATGTTTAGCCCTGCACAAGATAAAAAAATTGTCAAAAAACTAATTGATGAGGACAATGCAACAGAATGGTCTGGTGCAATTGGACAAGGATCTTCATTCTCATTCTTACTTAGAGATAAAAATCTATACAGTATTAACAGAGTTACACTAGAAAAATCATCTATTAAGAAATTTAGTATTGAAATCTCAAAAGACAATGTCACATTTACAAAAGTATTCCAAGGAACTGCTCAAGACAAAGATGACATACAAGAATTTAATTTTGAACCTGTTGAAGCAAGATATGTAAAACTTAATATTATCAATAGCCATGAAGGATCAACTGCAAATGCTGCCGAATTTAAAGTATTTGGAATTGGACTTGCACTTGATCTTAAAATGGATAAAAACTTTAAAACAACAGAAGTAATTCCATTTGAAATCATGTTCCCTGAAAATGAAACATTACATGTCCATGAAAAATGGTGGGAAATCTATAAAAAACAAGATAATAAGTGGTATAAGTTAATAACAAGGTCAGCAAAACAAGAAGATTTTGTATGTGATCCATATAAACCATATATTGAAATGCAGGACACATATGAAAAAGGTGAAGAAATCGAGTTTAAGTTTATTAATCCTTCAAATAAAACATTCAAAAGATATATTTATGATGATAGAAGCTGGTTCAAAATATTCAGGAAAGATAAAGAATGGAAACTAGTTGGTGACCAATGTGAAAGAATTAATTACAGAAACTGTAATAACGGATTTTTGCCAATAACAAAAAAACTTACTAGGATCCAAGCACCAACACTTACTGAAATTCAAGGTTCACTTAGCCAAGCTACCTGGCACCAACAAAATTGTATGACTGTTGTAAGAAAATGTGGTGACAGTTTGTATAAAGATAAAAAGATCACTTATTCACAACCAGGAGAATATAAAGTACAATTCACTTATTATGAAGAAGGTAAAGAAAACACATCACTAATAATTGAAAGAGAGTTCACAATAAAAGGAGAGGAATGTAAACAAGAATCAGATGTATTCTCAGAAGGAGATTGTTGTAATGAATTAACAAAATTAACTGTAAGAGAAGGTGTGTATAAATGTGTTAAAGAGGAAGAAGGAGACGGAGATGAAGATGGTGGAGAAGATAATGGAGAAGAACAACAACCATGTAAAAAATCAGGTGAAGAATTTAGTGATGGAGAATGTTGTAGTGGATTAACAAAAGAACTTTCAGGTAAATCATTCCCAAATCCTGTTTTCAAATGTACTGGAACAAGTGATGAAGTAGTTTGTAAAGATATAGGTGAAGAAGCTGAAACAGACAATCAATGTTGTCAAGGATTAGAATTCAGAGAACAAATTGGATATTATTTTGATGATATGCATTGTGAACCACATCGTTTTGATTTAAATGCAATTTGTATTGATTGTGGTGATGGAACTTGTAATACTGAATACGAAAATAGATGTAATTGCCCTGAAGATTGTAAAGAAGGTTGTTCTAATCAATGTGATACTATTGGAGAAAAAGCATGTGGCACAGAAGATTATGCAGATTACTTTAGAGAATGTAATTACTATGATAATGATGATTGCCTAGATTTAGGAGAATATGAATATTGTGGCCAAGACAAAACATGTAGCGATGGAGAATGTATTTCAGCTTGTGTATGTACTGAACAAGATGTTTGTGAAGAAGGTGATACAGGTAAAATCTGTGATGGATGTAGATATAAAGATGCACCAGAAGAAGAATGTGATGGTGAAGATAATGATTGTGATGGCCAAGCTGATGAAAGCTTAAGGCGTTCATGTAGCACTCTCTGCGGTCCAGGAACAGAAGTGTGTACTAATGGAGATTGGATCAATTGTAATGCACCTCAACCAGAAGAAGAGATTTGTGATAATGAAGATAATAATTGTGATGGTAATATTGATGAAAATGGAGCATGTTGTGATAAACTCAATCAAGATTATAGGGATGCTTACACAAAACTAACAAATTTAATGAGCAGTGGCCAAGGTGGAACACCTGAAGCTGAACAAGCTTATGATGATTATAAAGATAAAAAAGCCTTATGGGAAGAGGAATGTAAATGAAAAACAATAACCCACTAAGTAGGATTATTGCATTGATCATGATAATGTTAGTTATATCTCCAAATATAATTGCTTGGAGTGATAACATGAATGATTATCTAGATGAACTTGATTTAGATTCATGGGTTGAAGATCCACCAGAAATACCTGAGACAAGTACTCCTCAAAAACCTGGTTTAATCAAAATCCCAATGATGCCTCCTATCCCTGGAATGCCTATTGATATTGGAATAATCACAGTAAAACCACCTCAAGGAAAAGATGATTTACCAGAATGGTGGTTTGAAGTAGGAAATCAAAAAATAGGATTACCAAGTGTTAAAAGAGATGAATCAGGCAGAATTGTTCCTCAAAAAATTAATTCAAAAGAAGAATTATTACAAATACTTAACAAACCAATACCTGAAAAAATAGAATTCCCTGAACAAAGCCTAAGATACGAATTACAAGACTCATATACTCTTAAACCAACAGTTAATGTAAAACCACTCAGTGAAATTATATTAGAAGAATATTTTAAACAAGGATATTCTGAACAACTAGGAATGAATTTTGCTCAATTTTATGATCAAAAAGTAGAAGAGATTGAAGAAAGTGAAGAACTTTCAAGAGAAGAAGAAGTAATGACAAAATACTTTTATTGTTTTGATAGTGAGCTAACAGATGAAGAAAGAAGTATTATTTCTAAAATACTTGATGAACAACCAGAATTAATGGATGAATTTTATAGCACAAGAATGGATCACATTAGAGAAGTCGCAACAACTGACTTAGAACAACAAATCAAAGATGGAAAAATTACACTTGAATTACAAGATCCTAGTTTAAGTGCTGAGTTACAAAAAGCTGCTGCAGAAACATTATTTAGCACCATGACAGGTATGATTGGTACCACTCCAATTGGTTCTTCATTTTCCGCAGCAATTGAATCAACACAAAAAGCAACTGAAGAAACAGATGAAGAAAAAACCAAACAAGCAATTGAGGATATAAAAAGCAATCTTAATGATATTACTTCTGCACTAAACCAATTCAATCAAAAAACACAAGTAAACAAAGATGCACTAAACAAATTTACAAATGAACATGGAAATTTAATGCAATTACCAGGAAGATTATTAGCTTCAATGTCAGGCATGTGGGGAACTCAAGAAGTTGTTACCACAAGAACAGCTGACTCAGTTGGATTAATGGTTGATGACTTAATCACAAAAGTAGACAATAAAATGGAACGTAACAATGAAATAATTCAAAGAATAGATAATCTTAAAGAAAAGCTAACACAAGAATTACTAACCGAAGAAACAATTGAAGAAATTAATAATGGAATAAATGAGATATATGAAGACTTTAATGATGTGTACAGAGGTAACTCAATAAACCAATTCCAAACACAACTACAAGAACAATTAACTGATCAAGCAGATGCACTTAAAACAGGTGTTTGGAACACAAAACTAATCACAAACGCATGGTCAAGTACTTTTAATATACTAGGTGCAGGAGGAGCTCCTGTTCCTACATTAGAACCATCTTTCTTAAAAGAAATCGAAGCAAAATATTCAGCTGAAAATATAGAAACACTTACCTTAGCTAAAACAGGTGGAGATATATTTGAAACATTAAAAGACATTAGAACAAATGACATTGAAGCATACAAATTTATTGCAACAAGCTCTACAAGAAATGATTTCATAAATAACAAATTTAACCCATATAAAGTTATGACAACATTTGGTGGACTTGGTGGTATGGATATCGGAGCTATTGGAATGAGTGAAGCTGCTGAGATAGGTAGTGGAATAAGCAATTCAATAATAAAATACTCTCCTTCAATCGGTTCTGTTTATTCAGATGTTGTAACTATCATGGAAAATGTTCATAACTTTGATTATGAACAATTAGATCCAAAAAGTGCAACAAAAACATTCTTTGATCATTTTGCTGACCTACCTAATATACAACAACAAAGATTAGAAATTGCAGAAGCAAAAATACAAGAAAGAGATGACATAATTAACAATTTAAAAGAAAGTGAACTAGGAGAATATACTGGAGATGAACTTGAATCAGGTAAAATAAACTTTGGAAAAATTTTAGATGAATATGACAATTTAATGGAATGGAGTAGAGAAACTGATGACGAATTAAGTAGAGGTATACGAGAAAATATAGCAGGTGAATTTTATAACAGGATGGATAAGATTCTTCAAGATAATTTAGGAATTTCTATTCAAGATATTGAATCAATTATTCAAAATAGAGATCAAAATTTTGACATATTTGGATATAACATACTTCCAACAACATTAACCTTAATACAAACCGAAATTGTAGAAAATGAAAATTTGAAAGTAATTGACGAGATGATATATAATAATAATTTACTAGGTGCATTAGTAGAAAACACAGAAGGAGAACAAGCAGACAATTATGCATTACAATTATTAGAAAGAGAAAATCTACTTGAAAAAAACAAATGGAAAATTGCTGTACAAAACCAAAAGAAATCAGAGATACAAAATTTCCTAACTGCAAAAGAAATTGAAAGAGACCTAGGCGGACCAGGGTTTGCCCAAATAGCTGATAAAAAGGATTATGAGGAATTACAATATAAATATGATCAACAACAGAGAAGTTTACCAGATTTACAAATGGAACAAGAAGCTAATAATGCAAGGATTTCTCAGATTGAACAAGAAATAATTGATTTAAAACAAGGCCAAGGTGACCCTCATAAAAGAGGACTTGAAATTCTACAAAAACAAGAACTACTCAAAGAAGAACAAGAAAAAAGAGTAGTAATCAATGCCTTAGTGCAAGATAAAACAAAAATAGAAGAGATTGAATTAAAAATTCAGCAAGGCACTGCAAGTGATGAAGAACAAGCAATGTTAAGAACAATGAAAAATGAACAAGGAAACGCCCTAAACAGATGGCAAGCTGTCAATGTAATGCAAATGGAGATGTATGAAAGACAAGTACAAGATCATCAAGCAGAAATTCTAGGAATGCAACTTGAAGATATTGGAAAAGATATAACAAGCACATTACAATCAGGAGATCTTTCTGGTGAAACAGGAGTTTATAGTATTGAAGGACTTAAAACAAAAGAAGAAGCAGAACAAGCACAAGCAGCAGCATTTGCAAACAAACTTGCATATGCAAGAAACCTTAAAGGAATGGTAGATGGTGGTGTAATGAGATACATTGGAGTAAATGTTGAATCTGATGGAAGCCTAAAAGGAGTAGGAGGTTTCAAATCCTTATTCACTGGTGATGGAAGATCATGGGCTCAATTTGTAAATCTTAATGGACTTTCTAGTCAAGGAGACATGTCTGCTTGGAAAGCAGGCAAAGCTATATTTGGCAATACAAGAGAATATAATCAAGAATATTTCGAAGCTTCTAGAGAATTTGGTCAAGAATTAGTTGCACTTGAAACAGTGGCAGAATTACTAAAAACAGGAATCACAATGAATGAAATTGAAAATATGAATGAACAAGGTTTTAGAAAAGCAATGAGTGAAAAAATGGGAGAAGTTAACAATGAAGCACTACAAATAATGTGGCAAGATGTTCAAAAAGCAAGAAACTCTGACATCTTTCAAAGTTCAACATTATTTGAAAATGATGATGGAACCTACACTGTTCTTGAATTACCAACTGACATTAACCCACTCAATGAACAAGCAGATAAATTAACAGACCATTGGCTTGGTTCATTACTTGCACCAAACATAAAAACATCTGTAGTTATGTGGGGTGCTTCAGGTGTTATAGGTGGAGTCACAAAACTAGCAGGAGGTGCACTTGGTAAAGCAACTGCATACTTATCAAACAAAGCTGTAAGTAAATCAGCACATTGGTTAACTAAACTTGTTTCAAAAGTTGGTGCAACAGGTCTTAAACTAGGTGGAAAAGTAATAAAAGGAGTAGGATATGGTTATGAAATGACTAATAAAGTTGGAGAAAGTTTGAATAAATTCTTAACAGCAAAATTAATTGGAAAAACAGTTAAAACAACAGGCCAGAAAATAATTAAGATAGGCATTAATATCCTTGAACATGAAGTTTCTGAATTATTTTTAGAAGAAGCATTACTTGGTCCTGCTTATGGTGTAATTGGAGAAGAACTTTCTGGCACAAAAGGAATAGGTGGCCATGAATGGGGTGATGCAGTTGAAACACTTTATGGTGGAAGAGCTGGAGGACTTAATATTAATACCAATAATTATTTCACAAGCCAAGGTCAAATTATGAATTATCAAACAATCCAAGGTGATGTAATGAGCTTTGTAAATGAGATGAATAATTATTACAAACAAAAAGGAATGGACACAATAGAAGTTGTAAACACACATGACACAACATTTGGTGTTGAAGCTGTTGAAGTTAGATTACAAAGTGGACAAAAAATGACAATTGCATCACAAGGAAGTGCTTATGATGCTGGAATAACAAACAATAGAATGTCAACTTCTAATATTGGTGTTGATATAAATGGTAATACAATAGCAATTGTTAATGTAAATAACAATGCTAATCTTAATGAAATCCTAACATCATTACAAAACAATCCTAATGTTGATTCTTCAGCAATCAAAACACAGACAAACATTTTAGGAGGGATCACTGCAATTGAATTCCAAGATGGTGCTACAACCAAGGTAATTAAAACCGAAGTAGCTACCCTAGACCATTACACTGATGCTGCTGGTAGTCAAGTTGAGATAAAACAAACAACAACATTAGAAGACGCTGTTCATGATGCTGTTGAGGAAATCATAAGTGACGAAGATATATCACAAGAACAAAGAAAAAGATATTGGGGAATATTAACAACTGATGCTGCTGAATTTGTAAATGTACCTGCATTCTTTAAACAATTCACTCCAGAACAAATCAAACAAGAGATAGCTGATGATATTCTAAGCACATTAAAACATGAACCTCCAACAGTCGCATTTGCCAAATTACAAGAATATGGTCTTATGGATGCGCAACTTAATGCTAAAACAACAAATCCAATTATACAAGATTATGTTAAAAAGGTTAAACCAACTGTCCAAACATTTGAGCAGAAAAGAAAAAATTTAATGGAAAAACTTAGAACACAAAGAACCAAACTTGAAAGTAGCATTGAACAAACCATTGACCAATTAAAAGAAAAATTAGCAACAACACAAGATAATCATGAAAAAGGCATGCTACAATCAGCAATCAATGCATTACAAGCACAAGTGCATGGTCTTCAAGAGCTAAGTTTAGAAACACAAGTTGCAAATTTACTAAGAAAAATGGCAACAACAAATGATGATGCTGAATTTAATGAACTTCAAGACTTATTACAAAAAAAACAAGGAATACTTGATCAAAAAAGAATTGACAAAATAAATAAATTAGCAGATGCATTAGTACAACAAAGTATAGCACTTGCACAACAACAAACACTTGAAAACATTGATAAACTTGCTGAAGATATGAGACAAACTGCAAGAGAAAAAGCAGAAGATTTAACAAAAGTTGAATCTGTAATAATACAAGCAAGATTAAATTTCTTATTAAGAGCAGGACGTTATTCTGACATACAAAACATGGCTGAAGACGCCAAAATAACTCAAGAAGGAAAAGATTATCTTGAAAAAACAAACATACTAGATGCTTATGCAGCACTTGCAAATGTTCTTGAAGGAAATACAGACATCAAAACTCTTAATAACCTAATACAAACCTTACAAGCTCAAAGAGTAAAAGTTATAGACCAAGATTTCCTTGAATTTGGATATGATTATGGTTATGACATAAACCAATTAATTGGAATGATAGAAACAGCAAAAACAAATATTAGAACTAAAAGAGGAGACATGGTTATACAAAACAAAATTGACACTATAAGAGATGCTGAAGGCACATTTAAATCAACAGATGATCTTGTAGCACTAGGTGTTGTAAATGAAATGATTAGAATAGGTTACAGTTATTCAGATATAGCAGAAGTAATGAATAAACCACAATCACTAGCAGATTTATTTGATATTACTCCAGAACAAGCTCAAAAAATTGCTGATAATTATCTTAATATTATGGCAGAAATAGAATTTTCTAAAGTAAACCCAAAATTAACATCAGAAGATTTGTTTAAGAAATCAGATGCAAGATCACAATCAGCACAATGGCAATCAATAAAACAAGCAACAGGAGTAGGAGAACCAGGTGTTGTTAATACCCAAACAAAAACACCTGCTCAAAACATTATTGATTTAATCAAAAGCCATGTTGACTTTGAAGGTTCTGATATTAATATAGAGGATTATATTAGTGAAGTTACCAAATTACTCACAGGTTCTGATGACTTTGAAGCATTATCACAAGAACAACAAGAACAAGTGTACAGGGAAATGAAAAATTTAATTGAACGTTATTCCCAAGTTGCTGTTCAAGGAAATAATCTAGAAGTTGACACAACACAACAAGGCAAGGAAGATGCTATAACATCAAAAGTACCATTCAAGATATCATTTAGCCAATTTAACAGAGGCTTATTTGACAAAGGGTTATGGGGTTTTGTTGACCACCTTTGTAATGTACAATTTGAAGTATTAGGATATATGGAGGCAAACTGTGCAGGATGAGACAAATAAGTAAAAAACTAATAGCTGTATTAATGATTTTATGTATTTTATCTCCTAGCATTCTTGCACAAAAAGTCAAATTAAAATGTGGAAACTCAGTGCCATTTATCAGACAAACAGTTGAAGAACAAGCACAAGAACAAGATATTATAGGATTAGATAACCATCTTATGCAAGAAATTGCACATATGCTTGATAGTGGTGCAACTCGTGAAGAAGTCCTAGACACTTTAATAGACCTAGGAATCCAAAGTGAACAAGCTCAAAATTTACTTGAAAATTTAAGAGGTATGCAACATCAAGTTGTTCAAGACAGTGCAAAAAAAATTGCAACAGAAAAAGGAACAAAAATAACACAATCACAAATTGATGATGTATTTAACCTAGCTCAATATGATACAAACATTGCAGATCTATTAAGTTCTGATAACCCTAGTGTAGCTGAACATCTGGAAAAAATGGCAAGATTATCTTTAAAACCAGAATATGTTAAACAATATGCTGAAGAACAAGCAAAATGGCTTAAAGATTATAAAGAGAACGGTTATAGAGATTTTAGAAAAAAACTTATTAAAGCAAAAACTGAAAGCCAAGATAAAAAACATTCTGCTGTATCTGAATTTTTTATGAAAAAAGGCTGGACATTAGAAGCATTTGTTCTTGTAGCTATTCAATCAGGTGCAAGAGGAATTGAGATAAGTGCAAATGATGGTGTTTTCTTTAGAAATGACGATGGAGTAATTATTGAATTCTTACCAAACAAAGTTGATTATAACCATGAATATACTAAAAATAGATTAAGTGCAATAAGAGAAGCTATTAGTGGTGTTTTTGGAGACACTGGTTTTGAAATCACTATACATGATAATGTGTTAGCTCCTGAAAAAGGTGGTGAGGAAAGTATCAAATTAGCACACAAGATAAGTGCAAGAAGTGTATTATTCCATGTAGAGATTAGAGAAGGTTATTATAATAAATATGGTGCAGAAAGTGTAGCTGAAGTCCCTGCTAAAATGGCTGAACTAGTTGTTAAGAACGCAGTTAGAAATAGTGAATCTACTCATAAGGTCATTATAACATTTGAAAACAATCCAGGCTTAACAGCTGCTGAACAAATTAGAATTTTAAACGAAATAAAAAGAATAGCAGAACTAGAACTTCAACAAAGGGGTTGGGATGCAAATAAAATAAATCAAAATTTACTAATTGAAACAACAACTGACCTTTCTCATTATGAAGTTCAAGATACTAATGAAGATGCTTTATCACAATTACTTTATCTATTAGAAAACACAGGTGATATCAAAATAGGAGAAATGCATTTAGCAAACCTTGATGGTCCTGGAATCAAAGAACAACCTTTCTCTTTTTCAGATGATGACCACAAGAGAATAAGTGATCCATTAGGAGTAATTGATAATAAAGTTGCTGTTGCAATGGTAAAAGCAAAAGCAATTGACAGAATAAAACAAAGAATTGGTATAGATATCAATACACCACTTACACCTCAACAAAAACAAGCTGTTGAAAACGCTTTAAGACAAGAAGGATTAACACATTTACTTATTGAAGAAGATCATGAAACAAATCAAGCAGATATAGACACTGTTAATTATAAGAATTATGAAACAGAAGGATTTGAAGTAATAAGAGCAAGAGGAGAACAAATATTAAAACAAAACCCAGACCCATTAATTGATTCCAATGATAGAATGCTCCAATTCATGGCAGGAGTCCATGGAAATCAAGAAAGTGTTATTGATTATATAACAAAAAAACAAATTGCAGAAATCATTGCCCAACACAAAGGAAAAGGTAAAGTTACAGAATTAATCACACCAGAATTACTTAAACTACCTATTGAACTTAGAAAAAAAGCAATTAAAAAACTTGGAGATATTCTTGAAAGAATCAATAATCATTTTGAAGAAAGACAATTTACTTTAGCTAACCAAGCAGATTTCCTAAGATTACTTGAAGATGAAATAATAAACCTTAAACTAGGATTTATACAAGAAGAAGTTGAATTTAATCAAGGAGATTATCTACAACTTACTTCTTCAGAAGAAATTGAATCTGCTTATAAAAACGGTTATATGCTTGTCAGTAGAGGAGAAAATGGTGTAATAACATTTGTAAGAGCACAAAGTAGTAGTGATGACATTAGCAGGTTTGGTAAAAAAACATCAGATCCTGTTTTAATAAGAATCAACCCACAATATGTTCAACAACAAACAAGCGAATTAACTATTACAAAAAATATACCAAAACAACTTATTGAATTCTTTGACATGAAAGATAAAACATGGAAACCAATCAGCGAGATGTATGGAAAAAGAGACTTTGCAGGAATTGAACAAGATTTCAAAGATAAGAAAATAAAACAAAGGTATGATGAAGTCGCTGAAAAAAGTGATTATAAAGAAGAAATGGAAGCAATTAAAGGAGAACTAACTGATCGAGAGCTAGAAGAAGGTCAAGCAATGAAAGAAGCATTGTTTATTGAAGCAAGATTATCAAGTTTATCTCCTAGTCAAAAAAAGAATTTTAACAAACATTACAGAGATGCATTGTATAGTGCACATAGTAAAGCAAGCGCAATTTTATACGCCATCAAAAAAGCTGATCCTTTAACTTCAAATGAAAAACAATATGATTTTGTTAACAGATTCATTGACAAGATCAAACAACAAAAAAATGATAGAATCAAAGCAATTAAAGAAATGGATCTATTTGATCTATTTGGAGAATATTCCCTATTATCAGAAGAAAAACAAAAAATTGTAGACAAACTAATCCAAGCACAAGGAGTTGATCTTGAAGATACAACAGGAAAAGCATATGAAAAAGCATTAGGAAAAGCACTACAGTTATACACAATGTTCAGATACTTATCATCTAACCAAAAGAAATTCTTTAACCAAGTACTCCCAATGTATCATTCTAATACAAACCTTTTTATTGCATTTGTAAATACACTTAAAGAAGCAATAAATGCTAATTTTGCCGACGAAAATGAAATATTAGACCAAATCTTCAACCTACTCCAACCAGAAAGAAAAAAAGGAGATGTAATTGATAATTTAGAAAAATTAAACAAAGCTATACAAGAATATTATAATAAGGACTATGTAGCTGGTGGCGGTTTTGTAGAATCACCACATAGTAAAGGAGATTATGATAAACATCTTGTTAAATTACATGTTAGCATGGATGCTCGAACCAACCCACATGTAATATTAAAAATTATACAAGCATTAGAACGAAAAGGAGCCAAGTTTAAATTTGTTAATCCAAAAGATCTAGCATTTAAAATGGCTGGTTATACTGATGAACAGATCCAACAATTAAAAAAGACTAAGAATCCATTTGAAGAAATTCCTGTTAGAGACGAAACACAAATTCAAAATAATAACTTAATAGATGGGTTTAATGTAATAAAAATGTTCACAATCTATCCATCTGATGCAAAAACAGCATTAGAAATAGCAGAAACAATAGCCCAAATCCTTGATAATATTGGTATGTTTGATAACAATGCAAAAATAGCTAAATCAGACACAAGACTTCTTGGTCCTATAAGTGTAAGATCAGATATCCTAAAAAGAGAGTATCAACCAGGTGAATCAATTAGAATACCTAGTAAAAAACAATTAGAAGAATTCTTTGATTGGTTTGATCAATTTAAAGAACAACAAACAATGCCTGCACCATTATTAATGGGACACCAACAAGTAAGACAAAAAGCAGAAGAACTTGGAATAGATACTGACCCAGTTGTACTTAGAATGTTACTTGATGATTCCTTTGATATAGAAACATATGATAATTTTTACAATGAAATTGCAAAAAAATATCCACAAATTCTCAAAGGAAAAGAAATTGGAATTTGGAATAATAATAGGATGGAAATATGGAGAATTATTGATGTTTTAGACAATGGTGAAACATTTAAACTAAGCCAAGAACCTTTCCTAACCCAAACATTAACAAAACAAGACTTATTAGACGCAATACAAAGAGCTGAATTTGAAAAACAAAAACCAAAACAAGGAGAAACCATCCAAACATGGGATCAAAACACAAGAAAAATTGAAGATTGGAAAGTAATCAAACTAGAAGATGACAAAATTATACTTCAAAATATAAACAATCAACAATTAATTGTATCAATGTCTTATCCAGAACTAATACAAGGCATGGAAAAAGCAGAAGAAATGAAAACAAGAGTATATTTTGAACAAGGCTTTGCAAAAATTGGATTAACTCCACAATTAGCAGCCTCAACCCATATTATATTTTCAACTCATAAAAGTAAAGAATTTATTGAAGAAAAGATTAATCAAGGTGGACAAAATGCAAAATATGGTGCTCAATTTGCTTCAAATAAATTCTTTGATGTGGCATTAAGAGATGCTATAGTTGAATTACTTGAAAATCAAGAATTAGATGAAGATGAAATAAAAAGATTAAACGAAGTCCTAAGTAAATTAGATGATGAATTAACAATGTTAACAAAATTACTTTCAGATTATGTTTCTGAATCAACCTTATTAGCTCCTGATGCAAAAGGAGGAGAAGGAGCAGTACATCAATTAGACAACTTAGAACAAGCATTTAAACAAAAAATACAAACCTTAACAGGAGTTCCAGTAGAAGATCTTGCAGTCAAAGTAATGGATTATGGTTCAGATACTCGTTTATATGATCAACGAGAACCAGGTGAAAAATTAATTCTTGAAAGAAATGTCCACAGTAATAATATTGTGGAAGTATATGCACTTGCTCAAATGCCTGACATAAAAACAAGAGTTGTTTTAATGGAAAAAGTTAAAGGACCTACATTAGAACAAATTATCAAAAAAACAAAACCAGGAGAAAAAGTAATTATTGATGGTAAAGAATTAACATTAACAGAACTTGTAAGACAAGTTCATGAACAAATTGGTGTAAACGCTCTTGAAACTATTTTTGAACAAAAATTAATTTACCCTGACATGAAACCAGCTAATATAATGATAGAAATTGAAGATGGTAAAATAGTTGCTAAATTAATTGACTTAACTGCAATGTTAGACATATCTCAAGGAAAAGTAGGCCCACCTTATATGTTTGATCCTTATTATCAATCACCACAACAAGCTAGGTCAGATACAATTGATCAAAGATCACAAGTATTTTCATTAGCTGCTAGCTTATATGAATCCTTAACAGGTCAAAGAATGTCATCAGAAATAATAAAAATAAAAAGAGGCGTTGACATCACACAATTAAGAGCAAAACTAAATAGAATTAAAGCAAGAAAAAATGAATTAGATCAAAAATTAAAAGCAGGACAAGCACTAACACCTGAAGAAATAAAAGAACTACAGGAAACATCCAAAGAAAGAAATGAAATAAGAATGTTCTTAATAAAAACATTTCGAGAAGTTACAAAAGATTTAGCATTTAGTGACATTGAACAAATAATAAACAGTAAAAAACAAGGAATGTCTCAAGAGGATCAAGAATTATTAGATATAATCAAAGATTTATTTGCCTTTGGAGGAATATACCAAGGAACAATAGAAGAAAAAGTTGCCGTCCTAGAACAAGAAGGAAGAATTCAAATTGATAGAAACACAGCATTAACAGAAATTGAAGATATGATTGAAGCTCGTACTGAAGTTAATGATGATATTGTAGATGAAAAAACCTTGCTAGCTAATGAAGAAGCTATAGAAGCAAGTGTAGAACAAACATATAAAGAAAAAGGAATACAACATAATGTACAAGATACAAGAAGTAAAACCAATTGTGGCTCTTCTAGTATAGGTTGTGGCTTAGGAAACAAACCAAAAATACCAAGAAGAACCCAAAGACAAGCTGCAATAACTGCAGCCGAAGAAACAAAAGATGTCACTCCAATACAAGTTGAAGATTCACTTAAAATTAGAAGATATATAGATGACTTAGGCCCAATAGATGCATTATTAGAAGAAGTTTTCCCTAGAAAAGTTAAATTATATATTCCTGTTTTAGTAGAAGATTTCCCAGACATCAGAACCACTACTAGAGTTAATGGAAGAATAAAATACTCAACAACAGGTTTACTTGAATATCCTACAGAAAACGTTGGTAAACACGTTGGCCAAGATTATAAAGATATTGATGAAGCAAGACAAGATGCAATAGGAAAAGTAAAAACCAAAGATACTGATAAGATAAAAGAAGAATTAGCAGACATGATTGCTTATAGAAAAGCAGTAGAACAAAACTTTATGATTGCCTTTTCTTCTGAAAAAGCTGCTAAAAAATACTTATTAGAAAATCATCAACAAAAAGATGAAAATGGAAATATTAAAAGAGTCTTAGGATATTTAATAGAAGTTGAAGTTAAAAGAAAAGATGTAATAATTGGATCATACTCTGCTAATGGAAAAAGAAAAAAGAACTTATTTATCCCAGGAGGAATAAAACAAAGTGAAGCACACGGAGAACTAGCTGGTGTAAGAAGACCTAAAAAACCCAAAATTGATCAACATACTAAAGTCACTGAAAGCGTAAAAAATATCTTAAAAAATATGTATGGTATTGCAAGAGGCACTAGTGTTGGCAAATTAGAAGATGCTATAAAAGCATTAAAAGATTTAAAAAAACTAACAAAAGATGAAGTATTAATCCAAACTATCAATGATAATATTGAAAACATCAAAATAATAAACCTAATTGCACACAATTACAAAGAAAGAGGATATTTAATTGAAAAACTTGTTGGTAAAGATGTACTTAAACCAGATGGAAAACTTGAAATCATAAGAAGAAGGTTTGGTTCAAAAGTTACTGAAAATTTATTAATAGTTTTACAAAGAAATGTAAACAAATGGGAAATTACTCTTAGTGACCTGATTAAGTTAGTTGATGAAATGCAACTAAACATGAAATACAAAGAAGGTGCAACTGATGTTGAGATAGAAAATCAAATTGAATACTATCTTGATTATATAGTTATCAAAGAAATTCCAATGATAGAAGACGTAAAAAATAATGATTTACAGGTTAGTAAATTCTTAATAGAAAGAGGCGTTCCTCTTCATACACTTGGAATCTATGAAAGAAAGGAATTAATTAAATACATCCAAACAATTGGAATAGATAGAAAATTAGCTGAACATGTTAATCAAGTTAGAAGAATGATTCGTAGAGTTGTAAGATTCTTAAAACAAGGCAATTATGAAAAATATGGCCATCTTGATGAAAGAGCACTTGATAGAGCAGTAATAATATTAGAAACAGATGATTTAACATTTATACCTAATGAACTAACTGAAGTAATTACACAAGGAAGACAAAGATGGAGTTCTAATATAATTACAGAACTTTCAAGAACAATAAGAGAAAGACAAGGTCAACAAAACTTTGATTTTGGTGTGAGAAAACATACCATAGCAAATGAAATATTAAACATTATCAATGCAGAAGTTGCTATTGCTTCACAAAAAGCAATATCTGATCTTGACGCAATTCAATCAATCGCAAACAGAGTAGCAAGCAAAACAACTGAGGAATTACAAAAAATAGGATTAACACCTGAATTATTAAGAGATTCACTAAATGCAATTAGAGAACTGTACAATAAACAAGAAGATGAAAAAGCATACATAGAAGAAAATGCACCAAAAGAAGCATATAAATTATTCAACAATCCAGACATAAACAATGAAGTTAAAATCAAACATCTTGAAAAATTATTGGCAATGGTAGAAGAACCTGCAACTAAAAGATATATTGACGCATTAGTCAAAAATCTAAAATTAATCCAAGGTGTTGAAAAAAACCAAAAACAAGAAATGAAAGATGAAATGGAATGTAATAGTCCATGTAAAAGGGGAAGTGGCTACATAATAAAAACTTTAAAAGACAAATTTGGACAAGAAAAAGGTGAAAAAATATTCAAAATTGCCATGAAAGTTCTCAGAGCACATGGTAAAGGTTACTTATCTGTAGCAGAGATGCTAGAATTATTCAGAAAAAGAATCCCTAATGATGAATTCATAGGAGAATTAACAACAGATTATGCAATACAAACAGCTATTGAAAATCATATAGAAAGAATCCTATTACCAAACATGGACATATCTAGAAACATGAATGTAGAATATGATCTATCAAAAAGATATTCCACTAGTTTAATAACTCAAGGTTACAAAGTACCATTAACACAAGTTACTGCAAAAAAACTATCTCAAAAATATTATGACAGGTATGGAGTTGAACTCAAAAGAATTTGGTACAGAGGAGTAGCAGAAGATAGTAGCTGGTCTGTTCCAGAAGAAAATGGAAGGATCCGTAAATCAACATCAGATGCAATCCGTTCTCCTGAAGCAGCACTTGGTTATCCTTACCATCTTGGAGCACATCAATCACAAGCATTATTAATAATTGACTTAGACAAAATACCTCAAGAAAATATAAGAGCAGTAGATAATGATCCAAGATTAGGACCTAACCATATAAGAATTGACGCAGAATTACCAAAAGGATCATATTACACTGTAAAAGCATCTGATCTATTTTACAAAAAAGGAGAAAGAATCCAAGGTGTTACTTTAAATTTTGATGAAAAATTAGGACAAGGATTACACCATTTATTATACAGCGACAGTGAATTCAATGAAGAAGAAATGAAGAAAAAAACAATCCCTGAAACAATGCGTGATGATCTAGAATTAAGAGGATGGATGGAATATGATTATGATATTGAAGAAGACATTATATATGTTTTGCATGATGGAAAAAAATATGGATTTTATGGTTTCATAGATGGTGGTGTTCAATACTGGTATAAATTTGAACATGGAAAATTTATTGATGCCATCTTAATAGAAGATAAAAAAGACACAGAATTCCTAGAACAATTATTTGAAGAAAGACCTTTAACATCACAAGCACAACTAGCTCTTGCCAAAAGAAACATTGACAGAGAAATCACCCCAGAACAACTTGAAGCAATAATACAAACACGTACTACTGGAAACAAAGAGATCCTCCTACAAGCAGGATTTACTCAAGAAGAGATTAAAGCTTTAGTAGATGATAAAGTAGTCATAGATAAAAAAAAGATTGAATCAATCATCAAAAAGTTTAAAGCTATCTCTGCAGACACATTTGTACAATATTTCAATAAAGCAAAAAATATTGACAAACTAATTGGTGTTGAAGATGAACTTTTAGAACAAGGGTATTTTTACAAAATACAAACAATCATATCTGAATTAAAAGATCAAGGTGCTAAAGACGAAATGATAATAAAATACATAGAAGCAATTATTGATATTAAAGCTGATAGTATTGCTGATTCTCATGACAAATGGAAAATTATTAAGAAAGAAATTACAGCTGATTTGTTAAAAGAAACTTACTTTTATCTAATCAATAAAAATTATGATCAAGCATACAAAGAAGTAGCTGAGCTTAATCCTGGATTAGTTGATGATATTTTAGATTCAAATTTTGATGGTGAAACAGGAATGGAAATAAAAACACATAAACAGAAAATAAACTTTTTACTAGGAAAAATAGTTGATGAAACTTTAAGAGGAAAAATCATATTAAATGGACATTTAATGCAGTTAAAAAATAAATTAGATATTTCGGGTAATAAATTTAATGAATTATTAGAAACCATGTGGAATTATAATAATGATTATTCTAAAATTGATGATGAAATTAATAAAATTGGTTTAAATCAATATAAAAATCAGATTAAATTAGCCTTCCTTGAAGCATTAAAAGAGACTAGAATTTTAAATGATAATTTTAACTTTTATTTAAATAGAGAACATAATAAGTGGGTAAGGGAATTAATAAGGTCAACAAAAACTAAATCAGGAACAAGTTATGCAACAGAATGGGCTGGTAAAAATCTCAATGAAAGAACTTTAATTATGATCAAAATAAAATTTGAAAATCAATTAAATGAAGAACAAGAAAGGAAACTACTGTTAGAAGGAACCCAAATCCACTTTAAAGATACATATAATATTGATTTAGAAGTTCCAATTGGTGAAGATAATATTGAAATAGATGATCACGTTTTAAAACCTTTTACAAAAGATGAAATAAAAGAATTTTTATCTTCTGGATCACTGCAAGCCATAGATCAAAATTATTTATTTCCATTACAACAAGTATTAAAAGGAAATCAAAAAATTAAAAAAATTATTTTCCCAAAATATATTTTAAAACCAACTAATGTTGCAGGAATTCATAGTGAAAGTACTGCTACCATATACCTTAACGGTGAAGCAACAGCTAGTGATATTCTTAGTGTATTACTTCACGAAATAGGTCATGCTGTACTTGTAGAAGGAGATAACATAATTAACATACACCAATTAACTAGATTCATAAAAGAGCAAGGTTATGATTCAATTATTCCAAACGAAGGGATTACAAGATACAACAAAGAAACAATCCTCCTAAAATTAATGGACAAAATATATCAAAATAGAATAAATCAAATTGTAACAAGAGATCAAGATGGAAATATTGCTAATATTGACCATATAAAAGCATTTAGTTTATTTCCAACAAGATATTCATACATTAATAAGGTAAGTGAAACAATACATGATAATCCTAAAGAATTTTTTGCTGAATACTATTACACTTATTTTTTAAATCAGAATATAGCAAAAGAAGAGTATCCAACAATGTATTCTCTTTTCAAGAATGTACTTAATTTAGAAGCAATTACTAATAAAAAAATAAATGAACTAAAAGAACAAATACTAACAGAATACGCTAAAGAAGTTTTAAATGATGTTAAATTAAAGGCAGAACCACAACTTGTAGAATATGTTAAAAGAATAATTAATTACAAAGACTTACATGAGCATGTAACTAATATAAGAAGAATTGCAAGACCAATTATCCAAGAACTTAAAAAAGATCCAGACTTTGCTTCAATTGATGAAGTTGTCTTTGAACAAGCTGCTTTATTACATGACCTAGGAAAAGTCATTAATCCACACATTCAAAAAGTATTTGAAATCCCACAAAAACTTCCAGATGGATTAAATGTTTATGTAAATACTGTTGAAGAAATTATTAAAGCAGTGTACCCAAATTCTGCTACTGAAATCTTAGAAGGATTAAAAAATTCAGTAAAATTAAAAGCATATGCTCAAGGTCTTGGAAAAGAACCACTCCAACTCACTGCAAGAGAAGTTTTTGAGTTTCATGCAAAAGAATCAGAAAGTGAACTAGAAAAAATAGTTGATGATCAAAAAGTCGCAAAGATTGCAGGTGCACACCATAGATTCCATTATCAAGGAGGTTATCCTAAAAGTGCTGTTCAATCACCTGGAACACCAACAGATATGGTTCTAAGTGTAATTGACATTTACGAAGCACATAGAACAAGAAAAAGTGAGGGTAAACCAAATCCTACACATGAAACAGGAGTACAATTACTAGAAAGTACATTAAGTGATTGGGAAATTAACACAGTAGAAAAAAAAGGAGCAGACCCAGAGCAAGTTAAAAAAGACAAACCAATCTATGCAAAAATAATTAATGCTTTATCTAAAAATAAAGAACCAATAGATAAAATATTCGCAGAAACATAATTATTACATTCTAGGATCTAAAAAATGATCACTATGTGCATATTGAGAAAATTCTTTTGGTGATAAAAGATATAATGCATGTTCTGCAGCATGTTTAACCAAACTTGAAAATCTATTTTTAGTAGTAACTTCATGAATCTTTTTTCTAATTTCTTCACCTTCTAATTCTTCATATGCAGATGAAACTTCTTTATGAACTTGATCAGCTCTTTCAACTATACCTTTTAAAAAATCATATACTGTATCAGAATGATATTGCAATTTTGCTAAAGATAATACTGCTATCATTGCTACTTCTTCAGCATTTCTATCACTTAAATCAACACTATTTACAGTACTAATTAAAGTAGGAACTATCTGTTCATCCAATGTTTTTATTCTCTGAACATCTGATTCATAAAGCTTTGAATCACTATAATTACTTAATGCTGAAACACAAGCTAATTTTACCCAATTACTGTCTTCAGTATTTATAGAATCAATTAAAGCAGGAACTATTTGACCAGTAATCACACTAGAACTTTGACTTGTTGATTCATAAAGTGCTTGATTTCCATAATTACCAAGAGCCATTGCATAATTTCTACGATTACTATGGTTTGGATCATTCTTAAGTCCATCTAGTAAAGTATCTAAATTATCCAAAGAAACATTATTTTCAACCAAATTTTCACTAATATTATCCATAATTTTTCACCTTTGTTAAACTCTCAAAAAATATAACATTACTACCCATAAGAAGTAAATGACTATTTAAATCTTTCGGTTTTAAAGCTAATTTTGGCTAAAACACCCAAATTCAGGCATCTCAACCCTCACTAGTGTTACCACTAATAAGTCACTAAAAACAAAAGATTTATAAAGGAGAAGTGTTTTAATAACATAAAATGCCTAATACAACCAAAGAACAAGCAAAAAACCTTGAAAATGTAGTTGATCAAGGCACTGGTACAAATATCTGGGGAAAAGACTTTAATTGGTATGTTGTTGATACTGATAAACATATTTCAAGTGATGATTGTATTCTAAATATTAACCCTTTAAGAAAACTATTTGAAGAATTTTATTCAAAAAGACTTTCTATTAGCGCAACACCAGAAAAATTTTCTGATTATGTAAAAACAGCTGGAGGAATCGCAGACCCTGAAAAACATTATTATAAATGGTTTGAATACAATATGTTAAATAGATTCATAAACCATACCCTACAAGAACTAAGAGATCAAGGAATACAAAATCCAAATCAAGATGACTTTGTAAACAAAGCTGTTGAAGATTTCAAAGATTCTTGGTTATATTTTAAATCTGTTTATATTGAAAGCCCTATTGATGACCAAGGTACAGATGAAGTAGCATACCTAAACCAACTAGCAAACAAACCTAGTTTTTTACCATTTTATTTAATGGTACATAATAAAGATGGCCAAGATTTAGGACCACATTTTACATTAGAAAGATTTAGAGTAAATGGTTATACTTCAGATAGATTAATAGAAGCTCCTTTAGAAGAAATAAAACAAGTTGCCCAAAAGGCATTTGAAAAATTAATAGATTTAATAAAAACAGAAAAAGCTTATCAAGGAAAAATCTATCAACAAAAATTCTAACCAATTAAAACCCATAAATTACCTTGTTTTCTCAATTTTGTAAAAACCCTTGCCAATTCTTCTCCTTTTTCTTGTGATAACCCTTTTACAATAAGTTTTCCATTTTCCTTTACAACATCATAAACAGTTGGAATAATAGTCCTAATAATGGAATCATATTGAATTTTTCCATACATACTATCTCTTGTTTTTCCTGCATCTAAAGTCACAACATCATCTGGATGGATATTATGATTATCTGAAAGTTCTTTTTCAATAAGATGCAATAGTTTTTGTCCTGAAGCATCATCACCTGGAAAACCCAAAACATCTATCTTAAGCTTTTTCTTTTCCCTAGAACATTTAATATAAGGATCAACCTCTGTTTTTAACAATTTATATGTCATAATAAAAAAAAAGAATAAAATATATTTAAATGTTCTGAATATTATTATATTAATAAAAATAGAATTAATTAATCATAACCAACTGTAACATTCTCTTGCATTAAAACAGGAGCTAAAACACTTTCAATTCTATCCTTTTTATCAAAAGGAATTCTTTTCACATCAAGCCTTCCAAAATGTTTAACAATTTCATAAACTTGTCTAACAGTACTCTCAAGAATTCCATCATTAACAATCACTGCATTTATTGTAACCTTATTATTAACACCAATATTATTCTGTATAAAATCCATCAACTTCATATAAACAGCTTGCCCTTCAGCAGGATCAGAAGCATCACCAACAAAATTAATTATAACATTCCTCTTATCATTTTCGTTAACACCATATCCACCCCTATAAATATTAACATATCCATCAAGTCCTGTTTCAAGTTTTTGAGGTATCATAATAAAAAAGAACAAACAATACTATTTAAATCTTTCGCTCCAATTAAGTAGTAACAATCAATGACTTAATGCATTCAAATCTTTTTCAATTATCTGCGCTTGCACAGCCAAGTTCTGCAAATCCTTCATAAGATCTTTCTGCACTTTCTTAATCTCCTTAAACTGATTATCAATCAACTTTTTAGTGTCTGGAATAGATTTTTCCACCGCAGTATTACTTCCAACATTAAGTATTAACTTTTTATTATCCTTTAACTCAGCTTTTGTAAATATCCCATTACTAACAGGTACAAGTATCTCACTACCCACATTAGTCTTTTCAAGATCATCCATTGCTTGCCTTGTTACAGCAAGATCAACTAACTGTTTTTCAATGACCTGTACTTGCTGTTGTATCTGTTTCATTTGTTGGTCAATCATCTGATATTGCATATATTTATTTTGTAATTCTTCTTTTGACATTATTATCCCTCAATCTTATCTAAAATAGTTTTTAACATTTCCTCATAATTTACCTCAGCATTAAGCATTGGTATATTAGGCCTAAAATCGTCCTTTTCTTCCTTTAATTTCTCAAGTTCTTGCATAACAAGAAACTTGATCACCTGTTTTTCATCTTTATCATACATATTTATCACCTACTCAATTATATCATCAACAGCTTTGTTTTCATGTATACATTTAATTGCAGCACTAATCAAACCAGCTAAAGATAATTGTTTTAGTTTATTAAACTTTTTATCATCTGTCAACATAATACTATTTGTAACAACAACTTCATCTGCTTTACATTCTTTTAACCTACCAACAGCAGGCCCTGAAAAAACAGCATGAGTCGCACATATTATTGCACTTTTTGCACCTTTCTCAATAAGTGCATTAACTCCAGCAGTGATAGTTCCACCAGTATCAATCATATCATCAATCACAACAGCATTTTTGCCTTCTATATCACCAATAATATGCATAACTTCAGCAACATTCTGCTCAGGCCGTCTTTTATCAATAATTGCAAGAGGTAAATTCAATAATTTCGCTAACCTTCTTACTTTCTTAACACTACCAGCATCAGGTGCAACAACAACATCAACATTCTTCATTTTCAAATATTCAGTAAACAAAGATAAACTTGTCAAATGATCATGAGGTATATCAAAAAAACCTTGGATCTGATCACTATGTAAATCAACTGTAAGCACTCTATCAGCACCTGCTTTTGTAACAAGGTCAGCAACAAGCTTTGCAGTGATTGGTTCACGCTCAGAAGCCTTTCTATCCTGCCTTGCATAACCATAATAAGGCATCACAACAGTAATTCTACCTGCTGATGCTCTCTTTAAAGCATCCATCATAACCAATAATTCCATCAAATGTTCATTAACAGGTCCACTTGTTGACTGTACAATAAAGATATCATCCCCACGTATTGGTTCTTCTATCTTAACAAATATTTCACCATCAGCAAACCGTTTAATTAAAGACTTTGATACAGGCACTCCTAACTTAACAGCAACTTCATCTCCTAACTGCCTGTTAGAACTTCCACAAAATACCTTTAAACTCCCCATACCAGCCTTAAAAATAGCATACTTTATTTAAATTTAATGGAAATCAGGGTTTGTTCTAAGTCGCCAAATGGCAAGTGAGCTAGGGTGATATTCGTAAGACTACACTGTCAGCCAACATCTTGCTTTTAATAGAAGTTTTGGCTGAGCGAACGAGACTTGGAACAAACCAAAAAATCAAATCCATTTATATATAGTGGTAAAACAGCTAATAAACCACAATTAAACATTTAAATTTCCACTTCTTCTAACCAAACATGATACTTAAAAAAATTAAACTAGAAAACATAAGAAGTTACATCAATCAAACAATAGAATTTCCACAAGGAAGTGTGCTTCTTAGCGGTGATATTGGCTCAGGAAAATCAACTATCTTATTTGCACTAGAGTTTGCTTTATTCGGCTTAAAAAGAGTAACATTAAGTGGAAACACTTTGTTAAGAAATGGTGCTAAAGAAGGAAGTGTTGAAATCCACTTCACAATTGATAACAAAGAAATCATTGTAAAACGTAATCTTAAAAGAACAAGTAAAGATATTAAACAAGAAGCAGGTTACATTGCAATAAACCAAATCAAATCAGAACTAACAGCAGTTGAATTAAAAGCAAAAATTCTTCAACTTCTCGGCTACCCAATGAGTCAACTTTCCAAAAGTAAGGATGTTATCTATCGTTTCACAGTCTACACACCACAAGAACAAATGAGACAAATTATTTATGAAAACAAAGATTTAAGATTAGATACATTAAGAAAAGTATTTGGAATTGACAAATATAAGAAAGTAAAAGAAAATTGTGCATTCTATATTCGTAAATTAAAAGAAAAAATCAATTACCAAGAAGGAACAATATTAGATCTTGACCAAAAACAAACATCTAAAAAACAAAAACAAGAACAAATCACATTAATCAACCAGAAAATACAAGACCTAAACCCAAAAATACAACAAATTCAAGAACAAATTAAAAAAAAGAAACAAGAAATACAAGAAAACCAAGAAAAACTAAACCAATTAAACGAATTAAAAAAACAATTTCATGTTTTTGAAATGCAATTAAATGAAAAAACATCAACAATCAATAAAAACAATGATGAACTAAAACTTCTTGAACAAGAAATCACTGTATTAAACGAAAAATTAAACAAATTTGAACTAAAAAAACCAGAATATGACACAGAATTCGTTGAAAAACAAATAGAACTTCTAAATGAACAATTAAAACAAAGAAACATTCTAACAGAAAGAATTCATTTATATAATAAAAAGATCACAGAATTAGCAGTTGAAATCGACGATAAAAACAACAAATTAAAAGATCTTGACCAAAAAAAACAATTGTTTGAAAAATTAGAATTTGATCTAAAAAACAAAGAAAGAATCAAACAAGATATCATAAACATTGAACAACTTTTATTCCAATTAAACAGTAAAATTAAAGAAAACGAAGTAAAAAAAGAAAGTTCTGAGAAACTTAAAAAGACAGTCACAGACCTAGAAAATTGTCCAACTTGTTTACAAAAGGTAAGTTTAAGGCACAAAGCAGAAATAACTAAAAAAGAAGGAGACAAAGTAAGATATTTTATTCAAGAACTAAAAAATCTTAATACAAAAAAGACAATAAAAACAACTGAACTTGAGAAAGTTAAAGAAGATTTTGAAAAATTACTAAAAAATGAAACACAATTTGCCCAACTTAAAGTTGAAGTTGAAACATTAAGTGACGCAGACAAAGAAATCCAATCAAAACAAGAAAGATTAGATGTCATGAAAAAAGAACTTTCTGAATATAATGAAAAAATAGAAAAAATAAAATCAGAAGAACAATTACAAAGATCAATACTTGACAATAAAGATGTTCTCAAAAACATCCAAAATTACCAAATCAAATTAAAAGAAAAAAACTTTATCCAGGAAAAAATAAAAGATAAACAAGAAAACACAAAAAAAATCAACACCAACATAACAACAATAAAACAAGAAATCAACAAAATCAACAATTCAAAACAAGAATTAACACAAAAAATTCAACAATTCAAAGAAATTGAAGAAAGTAAAGCAAAACAAGAACTTGAAAACTTAATGAAAACAGAAAAACAATTTGAAGTTGAAAAACATGGATATAACACAGAAATTGAAACAATAAATAAAATTATAGCCACACTAAACACTGAAATTCAACAAAAACTAGAAACAAAGAAAAACATAGCAGAACAAAAAAAACTACGTAACTGGTTAGATGAATATTTCATCAACCTTGTTAGTGTAATTGAAAAAAACGTTATGCTCAAAATTTACAATGAATTCAATGAACTCTTCCAAAAATGGTTTAATATTCTCATTGAAGACGAAACAATTAATGTAAGATTAGACGAAGAATTCACTCCATTAATCATGCAAAATGGTTATGAAACAGAGATAATCAATCTTTCTGGTGGAGAAAAAACAAGTTGTGCTTTAGCATACAGGCTAGCATTAAACAAAGTCATCAACGATGTCCAAAGCACAATCAACACAAAAGACATAATAATTTTAGATGAACCAACAGACGGTTTCAGCACAGAACAACTAGATAAAGTACGTAATGTTTTGGAAGAACTCAACATGCAACAAGTAATAATCGTCAGCCACGAATCCAAAATAGAATCCTTTGTTGAAAACGTAATCCAAATAGTCAAGAACGAACATATTAGTAGTGTTGTCAATTGAAAATGAATAAAAGTAATTTATTATATTGGTTCCCAAAAATAAAAGATTTAGAAATTCCAGTACCAAAAACAAAAACATTAGAACTTAATCCTAAAAATGATGATTTAATTAGCATATTTGATGGTAATTCTCAACCATTAGATTCTCAGATGGAAAGAATCCTAAATAAAACAAAAGAAATTGGTTATCCATTATTCATGAAAACAGGAGAATTTAGTGGAAAACATTATTGGAAAACCACTTGCTATGTTGAAAAAGAAGAAAATTTAAGACGACAAATAGTTAATCTCATTGAAATGAGCTTATGTGCGGATATAACTGACAATTTACCAATTGATGCTCTTGTTTTCAGAGAATACATTCCAATGAAAACTTTATTTACTGGTTTTTTTGGTGAAACTCCAATTAACCCTGAATTTAGATTTTTTATTAATAATGGAAAGGTACAATGTGGGCATTGGTATTGGGTAGAAGATGCTATAGCAATAGCAGAACATAGGTTACCAAAGGGATGGAGAGTTCCTTTAAGATATGCTAAAGATTTTTATTCCTCTAAAGAACATATTTTTCTTTTAACACAACATGCTCAAAAAATCGCAGATGTGCTCCCAGATCATTGGAGTATTGATTTTTGTTTAAGTAAGGACGATAAATGGTATTTAATTGATATGGCATTAGGAGAAGTAAGTGAACATTTGTCCTGTCCAGAAACAAATATTCTAAAATATGATTTAAAGAGTTAAAGAGCATAATTCCACAACATTTATTAACAACAACTATATTCCTAATTCTATCATGGGGTGATATATATGTTTGGATTGAACTTTTTTAGTAATATAAACCCAATCTGGGTGATTGTTATTCTGTATTTCTTGTCAGGACTAAAGATAATACAAGAATACCAACGTGGAGTAAGATTTTTCTTTGGTAAATATACTGGAATAATGAAACCAGGATTGAGAATTATTCTACCAGTTATAATGTCATACCAAAGAGTAGATTTAAGAGTAAAAGCAGTTGACGTACCTGACCAAGATGCAATAACAAAAGACAATGTCAGCATCAAAGTCAATGCAGTATTATATTACAAAGTAGCAGAAGCAAAAAAAGCAATTCTTGAAGTTGAACATTTCAACTATGCAGTATCACAACTAGCACAAACAACAATGAGAGATGTTGTAGGAGAAGTTTCATTAGATGAACTTCTTAGCAAAAGAGATTCTATCAGTAAAAGAATAAGGGAAATTGTTGATAAAGCAACTGATCCATGGGGAATTAAAGTAGAATCTGTTGAACTTAAACATGTTGAGTTACCTGAGCAACTTAAAAGAACAATTGGTAAGGAAGCAGAAGCTGAAAGAGAAAAAAGAGCAGTAATCATCAAGGCACAAGGAGAAGTAATTGCATCAACAAACATGGCAAAAGCAGCAACAACATTAGCAAAAGCACGTGGTGCACTACATCTAAGAACACTACAAACATTAAATGATCTAAGCTCAGATCAAAGTAATACAGTTGTTTTAGGCATTCCTTTAGAAATGTTAAAAGCTTTTGAAGGTGTAAAGAAAAAGAAATAAACTTTTATTTTTTCTTATTTTTTTCTAAATATTTTTATATTTAAGGTTCAAATCCTTCTAATCCCATTAAACCATCAAATTCACTACTTACAGACGATATAACCAGGATATTTTTTAGAAAAGTTTATATATTAGTAAACCAATTAATAACTTAATAAATAGAGTGAGGGTGGTAGTAAATGAGAAAAACAATATTATCAATTCTAGTAGTGAGTCTTTTAGTGTTAGGTCTAGCAAACGCTGCAAACAATTTTGACATTTCATTAAAATCTATCAATGATAAGATTTTAATTACAGATGAAGCACTTTTTAAGCTTACAATAACAAACAATCAAGTCGCAGAAGATGATTTTGATCTTAAATTTGAAAATGATCTTTTATGGTCAATAAGAACAGAACCAGGTTATCATAAAAACACTGAATATGGTGTTACAATTGAAGCTGGAAAAAGTTTAACTACAGAAATTTACTTAAACCCTGCTGCAGACATTTCCTATTCAAAGTATAATATTAAATTAAAGGTAACATCAAAAGCAAAAGGACAAGTAAAAGAACTTACTCTACCTGTTTATGTTACAGCAGAACTTGGTGATGTCCAATACTTACCAAATATTAAAGGTTCAATCATAATGCCAAATGAAGGCAAGATCGATCCAAGAGAACCTGCTACAATAAAAATCAGGCTTGAAAATAAAAATACTCGAAACATAACAGACCTTAAAATCAATGTAAAAAGTGAATTAATCAAATGGGAAGACACAACAACTTTAGAACCATTAGAAACAGATAAAGTAATTAATATCTATGCAGAATTTGACCCAAAACACCCTCCAGCAAAAGATAAACTTGAAGTAACTCTTAAAACAGGAGGATACACATTTACACCAACTGCAAAAGAATTTGAAATCATTGATTATACAGGTGCTCTTACAAGAGATGTAAAAGAAGAAAAGTCATTCCTTAAAAAAAGAAAAGAGATTGTATTTACAAATGATGGTAATACACTTAGAAAAGAAAGAGCACAAATACCAGCTTCCTGGTTCAAAAGAGTTTTTACAAAAACAAACCCAGCTTCATTAATTGTTAAAGGTGAAGACGGCAAAACCAACCTAGCATGGGATATTGAACTTGCTCCAGGAGAATCATCTGATCCAGTTACAGTAACAACCAATTATCGATCATTTTTTTATATATTATTGATAATTATAATCTTAATTAGCGCATACTACTGGCTCCAAAGTCCAGTTGGTGTAACAAAATCAGCATCAAGTATAGAGAAGAAAGAAGGTGGAATATCTGAAATAAAGATAGTACTTAATGTAAAGAATAACACACTTAACCAAATTAATGACGTTGAGGTTATTGACACTATTCCAAACATTGCTGAACTTAAAAAAGATTTCCAATTAGGCACATTAAAACCTACAAAAGTATTACACCATGAAACAACACATTCATCTGTTGCAACATGGAAACTTGATGACCTTGAACCAAATGAACACAGAATAATTTCATACAGAATAAAGTCAAAACTAAGCATTTTAGGTGACTTTACTTTACCACCTGCAAAAGTACGCTTTAAAGCTAAAGGAGGTAAAAGATTGGTTGTGCAATCCAACAGATTGCCTGTCCATAACTAAAAATGTTTGTTGATATAAACAAAAAATTGTATGGAAAAGTTAAATTACCTAAAGGTAAGATTCCTTTTATGCACCCAAGCGGCATCCAGTTTAAGCCAGGTGATAATACATTCTGGGAACTGAAGGATAGAAGTGGTAATATGGTTTATAGGAAGGTAACTAGAGAATACGCTGCACACAGAATCAAAAACTTTAACAAAAAAAACAATCTTGCTGATTACTATTGTTTTGGATTAAAATTTAACGAAGAAAACCTATGTCCAAAATGTGCAGTTAAAAACGAGTGTAAGAAACGTATGTTTAAAAAAGGCAATTAATTTTCTTCTTCATTTTTTTTCTGATTTTCAACATTCATCCGCAAATCTTCTGCATGCTTTAATTTCTTTAACAACTGTATTTCTATTTCACCAAAATGTTGTTCTTGTAACAGGTCTATTTTTCGTGCATTTGAAAGATGTAACAATGGGATAAATGTATAAACTTTATCTTCTTTACTAGAACTAGGTATTAACCTTGAAAATGTTAACTTTTTTTGATTTTTTGTAACATAAAAAAAAGATTTAATTGAAGTATATATTTCTCTAATAATTTGTGTAATATCTTTCTTTTTCTCAGGTAACTTAATCTCAGAAACATCAGGAATAGTACGTACAACCCGTTTATATTTAACTTCAATCGCCTTTTCCAAAGCATCCATTAACTCATAAATACTAACCTTTCTTCGTCTAGGCTGAGGTGTCCTTGGAATCAGTTTAAGATCATCCTCATTTGGTTGAGCATACATCTTTTTATATTCCTCATCAAGATCCAACTCATCTTCTGCTTCCTCTGTTTCAGCAAAAAGCCTATCAAGATTAGCCAAATCAGCCCCAAGCAAACGCTTTGACTTAATTTTAAGCATAACTGCAGCTGCCAAAACAATCTTACCGCTTAGTCTAAAGTCAAACTCTTTTAACTGCTTAATTAACTCCAAATATTTTTGAGTAAGAACAGAAACATCAACATTCCACGGATCCATCTTTTCTGTCCTAACAAGATCATAAATAATAGACTGCCAAGTAATATCATCCTTATCCATCAACATATTAAATATCTGTTCCTGTTCCATCTTATATAATTAGTATTAATCGTCGTATTTATACTTTTCTATTGAAAATAGAAAAGGTTTAGAAAAAATTATGTTTTTTCTAAAAGTTTTCTATTGTAAATGAAAAGAAAAAAAGAAAAAATATAGATTTAACAATCTATTCCAACAATACAAAACTCAGGTGCTCTGTTCACTTCATTAACAGTCACTTTCACGTCAATTGATGAACTTAGTTCACCATCACTTGCTGTTATTGTAACAGTATGTTCACCTGCATCATCATAAGCTGTTTTGTATGATGCTGTTGTCATCCACCCACTGTATGTTACAGTTACTTCACTACCTTCAAGATCGCTTACTTTTGGATTAAATATAACTGTTTCACCTTCATTTACTGCAAAGTCTGCTATTGCTTCAATTGTAGGTGGTGTATTAAGAGTTGTAACAGTTATTTTAACAGTTACTTTAATAGTATCATATCCATCACTTACAGTTACTGTTGCATGATAAGTACCTGCATCACCTTCAGCAGTTTGCCATTCCCCATTCTCATTAAGTGGCTTACCATACTCAAATGTTAATTGTTCACCATCTGCATCAGTTGCTATTGGAGTAACCTTAACAAGATCACCTTCTTTAACAATTATATCATTAATTTTATCCAAAACAGGTGCTTTGTTAACATTCTCAACAGTAATGGTAATTTCTTTTGTTGCTGAGGAACCATATGAATCAGTTGCAGTAACTTTTACTTTATGTGTACCAGCATCTTTATCAGTTGTAGTATAAGAACTACCTTGCATAAAACCACTATAAGATATTTCAACTGCATCTCCTTCAGGATCACTTGCTTTTGGTTCAAGCTTGATTAAGTCTCCTTCATTTACAGTTAGGTCTTCAACACCAGTTATTACAGGTGGCTTATTCCTAGACTTAACTTCAACCACAATAACCTTCTTTGATTCAAGTTTTCCATCACTTGCAGTTACAGTTATATCATAAAAACCAGCATCACCTTTCTCTGTTTGCCATTTTCCATCTTCATTAAGTGGATCAGAAAATGTATAAAGTAATTTATCACCATCAGGATCAGTTGAATGAAGATTCAAACTAACAAGATCACCTTCATAAACACTTATATCAGACTTTCTTGTTTCTTCAACAAGCTCAACTTCTTCAATAATAGGAACAGGTTCAATTACAGGCTCTTCTACAACAGAAGTATCTGTTACTATTTCACCAGTCACTTTAACTCCACTTGCCTCTTCTGCTTTTCCTTCTTCAATCATTTCTTTAAGTTTCTCAAACTGTTCTTTAAAATCATCTTCTTCAGGAGTTTCTTCAACAACTTCTTCAGTAGCTCCTCCACCCATTATTACTTTATTACCTTGCTCATCAAGACAAATCCTTTGTTCATTTTCAACATAACAAACTCTATTTGCTCTTGAAGCATTTGTTTCAGAAGGTACTTCAAAGTCCTCTTGTGACATATAAACATTTTTTGGTATACAAGCAGTAACCAAAAAAACTAGAACACTTAACAATATTATTAATTTAAATCCCCTCATTTTTTAATTCACCCCTATATATTCTTATTGATTTTGTTATTATTAATCAATACACAAACCATATTTAAACTTTATGGTAGTTATGACTCAAAAATAGGAAAAAGTTTTTAAGTAATACCACTCTCACCAAATGATATGAAAACCAAGAAAGTTACAAAGAAAAGTAGTAAAAAAATATTATTATTTGGATGCTTTGATTTAATACATAAAGGTCACCTAAATCTTTTTGAACAAGCAAACAAACATGGACAAATAATAGTTGTAATAGCAAGAGACAAAACAATAAAAAAAATAAAAACCAAACCTCCAAAACACAAAGAAAAACAAAGATTGAAACATCTAAAAAAGATAAAAACAATTTCGAAAGTTTACCTTGGGAACACAGGAAACAAATATAAAATAATTAAAAAGATAAACCCAGACATAATCTGTCTTGGATATGATCAAAAAATCTATGTAAAAGATTTAAAAAAAGAATTAAATAAAAGGAAACTAAAAATAAAAGTAATCCGGCTTAAACCTTACAAACCACATAAGTATAAGAGTTCTAAACTAAAGAAAACTTTATAAGTTAGTATTCAAATAAACAATAATATGATAGTAAAAATTGAAACCATAAAAAAGGGCTGTCCTGTTTGTAACAACACAGTAAAAGGAAATCAACAAATTAAGTATTACTGCAAGAATTGTAATATATTATTCTCACAAATCAATAATGAAATCATCCAAAAAAGAGGATAAAAAAGAGGCATCACTTGAAAAAGTGATGAAGGATCGCATTAATTTCCTAGTAGAAGAAACAATGCAAAAATTCTTAGGAGTTACAATTAGCGAACTTAACAAAGACCTTTCTGACAAAATATCAAGAAACCCTCTATTAGATTATGAAATAAACTCATCATTATCTTTCAAAGTAGCAAAAAAAATGTTCAAAAAACAATTCCTATCAAAACTAATCAAAGCCCATTATGGAAATATTTCACTTGTTGCAAAAATTACTGGACTAAACAGACGTTCAATTCATAGGGCAGTAAAAGAACTTGGAATTAAGATACACAAATTAAGAAAAGAAATGTTAACTCCAAAATACTTCAAAAAGGAAACAGTAGATAGTATACTAAGACATACTCTTGACAATTATAAAACAATTTTACATCCAACAAAACTACAAAAAATGTATGAAAATGTAGAAACAGTAACAGAAGATATCATTACACACTTACCAGAACTTCAAATGACATGGAAACAAGCTGAAAAAGAGTTTGAAAAAGAATATCTAAAAAAAGTTCTAAAAAACAACAACTTCAATCTAACAAAAACAGCAAAGAAAATCAAGTTAAGATATGAAACCTTGCTCAGAAAAATGAAGAAATTAGAGATATGACATTTTTGTCCCACACATAGATATAACCATACAATAGTATTTATATTCTTAGACGTCTTATATATAGTAAGGTGATGTAATAGTCACACTTATAAACAAACACAAAGAGGTCAAAAAAACACAACAAAATGGTATGGTTTGATGATATAGGAAGAGTGCAACCAAATGTACCTGGATGTAGCGGGTATTCATCTAAAAGAGCACACGTAGCTACAGGCGGAGCTAGTGGATACGATAGTCATTTAAGACAAAAAAGATAAAATGTCATACTGTGGTAGTTGTGGATATAGTAATGGTTGTTCAAGTTCTGCTTCTTACTCTTCAATTGATAGCATGGTAAGATATTCTCCACAATATTCTATTGATGATAGTGTAAGTTATAACATGGTAGAAGCTGCTATCCCAGAGTCACCTATTTTAACCTTAACAGACATTCTACCTAACTCAATGATTTACAATAAAACCAAAGAAAATTATAGACAGCTTTACCTTAATAATCAAACAACAAGAATGTATTATACACAAACAAACAATTTCCTGGATTCATCAAGACCAATAACACCATTCATAGGAAAAATCAGTAAAATTGCACATTATATTAAACAAGCATTCAAACTAACTACAGGAAAAGCATTTCCTAAAGATATTATTATTAGATTAGTTGATGATAAAGAATTTAACCAACCAAAACAAGTTATAGGCTTTGCAATAAACAAAAAACCTTTTGGAGTAAGTTCAATACTTATAAGAAAAGGCCACTTAGATGAAATAATGGTAACAATTGGTCACGAAATTGGCCACGTTCTTACAAAAAAACTTAATAATGAAAAAGATGAAGAAGCAAAAGCATTTGCATTCAGCATTGCCTGGCTAAAGACAATCAAAGAACATAACATTGCCAACCTATCAAAATCAATAAACCTACAAAAACCTGCCCAAAACGGAATCCACAATATTGCACTAAACTTTGTAAGAAAACTAATCAACCAGGGCAAGACTGCATTTGAGATTTATTCAGAAATCATCAGTGGTATGAGAAGTTGCTCAGCTAATTAACTTATTTCTTAAAAAAATAAAATAAAAAAAATTAAAAAACTTATTTTGGATGGAACATCATCAATAATCCTTTTAGTGCAAATATTGCTCCTACAAACATCCACCATTCAAGGAATTTAAAATGTGCATTAAGCATAATTAATATTCCTAAAACCAAGAACTTCATACCAAAACACATTGGGTTACCACAACACATACCAGCTTCTTTTTTCTTTGTTACCATTAATAATCACCTCTTTAATAACCCATAAATAATTCACATATTTAAACCTTTCTAACCACTAACATTTATATATAATAACAACATAAACATCTAAAAAGAGGGTTTTAATGAAAAGATGGGTGTTTTTTCTAATATTTGTATTGATTTTAGCAACTGTTAGTGCTACAGACTCTGTAGATGATGTAGTTAACACTATTACAAAACACGCAGAAGATTATGAAGCAGGAAAAATTTCACTTGCACAATTATCTGTTTACAAAAACAGTGTAAGATCAGATTTCTTTGAAGTTCTTGGTGTTAATGAAGAAGAATTTAGATGGGGTAATGAAACCCAACAACAAATAGTAGAAAAAGCAATACAAAGATTCTTTGGTGAACCATTTGAAAAAACCAATTGGGCATGGAATATTAATGAGGATCGTGAAGAAAAACTTGACGAATCAGTACCTGCTTGGAGAAAGATAATCTTTGACGGCAAAAAAGTACAGATTACTTTTAATGCATGGCCAGAAATCTTATACAAAAAAGGTAAAAAACAAATATTTTATTGGCCTGGTTTTGAAGTAAGATTTAAACAACAATTTGATTTTGATATTGATAAGTTAATATCTTCTATCAAAGAAACTGCAACAATATACAGTACACAAGGTCAAAAATCAGACCTTCTTATTGATCAAATAATTAGCACAGAAAACCTATTAAACAATTATCTCCAACAAAACAGATTTAATTGTATAAGTGCAATGGAAACAATCTTTGACAAAACCGAAAAAGCACAAAAAGAATCTCTTACAAAATGGAGAGTTTATCCTTATTCTGGAGAAGATTTTGATTTATGGCTTGAACTAAACACATGTAATTCATGTGAATGGCCTTGGATTAATTTTTGGATAGAAGTTGAATCACACAGAATGTTTAGAGGAAAACAAGATATGGACATGGAAAAAATAGATAAGGAAGAACTTAAACACTTATCTATAGATGAATTATATGAAAAACAAGAAAAATTAATTGATGAATTAGTAAAAGAAGCAGAAAAACTTGATAGAACAGGCCATAGCAGATTATTTGAAATATTACCAAGAAACAGACACATGATTGAAACAATTTCTTGGGCAATGGACGAAATTTTCTATGATAGAAAAGAACCAGAAGAAAGACAAATTATTTATGAAGAAAGAATTGAAAGATTAGAAGAAATGTTTTCTGAATATGGTAAGATTGAGAAAACCCCTGTTACTAATAATCGATATGAAAAAAGACTTGTTGAAAATCTAGAAGAAAATCAACATAGTTGGTGCCAACATGTTAATGATATCCCATGTGGAGCTGATGAAGGCTGTGTTAATGGAGAATGTATTTATGCAAAAGGCGGTGAAGAAGATTGTAGAAATAACATGGATGATGATGGTGATAATGTAGTAGATTGTAATGATCCTGATTGTTTTGAACACAAAGATTGTGGCAAAATGTGTGAACCTATTTGTAACAAGCCAGGCGGTTGCTGGCAAACTAATGATAAATTATGTAGACCTGTTTGTGAAGATTGCTGGGGATGTTATGAATCAGGTAAAAGTAATGAAGAATGTGATGCAATCTGCCAAGAAAAATGTTGGCCTTGCAGTGACAGTGATGAAATAAAACAAGCATGTAATGATTGTTGGAATTGTGAAGATGAAGCATATGGTGGTTGTAGAAAAGTATGTGAACCATGTAATGAATGTTCAAAAAAAGATGGCGAAGACTGTAGTGGAGAATGTAAAGAATGTAGTTTATGTAACTATGAAAATGGAGATTTCCAATGTAATGAAAATCAAGTATTCTCAGAAGAAGAAGCTTATTGTATGTGTGAAGAAGGATTTTATGATTGTGATGAAAATTGGAACAATGGTTGTGAATCAGATTTCCATTGTGGTGTAAAAAGAGGAAAGTGCAAACCAGAATGTAATGTATATTATGATTGTATGGATGATTGTAAAGATGCTATTAAAGAATCATGCGACAAACATTGTGAAGGTGTCACAGAATTTGATAGCTGTCATGATATATGCATGGATACAACAGAAGAAAAAACAGATTGCAGAGGAATTTGTTTTAAAGGCGCTTCACAACATTGCCAAGTATGTAAAAAAGCCAAACCAAGAAAACAAACACAACTTGAGAAATGTATTAAATTATGTTCAGGAGATGTTGAATGTAAAAAAGCATGTGAACTTGAAGACAGAAATCGTTGTTTAGTTGGTTGTGGTGATGATGAAGATTGTAAAGTAGCTTGTATTGGTAAAGAAGGAGTTTATTTCTGTGATGGTAAAAAACAAAGAGTTCCTTGTGAAGATGAATATACATACATTTGTAATGGTGTAAAATCCTATAAACCATGTAAATTAAATTACTATGTATGTAATGGTAAAAGACAAGATACACCTTGTGAAGGAATAACTGAGTGTGAAATGTATCAGTATTATAATGAAGATGAAAAAAGTTGTAGATGTATTCCAGGCCATTATGATTGTGATGGTGATGGTGACTGTGATTATACACAAAAATGTAAAGGAGACATGGAAGTTTGTGATGATAACAAAGACAACGATGGAGACTTTATGGTAGATTGTAATGATATGCTTGACTGTAGTGATGGTACTGCTTGTGGCGACAATAAATATTGCAACAATGGAGAATGTATAGAAGGACAGTTTTGTATGCTTTACTGCGGAACATGTTCAGAACTAGACTATCAAGGCTGCCAATGTAAAGTAATTGAAAACTGTTGTGGTAATGGTATTTGCGAAGAAGATGAAACATGTCCAGAAGATTGTGAATTCCAATGTATGAGTGACTCTGATTGTGAACAACCAAAATGTGGTTATTCTGAATGTATTGAATCTGAATGTTTAACTGTTGTACAGGAATGTAAAATTTGTGAAGACGGTGAAACAAAAACAGAACAATGTGGTAAAGACATCATTGTTACAGAAAAATGTGAAAAAAATCAATGGACTAAAACAGGAGAAGAATGTATAACATGTAGTGATGGAGAAGCAAAAGAAGCAATATGTTTAGATGGAAGCATGATCGCAGTTGAAATATGTAAAGATGGTCAGTGGATTGCACAAGAAATTGAATGTCCTATTGTAGAATGTATTGATGGAGAAACACAAACAACTGATTGTCCTGATGATTCTGTAATAATAACAGCAGAATGTGTTGAAAATACATGGATCTTAACTGAAAATGAATGTGGCCAAGAATGCCATGAAGAAGAAATAATTGAAAAAACATGTAAAGATGAGCTGTCAATCATAGTTGCAACCTGTGTAGACAATCAATGGGTTGAAACCAATAATAAATGTTTAGATGATTATGGTGTTGTATGTGAAGATGAAGAAACAAGACAAAAAGAATGTCCTGATGATTCTATCATTGAAGTTGAAAAATGTGAAAATAACGCATGGGTTCGTTTAGATACTCAATGTCCTGAAGTTGGAGTTGTATGTGAAGAAGGAGAAAAACAAGAAGAACAATGTCCAGACGGTTCTACTATTCTTACTGCAACATGTTCTAATAATGAATGGCACTATACACTAGTTGCCTGTCCAATTGAAGAAGAAACAGAATGTAAACTTGTTTCAGACTGTGGCCAAGATGAAGTTTGTTCAAATGGTGAATGTGTATATATTGAACCTGTTGAAGAAGAGGAAGAAGAAATAATTCCTTTACCTCCAGGAATAGAAGAAGAGGAGGAAGAGGAAGAACCTGAACAAGAACAACAACCAGAACCAGAAATTGAGGAAGAAGAAGAGATTATTGAAGAACCTCAACCTGAAGTTGAGGAAAGTGAACCAGAAGAACAAGAAGTAGAGGAAGAGGAAACTCAAGAGCAAGAACCAGAACCGCAAGAAGAAGAGGAGCCAGAACCTGTTGTTGAGGAAGAACCTGAACCAACTCCAGAGCCTGAACCAGAACAACAAAATACAGAACCTGAAATAACTGGTAATGCTATAACAGCTTACGTTGTTGCAACTGGCATGGCTACTGCTAATAAAGAATGTCGTGATGATAATCATTGTGATCAAAATCAATTCTGTTGGAGAGAATCTACTTGGGGTCATGAAGACCATCAAGGTATTTGCGCACCAGAAGGATGTTCAAGTGATGAAGATTGTCCTGATCCTAAAACACAACATTGTTGGGATAATGGATGTCATTGTAATAGATATGATAAACATTTTGACTGTGATAAAGACTATTCTAATGGATGTGAATCAACTGATGTAACTTGTGGCGGAACAGTTGATGCATGCGCTGTTCAAGAATGTGACAAACCAAACCAATGGTGTAATCCTGAAAGAGGAGATTGTGAATGTAAAGAAGGATTTTATGAATGTAATGGTGATTGGGAAGACGGTTGCGAAAGCACTTCTGAATGTGACGGTTGTAAAAGTAGTGATGAATGTGCCAAACCAAGATGTGCTGAACATGATAACATACTTTACGAATTCGCATGTGTAAAAAGCGAACCATGGGTTGAAGAAAGGGGAATGTTCATGTTCACAGGAGGATGTGAAGAAAGTTCAACAGAAACATGGCCACATGTGCATTTTAACTTCTGGGGAGAACCATTTGACCAATTAAGACCAAAATACGAACAAAAAAGACATCAAAATGAACAAGATTGGTGTGAAAGAGAATTTGAACTTTTCAAAAAACAAAGAAAAGAAATTGAAAAATCTATTAATGAAGAATTTATGAATTGGTTCTTTAATATTTATGTTAGAAAAGATTCTGAAAAATGGACAAGTCATATAGGAGGAATCTTTGATACTTATTGGATGATTGTTGACAATACAAGAGAAGTGGTAAGAACATTACAATGTATGGGTGAAGATGAATGGCCAAAAGAATTTGAACCAATTAATATCGAATTTGAAAGTGACTTTGGATATGTTAAACTATGGGAAGAAGAAAAACATATCAAAGAATTTGATAAAATTGATACAATACTTTCACCATACATGCAAATTTGGATCTTCCCTCCTAAAGATTTATTTAGATTTGAAATAGAAAAAGCTTACAAATTAAAGAAATTCCCAGGACCACCTGATGAAGAAGGTCCAGGCCCAACTCCAGAAGAAATTGAAGAAATAAGAAACAACCCAGTAATAAGAGAAGAATTTAGAAAAATACTAGATGAATTTGATGGAAGCATTAAGGTATTGCTTCAAATAGAAGATAACGATGAAATAATTTACAAAGCTTTAGCTACTCTTGATGATGAAGTAATCTTTGATTTAAAAGTAGGAGAAGACATAACTCTTACAGAAGATGAAACAGATATTACCATGACAATTGACTTAGAATGGTTATATGAAATGGTTAGTACAAGTGAAAAAGACATGAGAGGAGAAGAACTTGAAAGCCCACCATGGGACAGAAAACCAAGAATGGGTGCATTCAAGCAAATGGCAGGTAACATTAAGATGGGCTCAAAATTTGTTGGTGGATTAACAACAGGCAAAGTCAAAGTCAAACCAATGGGAAAAGCATTCAAATTAATGGGTTTCTTTAGAGATATGGATGAATTAAGGCCAGAAGATGAAAGAGATAGAAGAGGGGAAGGTGGAGAAGAAGAAAGAGGAGGAAAAAGGGACGAGCAAGATAAAGGAGAAGAAAAGGAAAGAAAAAGATAGGTTTATATATTACTTCTTGATTTTTTAAGTGAAAATGCATGTAAAAGAACAAAAACCTATGGTAATTAAAGCAATCGAAGATACCCTTGATAATGTTGAAAATTTAATTGATCCACTAGCTGAAGGATATATAGCTCTAATAAAAAAATTTGATGAATTAGCCTATAAAAGTTGTAAAATTCAACCATACCTTGCAAATAATGAATTAATTCTTTTTGCTACTTGTGCTTGTTCTCACTATTTAACCTTATGACTTTTTTGTCGCACTTTTAACCACTTCCTCCCAGATTTCTTTAAATAAAATAAAGTCTTTATAGACCATAGTAGATTTAAATGTCACAAGTTGATAAAAATGGGCACACAAGAACAAATAGCAAATGATGTAATGTATAGAAGTATGAATTATATAAAAGAACCACATCCTTCATATTCAATGCAAGGCCCACAAGCAATTTACAAGGAACAAAAAGGATATGATCCAGTTAAAAAAGCAACAGATAAAACTAACATGGCTGCCCAATACATAGCTGAACAGTTTTTCAAGTCACCTGGGGCAAAATATTTAAAACATTAACTAATTCTTTACATTATGATACAAGAACTTAAACAAATATTCCAATCATTAACAAAATCACTTGAAATTCTTTATTTAATAGAAGATGTAAAACCCTGTGCAAGAATCATGGTTCATGAAGATAAACTCGAGCAAATTAAACAATTTCTTCAAACTAAAGGATTATACTTTACTTTATCTGATTTTAAAGTTATCAAAGAAGAAAATGCAAGATATTCTAACAAAGGTAAAAGAGTTCCAGTAGAATCAGAAGAAAAAGGATATTATTTTATGTACATTTCAAAAGAACAAAGCAAAACAGAACAAGCAAAACAACTTGAAGCACAAAAAAAACACAAAGAACTAGGTATTTTACTTGGTTATCCAGAATGTTGCTCAGAATTCTTCCAAAAACATAGTCAAAACCAAGAAAAAACAACCAATGATTACATTTTACCAGCTTACAACAACAGTCAAGGTTATAAATTTCCATTCCACAATAACATAATAGCAAGATACTTTGATTATACTCTTCTTAATCACTTCCCTTGCAATTTCAACTGTAACAAATCAATTGAACTTGCAAAAAAACATCTTGAAATAATTCAAAAACATAATCCACAACTTGTAAATGAAATACAAAAAATTCTAAAATCAGTTGCACTTTTCACAGAATACTCAGGAAAATACCTTTTCTTAAACCCAGAATTCACAAAAAACGTAATTCTATTTAAAAATATTTTAGCAACAGCAAAAGGTAGAGTCTTTTATGATTTAGAAGAACAAAAAGAGTTTGAGATCATTGGAGAACACCATATTAAGATTGGCTTTGACAAGAATCTAACATGTGAAGATTTATGTGTTTTTGTGTTTGAGTAAAATTGTTTAATCCTTCTTATCTCTATAACTTGTATGTAACAATTCCTTTGACATTTTTCCCAAAGGTTTTCCCAAGAATTCATCATATAATTGTATTATTGCAGGATTCTTATGAGACCTTCTTATTTTCATTATTTTATCTTGCTTATATATTGCTTGCCTTCTCTTTTTAATAATTTCATTAGTTGTTGGCCTTGGTTGACCTCCTCCTCCAATACAACCTCCAGGACAAGCCATTATCTCAATAAAATGATATTTACTTTTACCTTGTTTTAACTCTTCCAAAACATAGCGTGCATTCCTTAAACCATTTACAACAGCAACATTCAACTTAAGACCATCAATTTTAATAGTTGCTTCTTTTATACCAGTACTATTACGCACTTCATTAAAATCAATCTTATCATATTCTTTACCAGTTATCACATAATAAGCTGTTCTTAATGCAGCCTCCATCACCCCACCTGTTGTACCAAATATTGCAGCACCACCAGAACTCATACCAAGTGGTTGATCAAATTCCTCCTCATCACATTTAGACAAATCAATCCCTTGCTGTTTCATTAACCTAGATGTTTCCCTTGTTGTTAAAACATAGTCAACATCACCTTTTAACTCCTTTCTATTTGCTTCATACTTCTTAGCAGTACAAGGCATAATACTCACGACAACAATATTTTTAGGATCAATACTTTGCTTTTCAGCATAATAAGTTTTAACAATCGCACCAAACATCTGATGAGGTGACTTACAACTAGAAAGATGTTTCAACAATTCAGGATAAAACTTTTCAATAAAATTAATCCAACCAGGAGAACATGAAGTTATCATTGGAAGAATATCTTTTTTCTTAATCCTTTCAACTAATTCATTAGCCTCTTCTATTATTGTTAAGTCAGCACCAAAATCAGTATCAAACACCATATCAAAACCAAGTTTTCTTAGAGCAGTAACCATTTTTTTTGTAACCAAACTTCCTGGCTCCATCTCAAACTCTTCACCAATTGATGCTCTTACAGCAGGCGCTGTCTGCACAACAACATGTTTTGTTTTATCCTTAAGCACTTTTTTAACATCCTCAATATTATTAGTTTCACTTATTGCATTAGTTGGACACACTAAACTACACTGACCACAACTAACACAAACAGTATCAGATATTTTATGATCAAAGTAAGTACCAACTTCTAATGCATTACCTCGTCCTTGAAAACAAATTGCATTAACACCTTGCACATCCCTACACTTTGCAACACACTTACCACATAAAATACATTTTGAAGGATCTCTTGTAATTGCATATGCAGAATCATCAACCTTTTTAGGTGGCTCAGGTTGAAACCTTAACTCTTTAAGATCATGCATATCCCTAAGTTGATGTAGTCGATTAAATTCACACTCTCTTTGATAATTTGAAGCCAATAATTCAAGATTCAATCTTCGAGCTTTCATAACCTTGTCAGTGTTTGTTTTTATTATCATTCTTTCTGCAACTTTATTATCACAAGAAGTCATCAATTTTCCATTAACTTCAACAAGGCAAACTCTACACCTTCCTTTTACCTCAAGATCAGGATGAAAACATAATGTAGGTATCTCAATTCCAATCCTCCTAACAGCTTCCCAAATACTTATTCCTTTCTCAACCTTAACCTTTTTTCCATCAATTATTACTTGCATTTTTTCTCAAACTCTTTTCTAAAATACTTAAGCGCTGTTTTAAGATGTGTTGTTGAACATTGACCCAATGCACAAAATGAAGTTTCTGGAATATGTTCAGCAAGCTCTTCAATCAAATCAAGCTCATTCTTAGTACATTTCTTTTTTTGAAACAATTGTAATAACCTATAATTACCTTCTCTACAAGGAGTACAATTTCCACAATTTTCTTCAACAAAAAATTTAGTAATATTACTACACAAATCAGGCACAGACCTTTCCATTCCTACAATAATCAAAGTACCAGAACCAAACATTGCCCCTTTTCCACTTACTTTCTCAACAGACAATTCCAATGATTCGTCATAAGGCAAACAACCACCAGCTGCTCCAAAAAACACAGCTTTTGGATCAATTGGTTTAGCCTCCAACATCAATTTGTTTAATTGAATCCCTCTTTCTGCTTCATACACTCCAGGATTTTCAACATCACCTGAAATAGAAAATAACATTAACTGATTATTCCAATCATCTCTAAAAACTAAAGCAACTCTAGCAAGTGTTTCAACATTATTTATACAAGTTGGCCTTCCAAATAAACCAATCTGAGCAGGGTAAGGAGGTTTCCTTCTTGTCTCACCCCTTCTTCCCTCAATACTATTCATTATAGCTGTTTCCTCTCCACACAAATAAGAACCAGCACCAACAACAATTTTAATATCAACACCAGACTGAGCTTTCTTCAAAACTTTTTCAAGTATTTTCTTAAGATAAACATACTCTCTTCTAAGATAAATATAACATTCTTTACATTGTAAAGCATAACATGCAATATCAATTCCCTCTACTAAAAGTTCAGGATTATTCTCGACAATAAATTTGTCCTTAAATGTACCTGGTTCACCCTCATCAAAATTAACAATAAGATATTCAGCTTTTCCAGTTAATTGCCATTTTTTACCTGTTGGAAAATTAGCACCACCTAATCCAATAAGACCTGAATCAACAACTTTCTGAATAACTTGTTCTGGTTTAAACTTTCTTACTTTTTTCCAACTCTCATAATTATTTTTACTTAAAATCTTCATTTTTCAATATTTTTTTTATTTTTTCTTCATTTAATTCAGTAAAAACCTTATCATTTATCATCATTGCAGGTGCTTTATCACAACAACCAATACAAGAAGCAATATCAACTGAAAACTTAGCATTACTTTCACCAGGTTTTAAACCAGTCAACTTTTCAATTATGTCCAAAATATTGTCAGAACCTTTCATATGACAAACAGGACTTTCACAAACCTTAATATGAAACTTTCCTCTTTTTTCTAAATCAAAAAAAGAATAAAAAGAAGCTGCTTCATACAATTCTCCTACTGAAACTTTAAATTTGTCAGCAACTTTTTTTAAAGATTTCTCTGACAAAAAACTTTCTTTATCTTGTATCTTTCTAAGTTCATTAAGTATTAATTTATTAACCATCTCTTTTCAACCTGCAAAACACCATAAACAAGTATTCCCCCTAATAAAGCAGTTGCTAACTGAACAATACCCATTGCTTGCAAGAATACAACAGGCACAATCTTAAGAGAGTACAAAATAAAAGCATATGAAAACAATAATAATGCTTTGAAAAAACTTCCACTTATTAAAGTAACAAAGAAATTCTTTTTATTATACCTCTTAAATACATACACAAGCAATGCATTACCTAACCATATCATTGGAACAAAGTACAACAAAAATTTTGTTAATGATCCAAACAAAATACCCGCACTAACAGCACCTAATGAAGGCATTATAATCACAGGCAAAACCCTATACCCTTTCAATGTAAGAGCACTCCTTATTAAAAATGCATTTACAAAAACTCCTACTAACAATTGTGGATGTTGCAGAAATATAGGTAACAAAAAACTAAACATACTTAATATTACCATTTCAATATTTTGATAAAAAATTGAATAATTTAACTGTGTTCGATTAAAATAACCAAAAACCATATTATATCACCCCATCAAACATTATTTGCATTAATCATTTAAATAATTTACTTAGTTAGATCATTAACCCACTGTATAAAACTAGGATTTCCCTTCCCAACATCAAATGAAATTACACAAGGAACTTCATAAGAATGTAATTCTTTAACCTTTTTAATAACATCTTCAACTAATTCATCCTTTGTTTTCATTATCATCCCAAACTCATCACTATGCTCAACCTTACCCTGCCATCTATAAATAGATTTTATAGGAAACATATTAACACATGCAACTAATTTTTCCTCAACCAATGTTGTACTAATTTCTTTTGCTTCCTCTTCATTCTTAACAGTAACATACATTAATTTCATTTTGATCCACCTACACACTTTTGCCTTTTTTTATAATTTTCAATTGCTTTTCTTAAAGCTTGCACACCCATCACAGAACAATGATATTTTATTTTTGGTAAATCACCTAGTTCTTTAAGAATATCTTTAAAAGTTATTTTCAGTGCATCCTTCAACTTTTTTCCTTTTGCTAACTGACACATTGCATCTGTTGAAGCTATTGCAGCAACACAACCATAAGTAAGAAACTTGATATCTTTAATAACATCATCCTTTACTTTAATAAATATCTTCATCATATCGCCACACTTAACATTACCAATCTCACCAATAGCATCTGCATTCTTTAATTCACCTGCATTTTTTGGATGAGTAAAGCGTTTAAGAGTTTTTTTGGTGTACATAGTCCATCACCTTCCCTAACGGAGATATTTTTCTTAATTTTTCAATTATTTTTGGCAAAACTTTTAATGCATAATCAATCTCTTTTTCAGTTGTAAACCTACTTAAAGTAAGCCTTAAACTACCATTTGCTTCTTCATCACTAAGTCCAATAGCTTTCAAAACATAACTTGGCTCAAGTGTTTTTGCTGAACATGCAGAACCTGTTGAAGAACAAATCCACTTTTGGTCAAGATATCCTCCTAAAGCTTCTCCTTCAATACTTTTAAATGAAAAATTAGCATTATTACACAATCGTTTATCACCTTTTGGTCCATTCAGTTTAACACCAGGTATTTGAAGTATACCTTCAATTAATTTATTTCTAAACTGAACCATTTTTTCAACATGTTTTTTATCCATACCAAGCTTAGCAGCCTCTGCAAACCCAACAATTCCAGGAATATTTTCTGTCCCTGCTCTCAAACCAAATTCATGAGAACCACCATGCTGCCATTGTTCTATCTTTGTACCTTTTTTAACAAAAAGAGCACCAACACCTTTTGGACCATGAATCTTATGACTATTTAATGTAACTAAATCAAGATTTTGTTTTTTAACATCAAGCTCAGTTTTTGTATGACTCTGACAAGCATCAGTATGAAAATAAACATTGTGTTTTTTACAAACCTCTCCTAACTTTTCCAAATCCTGAATTGTTCCTATTTCATTATTTCCGTGAATAATTGAAACTAAGATTGTTTTTGGTGTGATAGCTTTCTCAAGTTCCTGTGGGTTAATAAATCCTTCACTATCAACATCTAAATAAGTTATTTTAAATCCTTGTTTTTCAAGCCATTCACAACTCTTCAAAACACATTTATGTTCAACTTTTGTTGTAATAATGTGATTACCTCTATCTTTATTTGTAAAAGCTACTCCTTTCAAGGTCATATTATTTGATTCAGTTCCACCAGAAGTAAATATAATTTCATCTGAACTTGCATTAATTGTTTTTGCAATAACTTTCCTTGCTTTTTCCAATGCATCCTTTGAATCATGACCAAAATTGTGTGTTGAGGAAGCATTTCCATACTTTTCATTAAAATAAGGCATCATAACCTTAACAACTTTAGGGTCTACCATTGTAGAAGCACCATTATCCAAATAAACTACACTAAATCTCATTTCTTACACCCCACACAACAATGATTTCTAACATGTTTCTCAACTAACTTTAAAATTGGAATAACAGTATCTTTATTTAATGAATAAATCCTTTTTTTCCCTTTCTGCTCAACATCAAGTATATGACATGATGCTAACTGCTTAAGACTATGCGATACCTTACTCTGCTCTTCACCAATCTTTGCAGATATTTCAGTCACACTCAATTTACCATCAATCAAAGACTTAATAATACTCAATTTAGTCTTATTCGCAAAGTTCATAAAAAAGCTATCATATGACTTACATTTCATATGAAATAGAATTCATATGTTATTTATAAATGTTTTGGTTTTTTAGAGAACAATGTAGAATTCTTTTTTTTGTTTAGCTTTTTTTGCTGCATTTTTATAAGTATAATGATATGGATTATACGAAAAATCATAATCTTTTTTTAGAGCAAATTTAGGATAATTTCTTGAAACTATAATATCTTGTATTGTACCTCTGTTTGAATTGATCAATGGAGAAGTTGGTATAAGTAAACTTTGATACTTAAGTCGTCTTACAATCAATTTAGAAAATCTTACAATCTGATCATATAAACTATCATGCAAAGTAGAAGACAATATTGAACTAGCTGGCTGAATTGATAAGACTAAATAGTTATTATTTTCCTCAGAAAGTGTTCTGTAAAGAGCTCCACCACAAGCATTATCCTCTTTATCAAAAATAATCATCTGCCAAAAGTCAGGAGAATCCCATAATCTTTGATCTGTAGCAACACAAACACCCATATTTAACATTGCCACAGAATGCATCTTTCTTTTTGACAATACAAATTTAAAAGGTTTTCCAAGAGGAAAACTTAAATCACCTCTTGGTTTAAACTTTTTCATTTCTTTTCTCATCCCCTCATATTGTTCACCATATAAATCATTGAATATTTTTTGAACAAGGTTTTTTTCAATTACATTTTGTGATAAGGAATTTAGCCAATCGTCTATTTGATCTGGAGTTATATCTTTATTCCATTCTATATTTTCAACAAAAAAACCATTTCTTTCTAGGATTTTTTTTATTTTTCCCTGTTTATTTATGGCTTTTGAATTCCACAATCCAAATAATGTTTTTGCTAATTTTTTATAATCTGTTTTTGATTTACCTAATAGTTTTGAGAACTGCTTTGGAAATGCTTCTTGTGCTCTTGAAAGTAATGTAAAAATAAGATCATTTTTTAATCTATCTCCTATAAATTCTTTATATTGCATCAACGTTTTATGATCTGTGTTAAAATTATGTAATGAATCCCCATTAGAAACATTAAAAGCATAAATTTTTTTTAAGTATTTTTTTTGATTCTTTCTCAATGTTTTATCTTTATATTCTTTAAACAAATTAATACCCAGTTCTTCAGGAATTACTTTCATACCTTTCATATTTACCTCATTTACAGCTTCTATTAAGTTATTCCATGAAGAAGAATCTAATCTTTCTTTTTCCTTTAAGACATAAGTGCCCCCTTTTATTCTTACTGTCTTACCACTCAACCTGTTTAATACATAAGGAATATCAGACTGTCTATCTTTTCTTAATTCTAATAATTTATGATAAACATCTCTATCAACAGATATTTCAGGAGCAAAGACAGTATACAAAACACCTAAACCAAGAACAGTATTATTATATTTAGTTAGAGTACCAGCAACAATCTCTTTTTTTATTTTTTTTACATCTTTAAACAAATTTTTATAAAGAAGATCCTTTTCTTTTGCTGTCCCTAAACAAATCTTTTTAAATTCACTATAAAGTTGAATTAAATTAACAGGAGTTTGTCTTAAAAATTCCTTTATTATTTCCGTTTCTTTTGAAAATGGTTTGTCAAATGCATGAACAAGACAACCTATTACAATAACATGTTTAAGAATATCATATGCCCTTTTTGATTTTTTCTGAACAATATATCTTAATATTTCTAAATCCTCCTTTGTTTTAACCATCTTAGAAACAGGAGTTATTTCACCAAAGGCCTCCAAACATAAAAAAGTTGCAGCTGTTTGTGATTCTGCTGTTGGAATTAACAATTCATCAAATAAATCAACACCAAACAAATCAAAAAAATATTTTAAGTTTTTAAAAGAGATAAATAAAGAACCTACAGCTCCCTTACAAAGTTTTCCAAGTTTTAATAAACGCCTTTTGACTAATAAAAATGTTTTTTTATCTTTAAGATATTTTTCAACAGATTTAAAACCATAAGAAAACATAGGACCTATATCCTTACCTGCCCTCTGAGCCATTTTAACTAAATGTGGCCAGAATTCTGGATATTCTTTGATCAAATCTTCAAGAGAAATTAATCCACTATGTAACGAAGCTGCACCAACACCTGCTGCTTCAGACATTTTAACGACTTCAGGCCAGAACTTAGGGCGTATATAAATTGATTCTCCAATATTATGTAAATCTATTCCAAGAAATTCAGTGTTATGATCACTAACTAATTCAACTTCAGCTATTCTAACTATACCTGGCCACAATTCAGGATGTTCTCTAATCAAATCTTTAATTTCAGGTAAAACCTCATAAAACAAATAAGGTATGAATATCCCAGGAATTTCAGCCAATTTAGTTGTTCCAGCCCAATGCTTGACTAAGAAATCAGCTAATTCTGGTTCCTCTTTAACATGAAAACCCCATTCTTTTAATTGTTTTAATCTTCTTTCATATTCTGTTTGTCCCATGTTAAACTTTTCATGTTCAATATTTAAAAATATCTTTTGTAAATCAGAGTGAAGCAATGCAATCCAACCTTTCTGAGGTTGTATTTGTTTAATATGCTCAAGTAGTTTCTTAATATCCCCCAATTCCTTCTTAAACTTTTCTTCAACACCTTCATCTTCACACCTTTTTATTCTCGCAGTAGAATAATCATGTAAATCTTCAAGAATAATTTTTATTTTTTTTAGTTCCCTTCTCATTTCTCCAAAATCTTGTTTTACTTCATCAAGCCAGAGATAAGCAATATCTCTTTTAACATATTTAAGAACATCTTTCCAAAGCAATTTAAGCTTCTCCTCTTCTCTAGACAACTCTTTTAAGTCTGATTTCTTTGACATATGTTTTATAATTATTATAGAATATAAAAAAGTTTCTAAATCTAATTTCAATAATTAGGCATCCTACTTGTCATCATTGCAGGAATCATCTTTGCTAAGACAGGAAATGTTTTATATCCACTATCTGTGTTAAAATGTCCACCATCTTTGATTATATTAAGACCAGTATTAAGATGTGATACAAGCTCAGCTCCTTTAGCAATAGGCACATAAGGATCATTCTCAGAATTAATCACAACAAAATTCTTACAATTTTCATT
>CAYMBN010000008.1:0-37767 GCA_964388715.1 uncultured Methanosarcinales archaeon
ATTTCATCAATCTCATCACTCACAGTAGTAAACTTATCAACAGCATCATCAACAGTTACTTGTTCTTCTCCAAAAAGATTTTTAAGATCAATAAGAGCAAGATCTAAATCACTTTGATCAGCAGCAACATCTCGAACATCTATCTGATTTAGGTTGATTTCATCTAAACTTTCATCCTTAATAGTATAAGTCTCATCCTCATTAAAATTTATATGATGTATATTCACATTTCCAAATCTTTCATCAAACTTTCCAAGCCCGTTAAGAAATTCTCCATTTAGCGCATGAATTGAATTTAAATTTTCATTTCCATCAAAATAGATTTTTTCTACATTCCCAACATCTTGAAGTCTTTCATCAAAATTTTCAATTCCTCTAAGCTCTCCTCCATCTGGAGCTGAAATATAATATAAATTTCCACCTAAATCAAGTGATACTATATATATATTCTCAACACCATTAAGTATTGGTTTAAATTCACTAACTCCTTCAAGTATTTCTCCCATAGGAGCTGCAATAATGTCTAAACTACCCTCTCTATAAATAAATACTATCCTTATATTCCCAACATCCTTAACTTCAGGAAATATATTTTCAACTCCTATAAGCTCTTCTCCATCTGGAGCTTGAATCGCGTATATTGTTTTAGTATTATCATGAAGATACACATCATCAATATTCCCAACACCAGCCCCTTCAAGAGCTGCTTTAGCTTCAGCTCTAGCTTCTTCATCAGTACCAATATATTCTGCAGCAATAACAGGATGAATAGCAGGTTTTCCTGCAGTAGGAATTAGATCAATATCCAAATCACCAACAATTTCAGCAGGCACTTCTGGTTTCACAGCCTCAGGCACAGCTTCAACAGTTGCTGGTTTAGGTGCAACACCTGCTCTTGTAGTAAAACCCCAACTAAAAATATCTCCTGTTGTGTATCTACCATCTGTAACCACAAGCTGCTCCACAACAACAACATATGAACTTTTAGTTTCTAACGGAAACAATGGCTCAAAAGTTATCACATTATGTTTAGCATCGCGCACAATCCTACCAGGAACAGGTGGTCCATCTAATTGTTCAACATTTATATTAAATTTATCCAAAGATGTACCTGATGGTGTATCAAGTACAACTGAAATCCTAGAAGTAATTGCTATATCCCTTGCACCAGGAGAAGGCAATGCTAAAAGCACTTGTGGAGGTTTAACTTCTTTTTCTTCTGGAATTAATCCCCTTTCTTTATTTATTTTCTCTTGCCTTGATCTAAATATCTCATTAATTCTTCTTCTGAGATCACTTGTATCTTCATCAACAGGTTCTTCTTCTTCTACTTTACGAACAGGTTCTGGTAAAGATGCAACACCTGATTTTGTAGTAAAACCCCAACCATAAATTTCTCTTTTTGAATACGTACCAGATGCAGTCCTAACAATCTGCTCTAAAACAACAGTATATATACTTCCAGCTTCAAATGCAGACAATGGGGCAAAACTTATCACATTATGTATTTGATCACGGGTAATTCTACCAGGAACAAGATCGCCATCTAATCTAACTTGAATATGTAATTTTTCAAGAGGCACGCCTGATCCTGAATCAATTGTAGCACTAATACTAGACCTAAGAGCTATCTCATATGCACCAGGAGAAGGTAATGTTATTAATATATGACTTTGTTCTAGTAGTTTTTCTTCAACCTCTTCTCTTTCATCTACTTCTCTTCTTAATCTAATCATCTCAGCAAGCTCTTGAAGTCGATCCATCTCAGAACTTTCTTCTTCAACAGTAACAGCACCAGCAGACTTTTTCTCATTTATTCGCTTAATTGCATCTGTTGCAAGACTACCTTCATCATCATTATCATCAAAGTAATTAGCTAACTCATAATATTTAATAGCATTACTATCTTGACCTTTTTTTTCATAAACCTCTCCAAGCATAAAATAAATATTCCATGATTCACTCTCATCAAACATACCTTCACACTCTTTTAAAAGTTCAAGAGCAAGATCATAATTTTCTTCTTTAATAAGAATTTCAGCATACTTTTCATGAGCAAGTATATGTGTTGGGTCTGCTTGCATTACCTTAAGAAGTGCACTTTTTCCTCCTTTACGATTCCCCTCAGCATATCTAATTTTACCTGTTTGAAATAATCTTTCTATCTCTTCTGCAGAAAGTGTTTCTTCTTCTTCTTCTTCTTCAGCAGGTTCTTCTGTCTTTGCAGTAGGAGCTTCTAAAGGAGTATCAAATTCAATACTCTTCACTGTTTTTTTACTTTCATCAGTTACAGGCCACACTTCAATATTAAATGTTGCTTTCTTCCCATAATGACCTTCAAAAGATATTGGAGTGATTACTGCCATTGATGATTGTGAACAAGTTTGAAAATTATTAGATTTAACTTCTGTATCTCCAACACTAATCTTCCAAGAATATTTGACAATATTTCTCAGTTCACTAAATACATCAAAATTATTAACTATAAATTTAATTTTATAATGGGGTGTACCAGTAAATGACCAACTGTTGCCAAATTCAGGTGCAAAGATAGATATATCTGGTAAAGGCATTTCTCCCTCAACCATAGCCCTATCAGCATCCATTCCATCAACAACTTTTTGTACAACACCCAATTCTTTTCTTATCGCATCAAGATCTCCATTATGTTCTTCGTATAAATTTCGGGCATTATATGCACCTCCAATATTGGGTATTGCCATTAAGTCTGTTGCTTCATCAAAATTACCATTTGTAGCTTCGTACAACATTCCAGCATACCAACTATTTACAACACCAGGAATTTCCATCCATTTTTTTGTTTTACCAAGCCTTCTTCCTGTAAGAATATATAAACTTGCAAGATAATATGTTTTTTCAGTATCTGGTATTTTCAATATATACTTTGCTGTTTTAGTATCTCCATTTGTAGCTTCATATAATTTTGAAGCATCTAATCCATTTCCAATACCATCTATCTTCATCCATTTTGTTGCTTCATCAAACTCTCCTTTTGTAGCTGCGTATAATTTGTAAGCCCAAAATCCACTTCCAATATCAGGTATTGCCATCCATTCTCTCGCAATATCAATCCTCCCTTCTGTAACACCATATAAGTATCTATAATTACTTCCAATATCAGGTATTGCCAACCATTCATTTTTTGTTTCCTCATCCAAATCATCCCAATCTGTAAACGCTAAAACATTCCCTACCAAAACCAATACAAGTATCCAAATCATTATCTTTTTCATTCTATGATAAAGTATCCTTCCTCAACAACTTCTTTTGAAGCAATCCTATCAATTAACTTTACCTTTACACCATAAACACCAGGTTCTAATCCTTCTGCTAAAAAATAATTCCTTGCTTTAAAATAAGCAAGCAATTCCTTGCTTACACCTTGATATTCATTCTCCATAACACCAGAAACATTCTCTCCAACAACCTCAACCTCTTGCCTAAAATCATACTTGTAACCATGAATAGTTTTTGCTTGCTTAAACCCGCTCAACTCAGAATAAATATACACCATATCTTCAGATGTAAAACTCTCAACAGGAATTATACTAAAATCTTCTTCATCAACATAAAATGCAGACTGAATACCCGCAACATTCAACTCTTCTTCAACAACCAAAACCTTTTCAATAACATCTTCATGTTTAAGATATTCATCTTTAACAGTAAACTTCATATAATACTTACCAGAATCAATCAAATAAGGAATCTTAACAACAGCTTTTGCAGCAGAATAACCAAAATCATAATAATAATCATCTTCATTAATTAATTCACCACTCAACTCTTCAACTTCTAACCCATTCAATGTTGTCTCAACATTAATACTATATCTAACCCTACCATTTTCATCACCAAGATTCAACATTTCAAACATAACATGCAGATCATCACCAGGCTTAAACTCATCTTTCAAAACAAATTTATAATCATCACTTACAAACTCACACAATTCAACAGTTGCAAGATTTAATTTGTAAGCACCAACATCCTTGATAAAAAAGTAATAAATACTAAAGAGCAACAAAATACACAAAACAACTACCATCAAACCTCTTTTCTTATCATACATCTATTTATCACCTTTTAACTTATAGATTACACTTTTCAAATCTTCATAAAAAACACAATCTTTATTACCAACAAACAATCTAAGATTACCTATTCGAGCTTCTTTAACAACATTAATCTTAAGCAAATTCTCAAGCTCTTTTTTCACATAAGTTGGAGTAATACCAATAATCTTAGCAATACCTCTAATATGATATTGTTGATTATTAAAAAGAAGCAATTTAAGGATCTCAGCCCTTGTCTTAGATGTAAACAGTCTTTCTAGCATTGTATACAATTAATACATAAAACCTTACTAATCAGTATACAATACTCATATATAAAGCTTACTATTCCACACATAATACACACAGAAGACTACAAAACAAGAACAATTGTATACTTTTTATATCAATCCTAGCTCCCCAACTCTACAAGCTTTACAAGTAGCATCAAGGTTAATCCAACTACCTTTTTTATAATCATTAATCCTTGCTTCTACCCAAACATGATTTGTAGTAAAAACAAACTTGTTTTGCACACCAATTGCACTCAAGAGTGAAGCCAACAAAACAGCATGATCATCACAATCTCCACTTCTACTAAACAAAGAATCTCTTGCACTTTGCACATACTCAACACCAACAGGATCATTAACATATTTGTAATTATCTCTTACAAAATAAAACATTGCCTTCATCCCACAAATCTTAGAGTCACAACTTAATGAAAAGATTTTGTTTGCAACTTGTTTAATTACAACATCATCACCATCAACATACTTATAAAAATCACCTTGATTCATAACAGAATGTGTTTCATTACTAATCTCCCACTTAAAATCAACAACTTCATCAAAACCAACTCTTACTTTAGGTTCAGGATCAAGCTTAATCCCATACTTAGGCACAACCATCATTATAATTAACAATAATAAGAATACTCCACCAATAACCCTCAGTGGTTTGTGCCATGTCTTACCTTCTAATTCCTCAAACATTTCCTCTTTTTCTTCATCCATAATAGTGTTAATTGTTTGGTTATTTATATAATTATTCAAAAAATATATAAACAAACTTCTTATCTTCACCATAAAATGTTAGAAATACCAAAACATATTGCTGTTATTGTTGATGGTAACAGACGTTTTGCAAAAAAACACGGATTAAAACCATGGCAAGGACATGAAAAAGGAGCAGAAAAACTCAAACAAATGATTGAATGGGCACAAGAACTTAACATCAAACAATTATCATTCTACACATTCTCAACAGAAAACTTCAAAAGAGACAAATTAGAGAAAGAATTCCTGTTCAAACTCTTTATAAAATACTTCAACAAAATCAAAGATGATCCAAAACTAAAAGACACAAAAATCAATTTCTGCGGAAGACTTCACATGTTCCCAGACAATCTTCAACAATCAATGAAAGAATTAGCAGAAAAAACAAAAGACAACACTAAAATCACAATAAACTTTTGCATGGCATATGGTGGAAGAGCAGAAATAGTTGACGCATGCAAAAAATGTCAAGAAATCACAGAAGAATCTATAACAAACAACCTCTACATCAAAGACGATGTTGACTTAATGATCAGAACAAGTGGAGAACTAAGATTAAGCAACTTCTTACTTTGGCAAAACGCTTATGCAGAATTCATTTTCCTAAAAAAATGTTTCCCAGAAATAGAAAAAGAGGATTTCTTAGACACAATCAAAACCTACCAAAACAGAGACAGAAGATTTGGAAATTAAACCTTCCGAGCAATCAAATAATCTGCAAATTCTATAAAAAACTGTTCACCATTCTTAGACAATTTAGCTTTCTTCAAAAACTTCTTTGACTCACTAACATACTTCTCAGCAATCTTCTGCACATAACTCACTGCACCTGTTGTATGCAAAACCTCAATAGTTAAGTCAAGATCTTTTCTAGAAACTTTTCTATTCCCTAAACACTTTAAAACATGTTTTTTCTGTTTAGCATTCCCAAGCTCCAAAGCTTTTATCACCAATAAAGTCTTTTTTCCATCCTTAATATCAGACCCAAGCTCATGCCCTTTACTTAAGTGCGGACTAATATCCATAATATCATCATACAACTGAAACGCAACAGCAACCAACTCAGCAAACTTACCAAGATACTCTAACTGTTTTTTCTTAGCATTCCCAAGCACAGCACCAATCAAAACACTTTCCTTAAACAAATTCCCAGTCTTCTTTTTAATCATCTCAAAATATTCTCTTTCTCCAACCTTTTCCTTGATCTCAAAAAAAGTATCCATTGCTTGCCCATCATTAACAATCTTGTACGCTCTCTGATACAATGAAAGTGCTCTATCCCCAGAACCGATCAAACATTTTGTACCTAGACTTTTCAAAATATTACCACAAACAACAGCAATTGTAACAGCAAACCGTGAAGATTTATCAGAAAACAAAGGCCCTTTGTAATGTTGCTCATGATAATTTTCAATAAAATACTCTTTTACCAACCGATGTATTGTTTTCTTATTTCTACGATAATCATCTTCATCCATGATATCATCATGCACTAATGTAGACGAATGTAATAGTTCAACACTTAATGAAACAGGAATAATATTTTTTGACCGTTTTCCAGTCACAGAATTATAAGCCATTATCAGTGCAATCGGCCTTAACCTTTTTCCACCAGCCAAAACATTATCTATAATCAATTTATATTGATATCTAAGAAATTCATTATCCAACTTCTCCAACTCTTTACTTAAAAACCTTTTCAACTCCCTATTAATCAAAGGTTGATAATATTCAATTGCTTGCTCAAACACAGAAGAATGTTTTTTCAAAGCTCTAACAACTTCCTCAATAATCCAATCAGGTGTTGAAGCTCCTGCAACAATCCCAACATGTTTTTTCTTTTTAATCCATTCCTTTCTAAGATCACTCACAGTTTCAATATGTTTAGTATCAACATACCGTGAACAAAGTTGAGCAAGACGTTTTGTATTTGCACTATGATACCCACCAATAATAATCATAAGATCAACTTCCTTAGCAAGTTTCTCAGCAGAACTCTGCCGTTCCCTTGTCGCAGCACAAATAGTATTATGAGGTTCAAAAGTTTCACAATGTTGACTTAATTCATTAACAATAACATCAAACTTTTTCTGCACCTGAGTTGTTTGTGATACAACACCCAACTTTTCAAAAACACCTAACTTCTTAACATCCTCAACAGAATCAACAACAATAGGATTTTCCAAATTCCCAGCAATACCTTTTACCTCAACATGCTTAGGATCACCAATTATAACAACCTGATACCCACGCTTCTCAAGATTCTTTGAAATATTATGCACTTTCTTAACAAAAGGACATGTTGCATCAGTAACCTTCTTAGATAATTTAGAAATCCTTTTATAAACATTATCAGCAATACCATGTGCAGTTATAATTATATTTTCATGTACAGGAACATCATCCAACTTTCTGATTATCTTAATCCCTCTCTGCTTTAACCGTTCAAGAACCTGTTTATTATGAATCAACTGCCCAAAAACAGCAGCCTTACACTTAAGCCCATCAACAATATTAAGAGCTCTCTTTACCCCATAACAAAATCCAGTATTCTTTGCAATTGTAATCTTCATTCTTTCAACTCTGTCTTAAAAACAAACTTAAACTCATCCTTAAACTCTTCATAAGCATTATCTAACTCCTCTTTGTTTTTAAAAACAGCAAATAAAGTTGACCCAGAACCAGTCATAAGAACATTAAGTGAACCTATTCCTAACAAATTTTCTTTAATCTCTCTCAAACGTGGATATTTCTCAAAAACAAAATCCTCAAAATCATTATGCATACTCTCTACAACACTTTTCAAATCATTCTGTTTAATTGCATCAATCATTTTCTGTGTTTCCTCAATCCTTTTCCCAGTCATCCTTAAATTAAGAAGAGAATAAGCTTCTTTTGTTGAAACACCAAATTCAGGAGTAACAATCAAAACATAACCACTATCTAGTCCAGGCTTAACTTCATAAACCAATTCTTTTGATTCAGTATCAAACACACTCCCATTAAAAAAGAAAAATCCAACATCCATCCCAATCTCTTTACTCAATCTAACCAACTCTTCCCTAGACAAATTCAACCCCCACAACTCATTCAAAATCATAAACATTGTTGCTGCATTACTTGATCCACCTGCAAGTCCAGCTTTAATAGGAATATTTTTTTCAATCTCAATCCTAACATTCTTTTCAATATTAAACCTTTCCTTCACCAACATAACAACTTTCATAACCAAGTTTGACTCATCCAAAGGCATTTCTTTATTACTACAAATCAATTCAGTCTCTTCACTCTCACTAACCTTAATCACATCATAAAGATTAATCCGTTGCTTAATTATATTAAGAAGATGATAATCATTAGGAAGTTTCCTAATTATATCAAGTGCCAACGTAATCCGTGCATATGATTTTTTTGTGATCATTTTTTTAATTCTTCAATTTCTTTAATTAATTTTTTTAATCTGGGCAATGCTTTTTCTATTGCTTTAATCTTTTCTGGATGATCTTTCCTTTTTTCTTCAATACCACTTATTCTTTCTTCAAAGGATGCAATTGTTCCATTAGGTAAAACCATCATGTCTGAATAGGAAATTATTTTTTGCTCAATTGTTTTTGGAACCATGCTTGGTTCATTGGAAAGTTCTGCACTATTAAAATGGCCAATGATCATTTTTCCAATTTCCTCTTCACCTATACTTTTTAGAAATTTATAACCCACTATAGAATGTGGTTCACCTATTTCCCTGCCAATATCATGGAGTAATCCAGCAATTTTTATTTTTTCAGGATCTAATTTTAATTCGGGATGTTTTTTGTTGATTTGTAAAGCTGTTTCATAAGCTACTTTAGAAACACTAATAGAATGTTTAATTCTATTTTTATTCTTTAACTTACTTTTCAATAATTCCTCTGCTTGTTTGTAGGTTAACATTTTATCAAACTCACAATACTAAACACCTGTATTCCTTTTCCTTGCCCAAAAACAGTTAATCCTTCGCCTGTTGTTGCTGTTATACCAATCTGATCAACCTTAATATTCAAAAGACCAGCCAAATTCTTTTTCATATCATCAACATACGGTTCAATCTTAGGAGTTTTACATTCAATTGCAATCGAAAGATTACCTACTCTAAACCCTTTCTCTGAAAGCATTTTATTCAAAGTTTCAAAAAACCTTTTTGAATCCTGACCAACCTTATCCAGATCAGTATCAGGGTGATAATGTCCAAGACTTTTATTACCAAGTGCAGAACTAACTGCATTAAATATAGAATGAATAATCAAATCCCCATCACTATGAGACATAATTCCAACATGATCCTTAATAATCTTCCCTCCTAAAACTAATGGCTTACCTTCACTCTCCTCAAACATATGCGAATCATGACCAATACCTATTTTATACATATTATTTACCCCCAAATAAGTGATTTCTTTTGTCCATATATAAATTTTATCTCCCTAAATCAAGCACTAGCTCTGGTTTTAATGCTTTTAAATACATTTTATGTGGACTATAACTAACCAAACGTGATGGATTCAATCTCCTTAAAGGTTCAAGAAAACATTCCAATAACAAATTTTTTGCCTGATTAGGATGTTCATATCTTTGAGAAAGTTTATTTTGAAGATCAACAGCTAAAACTTTAACATTAAAATCACTCATACTTATATAACTTGAAGCTTGACATTCTTCTCCAAGATAGACTAATAATTCCATACATTCTAACAAGTCAGATTCTTCTGTTATTTCCTTTGATGCCAGATAGGAAAATCTTTCTCTTGCTAATTTTATTTGCATTTTTGAATCTTCAACAAGTTTTTTAATTATTGCATTTGATTTAGATACTTTACTCAATATTGATGAATCACTATCTAAATCATCTCCTAATTTATTTAAGGAATACCTCTCTTTTAAAGGTAATAAGGATTCTTCACCAAATAAATGTTGTTGCATAAAAAGTGTAAATGATTCATTTAAAACCTTAAGATAAAAAATTTGTGAAGAACTAAATTTACTTGGATTTGTTATAAAAATATCTGAATAAGTATTAGATTCATTTTTTTTAATTAAAAGATTAAATAACACATGTATTCCTTCATGATAAATACCTTCTTCAATTTTAAAAGGAGATTCTCTATCAAGAATAATCCAATGTTTATCATTAAAATAAAAATATTCTGTACAAGCTTCAAGTTCACAAAATTCTACTTGTTCTGGTTTTAGCATACTAAAGTCAGAATCTTTAAATCCTAATAAATTGTAAGCCATTCTAATAAAATTTGTTAAAATTTGAAAATAATCAGTAAATCTTATTGAGTTTCTAGGTAATAAATTTTTATAATATTTAAACATCCAATTTTCACCATATATATCATGAAAAAAAGTATAGACCTCTCTAAATAATTTATCTTCTTTAGCTAATTTATAAAAAAGTGCTCTAGTTTCATCTGGAACAAAATAAGTTTTCATAAAATTTTCTAATGCCTTAGGATAATCCATTAAATCTTCACTAATAAATCTATCTTCTCGACGCTTATTTTCTTCAATAATTTCAATAATCCGTTCAACACTAAGAACTTCATCACTCATCTTTCTGCCTAAACAACTCTCTCACAATCGCCAAATCACTCTTCACAGTAACCTTCATGTTAATATAATCACCTGGTACAACCTTGACTTTGTGACCATTCATTGCAACAATCTCACTATCATCAGTTGCAACAAAATACTTATCATTAATAGCCTTCTCAAAACAACTCAAAAGAATCTCTCGTTTAAACCCTTGCGGTGTCTGTGCAATCCAAGTTGTTTTCCTTGCCAAAGATCTTTGTATCATCATATCATCCTCAGCATATTTTATAGTTGCAACAGGTGGCACAGCAGTCATTGCAGCACCATTCTCTTCAACAGCTTTAATCAAATCCTGGATCAACCAAACAGGAGTCAGTGGCCTAGCACCATCATGTGTAATAACAACATCACCACTACAACTCTTAACTCCATTCAAAACAGACTCAATCCTGTTACCACCACCTTCAACAACCTTAACCTTCAACCCATTCTCAGAAAACAATTTTTCATAAAACTCAATATCCTTCCTCTGCGTTGCAACAACAATCTCATCAACATTTGCTTTAGAAAACTGTTCCAACGTCCTTACAATAAGCATCTTCCCACCAATATCAGAAAGTAACTTATTCTCACCAAACCTTGTTGAACAACCAGCTGCAGTTATAACCACTGATATCATAACAATCCCTCCGCTGTTTTCCTAGCCTTTTTCTCAGCTTCAATTATATCATTCACATTAGGATTTTCAATATTTTCACTCATCTCAATTGTTTTCCCAATTATCTTTCCAATATCCATAAAACCAATCTTACCTTCAATAAAAGCCCTAACAGCAACATGATCAGCACCATGCACAACAGCAGGCATCACTCCACCATGTTCTAAAGCAATATGCCCTAAACTTAAACATGGAAACTTATCAAAAGGTGGTTTCTCAAACCTTAAAGTCCTATCATACAAACTTACAAAATCAGAAACAGTAGCTTTAACCCTTTCAGGATAAAACAATGCATACTGTGTGTAACGTTTCATATCAGGTGTACCTAATTCAGTAATAATACTCCCATCCTGAAACTCAACAAGTGAATGACAAATATAATCAGGATGCACAACAACCTTTATCTGTTCAGACTTAACACCAAACAAATGTTTTGCTTCAATAACCTCAAACACTTTATTCATACATGTTGCACTATCAACACTAATCTTAGTCCCCATATTCCAAGCAGGCCTATCAAGAATATCTTTCATTGTAACCTTCTTCAACTCATCACTACTCATCTCAGCAATCTTACCTTTTCCCATTGTCAAATACAAATTTCTAATCTCATGTTTTTTACCAGACTTTAATGATTGAAACAATGCAGAATGTTCAGAATCAATTGGAATAATATCAACACCTTTTTCCCGAGCCTTTTGCATAACAATCTCTCCAGCTAAAACTAATGTTTCTTTATTTGCTAAACCAACTGTAATCCCCTTATCAATCGCATCTAAAGTCGGCAACAATCCAGACGCTCCAACAACAGAATTAATCAACAAATCACCACTAACAACTTTTCGCAAACCATCAACACCTTTATACACAGTAACATCACAATCTAAACTACCAGCTTTTTCTTCATCAACAACACAAACAGCTTCTGGCTTAAACTCATCAATCTGTTGTTTTAACTTTTCAATATTAGTATTAGCTGATAACCCTACAACCTTAAACTTATCAGGATGCGCTCTAATAATATCTAATGTCTGCGTTCCAATTGATCCTGTTGACCCTAAAATACAAACTTTCCTCAAAATCTTCGAACCTCCTTAATCAAATCATCAACAATCTTATACTTTCTAGCTCTTGCAATTGTTTTCTCAACCTTTTTAATGATTCTACCTTTCTTATACATTAAAATAAACTTATCACTTCCAACCAAAGCCAGGTCAGCTTTCTTTGCTTCACCAGGACCATTCACAATACAACCCATCACAGCAATCTTCAACGGTTTCCTAATATTCAATGACTCAAGTTTTTTAGAAATTCCAACAACATCAATCCCATGCCTTGCACAAGTTGGACACGAAATAATCATTACACCATTCTTTCTTAACCCTAATGACTTAAGAATTTCATACCCAGCCTTAACTTCATCAACAGGATCAGAACTTAACGAAACACGAACAGTATTCCCAATCCCTTTACTCAAAAGAATCCCAAACGCAGCAGCAGTCTTTATATTCCCTGTAAAACAACCACCAGCTTCAGTCACACCAAGATGAACAGGATAATTAAACTTTTTTACAAACAACTCATTTGCTTTCACAGTATTTTTCACATCACTTGCTTTCAAAGAAACAATTATATCATAAAATCCATGCTTTTCCAAAATCTTAATATGTCTTTCTGCACTCTTAACCATTGCTTTAGGAGTCAAACCATACTTACGAACAAAACTCTTTTCCAAAGATCCAAGATTAATCCCTATTCTAATTGGTATACCACAATCTTTAGCAGCTTTAACAACAGCTTTAATCTTATCTTCATTCCCAATATTCCCAGGATTAATCCGCAACTTATCAACATAAGGAGCAGCCATCACAGCCAATTTATAATCAAAATGAATATCAGCAACAAGCGGAATCTTAATATTCTTCTTAATAACCTTCAAAGCTTCTGCACTCTTTACATCAGGCACACTAACTCTAACAATCTCACAACCAACCCTCTCAAGCTCATGAATCTGCCTAATAGTAGCTTTAATATCAGAAGTCTTAGTATTACACATACTCTGAACACTAATAGGATTATTCCCACCTATCTTTACAGACCCTACACTAACTACTTTGGTTTTCATATTCCCCCCTTTAAAAATAGAAAGTGGAAGGGTTTTTATAAATTTTATTGTAAAAAGTGGTGTGTATAGTGCCTTTGCCCTATTTTTGTAAAAAACAAATATTCGTATCGTAAGACAATAATGTCGAAAACCTTAACCTAAAAAGCAGATTTTCGTGTTTTGTCAAAAACCAAAGGTTTTTGAGCATGCTCAGAAATCTTTGATTTCTGACATTTACAGGCATGGCACTATACACACACTAAAAAGCACAATATTTATAAACCAAACCTAATTTTCAACACATATCAAGAGATAAGCTGGTGTAAAACTCGCTTATACTGGAGATGAATGTTCTATCATTTTTCTCCAAGGAGGATAAATAAAATGGCACGTATGTATTCAAGAAAGAAAGGTAAAGCTAGTTCAACAAAACCAAGTAAAAAGTTAGTTCCAAGTTGGATCAGATATAAACCAAAAGAAGTTGAACTGTTAATTCTAAAACTTGCAAAAGAAGAAAAAACAGCTTCAGAAATAGGTATTGTACTTAGAGACACATATGGTATTCCAAATGTAAAAACATTAACAAAAAAAAGTATAACCAAAATAATGATAGAAAAAAACCTTGCACCAAAAATACCAGAAGATCTTATGGCATTAATCAGAAAAGCAATCATGATAAAAAAACATCTTGATGCAAACCATAAAGATATGCCTGCATTACGTGGATTACAATTAACAGAATCAAAGATCAAAAGACTTGTTAAATACTACAAAAAAACAAACAAGTTAACATCTGCATGGAAATATGATCCTGAAAAAGTTAAATTACTTATAGAGTAAAATGACTGTTCAGGAATTCAAATCAGCAATCGAGAATTGTGCTACTAATTTCAAAGCTTTTGACAAATCAAAGCCAATAAGAGTAGTATCACATCTCGATGCAGATGGAATTTGTTCAGCAGCAATAATAATAAAAGTTCTTAACCAAAACAACTTTAAATATTCTTTATCAATTGTACAACAACTTAGAAAAGACATTCTGCAAGAACTAAAAAGAGAAGAATATACTCAATACATTTTTACTGACCTAGGAAGTTCACAAATTACAAACATAAAAGAAATACTCAAAGACAAAAAAGTAATTATATTAGACCATCACGAAGTTGAAACAGTTGAAAAGTTTGAAAACATAACTCACATTAATCCACACTTGCATGGTATTGACGGTTCAAAAACAATAAGTGGTTCAGGAGTTGTGTATTTGTTTGCAAGATCAGTTGATGAAAAAAATAAAAATCTTGCACATTTAGCAGTTATCGGTGCAATTGGTGATGTACAAGAAGAAAGTGGAGTTTTCAGTGATTTAAACCAAGAAATTCTAAACAATGCAATTGAAGCAGACAAAATAGAAATTAAAAAAGGCTTAAGATTCTTTGGCACACAAACTCGTCCTATCCACAAAGTTCTTGAATATAGCACAGACCCTTTTATTCCAGGCATAAGCGGTTCTGAATCAAAATCAATACAATTCCTAAGCGAGATAGGTATAAATCCAAAAACAGAAAAAGGATGGAAAAAATTAATTGACTTAACAGAAATCGAAACAAAAAAATTAGCAGAAGGAATTATCATGAAAAGGTTCAAGGAACTAAACCCAGACGATGTTTTTGGTAACATGTACTTGCTAAAAGATGAACAACAAGGTAAACCAACAAAAGATGCACGTGAATTCTCAACATTACTAAACGCATGTGGTCGTTTAAGCAAAGCTTCTTACGGAATCGGAACATGTTTAGGTGACGAAGAAATCAAATTAAAAGCAAACTCAGCATTACTTGAATACAAAAGAGAAATAGTAAACGCACTTAACTGGTACAATAAAAACAAGGAAAGTGAATGGATAACAAAAGGAAACGGTTTCATAATAATCAATGCACAAGACAATATACTCTCCACAATAATCGGAACACTTGCTTCAATACTTTCAAAATCAAAAGAAGTTGAAGACAACACATTAATCCTATCAATGGCACAGTTAATTGACAACACTACAAAAGTTTCTATGAGAATTGCAGGTATGCAACCTCGTAAAGACATTAATTTAAGACAAATCATTGACAGAATAATAGAAATCACAGAATTTGGAGAATCAGGTGGCCATCAATTCGCAGCAGGTGCAATCATTCCAAGTGAGAAAGAAAAAGAATTCGTTGATATCGCAAAAAAAGTCCTCGAAAAAAGAGCAATGGAAGAAACAATTTAAAATGTACGACAAAATCCCAATTTTGGAAACAAGAATATTTGAACAAGAACAGATAAAGCCTGAATATCAAGGACCAAGTACTGACATAGCAGTACTTGTTGACGCAGGAGAATCTGTTGGACACACTGACACAAGTCCACATAAATTAAAAATATTACTTACCATGTTAAAAGGGACAGCAATCCGTGTCTATAAAGGTGTTAACAGGTTTGAACTTGATGAAGCAACCTATGACATGGACATCCGCAACAAGGAAGAATACGTAAGAAAAGTTGATAAGATATTATTAAAAGAAGATGTTTTAAAAAAATTATAAAATATTTCTAATCACATCAATATGATCAGCCATATCTCCGCCAGTCTTAGTCAAAGTTAGTAACTTCAATCTACCTTGTTTCTCAAACTTAACTAATCCTGCTTTTTCCATCTCTTGCAGTATCTTTACGACGTGAGAATATGTACAATCAACTTGTTTTGCTAATGAGGATGCATACACTGCACCTTTTGAATTCTTCAAAGTAACTAACATCATAGCTGGTTTCTCTCTAAAAAAAACATTAAATATCTCCTTATTTTTCATCATAAAAATTCCCCCCATTTTAACCAAAAATATTGGTTATATACAATCACTCTTTTTTATTGAATGTCACTACCCAACCTTGATATATATAATAAATAATATATTTTCCTAAATATAAGAACAAACAGTTATTTATAAATCTTTTGCTTGAAGAAATACGATTATGTATACTAGTTTATGACTTGGGAGGATGGGTTTTTATAGTTTTTTGTTGAGAATCATTTTCCCACTCCCCACTAGACAGATGCGGGTAAGACTTATAAAGTTATATTTCTTATTACTAATAGAAATGAAAGTATATGTTGACACATGTGTTTATGTAAACCTTTTTGGAGATGACGAGACAAAGAGTGCGTTAGCTTATCATTTTTTTTCAAAAGGTTGGAACTGCGATTTTGAACTTGTAATATCTGATTGGGTAAGATCAGAACTTAAGAGAAAAGGTTATGATAGTGAATATCCTCTACTTTTTCAACAGTTTAAGTCAAAAAATAAATTTCATTTTGTTGAACATACAAAAAAAGAACTTAAGCTTGCCAAGTCAAAATCAAAGCATTGGCAGGATTACTTACATTATCTTATTGCAAAGAAAGCATGTTGTGATAAGATAATAACACTAGATAGAGATTTTATTTCTTCTTTTTCACCCATCTTTGATATAACTTATCCTGAGAATATTTAGTATCCGTATGATTGTTTACTAGATTAAGGATTTCTAACTGTGCTTCTTTTTTTGCTTCTTCTATTTTTTTGGTAAGATAAATATTAATATTATCTTGATAATAAGATCTGAGTGATTTTTTGAATACAACAAGAGTAATATATCTCCAAAAAGTTTCAAAGATGGTTTTTGTTTTCTCCCAGTTTAATAATAAAGTAGCTCTTGCAAAATCTGTAGTTACATCAATAGTTTCTTTTGGAGCATATTTGATTAAATCCATCAAAATTAAGTTAAGTTTTTCTTTATTTTCTTGTTTTAGATCATATAATCTTTCTTTTGCTTTGTAAAGCATATTATTTTCTTCAGAATAAACCTTTTTCTGAAGTTCAATATTATCTAATATGCAGTACTCTTCTGTCATTTTTTTTATGAAATTTAGATGTTTTGAGTTAAGATTTTTTATCTTATGTTCTTGTCCGGTATAGGGGTGTGCACAGATTGGTCCAAACATATACCATCCAATTGGAAGACCAAGATTAAATTTTTTATTGACTTTCCAGATTATTTTATATGCCTGGGTCTTGGTTGGTTCTTTATTGAATTTTTTTGAACAGAACTGTTTAATGTGGTAATATATTGTTGATATTTTCTTCTTATCTTGATTTTTTGTAGGTAATTCAAAATAATTATTTTTATCTCTTAAATAAAATATTGTTTTATGGTTTTTCCTTTCATAAACTAAACCAAGATCCTTTAAAGTTTCTAGATTTTCTTTTGCAGTTCTCCAATCAATATTTAGTTTATCTTTAATGGCACTAATAGAAAGAGGTTGATCTGATAATAATCTTTGAATTTTGATAAGGAGTTCTCTTTTCTCGGACATAATTATACAATCACATAATTAATATATAAATGTTTTGCATAAACTTCAAAATACTATGGAGATATATGTATAAAAGAGAAAGATTTATATATTAGAAAGTTTCTATAGTGTTTTGGGGTGTAATTTACCTTCAAAAATTAGGAGGTGTTTGTAAATGAAACACAAAAAAGCACAAATAGAACAAATATTCATTTTACTAGGATTAATTTTCTCATTAATAGGTTTTTTTGCATTATACAATGGATTAAAAACAGGAGATTCTGATAGGCTTGTAATAGGCATGCTTGCAATAGGAATGGTTGCATTATTTGGAAAGTTAGTGAGTGGATAAAAATGAAAAAGAAAATATTATTTTTAATAATCCTATTACTATTCTTAGTTACTAGCTGTGTCAAATCAAGTCCTAATCAAACATGCACCCAAAATGAGGACTGCCTTTCAAATAGATGTGTTAATAAGATATGTGAATTCAGCCAAGAAAGTGAAAAATGTAATTATGATTTTGATTGTGCTGAAGGTTTAATTTGTGAAAGCAGTACCTGTGTTTATAGTCAACAAGGAGGACGATGTACTAGTGATGAGAATTGTAAGGAAGAAAGTAATTTTTGTTATATTGAAGAAGGACAATATAATGGTAAGTGTATAAAAAACAATTTTATTTGTAAAAAATTTTATGAAAATTTAGGACCTTCCACTTTTGTAACAATATTGGGAATTATTGTTATTTTAGCTGTGATATTAGGTGTTGGTGGCGGTCTTGTTCAGCTACTAGGGCTTCCAGTTTTTAGTTCGCCAAGTGGAATTACAGTTTATGTTTTTACGATTATTGTTGGAGGAATATGGTTGTACTTTTATTTGAGAGGTTTTTGTCTTTAGAAATTTACTTTAAACTCTCCTCAATAATTTTCTTCCCCTGGACTTTTATTCTATGGGGCTATTTAAAAAATTAATTTCTGTTTCAAAATTGACTTTATTTTCAAAATAGTAGCTATTTCCTTCTCCAACAAATATTTTCAATAACTTTTTATTATGGGCTTTATGAAATGCTAAATCTAAAGGGACATCTACAATTAAATATTCTCCTACTTTAGACCATTCTCCAACATCTACAATTGTTGAAGGGGTGTTTGAGGCACTGATATCATTATCATAAACAGAAATCCTAATTGCTGGAAAAAAATCTTGTCCATCAACATTATCAATAACAAGCTTAATTGATTTTAATTCTCCCCAATCTTCACCTTCTTTTTGAAATTCATAATCTAATAAACCAGCACGTACACCATTCATCATGTTTTGAGGTATTTCATCTTTAAAAGGATAGGGGCTACTTTTATCATCTTCTTTAAGGATTACTACACTTTCAGTTAACAACTTAGCAGTATCATAAATCTCAGTCTCTTTAAGAGGCACTGAAGAATAAATAACATTATCAGCTTGACCTTCAGAAACGATCAAATTACCTTCAGAATCCATTGGTCCTATCAATACTTGTGGTCTAAAAAAATAAAACAAGATTATGAAAAAGAAAACAATTCCAGCAGCAAACATAAATCCTTTCCAAAATGACATTTTAACACCATCAAACAATCACATAACCAAACACAATATTTAAATCTTGCTATTAAAAGTTTAAAGGGAGATAATGTGATTCATGATCTTCAAATGTAATCCTATGATGTTCTTTTCTATTTTCTCTTAATACTGATTTTGCAACTTTTTCTAAATCTTTTCCATTCCCATTATGACCATAATTTACTGCCATGAAAATATCATAACCATTAATATTAAAAACACCATCAAAAGTTCTTGAATTAGATTTACAAAAATGAGAAGAAGGAGACAATGGTCTAGTGGATGAATGTTTCATTAAATAAAATACATATCCTATTTTTTCATTTCTATCTGGGATTTCTTCTAAATCTATTGGAGAGATTATTCCTGCATGACCATCATACCAGAAAGTACCTTCTCCACCTAATAATGCTGTAAGTGTAGCGTAAGAAGATCCAGCAACCTCTGCTAACTTAAACCCTTCTGCAATCTTCATCTTCCCTAATCGCATAAAACTTGAATAACTATCTTCTAAATCAATACTATCCAGAATAATTTCTCTTTTAGGATGATTTTCAATAAATTGATTTAAAAACCAAAACCCAGAAGGAACATGTCCCCAATGCATACCTTGGTTAGTTGGTTGGATCACTCCACCTTTAGGAGCATAGGAAAAAAACTTATCAAAAAGTTTAGTACTATAAGATGAAACAAAACCACCAAGATGATCTCCTTCAAAATATTTTTTGATTTCATCATCTAAATCTTTACTCTTGAAATGTCTAAGAAGTAAACCAAGCATTATACTTCTTGGATTTTCTCCTAATTCTCTTTCTAACTTTCTAATTATTTCTTGTTGAGTTATCATTTTACTCATTCTTCTCATGAACCTTTTTGCTTTCTTCGTATGCTTTCTGGACTAACGGGTCTGTGAACTTGTAGTCTATTGCAAAACCATTGTCCCTGTCTGGCTTGAAATCTCTTTCAACTAACATGTTAAACAGATGTGTGCCAGGGAAAGCTTCAAACCGGAGAGGTGAACCTACCTGTAAATCTTTACTGAAAAAAAGTCTTGCAAAATGGTATGTATTTTCATCTTGCGCTTCAGGGGATAGATCAGGATGAGGAAACAAGATATAATCAACCACTGTTAAACATTGTGGGTTATATTGTCTTAAGAATTCTATAGCTTCACGATTGATTTCTACTGTACTTCCTGTTCTTAACAATTTCAATGCTTCAGCAGACATTGACTGTACACCTAACTCTATTTCACTTGAAATTCTGCCAGATGAAAACATTTTTTCAATTATATCTTTATGTTTAACTAAACTAGGAGGTCTTATCTCAAGTTTAAGGAAAATTTCTTTATTAAGCATATTCAAATAATCAATAAGTTGACTAAAATAACTAGGATTAGCTAACATATCCTCTGTGTTAAGATAAAATCTTTGGTGCCCTTTTGAAGCCCAAAAATTAATCTCAGCCATGACTCTTTTAATATCCCTGTATCTGTTAACACCTTTTTCAGTATATTCTGTCCTTAAATGTTCTGAAGCACAGAAAATACATCTTCCTTTACAATCTCCTCTAGCAATATCAATTGGGATAACCTGAAATTTAGATTGACTTAAGATCTGAATAATATAGAACGGATCGCCTGTTGGAATTTCAGATGGTTTAACTAAACTTTTTTTATTTACTACAAGCCCATTATCTCCTTTGTACACAAGTCCATCAACAGTTTTTACATCTCCCCCTTTTTTTCTTCTTTCCATAAACTCAACTAATGATTTGTCAGCATGGCCTCTGAACAGGAAATCAACTGCTTCTGTATCTTGCATGATTCGATCAAATGCACATGATGCAAGATTTCCTCCAAAAAGTATGGTTGGTGGGTTATCCTTTTGTTTTAATTTCTCAGCAATTGCTCTTGAAGCAGCATAATTATCATAAAATAAAGAGAATCCTACCATAGGTGCTTTTAATGAGGTTATTTCTTCTGTAATATCATCAATTGTTTTTTCTTGATAAGGAGGATGTACTACAACAACATCATAACCTGCCATTTTAAGGCTAGTGCTAAGATTAGCAAGTCCTATATTAGGAAAACCTGCACTAAAAAACTTACTTGGCATATTTACTAAACATATATCTAATGTCATTTTTGAACAATTATCTAAGAACACTTCTTTTAGAGGTGAAAAGGAGGGGGTGTTTTTAAATCTTACTGTGAAATTAACAAAACACTTAAATATTAAGAAATCAATATATTCACTATGAACAAAAAAACTTTATTGATTATTTTGGTACTAACATTATTTCTTATTTCGGCTTGTAAAGTAAAGGAAACTGTTCCTGAAATTCTCGGTGGTGACCAAATTCCAATTAAACCAGAAGATGAATGTCAAAATATTGAAGTCACAAGTAGTAGAGATGATTGCTATAGAAGAATTGCCACTTCAAAGCAGGACACTGAATTATGTAATAAAATTTCTGATTTCTCCTTGATTGATCATTGTATAGGGTTGATTGCTTCAGCAAAAAACAGTATTAAAACATGTGAAAGTTCTCATTCAAAAACAGGTTATAATGATGAATGCTTATATTGGTTGGGCATGGATACAAATAACAAATCCATATGCAGAACAATTGATTCTGGACATCTGGAAATAGAATGTTTGAGAAGTGTTGCAAAAGCTACAAAAGATCCAGAGATATGTAGGGGTTTACCAGAAGATACCTTAACAAGAAAATTCTGTTTTGAAGATATTGGAGTAACTGAAGAATAAATCACCCACTCCCCACACGACAACCACACAAAACATATAAATATAATCAAAATCCATTTTAATATTATGAAAAAAGAAGAGATTCTGTTCCCATATCCTAAAATAAGAGAACATCAGGATCAGGTAATCCAACAAGTACAAGAATGTCTTAAAAACAAAACCAATCTTATCATGCACGCTCCTACTGGCCTAGGAAAAACAATAGCCACATTAGGCCCAGCACTAGCTCACGCAATAAAAAAAGATATCACCATCTTCTTCCTAACAAGCAGACACACTCAACATAAAATTGTTATCGACACATTAAAACTAATCAAAGACAAATACAATATAGAAATCCCTACAGTTGACATTGTTGGCAAAAAATGGATGTGCCCTGTCCCAGGCACTGACCAACTTTACTCAAATGAATTTACAGAATATTGTAAATCACAAAGAGAAGAAGGAAAATGTGAATTCTACACAAAAACAAAAGATAAATCAGGCAAACCAACACCAGAAGCAAAAAAACTTATGTTTGAACTAATCTCACCATGCTCAACAGAAAAAGTAATTGAGATCTGCACACAAGAAAAATTATGCCCTTACGAAATATCAACACTGATGGCAAACAAAGCAAAAGTAATTGTCTGCGACTATTATTATATCTTCCACCCAAGCATTAAAAAAACCTTTTTTGCAAAAACAGGCAAAAAAATAGAAAACTCAATCATAATAATTGACGAAGCACATAACTTACCATTAAGAATGCGAGAATTACTAAGCCAAAGACTAACAAACTTCATGTTAACCAGAGCAATCAAAGAAGCAAAAAAATATGATTACAATGAAACAGTTGACATTCTCAAAGCAATCAAAGACATTCTGATTAACATGGCAAATAAAATAATTGACAAAGATCAAATGCTCATAACAAAACAAGATTTTACAACAAAAATCAAACTAGTCAAAGACTATCAAGAACTTATAGCTGATTTAACATTCATAGCAGACGATATAAGAGAAAAACAAAAACAAAGTTACATAGGAAGCATAGCTTCCTTCTTAGAAGCATGGCTTGGTGAAGATGAAGGTTTTGCAAGAATCCTTACACAAAAAGAAACAAAATCAATCCCATTATTAACCTTGTCATACCGCTGCCTAGATCCAAGCTTACTAACAAAAAACATGATCAACGAATCATACTCAACAATTGCAATGTCAGGTACCCTCACCCCTACCCAAATGTACAAAGACATCCTTGGCTTTGAAAAACCAACCCAAAAACGTTTTGAAAGTCCATTCCCAAAAAAAAACAGACTTAATCTAATTATCCCAGAAACATCAACAAAATTTACCTTAAGAAACTCAGACATGTACAAACACATTGCAGTCAAATGCGCACAAATAGTTAACAATGTACCAGGCAATTGCGCAATATTCTTCCCAAGTTATTATTTAAGAAACGAAATAAACCAATACTTTACAAATATCTGCAAAAAAACAACATTTTTAGAAGAACCAGGTTTAAGTAAAAAAGAAAAATTAGAACTGTTAGAAAAATTCAAAGAATACAAAAACCATGGCGCAGTTATTTTAGGCATTAGCTCAGGCAGTTTTGGTGAAGGCATTGACTTACCAGGCGACCTCTTAAAATGCGTAGTAGTTGTAGGCCTCCCTTTGCAAAAACCAGACCTAGAAACACAAGAACAAATAAAATACTATGATAAACTCTTCCAAAAAGGTTGGGACTATGGATACCTTTTCCCAGCATTCAACAAATGTCTCCAAAGCGCAGGTCGTTGCATAAGAAGTGAAACAGACAGAGGCATTGTTATCTTCCTTGACCAAAGATTCACCTGGAAAAATTACTTCAGATGCTTTCCTTTAGACATTGACCTCAAGATAACAATAGAACCAGTAAAAGAAATAAAGGAATTCTTTAGTTAATAAAACCATAAAATATATAAAAATAAAAAACCTATAAAATAAAAATGTTCATAAAAAACCTTTTCATGGAATTTGTGCATTCATTGTATGACTTTAGATTCTATCAACATATAAAAAAACAAAGAAAAAGATACTCATTAGTTTATTATTCCATGTTAATCCTGCTTGTAGTTCTTTTTATAGGTATAAAAAACAGTTATTTCCTTTACAATGTTTCTGAGACAATCACAGAAGATATTCCAGTTATCACAATCAAAGATGGTATTGTTTACTCAGGCTCAACAAAACCTTATGTAAAAACATTTGATCATTCTGCATTCATTGTTGACACAAGTGGAAAAGAAGGTATTAAAGAGGATTACAAATTTGTAATACTAGTTGCAAAAGATAAATTAATTCTAAAAAAGAATGAGAACGAAATCAACAAATTCAGTTTTGTAAATGTGGAAGAATTAAGAATAGATAAACAAGCAATCACTCAATTCAGAACCATATTTTTAACATTCTTTATTCCAATTATGATGATCATCCTATACATATCCCTTTTCATAGCTTTTGGTTGCTTTATAGCATTTTTCAGTTTACTAAGCATACTACTTAACTCAATTCTAAACCTAAAAAACAACTTCAAACAAATGGCCAATGTTGGAATATACGCATTAACACCAATGTTAATCTACAATTACATACTCCAAATAATCGGCTTAAGAATCAACATCTCTGTCCTAATCTACCTAGCTTTCTTAATACCTAACATTATTATGAAGAAGTAATTTACAAGTGTTTGTTCTAAGTCGCCAAATGGCAAGTGAGCTAGGGTGCTATTAGTAAGACTACACTGTCAGCCAATATCTTGCTTTTAATAGAAGTTTTGGCTGAGCGAACGAGACTTGGAACAAACCAAATTTACACATAAAGCTTTTAAAAATTTAAAAAATTTTTAAACGGTTTAGAAAAAGATTTTTACTTTTTCTAAAACTTTATAAATAAAACCCTATTTTTAGAGGTAATATGGTACTTGACAAATTAGGTGATTCATTAAAGAACACATTAAGCAAGATAACCAAAGCAATCTTTGTAGATGAATCTCTAGTTAACGAACTAATCAAAGAGATCCAAAGAGCCTTACTCCAAAGCGATGTTAATGTAAAACTTGTCTTTGAATTAACTACTGAAATCAAAAAACGTATTCTTAAAGATGAAACACCACCAGGATTAACAAAAAAAGAATATTTGATCAAAGTTGTCTATGATGAACTCACAAAATTCTTAGGTGAAACAGCTCATGATATTAAAACAGACAAAAAACCAACAAAAATCATGCTTGTTGGCTTATTTGGTTCAGGTAAAACAACCACAATAGGTAAATTAGGTAAATTCTTCCAAAAAAGAGGATTCAAAGTAGCACTAATGTCAACAGATACATGGCGTCCTGCAGCTTATGACCAACTAAAACAATTAGGAAAAAAGATTAACCTGCCAGTTTTTGGCAATAAAAAACAAAAAGATCCTGTTAAAATCTACCAAGAATTCAAAGAAGAACTAAAAAAATATGATCTATTATTATTTGACACAGCAGGTCGTGATGCATTATCAGATGACTTAATTGAAGAACTTAACAATATAAACAAAACAATCAAACCAGATGAAACACTTTTAGTGCTAAGCGGAGACATTGGCCAAGCAGCACAAACACAAGCACAAGCATTCCATGATACATGTAATGTAACAGGAGTTATAATCACAAAACTTGACGGTACTGCAAAAGGTGGTGGTGCACTTTCAGCATGTGCAATCACAAACGCACCAGTCAAATTCATTGGTGTTGGAGAAAAGATTGACGATCTTGAACAATTCCATCCTCCAAGATTTGTTGGAAGAATGCTTGGCATGGGTGACATTGAAACATTACTAGAAAAAGCAAAAGAAGCAATCCCACAAGAAAAAGCAGAAGACCTTGGTAAGAAATTCTTAAAAGGAAAATTCAATCTTATTGATCTTTACGAACAAATGCAAGCAATGAGCAAAATGGGTCCATTAGGTAAAGTAATGGAAATGGTTCCAGGTTTTTCACAATTAAAATTACCTAAAGACATGCTTAAAGTACAAGAAGACAAACTAAAAAAATGGAGATTTATGATGAACTCTTGTACTAAAGAAGAACTTGAAGATCCTGACATTATTTCTGCACAAAGAATTGACAGAATCTCAAAAGGCGCTGGTGTTAAAACAAGTGAAGTAAGAGAACTTATTAAACAATACAGACAAAGTAAAAAAATGGTTAAAATGCTTGGCGGCGGCAGTGGAAACGTCAAAAACATGGAAAAGATGATGAAGAAAATGCAGAAAGGCGGCCAAGTTCGATTTAAATAATCTTACTCTTAAAAATCCACTTGCATTCCAAGATAAGGTCTTACATCATCTTCTGAAATTTCCCCAAATCCTACTACACTTATTCCTTTTCCTAATTTGTATGTTAATTCAAGTTTAGTAAACCATTCATTATCTCCATTTGTGTTAGTTGATTTTAGGAAACCAGAAAGTAATAAATTCTGTCCTAACCACCTTTGATCTTTAATTTTAAATTGATAACGTTTACAAAAATCAGTTACAAACCTTAAATACATTGTTCCTAACTCAATTCCAGGACCAAACCAATTAAAATCATTTCCACCAGCAGTTACTCCTTCTCCAATTATATCATAACCCTTATTTGTATCCAAAGTTGCTGTTAATTCTGAATAACCCTTGCCTTTTCCATAAAACTCTGAGTAAGAGTTAATACAAACATCATCCAATTCACCATTTGCATTAATAACATGCACTTTAGCATCTTCTTTTCCTTTCATAAACTGAAGGTAAACATCTGCTGCTTCTACAGCTTCAGGTGCTGCCAAAAGTAACAATGTAATCCCTACCTTTTCAACTAAATTCATTTTATTCAACCTCCATTTTCATTTGTTTTATTTTATCCAAATTAGGATCATTATAATCTTTCAAATAAATCAATTTAGCCATACCAACATGTCTTACAGTTATCAAACCTTCCCCATAAAGTGCTGCTAATGTTACTGTTACAGTATGTCTTGATATACGCAAACGTCTAGAAATACCACTAATTGTTAAACCGCGATTATTAGTTCTAAGAAGTTCTATAACCTTATCTTTATATGGAAATTCCACCCTAAACCCTCATTTTTTATTTGTCAACAATATTGTTAATCAATATGGCGGGTAATATTGTTAACAATATTGTTTAGTAATAGTGGTAACTATATAAAGATTTATGACCATTTAATAATGAAAACACAAAAAATGATAGATTTATATATTAAATAGTATTTATTTATACCAATGAAAAACAAACCTAAACTACCAAAAGGAGAAATCCTACCAAAGATAGATAAAGTTGAGCACATGAAAAGAAAACAATATCTTAAATATTATATTGAAGTTCTTGAAGAAAACATAAAAGAAGCAAAAGACATTCTTAAGCAGAAAAAGAAAGAATTAAAAAAGTTGAAATAAAAAAACAACATGTTTAAATATAAGTTATCCTTATTACTTTCTCTACGAGGACAATTTGGTTGCTCTTGAAAAGAGTTTGATCATAAAGCCACTTTCAAGTGGACGAAAATTAGTACGGTGACTGGACATATCTCACTGTGCGAAAATCCACGCTTGTTAAGCTGAATTATGATTGAGAAGAATTGTTTTTAAAATGTGCCAAAGGATCTATATCAGATTGGCTTAAACATTTAAGACTTTTTTTCACCGAGTCCAGACTCAGAGCGAGGTAATTCAGGATAATAAATCTTCGGATTTACTCACAAACAAGCGGTCTTCGGATTTAATGTTTGGTTCTGAACCTAGATGCTCTGTTTTTCTTTTAACTCTTATTATAAAACAGTAAACATTTTAAATAAAACCCTATTATCAACCATTAAAATGTATCATTGTGTTATAATGGCAGGAGGCTCTGGCCAACGATTCTGGCCAATGAGCAGAAAAAATAAACCAAAACAATGTCTTAAACTAAGTAGAGATAAATCCATGATGCAAATTACAGTTGAACGATTAAAACCATTATTCAAAAACAACATTTACATTGAAACAAGCCAACTTCTTGAACAACATATCAAAAAAGATACACCAGACATAAATTATATAATTGAACCAGCTGCAAAAAACACAGCACCTTGCATTGGTCTAGCAACAATCTCTCTCCTACACAAAGACCCTAATGCAGTCATTTTCATAGAAACAACAGACCATATCTACAATGACGAAAAAAAATATTTAGAATATATTCAAAAAGCACTAAAAAGAGCAGAAAACAGTGATGAAATAATTGTCATGGGCATTAAACCAACTCATGCTCACACTGGTTTAGGTTATATTGAACAAGGAGAACAACTTGACAGCGAAATCTATAAAGTACAATCATTCAAAGAAAAACCAGATCTACAAACAGCAGAAACATTCCTCAAATCAGGAAAATATTTCTGGAACTCAGGCATGTACATCTTTAAAGCATCTGTCATGCTTGATGCAATAAAACAACACATGCCAGAACTCCACCAAGCCCTAATCAAAATCAAAGAATCAAACCTAAACCCAGACACAATTAAAGAAGTTTTCAACTCACTTCCAGAACAATCATGCATACAAATTGATTATGGTATTAGTGAAAAAGCATCTAACATGACATTAATAACAGCAGACATGCACTGGGATGATATTGGTGACTGGCATGCAATGGAAAGACTATTTCAACCAGACAAAGATGGAAACATCATAAAAGCAAAACACATTGCTATTGACACAAAAGATTCAATCATTTTCAGTAAAAAACTAGTCACAACAATGGGTGTAAAAGATCTTGTAATAATTGACACAAAAGATGCTTTATTAGTTACTGATAAGAAAAGAGCACAAGAGTTAAAGAAGGTTTATGAGAAGTTAGATGAAAAGTACAAGTAAACTTTAAATAGTATTAAGTTATAAATTATTATATAACATGAAAAAAGACAAAAAAAAGAGGAACAATAATCATAAAAACCATAAAAAGAAATCTCATCCTACTTACAAAACTGAACTTACTTTTGCTCAAAAAGCAGCAGACAAATTAACATATTTCTGTGGAAGCTGGGCATTCATTATAGGGTTCTTTGCTTTTATTGCAATATGGATGATAATAAATGCATATTTTTGGTTTAAGTTATCTACTGGAGAGCCATTTGATCCTTATCCATTCATACTTTTGAATTTGATATTGTCATGTTTGTCTGCTGTACAAGCTCCCATCATCTTAATGAGTCAGAACAGGGAAGCAGAACGTGACAGACTTACTGCAAAATATGATTACCAGATCAACAGAAAAGCAGAACGTGAAAACCAGTTAATGATGAAAGATGTTAGATTAATCATCAGACTTCTTAGAGAGAAAAGGAAAAGATAATTATTATATTTCAAAACTTTTAAAAACATCAAGATTATCCTAATAATAATGATAAAAGAAACATTAATCCTATTTGCAATAACATTACTACCTTTCCTAGAATTAAGAGCATCAATACCATGGGGAATATTTAAATATGGTATGAACCCATTGCTTGTCTTTACAATCTGCATTATCTCAAACATAATACTTGTACCATTTATTTGGATATTTCTAAACTACATAATCCACGCATTCCTAAAAATCCCATCATTAAACAACCTATACCAAAAAGTCGTAATAAAAACACAAAAAAAAGTCCACCCTTATGTTGAAAAATATGGTGTACTTGGTCTAGCAATATTTATTGGAATTCCATTACCAGGCTCAGGAGTTTACTCAGGCGGCCTAGGTGCATATCTTTTAGGCTTCAAATTCAAAGATTATTTAATTGCATCAATCATAGGAGTACTTATCGCAGGAATAATTGTTACAATTGTATGTTTAACAGGCAATACAATATTCACAAAATTTTTCATCAAAACAGTCTAAAAAATCTAATGAAAAAAAACAAAAAAGAGAGTTCAAAAAATCCATTAATCCTAATCTACACAGTGGGAATTCTCTTAACAATCCTCAGCTTTTTCATTGACAAACAAATTATTCTCTTATTCAAAAACATTAACATACCAATCATTGACAAATTCCTTCTCTGGATCACAGAACCATTAAGCGTTGTCATAATTCTAGTAATCATGACAAGCTTATTCCTTTACAACGAAAAAAAGAAGGAATGGGTAATCCCACTTTGGCTGAGCTTTGGATTAACATTCGCAATAACCTATGGAATAAAATACATCATAAACAGAACAAGACCATACATTGCACTTAACTTACCATCACTATTAACAATCTCAAGCCCATCTTTCCCAAGCGCACACGCTGCAATAGTATTCTCAACAATTCCAATTTTAGATAGAGAATTCCCTAAACTAAAATATTTTTGGATCACATTCGCACTAATCGTTTGCTTCAGTAGATTATATTTCAAAGCACATTACCTAAGTGACATTATTTTTGGCGGATTAATTGGTTATGCACTAGGATTATTTTTTTATAATCTCGAAAAAAAATATAAAATATTAAGATAATATACCAAAATGATATCAAGACTTGAATTAAAAAGACAAATATTCCATATTGCATCCTGTTTAATATTTGTAATCCTAATCTATTACAACATTATTGGCATAAAAACACTACTAACCCTCCTCATCATTGGTTATATTCTTGCCATCATTTCAATGAAAAAAAGAATTCCATTTATCAGCTGGCTTCTTGACAATTTTGAAAGACAACATAATTTACAAAAATTTCCAGGAATAGGCGCACTCGTTTATCTTTTAGGAATAGTAATAGTTGTCTTATTCTTTGAAAAAAATATAGCACTTGCATCAATCATAATTCTAGGCTTAGGTGACTCAATTGCACCTTTAATAGGTCAGTTTGGCAAAGTAAAACATCCTTTTTCAGATAAAAAATTCATTGAAGGTGTTATCGCAGGAATCATTGCAGCAACCTTAGGCGCAATGTTCTTTGTTCCATGGGCTCATGCCTTAGCAGCCTCAACACTAGCAATGATTGCAGAAGGAATTGACATTGAGTTAAGAGGATACAAACTAGATGATAACCTAATCATCCCAATTGTAAGTGCAATCGTGTTATGGGTAATCACTTTAATCTAAAAACAGCTCTTAAAAATGCTCCACATTTTCAAAAGCTTTATATATAAGAAATCCCAAAAATAATATATAATCATTAAAGAGGTGCATTATTATGATGGAAGCAAAAGATTGGTTAAGTTTTTTTGTTGGAGCAGTTGTTGCTGCAGCAGGTATTCTACCTTTATTATTTCGAGTAAATATTGGTCCAGCTTGGTTTGAATTAAACTGGTTACCTTTTAGTATATTTGCATACTTTGTAGCAGGATTTGGTTTTTACCTAATGGTAAATTCTGTTATTGAAATCACAAACAGCAATCCAATTGGATGGTTTTCATTTCTGATTGCAGTATTATTCCTTGCAGCAGGAATATTAAAAGTATTATTCAAGTTCAACATAGGTCCAACCTGGTTTGAACTAAACTTTATAAGTGGAATAGTTTACCACATAATATTTGCAATCGAAGGTATTTTCCTAATGATTGCATGCTTTGCAATGGAAATTTAGAAATCCATTAAACTTATTTGGCCTTTTCTTTTTCTTTCTTTTACTTTTATTTGACTAACATCCTGCCCAACCTGTTTTTTTACATCAATCGCAATTTTCTTCCCAAGAATTTGTACTAACCTATTAACATCAACTTTCTTAACATCACCTAAACTTCTCACCCGATTCCTGAACAACTTCCTTGCTCTAACTCTTCCAATATTTTTCAACTTCAACAATGCCAACAACTCTTCCTTAACTCCACTCTTTAATCTATATCTCAACTTAACAATTTCTTTAATCAACTTTTGAAATTTAAGTATTCTAGCAAGTTCCTCAGACGCATACAATAACCAATCTGCTTTATCAAGTTTAACTCTAGTCTCACCAGGTCTAATAGAAAACTTATCTAATAAAAACTCTTCATCTTTTTCATTAATCCAATCCAAAAAAAACAATGCTGTCTTTATAGAACTCAAAAATCCAGTATATTCAGGTGAAAAAGTAGAAACATCTTCCTCAAGAATATTCTCATTAAAATAAACATAAGCTTCTTCAACAAAATCATCTTTAGGCTTAACCCTTAGTAGTGGTCTTAACTCAACAGTGTGCGACACCATCTGCAAAAAAGAAAAAGCATTAATCTCCTTTTTCATTGCCTTTTGCAAACATTTAATTAAATAATTCGCAGTCATTGGATCAATATAAAGTTCAGCAACCCTTTTCCCAATTAATGTAGCAGAAAACTTTTCATCTTCAATTTCATCAGCAGAAACAAAATCACTACCACCTAATCTCTCAATAAAGTTATAATCTACCAAAAGTCTCAACATTTTCTCAATAATTCCAATCAACTTTTCCATATCCTTAAACTGTTGCGCCCAAAAAGTTTTTTTGAAAAACTCAATAATCTCTTTTTTCCTATTAACAAAATTAGTAGCAATCAAACTCAATAAATATGTCCTCAACACAGGCTCAACAGCAAGTTTAGAATAAATCTCTTCAACTTCTCCATTAACATACCTGTCATAAATCTCTTCTTTATTTGTTTGTGTTGTCGCAATCGCAATTGCTTCACCATAATTATCATAACTAGGTCGACCAGCACGTCCAGCCATCTGAAGATATTCAAGCGTTGGTATCCAATTCAAACCAAAACCACTATACCTTCTCAAATCCTTGAGAATCGTTCTAAAAGCAGGCATATCAACTCCAGCTGCAAGTGTTGGTGTTGCACAAATAATCTTTATTTTCCCACTCTTAAACTCATCCTCAATAATCTCTTTCTGCCGATGCGTCAAACCAGCATGATGAAACGCAATACCTTTCTTAACACACTTAGAAAGCCGTTGACACTGCCTTGTTGGCCTTGACAAAACACGCAAAACCTTTTCACTCAGCCCCAAAAGACTTACTCCTTTTATCTTATGTGCAATCTCTTCAGCACTTTTCTCAGCCCCTCTCTTAGAATTAACAAACACAATAGCTTGCTTCCCCTTTGCAATCGTATCAAAAGCAAGATCAATAACATAATTATTATGCATTGTAGGAATTTTTATTGTTTTTGCCATTTTAACAAAATCTCATATATCTTGAATCATATTCAATCTCAGGCATAGGTTGTTTTTTATATCTTTTTTCAGGTTCAGCTTCAGGAGTCATATATTTTTTGTACAACTTTTTAACATCCTTTTGATTTATTTCTTTTTCCACTGGAATTTCAATAGTATGATTATAAGTCAACAATCGACAACCTATATGGTATGTTGGTATTCCTACTGCAAAAGCAGCCAACACAATAATTATTAAGGTTGGTTTTTCTATTCTCATAATCTCAAGAAATCAACCTTAAACTGTTTTAAATATTTTTCCCTCTCTTTTCTTAATTTATCCATAATTTCTTTAAACTTTTCGTCACCATAAATCATGTAAGGATCAAACTTCTTCATATCAACCCCAAGAATTTCCTCAGGAATATCATAACCAACATTTTTATCAAACTTCCATTTAATTGTTCCTTTAAGTATAGCTTTTATCACATCAAAAGTATCTTCTTTTTTAATCTTAATTCCGTGCTCTATTCCACCAATTTTCCCAGTGTTAAGAATAAAAACTTTTAACTTTGGATTAAGCCCAAATATTTCTTTTAACCTTTTAGCATTCTTCTCAAAAGCAGGCACAATAAACGGATCAAATCCAACAACACGCATAGTTTTCCCAAACTGTGATTTGTCCATAGTACTAGCAGACGTTTTAACAGACTCACCTAACATATAATATGTAACAGCCTGATCAATACTCTTAAGTCTACCTGCAATAGGAATATCATACCTGCGTGTATTAAAAAACAAATAATCAATCTTTTTTATATCTATCTTTTGAGTAGAATTAGAAATTTTCATCCTATTAATGATAGCTCTTCCATTTGCACAAAACTCAGTATTATCAAAATCAAGTTCACCTTCTTTAACAGCAACATTTTCAACAATTGCTTCTTCTTCAAGACATGCATTAAGCAAACTTTCCTGTTCACTTACATTATCTGTTTTTATGTAAAGATAATTCTCAGTTCCAGATGCAAAAGCTCTTCTATTTAACAAAATAATATCATCTTGTTTAATCCCAATTCCTTCGGGTTGTTCAAATTCATGATCATGAATAATAATAGTTGTCTTACCTGTCCCACTTAAACCAAAAACCAAAACATTTTTCTCAATTAACATATGATTTTTATCAATCACTCTATACACTTTACTTCCTGCATGCAACCCAAGTCCTCTTTTTTCATCTCGCATAATCTTCATTGCAAGCCTAAGCATAGACATCTTAACTTCTCCATAATAATCAGTTCCAAGAATAAATGTAACATTCTCCTCAATATCAATATAAGTCGCTGTTTTTTTAAAACCAGGTACAACAACTGTAATTATATCAATCCCTTTATCTCTTTTATTATCAAAAAAATTTTTTGTATTCATAAAAGCAAGTCTTGCATATTCTTTAGGAACAATCAACAAAGTATTCATACCAAAACGATTATTCTGCCCAACACAACGTTCAACAAAAATTAACTCTTTCCCATTCTCTTTCAAAAACTTAACAGCATATTTAATATCTTTCTTGATTTCTTTTTTCTTCTTATCATCAACCTGCTGATAAATAAAAGTCTGATCTTTAATCCTAGAAGTAATCTTTGTATGATAAACAGGAATATTATGCTTGTTAGCAACCTCATCCTTCTTAGCCAACTCTCTCAACTCCTTAACAGAAGGATTCTTTAGAAAACTCTCCTCTTCAATCAAATCATCAACCACTTTTTTAAACATAACAAAGAAAAAGAAAAACTAGTTTAAATATTTTGTTCTACTTCTTCCCTTCAACCTCTTTCAAACACTGTTCAATAAACTTCTCTACCTTAGACTCACCAAGAACTTTATTACTTCTATCTCTGACATTAACTGTATTATTCTTTTTCTCATTCTCTCCAACAACTAATATATAGTTCACTTTTTCTTTAACAATAGCTTCTCTTACTTTCTTACTCACTGATTCATGCCTGTAATCAATCTCAGCTCTTAGTCCAGCTTGCTTAAACTCCTTTAACACTTTCTCAGCATAAGGAATCATGTCATCGTTAATAGTTACCAACTTAATCTGTAACGGACTTAACCACATTGGAAATTTCCCAGCATAATGTTCAACAAGTATTCCTAAGAACCGTTCAACACTACCATATATTGCCCGATGTACCATAACAGGCCTATGTCGTTTACCATCTTTACCATCATACTCAAGGTCAAACTTCTCAGGCATTGAAAAATCAACCTGTATTGTACCACACTGCCAGGTTCTTCCAATTGCATCTTTAAGATGATAATCAATCTTTGGTCCGTAAAATGCACCATCACCAGGATTAATCTTATAATTCATCTTAGCTTTTTTCAAAACATTTTCAAGCGCTTTCTCAGCCTTCTGCCAAACTTTAATTGAACCCATTGCCTTTTCAGGCCTAGTTGAAAGCTCAACATGATACTCAAACCCAAATGTTTTGTAAATAAAATCTATAAACTTAATCAATCCCATTATTTCATCTTCAAGCTGTTCTTCAGTACAAAAAATATGTGCATCATCTTGAGTAAAAAATCTAACTCTAAACAATCCAGACAACACTCCACTTAACTCATGTCTATGCACAACACCAAATTCACCAGCACGAATAGGCAGTTCTCTGTAAGAATGCACAGCTGTCTTGTAAATCAAAAGATTACCAGGACAATTCATAGGTTTCACAGCATAATCTTTATTATCTATTTTAGTAAAATACATATTATCTTTGTAATGATCCCAATGTCCACTTTGCAACCATAACTTTTTATTCAAAATCAAAGGTGTCTTATTCAAAGTATAATCTCGTTTTAACATCTCACTTCTCATAAACCCAACTAATTGATCAAAAATAAAACAACCTTTACCATGAAAAAAAGGAAATCCAGGTCCTTCTTCATGAAAACTAAAAAGATCCATCTCTTTTCCTATTTTTCTATGATCACGCTTAGCAGCCTCCATCATTTTCCCTAAATACTGCTTTAACTCTTCTTTAGTTGGAAAACTAATTCCATAAATACGTTGCAACATCTTATTCTTAGCATCAGCTCTCCAATATGCACCAGCTACTTTAGTTACTTTTATTCCTTTAATATATCCAGTACTTGGCACATGCGGTCCTCTACAAAGGTCAACAAAATCACCATTTTGATAAACAGAAACCTTATCATCAACAAGTTCATTAATCATCTCAGTCTTGTAAGGATTATTTTTAAATATCTTAAGTGCTTCTTTCTTAGAAATTTCTTCACGTTCAAACTTTAAATCTTTCTTCACAATCTCTCTTATCTTTTCATTAATTTTCTTAATATCATCTTCTCCAACAGGATCCATATCAAAATCATAATAAAATCCTTCTTCAACAGCAGGACCTATTGTTGGCAATGCTTTTGGATACAAACTTATCAATGCTTGCGCTAAAACATGCGCAGAAGAATGCCTAAATATCTCAAGACCTTCATCATCATCAAAATGAATTAGTTTGAAAGTACAATCTTCATTAATAGGTGTGTTAAGATCAAACACTTTACCATTAATCTTTACAGCAAGTGCACCTTTCCCTTTTATTTCTTTAGCAATCTCACTAGCCAAAACACCTTCCTTAAACTTCCTCTCAACCCCATCATGAAATTGAATTTTTATCATTTTTTCACCCTTCGTATTATTTTTTATTGTTTTTATTTATAATAGTTTTGTTTAAAAACAAGATTTAGGCCACTGAACAGCTTATGCTGTTGTGGTTGTTGTTGTAGTTGTATTTGTAGTAGTTATACTTACAACTAAAGAAAACAATACAGAATTTAAGTTAATGTTTTTGTTCATCATAACACAAAAACACAGGCTAATATATAAATTTTACTGATAAAATATTTAAACAACCTCTTCTTCTTCAAAACCATGAAAGTAGGAACACTCTGTTATGTAAAAAAAGATGGTAAAACCTTAATGCTCCACAGAACAAAGAAACAAAACGACATGCATGAAGGTAAATGGAACGGTCTGGGTGGCAAAGTAGATCCAGGTGAAACACCAGAAGAATGCGTTATCAGAGAAATAAGAGAAGAAGCAGGTTTAACAATAAAAAACCCAGAACTAAAAGGACTTCTAACATTTCCAAATGATGTTGGTTACCCTCCTGAAGACTGGTATGTGTTTGTATTTGTAGCAAAAGAATTTGAAGGTGAACTAATAACATCAAACGAAGGCCATCTTAAATGGATCAGTGACCAAGAACTACCTAACCTTAATGTATGGGAAGGTGACAGAATATTTTTCAAGTGGCTTAATAAAAAAGGCTTTTTCTCAGGAAAATTTTGTTATAA
>CAYMBN010000008.1:37867-58510 GCA_964388715.1 uncultured Methanosarcinales archaeon
TTTCTGCTTATCTTAAGCTTGTTAGCAACTTCCCTATGCCTAGCAGTAATCTTTTTAACTCTCTCACCATTAGTATCAACATCATCTTCCAGGAACCAATAATGTTTTAAGAATTCGTGCCATGCTTCTAACTGTTTTTCAATATCTTTTTTATATTGTTTACCTTTTCTTAATTTTTTATAATGTGCTAACTTTTCAAGTGTCTCTTTTGCATCAATATTAATATGTTTTAAAAAATCTTCAATCACAGAAATATTTTCATCAATATTAATTTTTTTACCTTTACCCTTAGAATGTTTCTTAAAAATTTTCCATTCATTGATTGCCATTATTTCCCTCTTTTTAATAATTATATATTCATAACATTTATAAATCTTTTCCTTATAATAATTACCATGCATTCAGAAGCACATTTTAATTGGTTGAAAAGCGCTGGCTTGTACAATCTTGCACAGTCAACAAAATATTTTTTTAGAAGAGTTCTTCTAGATTGTCTCAATGCAAAACCTGGTGAAGAAATTCTTATTATTGGTGACAGAGGTAACTTTGGCCAACACATTGCAGGAGTCATGAGTGGAGCATATTACTTTGCAGCTAAAGACCTAAAACTAAAACCAACATTAATCACACAAAAAATAAAAACACCAGGTGATCCTGCAAGTGATCTTGTTGTAAAAGCATTATCAGAATTAAAACAAGGAAACCTTATTGTTCTTAATCTATCAAACAAGCTCGGTAGTATAAAAGAAATCTGTAAAAGTTACAGAACATTTGCCAGAGAAAATAAACACAGATTCCTTTCTTCACCAAGCCTTGGAATGCTTGACACACATTATTACCAATTCCTAATCGAAGCCATCAATGTTGACTATGTCGCAATGCAAGAAAAAGCAAGAAAAATCAAAAAAATCCTTGATAAAGCAGAAATAATAACTATAAAAACAAGAAAAGGCACAAATCTTGTTTATGATGTAGAAGGAATGAAAGCAATTGCTAACGATGGTGATTTCAGAGAACCAGGCACAGGAGGTAATTTGCCTGTTGGTGAAGTATACATTCCACCGCGAGGCAAAACAAATGTAAACGGAACAGTAGTTATTGACGGTTCAATAAGATGCAAAAAGTGTACTCTTTTAATCAAAGATCCTGTTAAATTAATTGTAAAGGATGGAGATGTCATAGAAATCCAAGGAAAAAAAGAAGCAAAACTTTTACAACAATCAATTGATGAAGCAAAAGCAAGAGCAAAATTTCCAAAAAACGTTGCAAAACTTTCAGAACTTGGAATTGGAATTAATCCAAGATCAAAAATAGTTGGCGCAACAATTTTAGACGAAAAAGCACATCTTACAGCACATGTTGCAATAGGTTCAAATGCATGGTTTGGTGGTGCAAACAAAACATTAATACACCTTGACCAAGTATTCAAAGATCCAATCATAATAGTAGACGGAAAAAGACTCAGAGTCTAAACACTTTCTTTGCATTTCTTTCTAAAACCTTTTTTCCAATATCTAAGTTCAATGCTTCCTCAGCCAACTTAATTATTTTAAGAACAAAATAAAGATTATAATCATAAGCATAAAGATCTTTTACCTCTTCCAACTTTCCATTTAATATTCTTCTAAGATTCTTTGCAACAATTTGTTCATCAGGTCTATAATCTTTAATTTTTGGTGTAAAGCAGAAAGGATAATCACTCCCATACAATACTTTATCCTCTCCCATTACCTCTAAAGCAGCTTGAATCATTCTTTTATCTAAAACCATTGCAGTATCAAGATGAATATTCTTAGTATCAGCTATTTTTTTAAAATCCTTGACAAAGATTTTATTTGAACTCTTTAATGAACTTTCATAATCCTGTTTTTCAATAAGAAAACCAAAATGATTATAAGTCATATGCGGTAAAATAATGTTAATATTACTATAATTCTGATCAATCTCAAGCAATCTTTCAACATCTTCTTCACATAATCCATGTGACAATTCAAGATTCATAGCAAACTTATTCCTATCAACAAACTCCAAAACCTCTTCTTTCAAAGTATCTACAACAAAAACCTCATTTTTAGGTTTTTCAGGAGTCATCCTTGGATGAAACTTAATCCCGTGAAATTTAACTCTATTCTTTTTAGCAACTTCCATGGTTTTCTCCAAATCTTCAACCTTTTTTGAACCATACATAACTCCAATCAAACCTTTTTTCATCTCTTTAATCATTAATTTATTATTCCATTTGTTAGGTTCAATACCTTCAAACCTTAGTGGTAATGGGAATCCAACTAATTTAATATCTCTCCCAGGAAAAATCCTATCAAAAACATTTAACTTTGCACTAAGAATCCGATCATGAAGAATATTATATGTCAAAGGAAACCTTGGTAAATGAACCTCTTTAATATCGTATTGTGTAGCAGTATGAGTATGACAATCAATAATCTTTTCAGGCATCCATTCAAGAATCTCTTCTCTTAACTGATCATAATCTTCTTTCTTTAACATAAAACAAGAAGTAGTTATTGATGTTTTTATAGTTTACTAATAAAAAATATACATGCATAGTGCCTGTGCCACTTTTTTATAAAAAACAATTATTCGGTTCGTAAGACAATGATATCAAAAACCTTAATCAAAAAAAGCAGGTTTTTGTGTTTTTTATAGGCATGGCACTATGCACACATGAAAAACCACAACTCTTAAAAACTTCAAAACAATTCTCAATAGTATGAAACAAGTTATCTTAATCAGACAAGACCTAAAACTTCCAAAAGGTAAACTTGCTGTTCAAGTTGCACATGCATCAGTTGAAGCAACACTCAGATCTAGTTTTTTCAAAAGAAAAAAATGGCGTTTCCAAGGAATGAAAAAAATAGTTCTCAAAGTTAAAGATAAAAAAGAACTTTTCAAATACAAACAAGATGCAGAACAACTTAGTTTAACAACAGCAGTAATTACAGATGCAGGAAAAACAGTTGTTGCACCAGGCACAGTAACATGCATGGCAATTGGGCCAGACAAAGAAGAGTTAATTGATAAAGTGACTGGAAAGTTAAGTATGCTCTAAATAAACGTTAAGTTTTAGGAAACAAAGTTTCCTAAATCGTTTCGACTTTGTCGAAAACTTTATAAATTAAAATAAAAATCTTATTCTATAATGGGCCTGTGGTCTAGTGGCTATGACAGTGCCCTTACATTCAGTCTGTTTTACTGATAAGTGAGGCATTGATCGCCGGTTCGAGTTGAGGCATGAAACTTGTTTCACGAAAGTCCGGCCGGGCCCATCATCACAATGAGTTTTTTTATTTAACTCATCATATTCATGCGGTGATAGTCTAATGGCTAGGATCGTACCCTGCCACGGTATGGATGCGGGTTCGAGTTGAAGCGAAAATTCGTTTCACGAAAGTCCCGCTCGCCGCATTGGGCCTGTAGCTTAGTCTGGAGCTTTCCAGTAAAGCAGACAATTGGAGCGCTGCTCTTATATGACAGTGTTTCATACAATCTAAGTAAAGCAGTGGTCGTGAGTTCAAATCTCATCAGGCCCACTTTTTTCTTTTATTGTAGTAGTTCGTTAGACTTTTGCGTAGCAAAATGTCTAACTTAAGTGGATTTTTGTTCAAACTTTTTTTTGAGCAAAGCTCAACAAAAAAGCTTGGTGGTAATCTCATCAGGCCCACTTTTTTCTTTTTTAATGAATTCGAACAAAGTGAGAATTCCAAATCTAGGAGGTCTCGGAACCTAAGGTTCTGAGGTGGTAATCAACTCAGACCCACTTTTTTTTAATTTCTTTTAGAAATAACTTAATCCATCAGGAGATTCATTCTTAGTAATCTGTACCTGATATTCAGGATCATAAACTTGAATAATTTTATATTTCCCAGAAGTTGTATTACTTTCAGAATTAATTGTTTGCTCTAACATAATTATTTTACCCCAATACAACCATTTTTCATCTATATTATGTACTAAGAAACATCTAGTTGGAGGAGTATGGTAAATCCTTGCTTTAGGTTTATCATGAAATTCAAAAACTTTATCTTTAATATCCTTTAACAAAATAGGTTTTTTAATATGCTTTTTCAGATCTAACTCTTTTGGAAACCCTTGTTCTGTTGTAATTTGCAAAGTATCGTTAATTTCTATAAAACTTCCCATATAAATCAATTACTCTTGAAACTATATAAATTTTCTGTTCAAGCATGTTTTTTCACCACAACCTTTAAATATATCAAAACCCATATACTCTCTTGTAGAGATCATGTTGGGGGTGCAAAAATATGGATGAAGAAAAAGCACAAACAGAAGAACCTATAGCACAAGAACAACAACCTTCTCCAGGAGACACAGTTGAACTAGGTGGAAGTATACAATTAACAGGATTCCAGGAATTTGACGGCGGCACAATGATTGTTCTAAAAAAGATAATTGGTAATTATGCAAAAAAATACTCAGACATCTGTAAAAACTTTGAACAACTAAGCTTAAGAGTAAAACCAATCCACCAAGCAGAAGATAACAAGAAATTCCAAGTAGATGCAAAAGTTCTTAACAATGGAAAACCATTCAATTCCAATGTTACAGACAAGAATATATTCGTAGCAGTAGGTTCTGTATTAAAAAAAATAGAAAGCGAACTTAGTTAACTTTTTGTTTTATTAGTATCATTTGCATTAATCTTTGCATTTTGAGCTCTTGCTTTAATTCTTCTATTTCTACCTTTAATTCGTTAATTAACTCATAATTATGTTCAATATTCTGCAAATTGTCAGTCACAACAGAAGGAACATCCATAAAACTTGATACTTGGCACCTTATCTCCTTAACCCATGCATCCACGTCTTCTCTGAACCTTACAAGCTCTTTTTCCATAAAAATAACCTCTTTTTTGATACTAGTATACAATATTATATACTAACATATATATAAATGTTTCGAAAATGAGTCATTTCACAAAAGTAGCAAAAACTAAACCACAACTTATATAAATCAAACCCTTTATTTTATTGCTAAAGGTGATTAATTATGCCACATCCAGTTATTGATGCAAAATGTAAAGGAAACGAAAAATGCTTACTAGATGCATTAGATGTATGTCCAACACAGGTTTTTGCAAAAGAAGGAGACAAAGTAATTGTCAAAAACCCTAAAGAATGTATTGGCTGTAGAGCATGTGAAACACAGTGCGAACATGGTGAAATAAAGGTAATTGACTAAAATGCCTAAAATAACAAAAACCATGAATATTGGTGAAATTGCTTCTAAATACCCAGAAACACTAGAAGTCTTTGCAAAGCACGGCTTACATTGCATAGGTTGCGCAGTAGCACATTTTGAAACACTTGAACAAGGAGCACAAGCACATGGCATTGATGCAGATAAATTAGTTAAAGACTTAAACAAAGCACTTGATAAGAAATAATCTTATTCTTCACTATCACTTTCTTCACTATCTTCTTCATTAATCATCTCTTCAATCTCTTCTTCACTCATACCTTTTTCAATCATTGCAGCAATCGCAGCCACTTTTTCTCCATAATTAATATGTGCTATCCCAGCACGATGTTTAGCATGTTCTGCCATCTTAAGATACTTCTCTTTTTTAACAGGATCTTTTTCATCACGAGCCATCATACTATAAATTCTTGCAGCAAACTGTTCTAGAGCCCTTTCTCCTCCTATTGCTCCTGAAAAACCAAAGTAAAGGTGAAGATTTTCATGATTGATTACAGATTCTAATTGTGCATCAGATGATAATCCGAATTTTCTTCCAATATCTTTTTTTGCTTTTTCATAAAATTTTTTACTAAAATATAATATTTCATGACCCGTATGTATAGCAGCCATTCCTTTTCCACTTGGGTCTGTTTTATCTAGAACAGCAATTTGTTTAATTGTTTTTTTCCCAGGATTGGCTAATTTACTAGCATATTTAAGGAACTTTTCACCTTCTTCTTGCATATGTGAGTCATAGAATGATTCAAAATGTTTTAAACTTGATACATAATCATCAATTTCATTAATTTTTGAAAATATTTTTACTTCATTACTTTCTCTATCTTTTACAATTCCATAATTAGTTTTAAGCTTAGCACTACTATGATCTTTATAACAAACTACATTATCTATTGTGTTATACATTACATTCTGCATTTTACCAATGTCATCTAAACACAATAAAAAGAATAAAAAAATTATCTTTTAACTCTGTATCTTGATTTTGCTGAATCATATTCTTGTGCATTAGAAACAAGTCTACCTGCAACATCATCATAACCTTCAAGATCAGCTAATTTTACATCTGGATTTATTGCACCTATTAATTTTTTAGTAAATTTCTCAAGTGTATCTTTATTTTTATGGAATGGATCTCCTTTATTTAATCCTTGAGCAACAAGATTTACATCATTTCCAGATCTTCTTAAACCAAGGCTATCAAAGAAATCCTCTTTTAGAGCTTCATCACTATAATCAGTAAGCCTTTCAAGATGTTTACGGATATCTGTTTCATGGTTATATAACCCATGTCTTCTTAATTCCAACCTTAATAGGTCATCTGAATCTTCTGCACCAGGATCAATATTAAACATTTCTTTTAAAACTTTCTTAGTAATTTCATATAATCTTTGATGGTGTTCTTTACTAGGTGTTGCTTCATCACTATCCTCATCTCTTTTTAATGTTTTATAAAGAGGGTCTCTCTTAAATTCAGCCATAATTTTTTCTTCAAGTTCTTTTGAGTATTTCTTTTTTCTTGCTCTAAAACCAACATATTGTTTATGAATTCTTTTGAATATAGGTAAATATTCAGAATTTCCAAATTCTTTCTCAAGATCTTCCTTTAATTTCCTAAGGCGCATATTCATTATAAATCACCTAATATATTTTATTTATCATATCCTTATAAATTTTTTGGTTTTTCATTATGTAATGACGACTATGTCATCAAAAGTATGTTATGTAACACCTATATTTAAACACTACTATCCAACACAACATATAACTGAGACAAAAATGTCATATATCACTGACTTTTTTGTCACACACTTATATCCTTAACCCAAATAATCTTTATATACTCAGTGCTGTTACTAATTAAAAGATGATATTTTAAACTATATGTTAAAGGATATAGGTGATGATAAATGGCAAAAAAGAACTCAAAAAAACCAAAACAAGATGATGCAATGAAAAAAGCAGAGCAAGCTGCTCTTGCAAAATTACCAAAAGAAGCTCAGGAAAAACTAAAAGCAATCAAAACAAAAATAGAAAAATTCCAAAAACAAATTGTAAGTAAGTTTGGAAAATATATTATGGGCGTATCCCTACTTCCACCACCAAAACCACAAGAAGGTAAAGAAGTAGACAAAGACAAAATTAATGTTTTAGTTTTAATCGACGACTCTGATTCTAAAAAAATGTCAAAACTTGAACTCAAAGATAAATTAACATTGATCATAAAAAAACAAGCAGAAGAAATCGACAAAAACTTCCAAGCACAAATAGTTATTCTTTCAGAACTATGGCAATCATGCTATGATGGAAAACATGAACTATTACAATTAATTGCATTAGGTGCACCTGTTTTTGATACAGGTATGTTACAAGCAGTCAAGATTGCAGAAATCCATAAAACAATGATTCTGAAAAAGTTCGAAAAATACATTGTCTCATACGTTCTTGCAGGATCATTAGTTCAAGGAAAAGCAACAAAATCTTCTGACATCGACGTTTGGGTTGTAATTGACGACACAGATGTCAAAAAAATGACTCGTGCAGAATTAAAAGATAAATTAAGAGCAATCATAATTGGCATGGGTATTGAAGCAGGAGAAATGACAGGTATCAAAAACAAACTTAACATACAAGTATATATCCTGACAGACTTCTGGGATTCATTAAAAGAAGCAAATCCAATAATCTTTACATTATTAAGAGATGGTGTACCATTCTTTGATAGAGGTATTTTCATGCCTTGGAAACAATTACTAAAGATGGGCAAGATCAAACCAAGTGCAGAAGCAATTGACATGTTCATGCACTCAGGAGAACAAATGTTAAAAAGAGTACACATGAAAATAAAAGACATTGGGATGGAAGATACATTCTATGCAATCCTTACACCATCACAAGCAGCTCTGATGATGTACGGTGTTCCACCACCAACTCCAAAAGAAACTCCAACATTAATGAGAGAAATCTTTGTCAAAAAAGAAAAATTACTCGAAGCAAAATTCGTTGACATTCTTGAACAAAATATTCAAGTTAGAAAAGAACTTGAACATGGAATGAGAAAAGATGTTACCGGTAAAGAAATTGACGAACTTTTAGGCAACGCAGAAAAATATTTGAAAAGAATCAAAAGATTATTCACACAAATTGAAAAGATAAAAGAAGAAGAATCAATGCTTAGCGTATATGAATCAATTGTAACAATAATCAGAGATGTTATGAGACTTGAAGGTGTTGAAAGAATCAGTGATAAAGAAATGGTCAAGACATTTGAAAACGAAATGGTTGCTTTAGGTAAAATCCCTGAAAAATACCTAAGAATGTTAAAGAAAGTTATCAAAGCAAAAGACGACTATGACAACAAAAAACTTACTAAAAACGAAGTTGAAGATGTAAGAAAGGATTCAAACCAATTCATCAGATTCATGGTTGAATATATCCAACGTAAACGTGGCAGAGAACTAGAAAGAGCAAAGATAAGAGTTAAACATGGTAATAGATACGGAGAAGTTCTTCTTCTCGGCAAAGAAGCATTCATAATTCATGACATTGATCATGAAGAAAAAGAAGTAAGCCATGCAAAGATAAATGATGACGGATCTTTCACAGGTATAAAAAGAACAAATCTCGAAGAAATGGAAAAAGCATTAGTAAAACACCAAATAATGCCAAAAACATTCATCAAAGAAAAAGTCTTCGAACACTTAAAAGAAATCTTTGGCAAAGACGTTGAGATCCTCATAAATTATTAGTATAATTTATGGGACCCATTTGCTGGGTTTTAATCAATTATTAATCTTTTTTATCTTTTTTCTATATATTTTTTCAATAACTTTATAAATAAATTCTATTTTTTAGAGTTATAATAATTATTATGGGGTAATCAAAATGGAAGACTCTAAAAATATATGTGATTATTGTGGTATTGAATTTGAAGAAAAAGATCTTGTCCTTGTTAGAGGAGACAGGAAGTTATACCATGCTCGTATGGGACTAGTAAATGAAACACTTTTTCCAAGTTGTGCAGGAAAACAATCCAAAGAAGAAGGTGGAGAACCAATTAATGCAGACAATTTTTATATTTATGTTGGTGATGGTAAATACTCAAGAAACTTAAAAGATTTAGAACCATTAAGATTTCTAGATGCAATAAGAAAAGCAACCATAAGGGAAGCAGAGAGAGCAGTAGAAAAATTAGGAAAAATTACACCTGAACATGTTGGTTTTGATCCAAAACCTTATGGAGATCAAGTTATGTTTTATAGGATGGTAATCGCTTTATAATTTTTTTAATTTTTTATCTTTTTTCTATATATTCTTTTAAATGATTATAAATAACATGCACAGCAACTAATATTGCACTAGCTGGCTCTTTCCTAGGTTTACTTATATCAGATTCAGTGATTAAATCAATCAAAATTTTATTAGAATTTGTATCCTCATCAAATCCTCTTGAAGTACTAATCCTTTTAGGTAATTCCCAGCTTTCAATTTCACTCAAATTAACTTGTCCTTTTTCTTTTACCCTTAAATGTATATCAAGTTGATATTTTCCTTCAGATTCATTATGTTTAACAATTCCAACATCAAAAAATTCATCTGGTCTTGTCATAATTACATCATAAGCAGTCATATCATAATCTCTACTTTGTTCTTTCATTCCTAATTGTTCATAGCCTTGTCTAATCAATCCTTGGGTTGTAGCGTTAATAAAATAAAATTCTCCTAGACCAGCCTCACTTTTATCTAATGGTATCATACATAAAAAACAAATAAGAACCCTTTTAATATTTTATTATAATAGAAAGTATAGTTTACTTTCTCCCTTTTAATACCTTAATAATACACTTTTCTTCACAGCATTATACGCAGCATTAATAACCCTAACAATAGATTCAAAAGGTTGCTGTACAGAATATTGAGTTTCACTTGTCCTAAAAAACATTTTTATTTTACCTTTCTCATTCTTATCTTTCTCAGGCCCAATTTTTTCAATTTCATCAGGTAACTCTTCATTATACAATTTACCAAAAGTAGGTAAAATAGACGCAAGCTTAGAGTAAATATCTAATCTGTAAACTCCTTTTTCAGGATTTTCTTTTTTTACACACACATCAAACCATTCTTTAGGTTTTATCATAACCAAATCATAATCTCCCTGATAATATGTGCCGCTTCTTTGCTCATTTTCAAGTTTCTTATATCCTTCATGAACCAATCTTGAAGCCAAAAGTTCTAGAACTCCATTACCACTATTTCTTATTTCTTCATCATCAATATCATATCCCATATCTCCTGGAATTTCTACTTAGTATTAATATTTTTTGAAAAACTTTATAAATCCAAAACAAAACCCTCTTTCTAAATTATTAAAAAACAAACACGGGGGTGTGTTATATGTTATTATGGATAATGTTAATAGCAATTCTTGCTTTGTTGTTCGCAACTGTATTAGTAGTCTTTATTGCAAAACAAAGTGCAGGAAATGAAAGAATGCAGGAGATTGCGCAGGCAATCAGAGAAGGTGCAATGGCTTTTCTCAAGAGAGAATATAAAATTCTGTTTATCTTTCTGGTAATAATGGCAATCATTTTAGCAGTTTTCTTAGATGATCCAAAAACCGCAGTTAATGAAGGAATATATACAACAATTGCATTTATTGTTGGTGCTTTATTCTCAGCACTTGCTGGTTTTATTGGAATGAGCATTGCAACAAAAGCAAATGTAAGAACAACAGAAGCAGCAAAGAAAGGTTTCAAAGCACTAAGAATAGCTTTCTCAGGTGGAGCTGTTATGGGACTTACAGTTGTTGGCCTAGGACTTTTAGGCTTAAGCGGTGTTTATTACTTATATACATCATACTTAGGAATCCAACCAAGCATTGTTGTTAATGTAATTGCAGGATTCGGATTCGGAGCTTCATCCATAGCCCTATTCGCCAGAGTAGGAGGAGGAATTTACACAAAAGCAGCTGACGTAGGTGCAGACTTAGTTGGTAAAGTTGAAGCAGGAATACCAGAAGATGATCCAAGAAACCCAGCAGTTATCGCAGACAATGTTGGAGATAATGTTGGAGATGTTGCAGGTATGGGAGCAGACTTATATGAAAGTTACGTTGGCTCAATCATTGCTGCAATGGTAATTGGAATTGTAATGTTTGGTATTAATGGTTTAATGTTACCAATGGCTCTAGCAGCATTAGGTATTTTATGTTCAATAATAGGAACATTTTTTGTAAGAGTTAAAAAAGAAGCAAAAGTACACGGTTCATTAAGAAACGGTCTTTTGGTTGCAACAGTTCTTATGTTAATTGGAGCATTCTTTGTAACAAAATGGATTTTACCAGACACAATCACAGTGTATTATGCAATGGTAGCTGGTTTAATTGGTGGAGTATTGATTGGACTTTTAACAGAATACTATACTTCTGACAAATATAAACCAGTTAGAGCAGTTGCAGAAGCTTCAAAAACAGGTTCAGCAACAAACATAATCCATGGTTTAGCACTAGGTTATCAAAGTACAGCTATTCCAGCATTAGTTTTAGCAGTTGCAATTTATCTTGCATATCATTTTTCAGGAATTTATGGTATTGCAATTGCAGGAGTAGGAATGTTATCAACATTAGGAATCAGTTTAGCAACAGATGCTTATGGACCTATTGCTGATAACGCAGGTGGAATTGCAGAAATGGCTAACTTACCAAAAAGAGTCAGAAAAGTTACAGACGCTTTAGATTCAGCAGGAAACACAACAGCTGCAATTGGTAAAGGTTTTGCAATTGGTTCAGCAGCCTTGACAGCACTTGCTTTATTTTCAGCATTTACACAATCAGGAAACCTTTCAGCAATTGACATAATGAATCCATTAGTAATAGCAGGATTATTAGTTGGTGCAATGTTACCTTATTTCTTCTGTTCAATCGCAATGCGTGCAGTAGGAAGAGCAGCATTCCAAATGATTGAAGAAGTTAGACGACAATTTAGAACAATTAAAGGTTTAATGAAAGGTAAAGCAAAACCAGATCATGCAAAATGTGTTGACATTGCAACAAAAGGTGCACTAAAAGAAATGATTATTCCAGGATCAATGGCAGTAATAGTACCAGTCCTTGTTGGATTGTTGTTTGGCATGGAAGCACTTGGTGGATTACTTGCAGGAACATTAGTATCAGGAGTAATGTTAGCAATATCAATGGCAAATTCTGGTGGTGCATGGGACAATGCAAAGAAATATATTGAATCAGGCAAACTTGGTGGAAAAGGTTCTGACACACACAAAGCTGCTGTTGTTGGTGACACAGTTGGTGACCCATTCAAAGACACAGCAGGACCATCATTAAACATCCTGATAAAATTAATGAGCATTGTTTCACTAGTATTTATCCCATTATTTGTTAAATACGGTGGATTATTGCTTGGATAAACTTTTTTTATTTTTTACTTATTTTTTCTCATTTTTCCTCAAAAAACCGAAACATTTATAAATAATTAGTTATTCTATAGTGGTAACAAAAGAGGTTCTAGTAGATAATTATTTAAATCCTTATAATATAGTACGAGGTTATACAAAATGGTTATGAATCTTGAAAACATGTCTCCAGAAATGAAAGCAGCTGTTGGTGCTGGAGCACTAACTCTAGAAATTTTAATAGCAGGTTGTGGTGGAGGCAGTGGTGGCACTGGTATTTCTGAAGTTATTGATTATATTACTAGTAGATACCAAAATGCAATCTCAGGAAAAAACATTGTAATTGTTCCAGGAAATTATAATTTTGAAGGAAACGGTTTCAGTGTTCCACAAAGAGCAGATTATCCAAGTGTTACTGTCACTGAACTAGGTTCAACAAATCAAACTAATTTTGGTAATATGGATGAACCAAACCATGCAACAAATAGAGATGATATTTCTTCAACTAAAAAATTACTTTGGGTTGTTTATGAAGGAACACATGGAGTTGCTGTTCCTGTCAAAGTAGATAAAGGCGACAAAGATGCAGATGTTGTTAAAGGTTCTTATCCTAATGGTCTTGATCACGAAATCAATGTTGGTGATGATGCTTACATAATTTTCTGGGGATTTGAAGATAGTATTAACAAATTTTTCAATGAAAAAGATAATTTAGATCAACTAGACGCTTATCTTCATAACAGAGGATCAAGCATCCCAGATGCAAATGTTTCTGGTGAAAGACTAAGACAATTACTTGAAGAAATGCTACCAAACTACAAAAGAAAAGAAGATGAATATTTACGTCATAGAGATAAAGTAGCTTTATCATAATTATAAATTAAAGGGGGTAACAAAAAAGGTAGTTAGATATAATCATAATTACACAAAAAATGAACTTAAAAAGGCAACTTTTGGCATTGTACACCATACTTTTAATAGTTTTAATGCCAGTAAATATTTCTGCTACTGATAATGCACCTGATGTAACAATAACTTCTAGTGCAACAACAACTTACGTTAACAAAGATTTTACTTTAACAATTAAAGGAACAGACGATGTTGGTCTAGACCTGATTGCATATAAAGAAGAAAATGAAGAAGACTGGCACAGATTTAATTGTGATAATTCAACTAAATGTGAGGAAAATGTAACATTAAGTATGGATCAAGTTGGTCTTTACCGTTTTGTTGGCGCTGCTAAAGATGTTATAAATCAAAAAGCAAGTGACAGTGTTTTCATTTCAGTCTTACAAAACAACCCACCTCAAATATCTTCACCTAATCCAGAACAAATAGTTGATATTGATGAAGGTTCTTCACAAGGTTTTAGTGCAACTATCACAAACTCTGAAGATGATTATGGAGAAATACTTGATTATGAATGGAAACTAGATAACCAAATTGTTAGTGATGGAGAAATCTCAAGCGGAATTCTATTTTATCTTTACACTCAAGATGATTATGATGAAGCAACAAGAACACATGAACCAACCCATACATTATCATTAACAGCTACAGATGAAGCAGATCAAATAGCATCTTATCAATGGAACATAACAATCAAAAATGTCAACAGAAAACCAACTTTAGATTATGTTGAATTACCAAATACAGATAAGTACACAGATGATGAAATAACATGTACTGTTTATGGTGCAGAAGATCTTGACAATGATCCAATTACTTATCGTTATTCCTGGAAAAGTAACGGTGGAATCTATCCAATAAGACATGAAGAAAAAACATCAAACACAGATACTCTTGACTGTGGAATAACACAACACTGTGATAAAGATGACTTAATCAGTTGTGAAGTAGAATTAGTTGATACTCAAACAGTAAGTGAAACAAAGATTGACAGTTTAACAATCCTAAACACTGCTCCTGAATTTACAAGCGTCGCTTTAACACCAGAACAACCTCAAAAAGAAGATATGTTAATATGTACTGCAGATGGTTTCTCAGATGCAGATAATGATGCAGAACAATTTAGATTTACATGGAAAAGTGATGATGATCAAATTAAACAAATTACAAAAACAAGTAATGTTGACTCAATAAGTTGTGAAACAGAATCTTTATGTGAAAAAAATAAAATAATTACTTGTGATGTTGAAGCTTATGATGGAGAAGATTATAGTAATATAATTAGTAATAATAAGGAAATTCAAAACACAATACCTTCTTTCAACACAACTCACATTACTCAAGAAGTTTACACAGATACTTTAATTGAATGTACTGCTACAGGTTGGACAGATCCAGATGCAAATGATTTTGCAAAATATGATTGGATATGGTTTATTAACGGAAACATAACACAAACAGAACAAGACTCAACATCCTCAACATTAAATTGTGACACAGTTACTGGCTGTGAAAAAGATAAACAAGTAACATGTGAAGCAACACCAAAAGATGATGATTCAGCAGGAATTCCAAAATCAAGTAATATCACAGTACAAAACACAATCCCAACAATTGACTCAGTTTCAATAACAGATCCAGCAGATAAAACAACAGAAATAATTGCAACTCCAATTGGCTGGAATGACCCAGATGAAAATGATGATCCAATCTATCAATATAAATGGTCAAGAAATGATGCTGGACTAGGATTTGGTCCTAACTCTGCAACTTATTCTGGTGATAAAATAAGAGGAGATATAATTAAAGTAAGAGTCACTCCTTATGATGATACTGTTGGTTATAACACTCATTCAAAAAAACATGTAGAAGTAACAATCACAAACGCAAATCCAGTTATCTCAGATGTAACAATCACACCAGAAAACGCTTACACAAATTCAACATTAACAGGTTCTGGAACTTTCTTTGATCCAGACACAGTTGACTTTGACGATGCAGAACAAGGTTCAACTTACAAATGGTTTGTAAACAACGAACTTGTTGGAACAAACAAAAACCTAACACCAGACTTATTCAACAAACACGATAATATTACTTTTGAATACACACCAATGGACAACCTAAGTTTAGCAGGAGACCCTGTAAACTCAACCCCAATCACAATCTCAAACACACCACCTGTATTCACAGATATCTCAGTTACCCAAAATGTTTACACAAATGATATCATAACATGTACACCTTCAGGTTTCAGTGACATTGACAATGATGCAGAGAATTATACTTATGAATGGAGAATTGATGAAGAAATTGTTGAAGGACAAACTTCAAACACTTTTGACTGTTCAGTTGAAGGATGCGACAGAGACAAACCAATAGATTGTTATGCAACTGCTGTTGATGATAATAATGCATTAGGAAATACTCTTGTTGCAAGTACTACAATACTTAACACTGCTCCAGAAGTAACAAATGTTCACATTGAACCAGCACAACCATACACAACAGACAAACTAGAATGTGTTTACGATTTTAGCGATGCAGACAATAATGTAGAAGATGGTTCAACTTACAGATGGTTTAAGAACCAAGCTTTAACAGGATTAACAACTAAAGAAATTTCAAGTTCAAATTCAATCAAACATGAAACATGGTCATGCGAAACTACTCCTAATGATGGAACTAATGAAGGAATCCCAATTAATTCAACAAATACAACAATAAAAAACACACCACCAGAAATAACCAACATTGCAATCACTCCAGAAATTGCTTATACAAATACTACATTAATAACAGAACTTGGTTATTTTGATGCTGATAATGACGTTGAAGGTGGCTCTATACTTGAATGGTTTGTAAATGATATTCTTGTTGGAGGCGCTAACACACCAGTACTTTCTTATGAAAATTTTAGTAAGGGAGATATTGTAAAATTTGTTTATAATGTTCATGATGAAGAAGAATTTGGAGTTTCAGAATCAGCTAATATAACTATAAGTAACTACCACCCAACATGGGACTCCCTACCAAGAAATCGTGCAATAATTGAAGACAATCCTTTAACATACAATATTGATGCAAGTGATATTGATACAGTTGACACAGTTAATTATTTTGTTAATGATCCTGAATTTTCAATTGACAGCCAAGGCGTATTAACTTACACTCCTCAAGCAAACTGGACAGGTAAAAAAACAATAACCTTAACTGCTTCAGACAGTTTTGAAAACATAACTACTTCAATTGATGTAACAGTTCTTCCTGATAATGATCCACTTTTTATCATAACTCCATTCCAAAATTTTGAAATGGACGAAGATACAGAATCAGATGAAATTTACCTAACAGACATCTTTGGTGATATTGATACTGTAAATGATTTCCTAATTGATGTAATTAATGAAAGTGAAGAAAAACTTTACGAAATAAAAGGAAAAGATTACTTAGTAGAAGCTTTAAACATTGACCTTAACACTGTCAACTTAAAAATTGATTATCAAACATATGAATTTGGAATTGGTGACTCAAATCAATTGCCAGATGAAATGAAAGTAGCTGTAAAAGATATTCTAGTTGGCACTCCAAATAAAGCAGAATTAATGTTCTACACTGACAGTCAACAGATGATGTATTCAGTAGATGGAGAAAATAACATTAATGTATACATCGGTGATGATGATGTTACTTTTGTTCCAAAACCAAACTGGTTTGGCAATGAAACAATTACTTTTGAAGCAAACGACGGCCAATATCAAATAAGTGATGACATTACTGTAACTGTAAAAAGTATGAATGACCTTCCTACAATCAACTTAACAGGACCAACACCAAATCAATGGTACAAAGAAGTCATTCCTGTTAGCGCAGATGCTAATGACATTGATCCTGATTATGGTATCGCAAATGTATTATTTGAATACTCTCTTGACTCAGACACAAATGGAGAAAATGGAAACTGGAATTTAATATCAAATATAACAACTGAACCTTATGAAACAGTAACAGATAGCACATTATATTTAGACAACTCTTTAAACAATAATGTATGGATAAAAGCAACTGTTCATGATAGTTATGGAGCATCTGTCTCAGACAAATTAAAAATAATGGTTGATAATGAAGCACCTACAACAACTGATTCAGGTACAGATACAGATTGGCATAATGAGAATGTTATAATTACTCTTTCATGCGAAGATGGGATTGGTTCTGGATGCAACCAAACATTTTATTGTATTGGAAGTGATACTTGCATTCCTGACCAGATTTATGATAATGGGATAACAGTTTCAGAGGAAGCTATTAGATATGTAAGATTCTTTTCAAATGATACTCTTGGTAATCAAGAAACAGTTCAATTTACTGATAACACTGTTAAGATTGATAAAACTGAGCCTTTTGTTGATGCTGGTCCAAATATTAAAACTAATGAAGAAAAGTTACTTAATGGGGTTGTTGAAGGCGGATTAAGCGGAGAAAATACTTTTTCATGGACAAAAACAAATGGTCCAGGACAAGTATCATTTAATATTCCTGATCAAGAAGATACTCTTGTTTCAGCTGATATTAATGGGGTTTATACAATAAGATTAACAGCAACAGATGGTGCTGGTAACATTGCATTTGATGAAATGTTATTTACTTGGGACACAGCTAGCCCAAATGTTAATGTTGGTGTTGATAGAATTACTAATGTTTCTATTTTTCTAAATGCAACAGTTGAAGATACTTTAAGTAACATAACTAATTATGCTTGGGTAGAAGCATCAGAAGATGCACCAGGTAATTTAACTTTTAACCCACGTGATACAGAAAACACAACAGTTTCAGCTGATGCTGATGGGGTTTATATAGTAAGATTAAAAGTTAGTGATGAAGCTGGAAATACTGGGGCTGATGATCTTTCATTTACATGGGACACTACACCTCCTAATATATTTGGATCAAACATAGAAAATACAATAGAATATGGTCAAGATGTTGAAGTAAGAGTTAATACAACAGATTTAACAGAAATAAGCTCTGTTTTTGCAGATGTTAATCAAACATTACATGAAATGACTGTTGAGTCAGGTAGTACTTACTTAACAACTATTTCAGATCTAGAAGTAGGAACATATAATGTCCAATATATAGCAAACGACTCTTTCAATCAAGTTAATAACACTATTACAGACTTGTTTGAAGTGATAGACACAATAGATCCTGTTTTTACAGTAGAACTTTCAAATGAAACTAAAGAGTTTGCAACAGATTCAGTTAGTCAAGATTTAGAAGCAACAGATCTAAGTGGCATCGCAAGTTATGAAGTCAATGATAATACAAACTTTGAAATAGATAGTAATGGTCTACTAACAAACAAAACCAGTCTAGCTGTAGGTACATACAATTTAATTGTAACAGCAACAGACAATCATGCTAGAACATCAACTACAATCTGTACAATCACAGTTCAAGACACAATAGACCCAGAGTTCACAACAATACCTTCTAATGAAGAAGTTGTTTATGGCCAAGAATGGTCAGGTGTACAGTTTGAAGCAGACGATCTAAGCGGTATTGATACTTATTATATAGATGATACTAATAGATTTAATATAGATGGAACAGGATTGTTAACTTGGAACAACGCACTAGATGTTGGTGAATATTATATAGAAGTTTTTGTAAATGATACTCAAGGAAATGATAATTCAGTAATTTATAATTTAAATATTACCAAGAAAGGTTTAACAATCACTGCAAATAGTGATACAAAAGTTTATGATTCAGTAGCATATAGTGGAGGTAATGGTGTAACTTATGACGGATTTGTAGGAAGCGAAGACCAAACAGTCCTTAGTGGAACACTATCTTACACAGGTACAAGCCAAAGTGCAACAGAAGTAGGCACTTATGTAATCACACCTCAAGGTTTAACCTCAGACAATTATAATATTGCTTTTGTTGGTGCTCAGTTAAGTATCACTCAAAGACCAATTACAGTCACAGCAGATGCAAGCCAAAGCAAAGTTTATGGAGAAGATGACACAACATTCACATACACAATCACTTCAGGCAACCTAGTAGGTTCAGATAGTTTCTCAGGTTCACTAGGCAGAGATGCTGGTGAAGATGTAAATACTTACGCAATCACACAAGGAACCCTAACAGCAGGTTCAAATTATGATTTAAATTTTGTCTCAGACAACTTTGCAATCACTCAAAGACCAATTACAGTCACTGCAGACGCAAGCCAAAGCAAAGTTTATGGAGAATCAGACTCAGAATTCACATACACAATCACATCAGGCTATTTAGTAGGAAGTGATAGTTTCTCAGGCACACTTAGTAGAGATGCTGGTGAAGATGTAGGAACTTATGAAATTACTCAGAATACTCTAACTGCTGGTAGCAATTATGATCTAAGTTTTGTTTCTGACAATTTTGAGATCACAAAATCACAATTAACTATAACAGCAAATGATGATACTAAAGTTTATGACGCAATTGGTTATAGTAATGGAAATGATGTAACATATGATGGTTTTGTAAGTGGAGATAATGAAAATGATCTTACAGGAGCATTATCATACACAGGTACAAGTCAAGGTGCAACAGAAGTAGGCACTTATGTAATCACACCTCAAGGTTTAACCTCAGACAATTATCAAATTAGTTTTGAAGATGGAACACTTAATATCACAGCTAGAGACTTAACACTAACAAACTTCGTAGCAAACAACAAAGTATATGATGGCACAATTGGTATCACAGGTGATAATTTTGATGATGATAGAATTCAAGATGATGAATTAACCTTTTCATATGACATATCATTCGAAGATAAGAACGTAGGCACAGACAAAGATGTTGACTTCACAAACATTGCAATTAATGGTGGAGCTGATCAGAATAATTATAATCTTGTAACAACTTCAGGAACTGCAGTTGCAAACATCACAGCAAAAGATCTAACCTTAACAAACTTTGTAGCAAACAACAAAGTCTATGACACTACAACTGATGTAACAGGTAATGATTTTGATGACGATCGTTTAGGAAGCGACGAATTAACATTCTCATACAACGTAGCATTTGAAGATA
>CAYMBN010000009.1:0-19944 GCA_964388715.1 uncultured Methanosarcinales archaeon
TTCAATCACAGAAAAGAATCTAGGAAAAATAACTTACAATTTTAAAGAAATTAAAGAAGACCAATTAATCGAACAAACAATAGCTCATTTTGATGGAAACCAATTAACAACAAATGGTCAAGAACAACTATCAACACTTCCTAGAACTTATTCAATTGGAAAATTTGGACAAGCAATTAATTTAACCCAAAGTGGTTCTGTTAGTTATAATTTAACAAAATATCCTACATTAGTTAATGCAACACAAGGAACAGTAATGTTTTGGTTTAAACCAACTTGGGATGAAAATGATGGTGTGTGCCATGGTTTATTTGAATTTTTACCTACAAGCAATTATAAAAATAGAATATCTCTTAACAAAAGAGAATCTAATGTTATGCATTTTACAACTTGGGGTTCTAACAATGTTCAAAGAGGAGCATATTCTTGGAATGGAGATTGGACAGGTAATCAATGGCATCATGTTACAATAACTTATGGCAATAACATTGCTCCAAAATTCTATTTTGATGGAGTAAACAGAATAACATCCATAGCAGATCCAAGAGATGAAACTGATCCTATTGATAAAATAAGAATAGGAAATGATTACCTTGTTTGTACAAAAGGTATTCAATCACTAGTTGATGAATTTAAAACTTTTAATGAAGTATTATCGCCAGAAGAAGTTAAAGAAGAATATGAATTTGATTTAAAACATTATGCTCTTTATGATGACTCTCTATTCCTTATGTACAACTTTGATAATATAGAAACTATAGGAGAAAATAGTACTCAAATTGTTGACTTAAGCCACTACAGAAGAAATGCAAGTATATCAAATGTTTACACACCAAAATTCAGACAAGGAAAATATGGCCTAGCACTTGAACTCAATAGTAGTAATGATGATGTTGGTGTTTCTAATACCCGTCCTCCTTCAAAAGACATGACTTTTGCAATATGGGCAAAACCAACTTACAAAAGTTCAGCAGGAAAATATCTCTTTGCTTCAGAAGGAGGCAACAGAGCAGGTTCAAAAGGTTTGTATTATGTTAATGATAAGTTTGGATTTTATGTGTACAACAACTCAAAAAAAGGTTTCACAGTTCAATCAGGATCAGTTGGTGCATTTAATAAATGGAATCATGTTGTAGGTGTTATTGATTACACTAACAAAGAAATTAGAATTTATGTGGATGGAGAGTTAAAAGGTACCAAAAAACTTATAGGAACTTTTCCTTCTTCACTTAATCTTTTCAAAATAGGAGCAAGAACAGCAACAGGACATACTAATTATCATTTTAGAGGTTTAATTGATGAGGTAAGAGTGTATAGTAGAGCACTACCATCAGATGAAATAAAACAACTCTACATGTACAACCTAAAAAAATCTGATATTGACAAATGGGAACTTTATATTGATCAGAAAAAGGATATTGGAACTAGTTTATATTCAGGAGATTATTCATACAAAGTATCTGCTACAGACTTTAATGGACAAGAAAGTTCTGGTCAAAGAAATATCACTATTATAAACCAAATCCAACCAGGCATCCACTTTGTTCCAAACACACCAGAAGACAAAACAGCAACAACAAACCCAATATTAGAAGTTAACACTTCAATCGCAGCAACAGACACTCCAACCAAATTAACCTATAACTTTAATGGACAAAACTACAATCTCTATGATAATTCATTAGCATTATTTTACAATTTTGACAATATTAGTGCAATTGGCGAAAGTTACAATAAAACAGGAAGAAGTACTGTTATGGACTTAAGTCAATATGGTTATCACAGTCAAACATATAATTTTGATTATTATAATCCTACAGGAGGAAAATATAATGGAGCCTTTGAATTTGATGGAATCAATGATCATATTTTTGTTCAAAAAAGTATAATTGGTGACAATAATAGTTATACAACAAGTTTTTGGACAAAACTATACCCAACAGGAAAGTTTCAATATCCAATTGTAAATATTTATGAAGGAGCATATGGCAGCAACAGAAAAGGTTTTGAGATTAATATAAAAAATTCTGGAGAAGTTTACCTTCAATCTGTTGGTTGGAACATGTACTCAAATAGCATAACAACAACAGATACCATTGATTGGGGTAAATGGCAACATATTGCAACTGTTTTTAGTATTGAAGATAATACAATGTATATTTACATTAATGGCAAACTAAGCAAATCAGCTACAATTGGTCACAAAGGATTTAGAGATTATTCAAAACTTGATATTGGAGGTTACTATCAACCAAGCTCATCTGCTTCAAGATATATTAATGGTTCAATAGACAAGGTAATGATGTGGAACAGATCTCTCTCACCAGATGAAATAAAATTCCTTTACAATTCAAACCTTAACAAATATGAAAAAGACAAATGGTTATTCCACACAAAACATAACCTAACAAATGACAAAGAATACAGATTTGACACTTACACATTCCAAACATCTGCAGAACATGCTGATGGAACAATTAATTCAACTGAAAAAAGAACAATTGCAATAACAACACTTGATAATCCACAAATTAACTTAAACATAAACAAACAAACTTTCCTAAAAGGAGAAATAGTAAACATTTCAGGAAAACTATTTAGTGATGATCAAGGACTTTCAAATAGACCAATCAATGTTTACACAGACAATAATAACCAAAACCAACACTCTTCAATAACACACTCAACATATAAAGACTTTGAACCAGGCACAGTAAATGAAACCTATATCCTTGATGATAAAATTGCTCTTGTACAATATACACCTAGATATCGACCTAAAAGATATTACAAAGGTGATTACCTCTCACCAATCATTGACGCAGGTAAAACAGTTTATTGGGATAATACTGATTGGTCAGAACCTGCTCCTTACCAAGATTCTATTAACCTAAATTACAAAGACAATGTAATGTTTATGTGCAACTTTGATCAAGGCACTGATTGTTATGGATTAGATAAACCTTACTTTAACAACAATTCCTTAACTTCAGGAGTATTTAATAATGCACTAAACACTTCTCCAACAACAAGAACACGATATACAACTCCAACCGGCTTTAATCGAAGCAAAGGCTCATTATCTTTATGGGCAAAACATTATGGTGGTGGAACCGGAGATGAATGGTTTGAAATACAGGATGGAAATCATGGAATATTATTATACAATTCTGCTACTAATGGAAATCTAGCATCATATTTCATGGGCTATCTAAGATATAATCTACATTGTACAGATGCCAAATCAAGATGGCACAATATTGTCCTTGTTTGGGATGTTGATGACATTGGAACAGAAAAAGGAAGTTATAGATTATACTGTGATGGTGTTAAGAAATTTGCAACCAACCGTACCTGGACTCAAAATACAACAGACTTTGGAGGTTCAATTACTTTTGGTGATGACCGTGGCAGAAATAACAGAGTAAGTATTGACGATGTTATATTATGGCACAACATTGATCTAACAGATGAAGAAATTCTAGATCTTTACACTAGATCATATCTTCACCTTAATGTTTCAGTTCGAACCTCAAATGACAATATAACCTGGAGTAACTGGAAAGTTCACACAAAACCAGGCCAAAAAACAGACCTCTCAGGAAGATATTTACAATACAAAGTTAACATGCTCTCTAATAAAAGTGCTTACACTCCAGAACTTCATAACATTACATTTAATTATATTGCTCCTGGAACAGATAACACAGGCAATTACATACACTCATTCAGTGCACCAAACACTTCAGGAACTCATGAACTTAAAGTCAACTCTTCACTTGGTTGGTTACCAATAGAACAAACCTCTTCAATAAAAGTATTACCAGCTGACTTACAAACATCAATTAACATTAACCCAGCTATTCACACAACAAACCCAATCACAGTAATGCCAACCACAAATGTTCATATCTCTGGAAAACTTAACCTAACAACAGGAGCAAATATCCACAACAACAAAATCCAACTCTTTGTTGACAATTATGAAATAGGCAAAAAACAAAAAACATTCTCAGAACAAATAACACTAGGCAAAAACCTATTCAACAACTACAAACTAAATGATGAATACACTTCAGAATGGATAAATGCAAACCAAGAGGTACATTGGAACAAGATTGACTTCACAAAACACACAACATCAAACAACCTTAACCAAGGATTAGTACTTTACCTACCATTTGACAAAGATGCAAAAGACTACTCAGGACAAAATCATAAAATAATTTGTCTTAATAACAGTATCTGCCCTAACCTAATAGACAATGGAAAAAGTAATAGTGCTTATGAATTTAATAGACAAGGACTTTTTATCCCATATTCAAAATCAACTGATCTAACAAGTACTAGAACTATTTCAGTATGGGTTAAACTAAATCAAAGTGGAAATTATGGTGGTGTTGTTGTTGGAAAACCAGATCTCAAAAACACACTAATTTTTTACAATAATAGATTTACTTATTATTTTGGATCAGCAACAGCAAGATTAGAAAAATATCAATCATCTAGTTTTGATAAATGGTATCATCTAGTTGTTGTAAAAAATGAAACACATATGATACTTTATTTAAACAGTGAACCAATCAGTTCAGCATCTGTTTCAACTACACCATCATCTTCAAGAGAAATAAATATTGGTTACAGATATGATGGTTCTCCAAAAGATTGGTTTGAAGGAACAATTGATGAAATAAGAATGTACAACAGATCTCTTTCACCAGATGAAGTCAAACAATTATACAGCAAAGACCTTACCAATCTAAACATCTCCACAAGAACATCTAACAACCCTGATGAATCAACAACAGACTGGAAAACCCACACAACCACAGACTCTCCAATAAACCAACAAGCACAATACTTACAATACAAAGTATCAATGTCAACAGAAGATAACGAGTACACTCCAATACTAAACCACTTAACACTTGATTACAACACAATCATAACAAATGATTATGGTATTTACAATTACTCATACCTAACACCAAGTGCAGAAGGTATTTATGAAATAAAAACAAATGCATCTTACTTATCCTTAAATAACCAAGAATCAATCTACATAAACATCTCTGACTTTATGCCACCAATATTCACATTCAACCAACCAACACCAGATCAAAACACAATAACAACAAACACAAACCAAATAATCAACACCACAATAACAGAAGGAGCACTCAAAAACCTAACTTATAGTTGGACAGACCATGCATATCATGATGATAATCTAGTTTTGGATTTAAGTCTAGATGAAGATTCATCTGTCGTTAAAGATAAAAGTGGACACAATAATGATGGTACTGTTAATGGTGCTGCTTTTGTAAGTGATGGTAAACATAATGGTGGTTATAACTTCATTAGTACTGAAAATGATTATATTCGAATACCACATTCTTCAAGTTTATTGATAAAAAATAATATCACTATGGGAATTTGGTTTAAGCCAAGTAAAGGATCCACTCAAGCTGGTTGGTCAAGTTTATTTAGTAAGAGAGATAGTTCCTCTTCGTATCGTATTGGTTTGAGATCATCTGGTAGTTGTGGTTATGGTATTCAATTTGAATATGGTACTCAGAGTCTACAGAGTGATTCTGATTGTGATTTAAGTATTGGAAACTGGCATCATATTGTTGTGACAAGACAAGATGATGGCACTATGAGTATATATATAGATGGGGTTCTTAATAAACGAGCTTTACTTTTAGCTGGGGAGATGGGAATTAATGGTTACCCTATTGATATTGGCGGTGATCCTTACTGGAAGAGATGGATCAACGGTACAGTTGATGAAGTAAAAATCTGGAACAAGGTATTGTCTGAACTTGAAATAAAACAACAATATGAATCAAATGGAAGAACAAAAAAATACAATTATTATGATGATTCCTTAATCTCAATGTTTGACTTTGATAATCATTCAAAACTAAATGACTTATCATCTTATGAAAACCATGCAACTTGCTTCAACTGTCCAACCTACACACAAGGAAAATCAGGTGGAGCATATGACTTTGATGGTGTTGATGATTACCTTAACTTTACATTAAGCTCAGGCTTCCCTTATACCCATGGATCAATGGAATTATGGTTTAAACCAAATCAAGCAAGCAATGAAATTAGTAATAATTTCAACTTATTCAGTACAGAATCAAATAAAAGATTCTACTTAACATACAGAGCAGATAAAGATGACTTTTACTTTACACATAATGGTAATGGTTGTGGTGGATTTTATGCAGGCACAGAAACTGTTTCATTTAATGCAAATGAATGGCAACATGTATTAATTACCTGGAATAATAATCCACACACAGTTGAATTTTATTTCAATGGAAACAGACTTACTTTTGATGCAGGTAGTAAAAAACTAATTTGTAAAGGTGGACACAGCTCAAACCTATTCTTAGGATACAATGATTATGGTAAAAACAATTATTTTGATGGTGCAATTGACGAATTCCGTATGTGGAGCAGAACATTAGATGAACAAGAAATAAAACACCGTTACAATTCAAACTTCAAAAAGACTGACCTAAACAACTGGATATTCAATACTCCACAAAATAATTTAGATGATGGAATCTACCAATACTATTTTGATGCTTCTGACAAAAAAGAACAACAAAACTCAGAACAAAGAACTATTACAGTTGACACAACTCCACCAACAATACAATTTACACCACCAACACTCCAAGACAACAAAACAATTAACATAAGAGAAATGGACATAAACATTTCAATAACAGAAGCAAACCTAGATCAAATAATTCTTAATGTTACCTCAAACCTAATCCCAACAGCAAACTATTCATTATACGATGATGACCTTCTCCTAATGTACAACTTTGACAAAGTATCTGCTTTAGAAGAAACAGATACAAAAGTCATTGACATAAGTCAATATGGTTATGATGCCACAATCAATGGAGCAACATACACAACCCAAGGAAAATATAATGGTGCTTATGAATTCAATGGTATCAGTGATTTCATTTTACTAGATGAAAAAGCCAACTTCAACTTAACACCACCAATATCAATCCAAGCATGGATAAAACCAAACCAAGCAAATCCATTCAAAGAACTAAACCAATGCTTCATAAATCTCACTGTTTTAAATGAAAAACTAAAAACAAATCAATGGAATCATGTCATAGCAACATGGAATGGTTCTGAAGTAATATATTATTTAGCAGGCATAAAAGACTCAACACACACTCTTACATGTAATGCTCAAGACCAAAAACCCACTCTCTCCACATTAGTAGCAGCCCTAACTAGAATGATAAACGGAACAATTGACGACTTAAAAATATGGAAAAGAACCATTTCCAACGAAGGAGAATCACATTTACAATATGTTTCAAACCTACAAAAACATAACTCAGACAAGTGGACAATGTATCAAAGAATTGGTAAAGGAATAAGACTGCCTGATGCAAATTACACATACCAATACTTTGCAAGAGACAAAGTTAACCACCTAATTCAAACAGAATTAAGAAAATTCACGCTTGACGCAACACCACCAAGATTCCACAACTTAACCATAAACTCACCTAAAATAAATGAAAAAATATACTTTAACCTAACACTAACAGAAAACCAAAAATTAAACTCATACACATTCAGCTGGAACCATTCAGGAACATGGACAAATTACACTTACAGCATCACAGGTCCTGAACATTTTGTATCAGAACAAAGAACAATCACACTCCCGCACCTTTTAACAATAGCCTATGCATTCTACGCAGATGACATAAACAACAACAAAAACAACACAGGAATCCAAACATTCACAATAGCTAACACACCACCAACATTTGACCAAGATCCTACAGTGAAAATTGTACAACCAGGTGAAAACCTTAATTATGATATTGACTGCAGTGACGCAGACAACCAAGCAATCACTTATTATGACAACACAACACTCTTTAACATAAATCCCACAACAGGAATCATTATGGACACTCCAACAGACGCAGAAGCAGGTAATCACACAATAAAAATCATTTGCAGTGACAGTTATAATAACACAACCAAACTATTCAAATATGCAATAATTGACGTAACCTCACCTACTTGGTCAAACAACAGAGTAAGCAACTCATCTCCAAAACATAATGATACAATCACATTCAACATCAACTGGAAAGATAATGTGCAACTAGATACATACATCTTTAGTTGGAATGATTCAGGTACCTGGGTCAACTTTACACATGACATAAACGGCACATCACACCTAGTTTCAGAACAAAAAACAATCACAGCAACACGCAGTGACACAATTGCATGGACATACTATGCAAATGATACTAGCAGAAACAAAAACAAATCAAACATCTGGACACTTACAGTATCAAACTCAAGACCACAATCAAGAAACACATCAATTGACCCAACAGACTTATTTACAAACCTAACAGCTACAATAAAAGGATTATGGACTTTCTTTGACTATGACCGTGACACACAAACAAATTATCAAACAAAATGGTTCAACAATTCAAAAGAAATAACAAGATTAAGAGACAAAACAAGCTTCAACAGTCAAAACACAACAAAAGGAGACAATTGGACATTCAGTATAAGAGTCCACGATAGTTATACATGGTCAGATTGGTACAATTCAAGTGAATTCACTATCTTAAGAAACACTTCCCCAATAGTAAACTTTGTAAACATCTCACCAAACCCAGCAGAACCAGAAGCTAATCTAAATTGTATAGTTAACATTACCCATGTAAGATTAAAATCATTCAAAGTTAACTTCACATGGTACAAGAATGGTACAAGAAACATGACCTGGGATACAAGAGTTAATTGCACAAACGGAACTCTGTGTTACACAAACAAATTTGTACCAAACCTAGATACAAAATTAGATGACAAATTCATCTGCTCAATACTAGCATTTGATGGTTACAATTATACTGGTTGGATTAACTCATCTGAAATAACAATAAAACCAAAACCTCCTGTAAAAGTACCAGATCCAAGCCAACCATCAGGTCCTGGTCCAAGTTCAAGTAGCAGCTCAGGTAGTGGTAGTAGAACAAGTATAATAACCAGAACAGCTGAAGTTGAAAAGAATCTTAAAATAGTTGTACCACAAATAACGCAAATCTACAAAGGAGAAGACATTACTCTACCAGTTACACTAATTAACAACGGTTCAATAAGACTAAACAACATCAAAGTACAAGTTGAAGGTACTAGCCAAGATTTATCCTTTAAATTAAGTGAGGGAGAAGTTACCCAACTTAACGCAAAAGAACAAAAGAAACTAAATTTACTAATCAAAAGCAAAAACATAACAGGTGTACACAAACTAAAAATCAAAGCACAATCAGATAAACCTTCATTAGAAGACACAGAATCAATAATAATAGAAGAAATACTCACAGAAGATGAAGAAGAAATTGTAAAACTTTACCAAAAAGTAATCTACTTACTAGATTCAAGTCCAGAATGCCTAGAAATAAAAGAACTAGAATCACAAGTAAAAGAACAAATCAATAAAAATAATTTCAAAAGAGCAAAAATTCTTGTTAACACTTTAATTGAACTCTGTGATGAACTAAGAAACATGGGTGAAAAACCAACATATTCCACCAATGACATTATGGATTACTATGATTATGTTAAAGAACTCAAGAAAAAGAACATAACAACCAAACAACAAATTACTTTAGAAGGAAATGTTACAACTATCAACAAAATAATAACAAATAACGAAGAAGAATCCATTGATGATATCTTGGTTATTGAAGCAATTGACAAACAAATTGCAGAAAACATGGATAATATTGAGTTCCTAACTCCAAATTATGAAGTAACTGAATCAGGTGAGTCAGTCCAATGGAAATTTAAAGAGATTCCTGCAAAGAAAAGTATTAGCATAACATACAAAGTAAAAGGAGATCTCAGAAATAAACTTTCTTTAAACACAACATCACTCTTACCAGACAAAGAATCAATCATTGGCAAAAAAGGATTTAATCTTAGAATTCCTGCAGTAATAGATTTATCTCGTTCAACTATCTTATCAACTGCAACAGGCACAATTATCGGAACAATTGCTTTAGCACACTTAATATATTCATTCAAGAAAAAGAAATCAAAGAAAACAAAACACCATAAAATACACACAAGCCCTAAAAAATCAAAGAAAAAGAAAAAATCATCAACCAATATGCGCAAGTTCCTCCACGATAATTTTGGTTTATTTAAAACAAAAGCAGAACTTGAAAAAATTAAAAGATTAAAAGCAATGAAAAAAGCAGAGAAATTCAGATTAAAAAAACAGAGAAAAAAATCTAAAGGGAAATCTAAAGGTTTCAGATATCCACAATCAAAAAAACTATCTCCAATAGCAAAAAAACTATTAAAAAAAGGTTTTAGCGAAAAACAAATCGAAGATGTTTTTATCAAGCAAGGATTTTCAAGAAAGATAATTAAAGATGTATTCAAAAATATATGAGGACTAAAAAATGAACACAGATGAGATGGAAATTAGACAATTAATCCATCAGGAATTAGAAAAACAAAAGAAAAAAGAAGTATACAAGAGAAAAATAAAGAGTATTTTTCATAGTAAACCTGCTCTTAAAAAAGCAATTAAACTTCCTAAACCACCTAAATCTATTCATCACAAAACTAAACACAAACCATTTTCCAAATTATTCTCCAAATCAATCAAACCACCTCTAGAACTAGACAAAGAAATGGAAAAAGAACTTAAAAAAGCAGGATTAAAAAAGAAACCTGCTAAAAAAGAGGAAAAACAAATAAAGTCCAAAAAAACCAAGAAAAGTGAACTTTTAAAACAAAAACAAGAACTAAAAGAACTTGCAAAGATAAAAGAACAAGAAAAAAAACAACTCAAACTCAAATTAGAACTCAAAAAAGAAAGAAAAAGAAAAACCCGCAAATTCTTCCATGACAATTTAGGTTTATTCAAAACAAAATCAGAATTAAAGAGAATAAAACAACAAAAGGCTAAAAAACAAACCAGAGAACTTGAATTAGAAAAAGAAAAAGAACAAAAAGCAGCTAAATTAGAAACAAAAAAACTCAAACTGATAAAAGAAAAACAACACAAACAAGAAGAATTAAAGAAAAAGCAGGAACAAGAAGAAAAAACAAGAGAAAAACAAGAAGAAAGAAAACAAAAAGAACAAAAAAGAAGACAAGAACAAAAAGAAGAAAGAAAAGAACAAAAAAGACTAAAAAAACTTCAAAAAGAAAAAGCAAAAAGAAAAAAACAAGAACTAGCTAAACTAAAACAACTCAAACTCAAAGAAAAAGAAGAAAAACAACTAAAATCTAAACTAAAAAGAGAAAGAAAAAGGAAAATACACAAATTTTTCCATGACAATTTAGGTTTATTCAGAACAAAATCAGAATTAAAGAGAATAGAACAACAAAAAGCAAAGAAAAAAGATAGAGAATTTGAGTTAGAAAAGGAAAAAGAACAAAAAGCAGCTGAATTACAAAGAAGAAGATTAAAATTAATCAAAGAAAAACAGCACAAACAAGAAGAATTAAAGAAAAAGCAGGAACAAGAAGAAAAAACAAAAGAAAAACAGAAAGAAAGAAAACAAAAACAAAAAGAAGAAAGAAAAGAACAAAAAAGACTCAAAAAACTTCAAAAACTTTCAAAGAAAGGTTTAGAGAAGTCAAAGACTTCTCAAAAAGAAAGAGAATTAAAACTAAAATTAGAGAGAAAAAAAGAACAAGAAAAACAAAGACAACTCAAACTAAAAGAACAAGAAGAAAAACAACTCAAATTAAAATTAAAAAGAGAAAGAAAAAGAAAAATACACAAATTCCTCCATGATAATTTTGGTTTATTCAAAATAAAGAAAAGAAAACACAAAAAACCAGAAAAACAACCAAAAGCCAAAGAGAAAATAACAAAAAAACCAAAAAAACACAAAAAAATCACAATACACGAATTCCTTCACAAAAACATAGCTTTATTTGAAAAGAATTCAGAGTTAAAGAAAATTAAAAAACTCAAAGCACAGAGAAAAGCACAAGAGTTAAAACTCAAATCTATAAGAAAACAACAAACTGAAGAAAAACAACAAATAAAAGAAAATGAAAAAAACAAACAAAGAGAAATAAACAAAAAAATAAAACTAAGAAAACAAAAAAAGAAGCAACTTCATAATTATTTACATTATACTCTTGGTATGTTTAAAACAAAACAAGAATTACTAGAAATCAAAAAACTTAAATCACAAAGAAAAGCTGAAGAATTTAGATTAAAATGTTTACAGGAAAAAGAAAAACAAGAATTACAAAAAATCAGAGAAATAAAAGGAAAACCAAAAAAAATAAGTGTCAAAAGTAAAATTGAATCTTTTAAATATAAAGAATCCAAAAAAATATTCCCTTTAATCAAAAAATTACATTCACAAGGACACAAAAAACATCATATCAAAAAAGCTTTCCTAAGAAAAGGTTGGCAGGAAAAGATAATTGATGAGATTTTTCAAAAGATTTAAATATGCAAAACCAATATAAAAATAAAAGATGGTGATAAAAATGGTTGAAGATGAATATGAAATAATGCCACATAAGGCTGTTGAAAAACTTAAAAAACAAATTGATAATATGAAAAAAGCAGGACTCACAGACCCTGCACAAGTTAAAGAACTACAAGGTTCTATACAACAATTAAATTCTAACATGGCTAACATGATACAAGTATTTCATGCTGCTTCAGAACAAATGAAAGGCGAAGAGGAAGCCTTATCAGCGCCTGAAATAAAGATGATTAACACAAAACTTGATGCGTTAGTTGACCAAAATAAGAAGATTGCAAGAGCACTTGTTGCAATTTCAGACATGATCAAAGGACCACAACCAGCTAAACCACCAATGACAAAACCATTACCACCAAAACCTACAACTCATAAAACAGGATTTCCACCTCCTACAGTAATACCTTCATTCAACTCACCACCAACCCCTCCATTACCAGGTGGAAAAAGGAAACCTGCTCCAAGCATACCAAAACCAAATGAACCACTTGACCTTCCTGACTTTGACTTTGACCTAACTAAACCAAAAAAGAAAAAAAGTTTGTTTGGATTCCTCAAAAAATGACTACAAAAATTAGACGTTTCCTTAAATATGCAGCTTTAGCAAATAAAAAAACAAACAAAAAGCAACCATTACCACTACCAATTAGATTACCCAAACAACTCAAACAATTCAAACAACTCAAAAAACCAATTTTACCTATTTCATCAAAACATACTGATGATAAAATAATTGTTCTTGAACAAAAACTAAAACTTGCACTTGAAAAAGAAAATCTACTTTTTCAATCACAAGTACAAGATATAAGACAAATAAAACAATTAAAACAAAAAATATCAAAACTTGAATCAAATCTTTCTTCGATACAAAAACTAAATCAAACAGTTTCAAGCTTAAAATATCAATTTGATAAACATATTTCAAAGAAAAAACAAGTTGAACAAATTGAAAATCATATACTAAAACTTGAACAAAAGTATATTTCACTCAAATTAAAGTATCCTGAAGAAAAACTTATTCAAATAAAACAAAGAATAGATAAACTTAAAGCAACGATAAAACCACAACATGAACTTTTCCCAGATCTGAAACAACTTAAAAGTATTCACTCAATGAAATCAATATCACTTCCAAGATTAAAATTCCCAAATCTAGTACCTTTATCACAAAAAGAACCAGATTTACCTGAATTCTAAAAAAAAAGAAAAAATTGGCTTAAAGATCTTTAGCCATAACAGTTTTTCTACCGTTTGCTTCAGCTCTTGCACAAGCAGCTTTAACAAGATCCTGTGCTTTTTGATCTAGAGCATCTGCAAGATCACCTGCAACATTAAATCCAGAAGCAGCTTCTTTCAATTTTGCTTTTACTACCAACATATCCAAACACCTCCTGTAGGATTGAACTACCTTTTTTCAAATAAAACAATATGTTTCTTATATATAAATGTTTTGGCTAAAACACCAGAATTTGCCCTTTTTAGAGCTTCAGAGTGGTAAATTCCATTATTTGTGGGTAAACCAGAAAACTAATTTATCCTTCTTTTTTTCATCCAACCTACAGAAACCAAACCTTTCAAGTTGTACAATATCTCCTTTCTTTAACTTACTCAAACTTTTTTCACCATAACCTTCTGTGTAATGTCCTTCAGGCATCATAACCGCAACATTAACAAGCTCTTTATCCTTAGGCAACCAATGTATAATCCTTTCTCCCTTATTTTTATATTTCTCATACTCTAAAGAATCAAAAACAAACTTCTTACCTTGTTTTTTAAAATTCAAACAATCCATTAACCTGTACAACTTCCCAGCTTTAAATTCCTTATGATCATGTTTTGAAACATAAAACACTTGTTTTGTCTTAAACTTTCTACCACCTTTAACATTACTAGGATGCAGATCAAGTTCAATATCTTGTTCAGGTGCTTTTTCTACTTTAATTTCAACAGGATCAGCTACAAAAAAATATCTGTTTGAAGCAGCATCAATAACATCTTTATTAAACGCATTAATAACTTTAAAAAACTCTTTACCACTTACTGTTTTATCATTCTTACTTGGTCCAACATCAATTGAATACTTAATAAAAGCTTCTGGTTGATAACCTCTCCTTCTCAAACTTAATAAAAATGGTAATCTAATATCATCCCACCCAGTAAACTTACCAGATTCAATCAATGGTCGAGTTTTTGAACAACTTACTCTAAGATCCAAAAAATTAATCCTTCCAGTATGAATATGCTCAGGAACCTTTTTCTTAAAATACTTAAACAAGTAAGATTGTTTTTCAGTATTAGTAATATGATCTTTTGATTTTATAACATGCGTCATATTCATATCCATATCATCAATACCAACAGAAAAACTCATTAAAGGCCACACTCTATACTTCTTACCTTGCCTTGGATGTTTCATATCAAGTATTCTAAATGCAGGCCAATCTCGAATAGCAGGATTCTTATGCTTAATATCTGTCTTAATTCTTAAAATACAATCACCAGGCTGATACTTAGTAAACATATCTTTCCATTCTTTCATATTTTCTTTAGCAGACTTTTTTCTACAAGGACAAACTTGCATTTTATGTGCCTTTTCTCTAAAATCTTCACTTTTACAATGACAAACATATGCTTTACCCATTTTAATAAGATCTTCAGCATATTTGTAATAAACTTTCATCCTATCAGATTGTACATAAAACTCAGCAATATTATCTTTTGTAACCCAATCAGCATCTTTTGGAATCAAATCATAAGCTTTATCATAAATATTTTGAGGATTTGTATCACTTATTCTTAAAATTAATTTACCATCATACATTCTACAATACTCAGAATTAACACCTAATGTAAACGCATGCCCAACATGCATTGGACCACTTGGACTAGGTTCAAACCTCATCACTACTTTACCCTTTTTAGCATTCTTAAGCTCAGGCAATCCTGTTCTTTTCTCTTTTTTCTTCTCTTCCAGCAACTCAGGAGCACTCTTTTTAAGCTCTTCAAGCTGCTTCTCTAGCTTCATAGAATTAACTTCCTTAACAACCTTAGCAACCTCTTTTCCAATATCCTTTGCCGTCTTCTTAAGCCCAGGCTCTTCTCCAAACAATTTACCAATCACAGCCCCTGGATTAGCCTTTCCATTGAATTTAACAGCATTCTGAAGAGCATATTTCCTTATTTTATCCTTCATACTAAAATAATTCTTGTTGAGATATTTAAATTTAACCTTTATAAATATGTAACTACTCCAAAGTAACTAAAAAACCAAAACATTTATATATGAGTTCTTCATAAGCCAATATAGGAGTAAAAATGTCTGCTGAAAACACTAATACAGAAAGTGCTATCCCTGAATATAAACTTTATTTAATAGACCGTGTTGCACAAAACTTTAATATTACTGATGTAAGAGCTAAAGTACGTGAAAGAAGAAGATTAATTGAACAAGGCAAACTTGATCCAAATGCTCCTTTTATTTATTCTATTCAAGAAAAACCAAAAACCAATTATTTATCAAAACTAAAATACCTAGCACTTGCTTTAGTTCCAACTATAGCTATTGCTTATTTTTCATATGAACATTTATTTAATAAAAAACCAAACCTTGAAAATTTAATTAATGAACCACAAATTACTAAAAATGTTGAAGCTCATTTAAATTCTGTAGCAGACATTACTCCTAAACAATCTGCTGTACAGAATTTAGCAGAGGAGAAACCTGAGGTACAACCAGTACCTCAGGATAAACCTCCTACTTTTATTCCTTATACAGGAGATTTAGTTGATTTAGCATATGATGTTGTAATTATCAAAAGACCTCATGGAGGTTACTTTGAAGAAAAAGGTTGTATCTCAACTGGTGCAATTTTTTATGATAAATCAGGCAGAGAAATGATAAGTGAAGTAGACTTAGTTTCAGCTATAGATGATATCCTTGCAAAAAATATTTCAAGAAAGTTCCCTGGTGTAAAAGTAATATTTTTAAGAGATTATGATAAGTATCTTTCACCTAAAGAAGCAGGATCAGAACTTACAAAGCTAATAAGAAATCTTAGTAGAGATTCATTTTACTTCCCAGAACTAAACGCAGTTATATCAAAAGACTTTTATGAACTTAAAGGTAATCAATATGTTCTTAAGGAAAATGGAAAAGGAGCAGGAAAATTCGCAGACATTAGAGATAAAATCATTGAATTAATCGTTGAAAAAGAATTTGTAAAACTTTTAACCAATAATGGAGTATACAGATACTTAGTTGGTGACGAATTATATATCAGAGATAATGGTAATGTTGAAAAATATTCACAATACACTGACAGGAAAAAACAAGAGATCAGACAAATGGTTAAATCAGAAAAAAATCAAGAAATCGAAACCAAATTACAAAGTTTCCTTAATAACACTCACGAACAAGTTGCTGGTAGATATATCCTTAAAGATGGTTATTTAACACAAGATGCTACATCTTTAGAAAAAATACTTGTACTTGAAATGCCTCACTTTAATTCAGCTGCACGTATAACATACAATCACATAAAAAATGCTTATAACATAAGAGACAAAGAACAATCTTCAAAAAAACTTAAACAATATTGTAAAAAGTATGGTTTACGTACAGGTTCAAGAGAAAGCATGAGACTCAAACTACTTAATTATGTTAACATAATCTCTAACTTGTCAGAGGAAGAAGTAAATAAGTACTTACATTCAGATCTTGAAAGAGTTTACTCAAGATTAGGTATTAGTACAAAAGTAAGAGATAAAGGTGTAATTAGAGAAATGACTGATAATGAACTAAGAGGAAGATTACGTTGGATGATCCCTAATAGAGGAACATTCTTTTTATACCCTACCAATGAAGTTAATCCTACAGATGAAATAGAACTTGCTATGTATATTGGTAAAGAACTACAAAGAATAGGATTAAAAAGAGATAAAAGAGGAATCGTTAATCGTTCAACAGATGTTAGAGGCAGAAACAACTTTATAAGTTCTATGCAAATGCCAACAAGTGTATATCAGGAACCAACAATGTTATTACTAGAAGCACTAAACATTCAAAATAAAACAGATCGTGAATTTGCTGAAAAATTCATAGAACAACCAGAGATTTTTGCCAACGCAGTTGTTAAAGGTTTATATGAATATAGTAAACAAAAAACAAGAAATATAGTCCAAAGTTCATCTAGATCAATAAACAACTATTCAAGAAATCAAAAAAGATAAAAAATTATAATTTTTATTTTGTTACATTAGTTTGATTATCAATTTTATATGTTAACAATTCCTGTTTTATTTTTCTAATTGGATTAACTAAAAGACATTTTCCTGTCAGTCTTCTATACTTTTGAATATATGTCTCTTTTGATCCCTTATCACCTAAAACTCCTTCCATTTCTTCATAAAGCATATTAGAAACTGCAACTGCCTCAACTAATTGTTCAGCAGCTTTTTTAAAGTGAACATTCATTTCTTCTACTGTTCCAGAATATGGTTTCTCAGCTCTTTTATATGATGGGTTTAAATCTGTTTTTAATTCAATTGTACCCAAATTATCAGGCATATCTATTTTTATTGGATTACTTAGTAATATTCTTGCTCTTTTTAAATTTTCTTTACTAATACCATATGCTTGCTTAAGCTCATCAACTTCTTTTTTTGTAATCTCCAAAATCTTAACTTCTTGTAGAAAATACTTAACAGCTTGTTCAACATGTTCTGAAACTTTACTTAATTCTCCTAAATAATGTGTTTCAGAATCATAAGATAAATATCCAAAATTTTCATTTAATTTTACTGTGCCAAGATTATCTGAAACTCTTACTTCCAAAGAATTAGGGCTAAACAGTTTAACTAATTTTAAACTTTCTTCACTTACCATATATTTTCCTTTACTTCTTTGAATTGCTTCACATACATCAACAACCACTCTTATTTCTTGAGTATCTCTTCTAAAAGATTTTAATAGGTCATCATCAACATAACCTTCTAAGTCCACAATAGGGTCATAATCTTTCATTTTCATTAAGGTGTATATGGTAATTGAATAGCTTTATCTTCCATAGGCTCTGGACTAAAATAAATATAATCACTGATACCCTTCTTTTTACCAAAACCAACTTTCCAATTTACTTTATTCTCATCGTCTTTAACAGTACATACTTTTCCTTTGTTTTCTGATGCAATAGTTTCATATTCATTAGCATCTTTAAATCTTTGTCTGAGACTTTTCATAACCATTACCAATTCAATAAAATTTTGAACAGGTTCGACAAAATCAGAAGATAAATTGTCAGTATTAACTTCTAATGCATCAAAATCAACTTCATCAAAATTACATTCTTTAAAATTACCATCTTCCTGTTTAACATAAACACTTGCACTATCAAGAGTCTTATCATTATATTTTATTTTTACATAAACATTATCATTAATAAAAATTCCAAGATCATTTCCATCATTAACAAGGTCACCAACACTTTGTTTATAACTCTCACTATAAACTCCTGAGTCCCTTAATCTTTTTTGGGTTTGTTTAGTTGCCTTTAGTAAATTTCCTAGTCTCTTATCTGCCTGAACAACAATATTTAAATCTTCTTCTTTAATACCATACTTTTTAAGATCAAGCTCATCAAAACTAATGTTTTTAAATTTACCATCTATTTGTTTTTCAAGGAAAGAAACGTCAACTGTTCTTATACTCTTTGGAACAACATCTTCAACACTTGCTTGTGAATCTCCATATTCAATTTTAACATAAAGATCTCCTTTAACATGTATCACTCTTTCTTTAAACACATCAAGTTGATCATCATTTCCTTGTAATCTTTGATAAGATTTTTTTGAATCACCTTGCAATTGAACTTTATTACCATAATTAGTAAAAGCATTTAATGCTCCTTGTAAATTAAAACGTTTTTTTACTTTTTTTTCAAGATTTTCCATTTTTATTCTCCTCCTTGACACATTCTAGCATGATAAAATTTTCCGTCATTCATATTTTGTATAACTTCTTCAAATCCACTCAATTGGGTGTCTGAAACTCTTACTTGAACACCCATTGGTAAATCATAATTTCCATCATCTTTTCTTACTTTAGTTGCGAGACCAATTGCAGCAAACAAAGCAGTTTTTTTGTCCATTTCTAAACTATTTAATCTTTTTTCTGCTTGTTCTACTGTTATTGAATCGCGATCATAATTGTCCATTAATTTAATCTTAATACCATCTTTTTCTATAATACCTTTTTCAGTTAATTCTTGATAATTTGAGTTTAACATATCATTAGCTTTTCCAAGCTCTTTATGAATTATATTGAAATGTTTTCTGTATTCCCTTAGTTGATTATCATTAGGCACAAATATTGCATCTG
>CAYMBN010000009.1:20044-24753 GCA_964388715.1 uncultured Methanosarcinales archaeon
TACTCATTATACCTCTAAAAAACAAGAACCCATATATAAACCTTTCGGTTTTTTAACTACTAAAAAGTAACAAATACTCCAAAACCCAAGAAATCAACCTCTACAAGCCTTAAAAACAAAGAAAAAAAAGAATAAGATTATCCTTTTAAATAAGCAGCTTCTTGCTTAATTTCCATAGTTACTTTGTGCATTGCTTTATGAGCAAATTGAAGTGTATTTTTATCATCTTTTCTAAATAACTTAGCATCACTTTTTGGGATAAGATTGCCTATTTCAAGTTGTCCTAAATGTTCATAATCTTCTTGAACTTCTACTAAAAGATATCTTAATAATTTAAGACTGTTCATCATTACTTCATGTGCAATATCAACCTCATCTAGTAAATTTTTTAAGATTAATAATGCATTTTTTTTAGTCACTTCTTCATTTTCCAGTTTTTCTTCTTGCCTATCAAAGAAAAACAACTTTCTTCCTTTAAATGTCCAATTTCTAAAGTAACCAACAACACCTTCATTAAACCGATATTCCATTGACATTGCTCCTGCAACACCAATATTACCATCAGCAACTTCCATGTCAGCTAATACAATTGCTCTTTCTCTTTTAAGATACCTTCTTTCTCTTGTTTTGAACTTTGCAATTTTTTTGCTAACTACTTTACCTAATTCTGTTTTTTCAAGAAAATCCTTGTGTTTTTCTATCCATTGGTTTAAATGTTGAAATGAACTTTTTAAAACCAGTAATGTATAAAAACAAACACTATAAGCTCCATGTACTGCATAAACACTTCTTTCTGCTTTATCTTTCTCTTTATTTTCAAATTCATCTAAAAGATGTTTTCTCGCAGCTTTGAAAGCCTTTTTTATATCCTTTTCAGCTGCTGGAACTTCCTTCATTTCTTCTTTAGTAGCTAATCTTAAATACCTTTTAGTAAGTATATTTTTTCCGTGACCAGCTAATCCAGATTCTTCAATATGTGGTATCTCTACCATTTTATCCACCTCAAATATTTTTTAATAAGCACATATACTTATTATGTTTTTTATTTCCTCTTTATTTAAACTTTTTGTCTAAATTATCATGAATTTATGATTAAACAGTAATTATAAATCTTTTACAATTTCCTTAGCTTTTTCTTCAATCATTTTTTTATTTGGCAATGCCCTTAATTTCTTCAATATTCCTTTTTTTCTGTATATTGGTGTTTCAGTTAATACTTTTTCAGCTCCCTCAGGTTCTCCTCTTTTTAAAGCATCTATTATTTTGTTTTTAACTTCCTCAACAGTGTCTTCAATGTTTATTATTTCACTAAATTTAAGGTGAAATGTTTTTTCAGATTTTTTTACCAAAAATAAAATACCAGCACTTTCAACTTGCTTAACCTTAAATTCAACACCTTCTCTTAACTCAACATTTTTATTACTTAGTAAATTTGATGTTTGATCATGATGTTCCTTATCATATTTTTTAATTATTCTTACCAATTGTCCTCTAGTAAAAAACCCCTTACCTTCCTTAATCCTTTCAACTTTATTTCCATTAACCTTTTTAAACACATTATTATACCATCCCTCTTTTTTGCTTAAAAACAATATTAACTTATGAAGTATTGCAAGATCATGCCTAATCTTAATATAAAATTTAACTTCATGTTTCTCAAATGATTCCTTTAACGATTTAGCATTGTCTATAAGATTTTTATTAACCTCTTTATCAAAACCTTCTCTCAACTTATTTAAAACATCTTTTTGATTATTATGTGATCCACCTATCAATTCACTTTGTGAATTAATTAACTTCTTAAACTCTTCAAGATCACTTTCTAATGCAGCTAACCTTGTTTTTAATTCCTCAACAACCACGTTGAATCCTTCTTTGAATTTTTCATTGGTTTCTTCAACCTTTTCAGGATCAACTTTTTTAAGGAAAACAACCAATCCTTTCTTATATTCCTCAAGTATTTCCTCTACTTCTTTATACATAGCAACGTAATTATGAACATTCTTAGATAAAACCTTAACAGCTTTCTCATCATAACCAATAACCTTTTTATCAAGCTTTAACAACTCCTCATTTATTTTTAATATATCCTCAACCAATTTATTTAACTCATTAATTAATTTTAAATTTTTAACTTTTATAAATTCTTTATTTCTCTGAACCTCTGTTTTCCTTATATATTCTATCTGTGACATGTTCATTCCTTTTTTAAGAAGTTGTTTAACCTCTTCTTCATTATCAGTATAACTCAAAACCTCTTTATGTTTTTCACCTTTTCCAGTAATTGCAGCTTCTATTAAATCACCTGGGAAATTTTTTCTTATTTTTTCCTCAATTTCATCCTTAAATTCCTTATTTTCTTCTTTAGCCATTGCCTTTTTCCTTTTTCCATTAAACCCTAAACATAATTTTAAATGTTCTTCAACCAATCTTTTCTTTTCCTTTTCTAATTCACCAATCTTACTAACCTTCTTCTCCATCTTTTTAACTTGATGCTCAGAAACCTTTTTCTCCATCTTCCTTCTTCCAAAAACAAATGCAAGAGCTACTAAAGCAACTGCACTACCTTTCAAAAAAATTGGTTTACCAGCAGTCTTCTTAACACTTTCCCATACACTTTCTACTTCACCTGGTTCCATCTTTAATTCAATCAATTCAACAAGATCATTATACTTATCTTCACCAATATATTCCTTAACTTCTTGCACCGTAATATAATTTTTAATCTCATCCAATAAATCCTGATTTTCAGTTTTTTTTGCTCCTGCAATAGACTTTTCAAGAGCATCCAAAAACCTTTCTTTAACAATATTTTCTTCAGCTACAACAAAGATATTCATAACTAATAAAACCATTACAAACATCCACATAAATCTCTTAAATTTCATTCAATAACTTCTCCAGTTGGTTCATCTAAGTCCAACAATTCACTTGGTGCCTCTATTATTGTTTCTTCTGGTTCAGGAAGTTCTTCCTCAACAGGCATTTCTTCTTGTTGTTCTTCAGGCTCTGTTATAGGTTCTTCAACCTTTTCCTTTAATAATTCCATATCCTTATTCTCAAACAATTTCTGAGCAATACCAAACCATTCTTTAGGATTCTCTGGTTTCTTAAACCTAACATCAGTAGCTCTCTTATCATTCACTTCCAATTCATTATCCCCATAAGGATCTTCTAATGAAGCAAATAATTGTACTGGTTCAACATCTTCAATAGCAAAATTATTAATTTCAACAGTAGCACCAACATCATGTTTATGAACCTTGATTTCATTATCTTCCAAAAGATTCAACTCAATAACACTATCAAAACTAACTCTCTTACTATCCACCACTACTAATACCTTTCTTTGATAATAAACATCAAGAATATCTTGATACTTCTCTAATCCCTTAGGTAACTCACCTAACTTACCTTTAATCAAATACAACAACTCACCAGCCTCTTCATTATTAGCCTTGTCATCTCCAATATAAACCTTAAATTCTTCTCTAAATATCTCTGGCCAAGATAAAATATTTCCCATTTCTTTCTTAATATCTTTCTTAATCTGTTCACTTGGTACAATTGCTTTATCCCCTACAATCAACTTAACAGTATCTGGATTTTCTTCATAAAAATTATAATAAGCCATAAACGTTGAATCCCAAACAAGTTGATCATTAATCTTCTTTTTCAAATCTTTATGTACTCCTGGTACAATTTTTTCAATAAATAAAAGAACAGTATTAATCTCCGGTCTTTTAAATGTTCTTTCAACAGTTGAAACAGCTTGAGTAGCTTTTTCAACCAATTTCTCAATAGTTAACTCATAATTCTTATCATTATAAGTAAATGTGAAAACTCTATTAGCACCAAGCCTATTTGGACATCCAGCTTTTTTCTCTTCACCAGACTCATCCTTCATACAATAAGTTTCAAGTTTTTCATAATCCTCTGCTTCCTCATCATCATCTCTTTTATTATTCGCATTTTTATCTGTATAACCTTTCAAGATCTCCATACCAGTATAATAATCAGTTATTTTTATAATCCCATCACCATAATTCAAATTTAGAACATCTTTCTTAATATCCTCTAATGTTAATCCATCTTCTTTTAAGCCAGCAAAATGATATGTACTTAAAGCATAAAACTCCTCTTCAAGTTCAAAATCCTTTATATCAAACACATCTTTTTCAACATCCTGTTTTTGTTCAACTTCTCTTAATTTTAAAACAATCAATTTATTCATTTTTTTTTCTGTCACACCTAACATTTCAAGAACATCTTGTTTTGTCATTACTTTATCTTCAGCTAATTGATTTACTTTCCGTATAATTTCATCAAATCCCTCTTTAACAACCTCTTTTGGTTTTTTACTAACCTCTGGAATAGTTAAAGTTGGTCCTATTTTCTTTGATACTAATGCACCAATTAACTTTTCATCTAATTCTATTGTTACCCCTGTTAATTGTCTTACTATTGGATCACTATATTCAGGTAGAATTATATAACCCCCAAGCTTCATTACAGTTTCATCATGAAGCTTTCTTAATTCAGGTATTTGTATATTCTCAGCTCCAACTTCTGTTGTTTCTATTTCTAATCCCTTCTTTTTTATCTTTCCAAGAGTCAGTTCCCATTCCTCAAAATCATAAATTATCTTAAAAGTTCTTCCAGGATTATTACTCCTACTCCTTGCATCACAATCATCTCCAGGAGGCTTT
>CAYMBN010000009.1:24853-53727 GCA_964388715.1 uncultured Methanosarcinales archaeon
CAATACAATCCAGGATCAGGCTCATCTTTCTCAGAATAAACATTCAAATTACCATTCTCCCTTATCTTTTCAACATACAATCTTTTACTAATTCCATCAGTCACATCCCATATTCCATATTGTGTTCCAGTTTCTTCATTAAATATTGTCCAATCCTCATAAGCCTTTGCAAAATGTTTTTGTGAGAAAAGTTCTTTGTGCAATGCATCTTTCTTTTTAACATCTAATTCTAAAATAATCTTTTTTCTAACATCACCTACTGGTTCTGAACTTGGTAAATCAGGAAGATCAGGCATTAGTTCAAGAAGACTTTCCACACTATCTTCTTCCACAACCTGTCCACCACTAATCAAACTAACCTTATTCTTATATATCTGCCACACTTGATCACCATGTTTAAATGTAAACTTTCTATCTGCTCCAGTATGTAGTGAACAACCAACCTTATCTCCTTCTGCTCTTTCTTTCATACAATACCTTTCTCCACCCTCTTTCTCAGAAGGTTTAAGATGCAAGAAATGCCCCTTATCCTCATCCTCTCCATACTCAGCAAACCTTACAATCTGCAAACTCTTCTCTCCTAATTTCAAATCTTGAACTTTTTCCTTGAAAACATTAATATCAGTAATCCCTTCTCCAATCACAGGCTCAAAATACACTCTATGAAGTGCTACCTTCTCAACAACAGTATGTTCTGTTGTTGTAATAACTGGAATAGATGCCTTTTTCTCTTCAGGAATCATAACAGTTAAATCAGCTATTTTGTGAGCTTTTTTATAATCTCCTTTACTAAATACTAAAAATAATTCCAGTGTATTTTTCACTTTTTCTTGAACAAAAGAAGTACCTTCCTTAGTCAGAATAGCAATACTAAATGTATCTCCTTCTCTTGATTGAATACCTTTTACTTTTTCTTGATTCTTATTTACAAATTCAAATAAAGGATCCCATGGAATTCCATCAAAAGTAACTTTAAATATAGCAATATTATCATATACTGCAAACATTTTAGAATCAATCTCTTTTTCCAAAGGTTCTGCACCATGCTGACTAATAAATGTTAAAGTTGGACTTACTGTATTAAAGTAATCCTTTAATTCTTGTATTTTTTCAGCTTCTGTTTTCACAGTAGGTGCTTCATCTGCTGCTTCAACCTTAACAACCTTACTCAACACAGTATCTCTCAACTGATACTTCTCTCCATTAAACATAAAAGTAAATGTTCTAAACTTTCCACTAAACTCTGAACAACCTGTTTCACTATCTTTACCTTGATCCTTCATACAACGTCTTTGTCCATCACTAAAACGCAAGAAATATCCATCACGACCAATATAAGTAAATTTATTCACAATAAGAACTTCTCCATCATGAGTAATATCCTTAATCTTTTCATTAAACACCTTAATATCAGTAACTCCATCACCAATCAAAGGCTTAAAATGATCTCTATGAAGTGCTTCCTTCTCAACAACAGTATATTCTACAGTTGTTGTTTCAGCAGGTGCTGTAGTATCAGGTGTTGTTGTATCAGCAACTGTATCAACGGTTTCTCCAGCTGCTTCATCAGCTTCATCAGTAGTTGTTGTATCATCTTGCTTAGGCATCTTAGCAATCCTATCAATATTAAACCTATACTCATCACCATTATACATTATCTTAAATGACCTTGGATCATTTCCATTAGTTGATCTTTCAGTACAAGTACCTGGTTTAACTCTTGTACAATACAATGAAGCATCACTTTCCTTTTTAGAATAAATCATCAAGTTACCATTTGTCAATTCTTCTTTAATATGTAACTGTTTGTTTTCACCATCAGTTATATCCCATAATCCATCTCCATTTTTTTCATCAAGACTTTCCCAACCTTGAGGGAAAAACTCAATTTTAAAATGTTCACTATGAACAGCTTCTCTTGCTTTTTTAAAAGTATTTTCAGAAAAAGGAACAAGATCTTCAGTTTCTCCAGTATCTGCATCCTCTGTCTGTAAATCATCAAGATTTAGTGGATCTCCAACTTCTGTATCATCAACAGTATCTGTAGTTATTTTATTAGCATCTACATCTAAAATTGTATCTTTATCAAGAGGATTATATACAGTGTAAAGTTTTGTTCCCCTAAGTTCTTTACCAATCTCAAAGTGCAAATGACATTTACCATTTGCATTACCAGTACCACCAACTTTTCCAATTTGGAAAGGTATTTCATTAGTTGTTATCTCTTTACCCTCACTAACAAGTCCTTCTTTCTTTAAATGTAAATATCTCGTATAAACCTTATCTTTAACATGCTCAATAACAACATGATACCCTGCAATAGGATGATCTCTAACATAAACAACTTTTCCAGGTGCAGCAGCATAAACAGGATTAGTACAACTAAGAGGAACAGTATAAATATCAATTCCAGAATGTAAATATTTAGTACCATCAACTTTTGTTCTTTCAACACCAAACCTTGGACCATCAGATAATTCATAACCTTGATATTTGGTTGGTAAATTATCTTCATCCAACCCTTTTTTAAGATAATCATAAAACTCTTTATATGATTTAATAGTCTTTTTATACAAATTACTCGTCTTAATAGGAGAATACAATGTCACTCCTTCTATCCTATACAATTTCTCAAATTGACCATCAACAGTTTCTGTACTCAAACCAGCTATCTTTTGATCTAACTGCTTTAACTTCTCCTTAGCATTAGGAATGCCGATAATTTCTTGTTCTTCTCCTTGATTCAAATAAATAGCTCCAAGTGATGCTATTTTTTGAGCAATATCTCCTCTTAATTCTTCCAAAGAATCTTCTTCTGTAGTACTAATCTTAGCTAACAATTCACTTAGCTCTTTTTTATTTTTAAGTAATTTTTTCTTTTTTAGTCCTTGACTTGTTAATGAATCTTTCCTAGACAATAATTTCTCAAACTCTCTTCTAATTTCTCTATTCTTACCATTAACTTCACTAATCAAATCACTATTATCAGTAATTATATTCCCAGCTGTTTCAAAATGTCTATTAAATAATCTCACAAATTCATCATAATCATTAATATCTCGAATAGCATCATCACAACTATCATAATGATTCTTTACATCTTGAATAATTCCTCTAACTCTCATAACCTTACTTTCATCATCATCATCATCATCATCATCATCATCATCCAAATCTCCTAATCCTATCTCGGCATCATCAACCACTTCACTCACACCCAACTCTTTACTTATTTTCTCTCTTATTTCATTTATATCCCTTAATTTTTCATCTAATAGTGAAACAATTAATTTCTTATAACCACTCTCATCATCCTCATACCTACTAACTTCTCCTTCCATATCATACAATTCTAAATAAACCTTAAAAGAATAATCACTTAATTCTTCAAGTTTTTGAAGATTATCTGTATTATCTTTAAAATCATTATATATCAAAAGATTTATAGAATTATAATTTGTCATAATCTTAGCATAATCCTCATACATCTCTTTACTAATCTCTCCACCTTTCTTCGAAGCATCCTTTAAATTAACTTGTTTTTTCAAATCCTCTAACTCTTTTTTAGTTGATTCAACATGATCCTTTTCTTTTTTTGTTTTAGCATCTTTTGCTAATTCATTCAACAATTCTTCAAAAGTTTTAATCTTATCCAAAGAAACAGCACTACTTTCAGTTACATCAATTTCTTTTTTAATAAGTTCTTTTAAGCTGTATAATCTAAAATCTAATTTTTCTTCTTCATAAACCTGATCTCTATAAACACTCTTTCTCCAATCCTTTGCTTTATCAGCAGTAACACCTTTACTAACCAACTTTTTAACAACCTCAGCACGAATATTATTGTATTTTTGAACTTGATCACTATATTTGCCTTCAATAGACGCGATTTCAGATACATGTGTTTTATAATAATTATCTTCCCAAGTATCTTTATCACGCTCAACCCCTTCCTTTACCTTTTTAGCATACTCTTTCCCATCAAAGAATGCAATCAAACCATATTCAACACGTTCATACTTCTTAATCATTCTGAACAAATAATCACTTCCTTTCTTAATATTAGTCTCAGGATCACTTAACTTTCCAGTCCCAACAATCTTAGGATCAATCTGCATCAAACCCATCCTACCATCTTCAACCTTTTTAGGATTAAAATCAGGATTAACTTCATTAATCAAAAGTGTTACCAATATTGCATCCTCAGCACTATCAGTATTTTTAATAATCATATCATCATACTTGACAACCTTAGGATTAATATCCTTCATAACACTCTTCAAAATATTCTTCTGCGCTCTTTTCCAACTATCATCAATATCCTTAGCAACAACACCTTTCAAACTCTTCTTTAATTCTGTTGGTGTTAAATAAGATTCAGCAGCAACCTGTTGATAAGCAGTTTGAACCTGTTCATCACTAGTATAAATTCCACTCAACTCACCTTCAAAATCAAACTTCTCCTCAAAAACAAAATTACTAACATTAAACAACACAAATATTAAACCAATTGCAACAAGTAAAGACAACAATTTCTTTTCCTTAAACCCAGGCATATTAGTTAGTATAAAGTACAACACCAACAACAATATAACCCATATCATATTCTTAACAAATGGGAAAAATAACATAACACTTACTCCACCTTTAACAAGAGCAAATGCCATCCCAACACCCAATGTAATTGCCAGAACTCTTGCTGCACGCATATTCTCCTTAAACACCTTACTCAATCCAAGGAAACATATACTAATAAATATTATAGTAAACAACGCAAAATCCAACCAATTAGGTCCTCCTTGATTTCCAATATTATCAGAAATCAATCCAGTAAACTTACCAAACGCATTACCCAATGCTTGACCAGGAGTTTGCTGAGCACCATAAACAGCAACAACTAACAAAACAAACACAACTAACATAATCATACTGTTCCGGATTTTATTTGTTTTATTCATTTTTCACATTATATTGTTGCACTTCCAGCACTATGTATACGTAAAGCACTTGCTCTAATCTCATCTGCTAAATCTTTCCAATTAAATTCTTCAGATGGAGCAATTACAGTTCTTTTATCATCCGACATAGCTGTTACCTGTATTTTTTGAGGACTAACACCACATATCCTGTAATAATAAACAAGATACAGTGATGAATTATAATATTTTATGAATATTGGTTTTCCAGTTGAAATCAGTTGAGATGAAAAAGTTGTCAAATTAATTCCTCCTACTTTGACATTAACATGCTTAAAAAAGTCCTCTAAATCTTCAGCAGAGATTTCCCCATCAGCTAATTTTTGAGTTAAAGCTTCTTCTGCTTCATCAATAAACTGCCAAGTTGCCCAATTAACTTCATCATCCTCTAATCCATTAAATCTGTCTTTATTTGTCCCTTTTAATATATGATCTGCTACTTTAACTCTTCTATCACGACAATGAAGCAATTTTCCAATGACATTCTTTTCTTTAGCTAAAAACTTTTTTAGTTTTTCTATTCCAGCATGAAAATTCTTTCTCCAAGCATCATCCTTTTTATCAACATGCTCTAAAAACTTAACTGGTTTTTTCAAAAACATCAAAATCTCTTCAGCTTTAGGAGCAAAATGATCTCTAAGAATTTTATTCTCTTTTTGTATATAACTTTTTAACTCTACTAATAATTCATATATCTTTTTAGTAAGATTAATACAATATAATATTCTTTCATGTTCCTCTTCCTCTAACTTCTCATTCCTTATAATCTTCTGTTTAATTTCTTCTATCTTTTCCCTATTCCTAGCCAACAACAGGTATTTGCTTGTATTCTCTTCATAAAACTTTAATGCTTTTTGTAACCAAACCTGTACTTTGGTATTTTCCTCATCAAAATCCTCTAACTTTTCAACATGATCTCCTTCAAAAGTAATCAGTTCAACATCAAATTCACCTAAATCTTTATTACACTTAAACAACTTAGCAATATTATCAAGCAATTCCTCAGTACGTTTACGTATTTTCTTATCTCCTTTATACTTCTTTTGATCCCAGAAATCTTCATTTACATTCCCTAAATCTTCTAAAATTTCATTTATTTTTTTTAATGCATTCCATTTCTTCATCAAAGCATGATATATCTGCTTAAACTTCTTATCACTTAACTTATGATCCTCAGCAATAGCACTAACCAACTTCTTAGTATTTTCTAAAAGTTGTTCTCTTTCAGACTTTCCTCCTGGAAACCATCCTTTTACTTTCTTTCCAAGCCTTGTTTGTCCTAACTTTTTATGCCATTTCTTTTTAAATCCAAGTCCTCCACTTAATGCGACAGCAATTGCAATAGCCCACGCCATATTATTAGAGGCGATATTCTTAGCTCTTTCACCAAACGTAACATGCTCCTCTTGAATCTTTTCAAACTCTTCAGCATCAATCTGAGCATACTTCTTAGCAACACTATCAATCTTACTTTGAGCATCTTCATATTCAATATCCTTTTCAGAACTAACCTCTCTTATTTCCTGCATAAGAGGTTTCACTTGTTGTTCCATAATGTTAACTCTCTCTCTTACATCAGGATCTTCAGTACCAACATAACTTAAATCTTCAATCACATCATTAATATCTGCAATAGTTGGATTTCTACCTAATAAACTTGAAAAAGTATTCCTATGAAGTGCATGAGTTGGAGGAACATGACTCAAAAATTTATCATCATCATCTTCTTTTCCATCATCTATCAAATACAATTCTCTACCAATTAATTTATACTTATCTCCATCATATGTAAAAGTAAATGTTTTATCTTTCCCAGTATAATCCTTACACTCTTTTTCTTCTTCTATTTTATTTTCGATTTCTTCCTTTGTTAATACTTTTGGATGTTTTAAACAGAACACTCCACCATCTATTTCTAAATATCCATTATCACCATCATAACTCATCAACCCACTCACTTTAAGACTAACAGGCCTTACTCCAATACCATAACTTTCCTCCAACACCTCATCAACTTGCTTAATCATCTCATCAATCTTCTTATTCCTCTCTTCCAAAACCCTCTCTCTTAATTCTTGTAAAGTATCATCAGCATCAGTAACACTAAACTCTTCTTCATCAGCAGCAATAATCATAGTGCTAACTAACAAAATCATTACTATCCATAATCCAATCCATTTATTCTTTACCATTCATCCCTCAATTTTTGCTTTTCATCAATATCTTTCAAAAGTTGATTCAATTCATACGCACTCATTGTACTTAATGCAGTATTATTCTTCTCCAAGACATAACCAATGTAAGCTCTGCTAGCATCACGTTCCTTAGCCAAATCCTTTATCTTCTCATTAATGTCCTTCATCTTCTTCACTTTCTTCTTATATGAGTTTGATTGAGGATCAAGCCCTTTCATATCATTACGAACTTCATTCATCTCTTTTTGCCAACAAACAATCTTTTCATCATATGTTCCAGTGCGACACTTTAACATACTAAACATTCCACCACCACCTAATGCTACATTATATATAATGAAAGTAACAACTAGAGCAATAATAAACGCCCATATCTTTTGATTCTGCATACCTGTATTTATCAAAACAAGATACACAACACCTAATATCAAGAAAAACATCAAATTCTTAACAAACGGTATAAAGAACTGTGCAGTTAACCCAGCTTTCACACCAGCAAATGCAAGTATCGCACCAAACGCAAACGCAAGTGCTTTTGCAGCAGGCGCATGTTCAAAAAACTTACCTATTCCAAGATAAACCAAACTAAAGAAAATAATAAAGAACACAAAAAAGTCAACCAATTGAGTATTTCTATCATAAAATCCTTCAACATCACCAAACTTATCAACAACAGAATTCCATCCAGCCTTAAGTTTACTCTCAGCACTTATACTACCAACTAACAAAACCAGTACAAGTATCCAGATTATTAGTTTTTTATTCATTCAACAACCTTTTTCATTTCTGTTTGAATATGAGATTTTAATTCAGTTAATGGAATTTCTTTTTTCCTACAAACTTCTGCTTCCTCTTCAATAACTTTTATTTCAAGATCAATAGCTTTTTGACCAAGATTAATTAATTTTGAAAATCTTCTTTTATCTTTACGAAGATCTGGAACAATCCCTGCTCTTTCACCTGTTTTATTTTTCCATTCTACAATTGCTTTTACTCGTTCTAACTCTTTTTCTATTCTTTCCACAACCTTTGGAGGTATAATCTTATCTTCTCCTTGTTGTGTTGCAACATCTTTCTTAGCAAGATCAAAAGTACCAAGTGCAGCACTGTTTGCTTTATTAAACTGTGGAGAAAGTTCTCTTAACACTGCCAATTTTCTACCCTCTTCTCGTGTTAAATCACTAAATTCTTTCATAAAAACATTCATTGAATCAAATTGTTTATCACTCATTTTTGGGAATATTTCTTTACTAATCCTTTTATACTCTTTTGTCCAATGATCATAACGTTTTTCAAGAACCTTGTCAGCTTTCTTAAATCTATTTTTTCTTATCTTATCAAGCTGTTTAAGCCTCTTATCAATAACTGTGATTAACTCTCTGCTTGCGCTTACTTCTTCTTCAACTAATTCTTTAACTCTATCAGAAACATCTTTTTCAAACTCTTGCTTAAACTCTCCAACAACTTTTTCTTTATACTCTCCTTCTTCTAATTTCTTTAATTCTAATGTTAATTTCTCAGCCCATTCTTTAGGATCATATTTCTCTTTTTCTTTTTTACTTTCTTCTTCTAAGAATTTGGCAAGATCTTCATTCTCTTTCCTTACTTTCTTAATATACATTGGCAAGTTCTTTTTGAATTCTCTGAACTTGTCCCAATTAATTTCTTTACCACCAACAACAACTTCTTCTAATATAAATCGAACAAACTTGATAACCATGTGGTAAGATAATAATTTATGTACAGAGCCTTCTTTACCTAGCTTTCTAGCTAATTCTTTATCATCATAAACATGAATTAATCTGTGTAAGAATCCTTTTGTTTCATCAGTTAATGTTTTAAAATCAGGAATTCCAACTATATGTCCTGCTTGTTCTCTTAAAAATTCTCTTTCAGATATTTTTAATCTTTCTTTGATATTTTTCAATTTTTTAACATACCATCTATGCCAGGCAGCTGTTTTTCTGTCCTTCTCTTTTAACTCATTAATTCTTACAAGTACTTCTTCCATTAATTCATCAATATTCTTAATTAAATGTGATTTCTGAGCTTGCTCAAGTTTTCTTTTCTCTTCTCTCAGATACTCTTTTTCAAACTCTTCATCATGGTATATTCCAATTAATTTCTTAAGTTCAAGTGCAGTTCCCTCATCTTGAAGTTTTTCAAAATCAGCTATAGTTGATTCTATGTGTCTAAAGAACCAATCAAGGTTTTTATGAACAGTAAATCTTTGATCTTTCAATTTTTTTAATATATCTTTAATTCTCTTAGCTAATTTTTCATTCATAAATTCTTTATACAAGTTTCTTCTTGCAATTATTTCTGCTAATTTTCTTTGTATTTCTAACAATTTTTCTGATAACTGTTCTACTTCTCTCTCTTTTTCAGCTTCACTCTTCTGTTTAGCTAATTCTCTTTCCTCTTGCCTCCTTTTTTTAGTAAAGTTATCTACCATTCTATTCCTCCGTTGAAGTAGGTGTAGGCGCAGGTTTATCCTTATCCACCTTTGATCCTACTTTCTTAGCTAATCCTAATTGTTTAATTACTTCATCACCTTCTTGCATATCATCATACTCCATACCAATTCTATCTTTTAGGAAATTTTGTATACCCCACATTGACTTATATGGGAAATATGATTTTGCTACTCCAATACCTGCTTTTTCAACCGCATCAAGTTGTTCTCTTGTAACCTTTACAACATTAATAGTCCTTTCTTGTGTTATAGGAACCAATATTCCTTCACTATTCTTTTCCATTATTACAAATTCTTCAGTAATTCTTTCTGTAGTTGAGTCACTCCTCAATACCTTCATTCTGTTTTGGAATGGATCATATACAATTCTCTTTAGTACAGGTATATAACCAGGATCATGTCTTTCAGCTATGTATCTTTTATCCCAAGCAGGGTCAGCATCACTTGGCTTAATATGTGCTTTTGCTTGTTTTGCTTTTTCCTCTTTTAATATTTCAAATCCTACTACATGTGTTCCTCTCCACTCATCGTCTTCAACATCAGCTGGTTTGTTTTCTCCAACTTGATCATCTCCAAGATAACCAAAGTGTGCATTACCAAATTTCCAATTTTGTTGGAAACTATATTTGAAATCTTTTACATCTTGTAATATTTTTAATGGGTTAACTTGGAAACGTCTTTCACCAACTTTTATTCCATTTAAGAATAAAGCATCTAATCTGTCTCTCATTCCACCAGCATACATATTAGTTGCTTTTAGCACTCTTTCTCTTAACTCTGACCATTTTTTCTCAACAGCTGCTATATCTTTTAATGATTTTTTCATTTCTTCCATCTTTGCTCTTGCTTTTTCTTCTTGTCGTTCAAATTTATCCATTTGATTTTTATAATAGATTTCAGCTGTTTGATATGCGTCATTATCAATCACATTATTGTTAAAGTCAGTTTCTGCTGTTTGTCTTGTTGTTTCTTCTTGATTTCTCTGTTCTGCAATCCTTGAAAGATCATTCATTGCAGAATCAATCTGTTGATTAATTCTTTCAGCATCTTTTACTCTTTTATCTCTATCTTCTATTCTATCACCAACATACATTTTACCTTGATTAAGGCCTTTTCCACCAGCAACTATGATCAATTCTTGTAATTCATCCATCATTGTTGAAACTTCTGAATATCCTGTGATAGAATCTTGGAACTCAGTATACCATCTATCTAAGAACATTGCAACTTTTTCACGATATAATCTAATCTCATCAATCAATGCTTCAATTGCAGTTGGTAATCTATTCTTAATCTGAGTTTTTCTTGCACCAAGTAATCTTCTAGCCCAACCTTTCTCAGCTAATTTATTTACTACTGCTCTCCAAGCATCTCCTTTTAATTCTTCCTTCTTCTTACTCCACCATGAATCTTCTTTTGCTTTTCCACCAAGCATCCATCCAAAGACATAACCATACAAGAAGTTGGTTATGAATTGTCCATCATGAGTAACTCTCCAGAAATGCATATCTACTAATGTTGTGTTTGCCAATGTGTTAACAATACCAAATGCAAATGCAGCAGCCATTGCAGCATTATCTCCATCTTTGTTAAATGATCTGTACAATAACGTGATCGCAATAAAGTATGTTATTCCAAAGAATACATCTAAGCTCATTCCACCACGAGCAGCTAATCCTCCTAATGTAATTGACAACATCCATCTTGCTGTAGCACCTTTTTCATCTCCAAAGCATTCAAACTGTTTGAAAACCCATAAGTAAACAAGTGATGCACCTAAGAATACCATTAAGTGAGGGAATCTTAATAATGGACAATTAGTTGGTTTTGCTCCTGTTGGACTACCTTCACTACTTGTAGGCATATCAACTCCTTGATTAGGATTGATTTCATCTGTATATAACATTCCTTCTTCATCAATATAATCTCTACAATATTCTTTTGTGTGTTTTACCTTTTCATCTTCTGTTACTTGTAACCATGAACCCAATTCACTTCCAGTCTCAACATAATATTCTCCTTCCCATTCTTTTAGTCCAATAGTTAATCCTTTAACTCTATCAAACCATTTCATCTCCCAAAGATAAACATCCTTACTTGTTCCATCATATTCATCATCTAATTGTATTGAAGCAAACAATGATGCAGTTACGATTAAAATTACAAGGAATATCTGTGCAACATTATTATCAAATCTAGATTTAATACCTGGAATAGCAAACGCAGCAACTGCTAACAATACTGCAATTATCAATGCATTCACAAGTACATCTTTCTGGAACAATGTCTTTAATCCTTTATACTGCCACAATTGTACATTACCAATCTTATATGCAACAAGAACAGATGCTACAACAATGATTGCATACAGGATATACTGCTTTGCACCTTTATCATCCTTATTAAATGGCAAGAAGAAATACACAACAAATCCTGTTGCCATTAATATAAATGCATTTATTACCATCTTAGTTGATATCCTTCCAGTGATATCTCCAAGACTAGCAGCACTTACTCCGCTAATTAACAGCAGAGCTATGAATAATACAATCCATGCAAGATTCTTGAATTTACCTTGCACTTTCATAGCTCTTCCTCCAATTTTTTCATTTCCTCTTTACTTACCTCTAGTCCGAACTCAATTCCATTCCAGACTTTTTCTATAAAATACCGAAGAGTTTGGTCAGTGATGCTAAACAAACTATCTTCTTTAGAAATTAAATCAACATCAATTAATCTAGTCAACAAATTTTTAGTAACAGGAGCACTCCTGTAAATCATTCGAGAAACTTCAGACAATCTTAAACCTTGTTCTGAAGCCAAAACCTTTAATATACTTTTTAATAATCCACGACCTCTTGCCCTGGACAATGAATTAACAAGAATAGACTCACAAGCATTATGTATTATACCAGTTTTAACTAATGTCTGAGAAATAAAAGCTTTTTTAACATTTTTATATTTTGCATAACCAAGTGCAAGTGCATAAGCATAAATAGGAATACCTTGTGATAATCTAAATATTGCATCAACCTCTTTATCCCCAACTTTAACAATCTTTTCAACAAGCTCCTTTACCTTCTGTCGATCCAATCCCTCAACAAGATGTTGTTCAAACCCAGAACAAATCTTTTTCATTAACTCAACAGCAGAACCAGAAACAACAAACATTGTATTTTCAAATTTCAGCTCATTAAAAAAAGAAAAAAAATCCTTAATCTGTGAGAAATTCTCAAAGTCAAGGACGTGCCAAAATTCGTCTAAAAACAACACAACTTTTTTACCAAGTTGTTCAGAAAAATTAAATCCTAACTCTAATAACAATTTATGATCTGGTTTTATTTTCTGTAGCTCGTTATAAACAAGTTCAATTGTTTTCTGTGCTTTCTTAGGTAACTCACTCCTAATTTCCATTAAATCTTCTATCCTTGTTCCAACCGGCTTCTTAAAAAAATAAGAACATAGGCTACTGATAAAGGCAACAGAAAAATCTTCTGGCGTGATGCTTGCCTTTTCAAAATCAAAATAAGCAGCCACAACATCTTGCTGCTCAAGAACTCGCATATAATTTTTTATAATTGTTGTTTTGCCTATGTATCTCTTTCCAATTAACGCTATGTTAGACTTTTTACCATGCTTAAAATCCTCTACTCTTTTCCGAAGTAATTCTACAAAGAAATCTCGTCCTGTAAATAGTCCTAATTCTTCCTTACTTAATTCAGGGTTCATAGCATCACTTGACCAATTGGTATATATACCTTATTGTCTAAATAATATATAAAGTTTTCGGTGTAAGAGACTGTGCTCCTTGGGGGGTAATTTCAGAATGGAGCATTACCAAAGCACAGCCTCAGTACACGTAACAGTGTGATTTATTTGACCGTCTGGTATAAATACTGTATAGTATAACTTATATTTAAACCTTTTGTTGTCACCCAAAACTCTTAAAACCATTTTTTCACTCAAATAAAGCAATATCACTATACCTTTTTGTATATTATAAAAACAATATTTATACCATATGGTATAATTAATATAAAAACTTTTTGTTTTTGCAAAACAAAAACAGAAAGGTTTAGAATTTTTCTTCAAGAAAATCCAATTTTCAAAACAAAACTATTTTAAATACAAACATTTCACTATTCACTATACAGCCCCATAGTGTAGCGGCCAATCATCGTGCCCTTTGGAGGCATGGACCACGGTTCAAATCCGTGTGGGGCTATTAAAAATCAAAGATTTTTAATCCCTCAAACTCTTACGAGATTTGAGGTATTTTTTCTTTAAAAAAACAGCCCTTACAAAGAAAAATTTAAACATAATTGTTCTGGAGAATAAGCTATACTTGGGACTAAACTTTCTAGTGTGGGAATAATCCCTCTATCCTCCTCAACATTATAAGTAGATAATGACTTAAAAAAATCATTTCCAATCACCTCCTCACTAACACACTCTGGTTTTCCATCCATTCCTGGCTGATATTTTCTCAGTACTCCAATAATTCCATGTTTTTTATTCACAAGATCACACTCAATCTTTCTCCCAGTACTTTCTTCATACTCTTTTTTCGTCATAAAAAAGAACTCTTCAACCAATCCATCTTTATTAAAATGAGTTACTTTTCCCATTCCTAAATTTGCATAAGGAGTTCTCATAATCTGGAAAGCTTCAATATTCATATTCTCTTCATTGTAAATAACTTGTGGTAACATTATTGCTAATCTTGTTTTTGTACCTATTTCATCAATAGGGATACTGCCATCATAACTCATAAAATCATCAGGAATCATTTCAAATTCTTTTGTAACAGAATCATCTGAATTTACAACATAACGAATCCTTACTATTTTGTGTTCCTCCCTATCAACTCCAAAAACACCATCTTTTTTTTGGTATTTTCTTAAGTATCCTAAAAAATCCTCAATAGTTGGAATAGAACCAACAACTTTAGAAATATCTCTTTCTTTTACCAATCCTTTTACTTTTAATTTTTCTAATAAAGCACCACCATTTGCCAAATACAAAGCACCATGGTAACGTTCATTTTCTTCTTCAAAAGGTTCTCCTTCTGGAGAAAGAACTACACCATTCTTAATATATGGTACACTCTTTTGCAAATCAGTATAATGTTGTTTTATTAGCCATTCAAATAAATTCATATCTATCACTCTCTTATATACTAATATACACATCCCTATATTTATGTGTAACTGTGCTCTTTTTTTTATTTTTAGGTAAAAAAATAGAAAAATTTATATATAAATAAAATAAATAACATATCATAATGATAAATAAAGACTTAGTCTTTGTATATTCAGAAGATGCAAAAGTAAAAATCAAAGAATTAGCTTCTTTATTCAAAAAAAGTTCTCAGCTTATGAAATACTCATTAAAAGTCATAGAAAAACAAGCTATTCTTTACAATCCATTTTGTATATTTGATTATTCACATTTTGGATTAATACTTTTCAGAGTTTACTTTAAAGGAGCTTATGTAAGTGAAAAAGATAAATCAGAAATCCTAAAAAAACTCACAGAAAATAATCATGTTGTTGCTGTTTACGAACTCAGCGGTGAATATGACTTAGTTGTTGAAATCCAAGCACCAAACCCATCTAGATTTAACAAAATTCTAAAGAACATTTCCAATTTAATCCCAACACTAAAACATTATAACACAATCCTTAACCTAGTCACACATCTTTATCCAAAATCATACTTAACAAAAGCAGACAATCTACAATCCTACACTTCTCAACATATAATTGTTGGCGGTGACAGAGACTTAGAAACTTTTGATAAAAAAGAATTAAGTGTAATGAAAGTTCTTTTGAACAATCCAAAAATTCGTTACACAACTTTAGCAAAAAAATCCAACCTAAATGTAAAAACAGTAAAAACAATCCTAAACAATCTTCACAAAAAAAACATTATCAAAGGTTTCAAATATCTTATTGACACAGAAAACATGAACATCAACAAATTCAGACTCTTCCTCAAACTTCACAACTCAACAAAAGAAAGAGAAAACAAATTGTTAAATTATTTCTTAAAAACAAAAGAAATAACTCAAGTAAACAAAACCCTTGGAGACTGGGAACTAGAGATTGACCTAGAATCCCTAAACAAAACAAGAATAAGACAATTAACAATCGAAATAAGAGAACAATTCTCAGACATAATTGAAAACTTCAACATAATGGAATTCTATAAAGAATACAGTAAGAGTTATTTAGGAAGGTTTGTTTTTGAGTAAAAATTTATAAATATCCCAATAATTCTAAATATTAAATGAATCCTAATACAAGAATTAAACTTGAAGACCTGACTAAAGAACATTTGAGTAAGTTTTTTGATATTTATAGAAGTTTAGGTTTGGTCCGTGATGATGATCCTTTAAGTCATATCTCTTTTGACATGGTTAAGGAAGGGATTAGAAGAGGAAGCTATGAACTTAGACCAGTTTTAGCAATAGATACTGGTAAATTGTTAGTCGGTCAAAGATTAAATGATTCAGATGCTCAATTATATATTCATACTTATATTGCTGTTAGCCCTCAATATAAGGGTTTACATAAAGTTGATATTGATGCAGTGAATGTATGTGAACTTTATGATCAAGCAATAAGGGAAGAGTTTTTGGAATAAATATTAAATTTATGGAGGATAAAAATGCCAAAAAAAGTTAATGCATCACACATATTAGTTAAAACAGAATCAGAAGCAAATGTTGTCTTATACGACGTAACACACGGTAAATCTTTTGAAGAAGTTGCAAAAGATAAATCACTTTGTCCTTCTGGAAAGAAAGGTGGAAGTCTTGGATGGTTTAGCAGAGGACAAATGGTTAAAGAATTTGAAACCGCAGCATTCTCACTCCAAAAAGGAGAAATATCACAACCAGTAAAAACAAGATTCGGCTGGCATGTGATTAAGGTTGATGATTTGAAATAGAAAGTTACAACCAGAATTTTATGTGCTTACTAGTATCAACACCTAATTCTTCTAAACCGCGTGGTAATGGACTGTAATCTTGTTGTTCTCTAAGAAGTTTAGCAAAATAATCAGATTCTTTCTTTTGTAAGTTTTGTAACCAATATTCACTTAATTCATCAACCTTATCAAAAAAATCTTTCCCTTGTTTAAAATCTGTTTCAATCTCTTCAATTCGTTGGTATAAATTTCTTAATATCTCTGTATTAAAAAAATCTTTAGAATCAGGAAGATAAAATCCAGTAAAATTCCTTTTAACTAATCCAAATGAATTTTCATGATCTGCAATTGCAAGAATTTCATCAATCACTTGTTTTGATTCAGTAAACAGATCTGGTACAATAGATAATGCCTCTTCGCTTAGACTTTCAAACACATATTTCTCCATATTTCCAATAATCCCTTGTATTGGTCCGCAAGAATCTCCGTAAAACTTTAAAGGACAAGGAATCAACTTCTCATCTTTAGTTATATAATAAGTATTAAGTAACTCTTTATACTTACATCCCATCCTTCCCACTAAATATTCTGGACTTACCATCTTCAACAACTCTATCAGAACCTCTTTAGAAACCAAAAACTAGAATTTATTTATAAATATTATTACTTTTCCCTCATCAGCATCAACTTCAACCATAACACCATTCTTCAAAACCTTACTACCATTCTTCGTCCCAATCACACATGGAATATTCATTTCTCTGCTTACAATAGCTGCATGACAACTTAATCCGCCTTCATCAGTTACAATCGCAGCAGCTTTGCTCATTATTGGCACAAAATCAGGTGTTGTCATTGTTGTAACAAGTACTTCTCCTTGCTTAAAATCCTTAAACTGCTCAGGACCAAGAATAATTCTAACCTTTCCAACAACTTTGCCTTTACAAGCAGTTGTTCCTTTTACCTGACCACTAACTTCTTCTTTATTATAATAATCAAAAAGCTCCTGAGCCTCATCACCAGATAACAAAACTTCTTTATCATCTAAAATTCCAATCACAAAACACTGCTTTCTTTTTTCAATCTCTTCTTTAGAAACCTCACGATTAATAACTTCATTATAAGTTAACATAAAAAAATCATCTCTTTCCACACCCAACTCCTTAGCAATCTTCTGCGCAACAGGCTCAATATAATACCATAATTGTTGTGAAAGTTCTTTCATCCTATTCCTTAAATAAATTCCAACCTGTAATGCAGTCACAAAATGATTATCAATCTCAGGCTTTTCCACTTCTTTCTTTTCCTTTACTTCAAAATTCTTTTCATCAACTTCTTGAATTATATTATAAGCAGTCTTAATCCAAGGAAAAGCTTTTCCCATCTCCAGTTCCTTATAAGGAACAGCATAATCCTCAATTACTTCCTTACTCAATTGCTTCTCACAATAATCAGTCAAAGGAACAGCAATAACATAATACTTTTGTACAGCTTTCAACAACTTAACATACATCTTAAACGCTTTTATCTTATCCATATCATTAATCTTCCCAATAAAATCCTTAACTTCCAAAACAATCTGTTCAAACTCATCAAAAATCTTCAAAGCCCAATCCTTATCCTCTTCAAAAGCCTCCCTAAACTTCTCAACAAACAACTTAGTTACTTTATCATCATATAAATTAATATCCTTAACCCAGAAAATATTGTCATACTTAACACTAACATTAGGAGTTAACCTAATCTCTTGCACTTCTGCCTCATTACATATTCCTTTTGACTGCAAGAAACCAACTCTAGTCACACGCTTCTCCCAGACAATTGATTTAATTTTGTTCATACAAGTGCTAATTATCACTTTACTTTTAAATATTTCTCTCTAAGATCTCAATAATCCCTTTCTTACCATCAATTGAAATCAAATCACCATCATTAATTACCTGTGTAGCATCCTTTGCACCAACAATACATGGTAAACCAATCTCTCTTGCAATAATTGCTGCGTGTGATGCAATACCACCTTCGTTTGTGATTATTGCAGAAGCTCTTCTCATGTGTGGTACAAAATCCTGTCTTGTCATTGCTGCAACCATAATTTCTCCATTTTGTAATTTATCAAAATCTAAATTAGTATTAATCACTCTCGCAATCCCCTTATGATTGCCTTTTGAAGCTGTTACTCCTTGAATAATCTTAATCTCTTTATTCACTTTATACAAACCTAACTCAGCCACCTTTTGCTTGATAATGTTTCCAGAATAAATCTTCACATTATCATCCAATTGAATCAATAAAAAAGCATTTTTTCTTTGTTCTATTTCTTGTTTGTTAAACTGGATAGATTTTTCTAAGTGTTCTTCAATCTCTTTGTTAGTCAACAAAGCAACCTCTTTAACATTTAATCCAATCCTTTTACCAATCTCCTTATAAAAATCTCTTATGCAAAGATTAAGCTTCTGCCTAACCATATCCCTATAATCTCTAAAAACAACTGCTTTTTTTAACATCATGATTAGATCATAGAGTTTCTCATCAGGCTTTTCTAAACTTAAAGCATTTTCAAAATCAATTTGTCTTTGTTTTAATGAATCTTGGATCTTCCTAAGCTCTTCTTCAGCATTACTTATCTTTTCTAGCTCTTTCTTAAAATGTTCAACTGTATAAGGTTCGTGATCAAAGTCAAACATTGGGATATGTTTATACTTTTCAGCATGTTTCTCTAAATCCCCATCATTAATCTTTATTCTCAACAGATCAATCCTTTCATTTGTAACATCATTTGGTTTAAGCGGAATAGAGAACACTGTAGACAATTCCTTATTCCTTAACATACCTTCAACCTTCATCACAATTCTTTGACAAACCCTAAAACCCATCCACATTCTTGTGTAATAATTTGCATGGTGGAATGAAAATTGTTTGTAAAGTTGAGATAATTCTTTGTTTAAGAGTTTGTTTGGGTATTTAATTAATTGTTTTATGTAAAAATATGTCTCTTCAACAAACTCTTTTGCTTCTGGTATTAATCCAAAAACAAACTCAGGATTATCAAGCAACTTATCAATATCCTTATGGAATTGTTCAATCTGCTTATCAGTAAAATAATCAGTCTTCTTTCCATCAAAGTAAACTAATGTGTTCATAACTCCTGTTCTATACCTTCTTTTGAACAACCTACCATATCCATAATTCCAGGCAATTGCAACTTGTGCTGCAAGTCTTCTTGTAACATGATGTTTCCAATTAATCTTGTTCATCTGTATCACCTTCTTGTTCTGAATTATTGTCTTTTTCTGAAATTGAGCTAATTATTGTGTAACCTTTTTCTGTATCACCTAATCCATCATCTGTTGCATCTTTATTAATATGATAGACTTTGAAACCTTCTCCAATCTTTTCACTTGCTTTTACAGCTTCTTCAACATCTTTTAATGTATCATCACAATAAGATTCTATTCTTTGTCCTTGTTTTAGTAATTCTTCATAAGCTTCCAAGAACATCTTAACTGTTTTCTTATTTCCTGTGCCAGCTTGTTCAGAACTGTATATTTCATCAATATATTTTTCTAACCCTGCTCCTTCAATACAACTTTTAACCATCTCATCAGTTCCAACACTGAAAAGAAATATTTTGTCTCCTCTGCTTCTTTCATACATTAATTGTTCTTCTACTCCTTTAAGTGGATAAACTTCTATTTCACCACTTTTAATACCTTGTCTTTGAAGTCTTGAAACCTCTCTTGTGTATTCTTCATCTTCAAATAATAATTCTTTAATATTATCTCCTGGTTTTAGTCCATATTTTGGATTAAGATTTTGAATAACATAATCATCTCTTCCTTCCATGTTTACCAATGTTTTACCAATATCATATGCTTGTACTTTTATCATTTTATAGCTCCAGCTATCTTAAATTATTACAATACAACTTTAAGATGCTAATAATTATAGAAACAGGGAACTATATAAACTTTCGTGGTGGTAGTTACCACCAAAACATTTAAATATCCAAAATGTTTCAATGATCTTATGTATCAAGAACTATTAAGAGAAATCGGCTTAAGCCCTAATGAATCTAAAGTATATGAAGCACTACTTCAATTAGGAGAAACTTCTGTTCAACTTATATCCCTCAAATCAAAAGTTCACAGAAGAAATGTTTATGATTCTATAAACAAACTAATTGAAAAAGGACTTGCTTCTGAAATATTTATCAAAGGAGAAAAACATTTCAAAGCAATCAATCCAAGAAGATTACTTGAACTACTTCAGGAAAAACAAGAAAAAATCAATAAAGTTCTACCTGAAATGCAAGCTAAGTACGAAGCTGTTGAAGAAAAAGAAGAAGCATACCTGTACCGTGGAATTGAAGGATTCAAAAATTATCTCCAAGACATTCTAAAAACAAAAGAAACAGTATATTTTATTGGTGCAAAAGCTTTGTGGTTAGATGAAAGATTAAAACATTATCTGCCACACTTTGAAAGAAAACGTAAAAAGCTTGGAATTAAGTTTATGCATTTATTTGACCATGATGTAAAAGAAAAAAAACCAGAAATCCTTAAATTAGTTGGCAAACCATACAAGTTCCTCCCAAAACAATATTCAAGTCCAACTGCAATTGATATTTTTGGACCTTATGTTGTAACTTTTGTTGGCGTTGGTATTGGCCAACTATATGAGGAACCAATCCAATTTGTAATGAAAAGCAGAAAACTCGCAGATGGCTATAAAAAATTCTTTCAGTTTATGTGGGATAATTGTGAATAAAATCGCCGTGGCCCAGATTTGAATTCCCCGATTTCTAGGAAATTTTTCCTAAAAATCTCTGGGATATCCCGAAGGAAACGGGCTAACTTGCGTTTATAGACTCAAGGCCCGCGCAGTACCAGGTTGTGCCACCACGGCATAAAGTATAATAAAAAGAAGTGATTTAAAAAGGTTTCTTTTAAGAATATAAATATTTAAAAATAAATTCATCCTTTTTAGTTTTTATGAGTAAAAGGAAAAAAAAGAAGTATAGAAAAATGAAAAGGGAATTGAAGAATCCAAAGCCTTCTTCTCTTGTTCCAGCGATTATCCTTTTTTTTGCAGCTCTTATTGGGTTAGCTGTAGGTCAGTATTCAAGTCTTCTTTCTAATTTTGTGAAACCTGATATTAAACCAGGAATTTCAGATAAATTATCCCAGCCAAAAAGGACTGTGAAAAAGGTTGGAGAGTCTTTAGAGGAAAGAATTGGAATCTACAGAGGTATACTAGAAAAACCTAATCTGAAAAAGCAGATGTATTATCTAATTGATAAACTTTATAATGCTGGACAGGGGTTGGTTGGTGGCCAGGTTTATATTAAAGATGACTTAATGGTTTTTCTTGATTTTAGGAATCATGCTTATGATCTTTTTGGCCAGTATATTGAGAAATTAGATCCTCCGACAATTTCAACTGAAGAATTAGATCATCTGATTACAGGAATAGAAGCTTACACTCAAGTACTTTCTGAGGAAGATTTTGAGGGAAATGATTATGTTGAGTCATTGATTGAAGCAAGTGGTCCACTAATTAAAACCTTAAAATTCTTTAGGGACCGACCAGAAGATCTTCAATATTTTTATAATAATATTTCTGAATTTAGAGAACTTCATGGTAACTTTGCTCAAGTGTTAATGGATATATATGTTAATTCACAATTTGTTAATGCAAACATTGACCAAACTATTGATGAAAATATTACTGGTTTTTCTTTTATAGGTGATTTTGTTCTTTCTGATACTGGATTACCACCTACTGAATCTATGCAAGCGGCTACTAAAGAAGAAGGTATACCCAAATTTGTACTAGCTGATATGCTTAATTATAAGATTGATGTTTATTATGTTGAACAAGGGAAGAGTCATTTCTTGGGAAGGTATGATGTTGCACAATAACATTTAAATATATCAAAAATAATACTATTTCTGGGGTGAGTTTATCATGGAAAAAACCGAAGTTGGAAAAATAACTCATTTTTTTGGTAAAATAGGAGTAGCTGTTGTTGAATTAAGTAAAGGACTAAAAACAGGAGATAAAATTCTTATTGAAGGTCATGGTCATGCAGTAGAACAGAATGTTGATTCAATGCAGATTGAACACGAAAAGATTGAAGAAGCAAAAGCAGGACAAAGTGTTGGAATGAAAACAGCAGAACCAGTCAAACCAGGAGATATTGTGTTTAAGGTTTAATTATTTCTTTTTGATATTTTTTATAACTACTACTTAGTGATCACAAAACCAAAAGATTTATATATCATCTCTTATTCTTTAATATAAAATGGCAGAAACATTATTTAGAAAAGTAAGCGGTGACTATGCTGTACATCCTGGTTACTCACATACTTTATCTGACAAATTAGAATTAATATTTGAACAGAGTATCTACCCAGAAGGGAAACCTGCTATTGGTGTTGTTTATAGAGGCACAACTCTTGCTGATGTTGCTTTCATTGACAAGGAAGATAACTTAAAAGCTGAAAGAATTAGTAGTCCTGTAGGAGGCCCTCCAAGAATATCTTTTCTAGATACTAATTCAATTATAGAACTTTTCAAAATACTAGCTCTTAACGAACACAAATTCTTTGATGAAAATAGTGGCATCCCACCACAAGATGGTGCTCAATATATAGCTCCAATTTATGAAAAAATTGCAGAAGGACCACCTTCTTATAAAGAACTTGATATTTTTAACTCTTGATCTACTCAATCATTTCAATCTCAATATTTAATCCTTCTGGAATAGGTACTCTCATAATAAGTCTCAAAGCTCTTTCATCTACTCCTAAATCTATTAATCGTTTATGGATACGCATTTCATAACGTTCCCAAGAAGCCTTTCCTTCACCACAAGGTGTTCTCCTAGTGGTTACTTTCAATTTTTTAGTAGGTAATGGAATTGGACCACGCATAACAACTCCTGTTTTTTCTGCTATTCCTTTAATATGCTGACATATCTGATTAACTTTTTCTATTTCTGTACTTGCTAATTTAATTCTTGCTTTTTGCATGGCTTACCTCATGATAAAACTCCAGTTTATCATGTAAAAAAAATAAAATTTATTTTTTTACAACATCAATGCACATACCAGCAGCGACTGTGGTACCAGAGTCTCTTACAGCAAATCTACTTAGCTGTGGAATTTCCTTTTGCTTTTCAATTACAAGAGGCTGAACAGGTTTAATTTTAACAATTGCAGCATCTCCGTTTTTGATAAAGTCAGGATTTTCCTGGACAACTTCACCAGTTGCAGGATTTAGCTTTTTCTCAATTGCCATAACCTGACATGCAACTTGTGCTGTGTGTATGTGAAATACTGGAGTGTATCCAACAGTTATAACAGTTGGATGATTTAATACTACCATTTGAGCAGTAAATTCAGTTACAACAGTAGCTGGATTATCTACTGGACTTACAACATCACCACGAGCAATGTCTTTTTTACCAAAGCCTCTTACGTTAAATCCAACATTATCTCCTGGTTCAGCGCTTTGCATTTGTTCATGATGCATCTCTATTGTTTTTACTTCTCCTTCTACGCCTTTACCTTCTCTACCAGGCATTGCTGTGACTTTTTGACCAATCTTCATTACACCTGTCTCAATTCTTCCAACAGGTACAACTCCAATTCCTGTGATGTTATACACATCCTGAATTGGAAGTCTTAATGGTAATTCAGTTGGTTTATCAGGTTCTTTTAGTTCATCAAGTGTTTCTAGTAATGTTTTTCCACTAAACCATGACATGTTTTCTGATTTCTTCACAACATTATCTCCTGGTAATGATGCTATTGGTATAAATGAAATTTCATCAGGTTTGTAACCTACGCTTTTTAGTAAAGTTGAAACATCTGCTTTAACTTTATCAAATTTAGCTTGGTCAAACTGAATCATATCCATTTTGTTAACTGCAATTATTAGTTGGTTAACACCAAGTGTTTTTGCTAAGAAAATATGTTCTTTTGTTTGTGCCATTACACCGTCATTAGCAGCTACAACTACCACACCAGCATCAGCTTGTGAAGCACCTGTAATCATGTTTTTAATAAAATCTTTGTGCCCTGGCGCATCAATTATTGTGAAGTAATACTTTGGTGTTTCAAACTTCTTATGCGCAAGATCAATTGTAACTCCTCTTTCTCTTTCTTCTTTCAGATTGTCCATAACAAAAGCAAACTCAAATCCACCTTTGCCAAGTTCTTCTGCTTTTTCTTTTAATTTTCTTAATGTTTGTTCATCAATTGTACCAGAATCAAACAATAATCTTCCTACAGTTGTAGATTTACCATGATCTACGTGACCTATAAATACAAGGTTTATGTGTATTTTACCTTTAGCCATATTTAATCCCTCCGATTTGATTTTTGAGTGTTAAACCCTATTTTAAGGGTTTTCACTTATTATTTATAAATGTTATGCTTTTAAACTCCTAACATAGCGTCAGTAAGTCCTTTCCTATCTTTTATTTGTTTTACTATCTTTTCCTGTAATTCTGAAGGTAATCTTTCAAACATCTGATCCATTAATGAACTATTACCTCTACCACCAGTTGCACTTCTAAGAGCAGAGCTCCATCCAATCATTTCTCCAACAGGCATCTTTGCTTTTGCAATTGTTAGCGCCCCTTCCTGGCTCATATCAAGCAACTGTCCTCTTCTATTACTAATTAATTTAGATAATTCACCCATATACTCAACAGGCGCTTCAAGCCTCATAATTTGTTTTGGTTCAAGTATAACAGGACCAGCAGTTATCATTGCACCACGAATTGACTCCCTCACTGCAGGATAAACCTGAGCAGGTCCTCTATGAATTGCATCTTCGTGTAATTTTGTATCCATAAAATATACAGCCAACTTATTACATGGCTCTTTACACAATGGTCCAGCACTCATAACATCTTCAAACATATCTTGTATCATTTCCATTATTTCTCCAATATGAACCTGACCTCGCACTAAATTAAACAATATATTACCTTTGAATATATCAGCAGCTTTAGGTGAAATTTTTGAATCCATTCCAAGTTCATTTAACTGATCTCTAATCTTGAATACATCTTTTTTCCTTACCCTTCCTTCAGGTAACTCACCTTTTTTAATTGCCTCATAAATCTCGTCTTTCAAAGGTTCAACTTTAAAGTAAAACTTATTATGTTTATTAGGAGACTTACCTTCTATTTCTTGTGATAATTTAGTTACAGTTTCTCTGTAAACAACAATAGGCGAACCTGTTTTAACTTGTACACCTTTTTCACTTCTTATTCTATTTTCAATAACTTCTAAATGTAATTCTCCCATCCCATGCATTAAATGTTCTCCTGTTTCTTCATTTATTTCAATTACTATTGTAGGATCTTCTTTTGTAACTTGTCTTAGAACTTCAATCAGTTTAGGTAAATCACTTGCTTTCTCAGCTTCAATAGCTTTTGTAATAACAGGTTCAAAAATATGCACGATCTGTTCGAAAGGTTCTGTTTCTGATAAAGATACTGTTTCACCAGGATATGCTTTAACTCCAGCTACTCCTACAATATTTCCAGAAGGTGCTTCATTAACAATCTCTCTTTTTGCACCATTATAAATAAACACTTGTTGTATACGTGCTTTCTGTTTAGCTCTGTTAAGATAAACATCAGTACCTTTCTTCATTGTACCAGAGAATAATCTTCCAGCAGAAATTTCTCCTGCTTGAGGATCAACTACGATCTTAGTAATAACAAAAAATAAAGGACCTTTTGGGTCACATACTGTTAATGCTTTACCTTCAACACTTTCAATTTCACCACGCCATATCTTTGGAATCCTATAGTTTTGCGCTTGTACAGGATCTGGATGATGCTTAATAACAATATCAAGAATAACTTTATGTATTGGTGCTTTTTTAGCAAGCTCCTTCACTTTTGAATCATCACCACTAGCATATGCATCAATCACATCTTTAAACGAAATGTTTGATGCTTTCATGTATGGCCATGATAATGCCCAATTATGGAATGCAGAACCAAACGCAACTGTTCCATCTTGTACACTCACTTGCCATTTATCTTTATATTCTTTTGGTGCAATCTGTCGTATAAATTTATTAACATCATTTATGATTGCTATAAACTTTTCCTGCATTTTTTCAGGTGTTAATTGTAATTCTTTGATTAATCTGTCAACTTTGTTGATAAATAAAACAGGTTTAACAAATTCTCTTAAGGCTTGACGCAAAACAGTTTCTGTCTGCGGCATAATACCTTCAACAGCACAACATAATACAATTGTACCATCAACAGCTCTCATTGCTCGAGTAACGTCTCCACCAAAATCAACGTGACCAGGAGTATCAAGTAGGTTGATTAAGTACTCTTTTTCTTTATATTCATGCACCATACTAACAGAAGCAGTATCAATTGTAATACCTCTTTGTTGTTCATCATCATGAAAATCCATAACAAGTTGTTTTCCTGCAAGCTGCTCAGACATCATACCAGCGCCAGCCAATAAATTATCTGAGAAAGTTGTTTTTCCATGATCAATATGAGCACTTGTACAAATGTTTCTAATTTGCTCAGGAAACTTCATAATTCTCTGTACCTTGTCAACCATCTTTTCTCCCATTTTTAATCCTCCAAAAGTTTACTTTTGCGAGGTACCAGAAATCTCTGATTTCTCAGTACCTCATTAAAAAACATGTTTTTCATGTACTGTTTCGTAACTATGTAACTCCTCTTTTTTAAACCAAAGTTTAATTTCATCTTTAGCTTCTTTTTTATTACCTGAAGCATGAACAAGATTCTTTATTGCCTGACCTTTTTTGTCAGTATATTCATATGAATGATGAGCAAAGTCTCCTCTTATTGTTCCAGGTTTAGCAGATTTAGGTTCTGTATCACCAACAATTTTTCTTACAAGTTCTACAGCATGTAAACCTTCTAACACAAATGCAACAACAGGTCCTTCTATAATCATTGCTTCTAGACCAGGATAAAACTTTTTGCTTACATGAGCTTTGTAATGTTCTTTTGCAAACTTTTTATCCACCCATATTTGTTTCATACCAATAATCTTCAGACCAACATCTTCAAAACGTTGAATAATTCTTCCAACTAAACCACGTTGAACACCGTCAGGTTTAACCAAGATTAATGTTTGTTCTATCATTTTTTACCACCTTTTTTTTGAACCCATTTGGTTAAGTGAGGTTTTCTTTTTAATTTTAAAAGATTTTTTTCACATTTCATTGAACAAAAATAAAATATTTTTCCGTCTTTCTTAACATACATCTTACCAGTACCTGGCTTGATACTATCTCCACAAAATGAACATTTTACCATTGTAATTCACCTAGGCATTTCCTCTACCTTTCTTTGCAAGACCTCTTGCTTCAATTTCTGTTTCTCTTAGCATTAGTACGTCTCCTTTTCTGACAGGACCTTTAACATTTCTTCTTATAATTTTATTTTCATCTCTTCCTTCCAGAATTTTGCATCTCACTTGAGTTGCCTCTCCTCTTGTGCCTGTTCTTCCAATAACTTCTTCAACACTTGCTGGAAAAGCTCTTGAAAAATTAACAGCACTTTTCTTTCCTTCTTCTTTCTTTCCTTTATCCCTTTTCTGCATCTTTCTTATCATAGTTAACACCTTATGCTTTTAATTTTCCAGAAAGATCTTTGATAATTTTCTTTGCTTCTCCTTCCTCTGTTATTGCAACTGCAGTAGTTGGAACATCTATTCCAGCAGCTGCTCCTAACTCTTCTCTTGTACATGTCTCAACACAAGGTACTTTTTTTTCTTCCCCTAAAAGAGGAATATGCATAATTATCTCTGGTGGATTAACATCATTTGCAATTGCTACAAGTTTTGCTTTTCCTTTTTCCAAAGCTTTTGTAACCTCATTTGTACCTTTCTTTATTTTACCTGTAGTACGTGCTTGTTCAACTGCTTCAAGCACCATTTCCATAACTTCTTTTGAAGCTTTTATTGCTGGCATTTATACCCGCCTCCATTTAATTTAATATTGAAGTACAAAAAAAGAAAAATTGTACCTCCCTCAAACATTCATTGTGTAGCCCACCACACAATAAACGTTATCATCACTCATTGGTTTTTCCCAATAACCATGATTGGTTAGCCATTAGAAACAAGAAGTCATATTTAAATGTTATTGTTTGAAGTCAATAAAGTGAATATACTCAAAAGTGGTTAAATCACTTCACTTCTACTATTGTATTCAAACTCTGTCCAGGCATACCTGTCTCAAAAATTGCTCTAACAGCACCTT
>CAYMBN010000010.1:0-53162 GCA_964388715.1 uncultured Methanosarcinales archaeon
GATGGAGCATTCTTTTCAGCATCTTCAAACTTTTTACGAAGATTCTCTTCACTTTGCCCATAATATTTAGACATTATCTCAGGACCGTTGATAGTGATTAAATAAGCGTTTGTTTCATTTGCAACTGCTTTAGCCAATAAAGTCTTACCTGTTCCAGGTGGACCATGTAATAAAACTCCTTTTGGAGGTTCTATTCCTAATTTTTCAAAAATTTCAGGATGTTTTAATGGAAGTTCAACCATTTCTCTTATTTTTTTAATTTCTTGATTAAGTCCACCAATATCTTCATAAGTAACATCAATCATACCTTCTTCTTGTACTTCAACAGCTTCAGGATTAAGTTCAACAGTAGTGCTATCTGTTATAACAACAGCTGTTTTAGCAGGAGTAACTCCAGCAATTACAAATTTGATTTCGCCAAAACCAAAACTTGCAAAGCTAGGATCAAGGATTTTGAAAATGTCTTCATCAAAAAATCCACTTCTTCCCATTGTAGAACGTTTTCTTCTAGCACCACCTAGTGCAACAATATCCCCTTTTACAACACTTCTACCAAGTAGACCTTGTTTGAATAATTCTGCAGAACCTCTTATTAAAATACCTTTTCTTGCAGGTGCAAGTGTTACTTTTTTAGCCTCTTTAACATCAGCTCTTCTTATTTTTACAACTTCACCAATACCTGTCTTAGCATTTCTTCTTGTAATACCATCCATTTTTACAATGTTAAGACCAATATCACCCGGATAAGCTCTATCAACAATAGCAACTGTTTTTCTCTCACCTTCCAATTCAACAAAATCACCAGGTCTTACACTAATTTGTTGCATAAAAGTTGTGTCAACTCTAACAATGCCTTTATCAACGTCATCTTGTACTGCTTCTGCAACTTTTAGCTCGATTTCTTTTGTCATTTTGTCAAAATGTTTGTTACCTCACATTTTTTCCAGATTAGTTTTTCCTTACAGAAAAATAATCTAACCAATATAATTCTTTTCTTTAGGAGCACCTGCTGCAACTTTAGGCATTGGAATTGGAGGTGGCAGGTTAACTGTTTGACTCATTATCAATGCTTGTACATTACTTTTACCAAGTGCAGCATTTATAATTTGTGTCATCATATCCTTATCCAAAGATTTTTTCTCTTTCCAATCTTTAAGAACTTTCTTTATATTCTCAGGTTTGTCAACAAAAATAACTTCTCCACCAAGAGATATTTGACCAATCTCTTTTTTCTTTTCATCCTCATACTTTGTTACAAACTTAAATACAAATCTAATACCTTTTTGCTTTGTACTACCAAGAGTAAGCTCTTTTTCTTCTACTTTTTCAATACCAACATTATTGTTAATATTGATTTTACCTATCAAAGGTGCCTTTCTTTCAGCATCCATTTTCATAAAATTAAATCCTACTATCATGTACATCACCTAAAAACTGCTATTTTTAACTCATATTTAAATTTTTAGGAATTAAATATATAAATGACCAAAAATTACCACTAATTCTAATGAAAAAAACAATCATAATTGGCACAGTTGCACTAGATGATATTGAAACACCTTTTGGTAATATGAAAGATTTACTAGGAGGTTCTGCTACTTATGCAAGCTATGCAGCCTCATTTTTCACAAAACCAGGCATTGTAGCTGTTGTAGGAGACGATTTTCCACAACAGCATATTGATTTATTCAACAATCGTGGGATCTGCATAAAAGGCCTACAAAAACAAGGTAAAACATTCAGATGGCAAGGTTATTATGAATTTGACATGAACGAAGCAAAAACCCTAAAAACAGAACTCAATGCTTTAGAAAGCTTTAAACCAACGCTCCCTGAAGAATACAAAGATGCAGAATATGTATTTCTTGCAAATATTGACCCAGAACTACAATTAATGGTAATTGAACAACTCAAAAACCCTAAACTTATCATAATGGACACAATGAATTTCTGGATTGAGAATAAAAAAGACAAAGTTCTTGAAGTAATAAACAAATCAAACATTGTTTTATTAAACGATGGTGAAGCAAGACAACTTTTCAACACAACAAACCTGATACAAGCAGCAAACAAAACATTAGAGCTAAACACAAATACTGTAATAATCAAAAAAGGTGAACATGGTGCACTTTTATTTTGTGATGGAAAACATTTCAATGCACCAGGATACCCTTTGGAAAATGTTAAGGATCCAACAGGTTGTGGTGACACATTTGGTGGATCACTTCTTGGTTACCTTGCAAAAACACAAGACTTAAGTGAACCAAACATAAGAAAAGCTATTATTTATGCAAGTGCAATTGCATCACACAATGCAGAAGATTTCTCACTAAATAATATGAAAAAAATAACTTTAGAAGATATAAACAAACGTTTCAATGAAATGAAAACAATGCGAGAATTCTAATCAACAGTAAACAACTCATTATCTCCATCAACATCAAATAATCCTAATCTTGCACCAGCATCTAACCAACCATGTGCATAATTCAATGCTGCAAATGCAGTTACAATATCACCTTTTTCTTGAAAGTGTTTTGCATCACTATAATACCTCTGTGCCATATCTAAAAAGTCTTCTGCACTCTTTTTCCAATCAACACTCTTCTCACTGCCAATTTTAACCTTTTTCAGAGCTCTAGCTGTCACATCAAAGTACTTTTCAAGTTTTTCTCGTGTAATTTTGTTCATTTTCACTTGTTTTAATAGTTAAGTTTATAAAAGTTTGTCTTTTTTTAAAAAATATGATCACATTATTAGCAATTGGAGATTTAAAAGACTGGGATTCATATAAGAAGTTTATTAGACAGAAAAAATATTTCAGGAAACATAGTATCAAACTTAAGAAAGTTAGTTATGATTCTGTGTTAAATAATAAACTTCCAAATGTAAAAACTGAGAAATTAGTTATATTTCCTTTTTTCTGTTTTGAATATTGGGATAATAATATTGAAACTAAAAAGTATAAAGGTGTTTATGGTAATAGAATATTTTATTTTAAGTTTCAAAAGTTCTGGAAAACTATTGAGAAGAAAATTAGAGAATATTATAAAGGAAAGAAAATCTTTTTTGTTAATAATCCTAAAAAAATATATTATGAACGTGATAAAGAACTCACAAAGAAGATTCTTAAGAAAAATAAAATTCCTGTTCCTCAACCTCATTACACACATAATCTAAAAGATGTTCTTAAGCTAGTTAATCAAGGAAAAAAACTTTACATCAAAGTAAGATATGGTTCAATGGGTAAAGGAATTACATACCTTGAAAAAAATAGATGGTTAACAAACTTCCGCTTTAGAAGAGGTAAAATAATAAGCAAAAAATCTGATTATGGATGGACTTTCAGAGATATAACTGGAAATAAACCATTCTTAAAAACATTATTAAAAGAAGATATTATAATTGAAGATGCAATTAATCCTTTCTTATTAAAAGGAAGAAAATTTGATTTAAGATTATATGTTTGTTTTGGCAAAGTACTTTACATTTATCCAAGAAGTAACGATTGTGTTAAGATTACAACTAATATTTCTCAAGGAGCTACAGGGGAAGATAAGAAATTTTTAAATAGTGTACCTCCTAAACTAATGAAATTATCTATCAAACATGCAATTAAATCTACAAGGGTAATGGGCCTTAATTTTGCAGGTGTTGATATAATGCCTGGTAATAGTGGAGGAAAAATAAAAGTTATTGAAGTTAATGCTTACCCAGGATTTCCAAGGATGAGAAGTTTTAATCTTTCTAAATATATTATCAAGGAGATAGCAAGTCAAAAATGGAAATAAGAAAAGCAGAAAGGGATGATTTTGATGAATTACTCAAACTTAAACTAGAAGCAAAAGAACAAGAAAAAAAGTTTAATCCAAAACTAAAAACAAGCAACGACGTTCTTAGACACTATAAAAGATATTTAACTCGGGACCTAAATAGTGAATGGAGAAAAATCCTTATTGCCACTAAAGGTAATCAAATAATTGGAATGATTCTTGGAAAGATATTTCGTTCAATGTACATCAATGGCCATGAAAGAATAGGTTATATGACTAATCTTTATGTTAAAGAAGAGTATAGGAAGAATGGTGTTGCAATGAAATTAATAAACTCTCTATTCAACTGGTTTAAATCAAAGGACTGCAAAGAACTCACTTTAGAAGTCTACGAAAAAAACAACAAAGCAAAACAACTCTTCACTAAGTTAGGCTTTGAGAATTATTCTGTGAAGATGGTTAGGAAGATTTAAATCCACTTGCTTCTAAAACTTTTATACTTATCTTTTTCATGATTAATTCTTCTTTACCAAACACAAACTCTCCTTCTTTTGTCATAAGTCCTTTATTTATCTTATCTCTGTTTGCAACAGAAAGAACATATGGAAATATCATTGTACTTAAATGAATAGAACTTTCTCTTGGAATTGCAGAAGGTAAATTATCAATACATATGTGTGTGATCTCTTCAGATTTATACATAGGATTCTCCCATGTTGTTGGGATACATGTTTCAACTGCCCCGTTTTTGTCACAAGAAATGTCAAGAATAAGAGATGTTTTTTTCATGTGTTTTAACATGTATCTTTTAAGCAGCTGTGGATCAGAAGGATACCAAACAACAGCATTCACAAGAATATCAATATACTTAAGATAACTAATCAAATTAGGTGTTTTTGTTCTGTCAAGAATGATCGGATTAATACCAGCTCTTTTAAGAATTAGTTGAACACCTCTTGAAACATTACCATTACCCATTATTGCAACAATTGGTTTTTTACTTATACTAGATAATTTCTCATAAGCTACTTTAAATCCTACTTTTCTTAACCTTGGAAATTCTTTATTAAAAAATCTTAATCCTTCATACATACCAACAAGACCAGCTTCATAACCTAAATTAACAAGTCTTTTCTTATCATCATCCCTTATTTCTTCATAAGCATAACTTTCCACATTTCTTTTTATCAAAGTATTAAACAATTCAGGATTTTGCCCTTTTTCTATATGTAAATAACCCATAATAATTTGACTTTCTTTGATTGTGTTAATATTTGGTTCTTTAACTCTCACAACCATTTCACAATCATAAACTTTTTCTTTAATCTTAGCACCAGCCTTAACATATTCTTCATCAGAAAAACCAGAACCAACTCCAGCACTTTTCTCAACAAAAATCTTATGCCCAAACTCACTAAGTAGTTTCACGTGTTTTGGAATCAAAGCTATCCTAAACTCACTATTCTTTGTTTCCTTTGGTATTCCAATTTTCATCCTATTTAACAAAAAAAGCAATCTATTTATAAACTTAACCAATTTTAATAAAAAATTATGAAGATAAAACAACAATGTGAAGACTTTTTTGTAAAAGAAATCAATAAATTAAGTTTCAACAAGACAGGAAATTATAATTATTTCTTATTAGAAAAAAAGAATTTCACAACAGAAAGAGCAATTGAAAAAATATGTAAAATCCTTAATATTAAAAGAAAAAACATAGGTTATGCAGGTAATAAAGACAAAATTGCTGTCACACAACAATATATCTCTATTTTTAACTGCAAAAAAAACAATAACCTTAATCAAAACAATATCAAATTAACTTTTCTAGGAAAAGGCAATGAAAGAATCTGTCTAGGCGATTTACAAGCAAACTATTTTGAAATTGTAATTCGAGATTTAAACAATTATAATATAAAAACTCCTCAAAAAATTTTCAATTACTTTGGAGAACAACGTTTTAGTAAAGATAATGTTGAAATAGGTAAAGCAATAATTAAAAAAGATTTTGAAAAAGCAATTAATCTTCTCATCAAACACACTGGCGATTACGAACAAAAAATCAAACAATACATAAAACAAAACCCAAACAATTACATCAATGCATTAAGATTAACTCCAAAAAAGATACTGCAAATATTTGTGCATTCATATCAATCTTATCTTTGGAATAAAGTAATTAATACTTACAATGTAAGTATAAATAAAAAGAACACCAATACTCACAATGTAAGTATCCCTATTTTGGGTTTTGGAACAGAGTTTAAGGATAAGAAAATTGAAGGTATTTACAATCAATTGATGGAAAAAGAAGGTATCACACAAAGAGACTTCATAATAAGATCCTTACCTCAATTATCAAGTGAAGGTACTGAAAGAAACATGTTTGCAGAAATCAAAGACTTCAAAATCATAAATAAATCAAAAGACGAACTAAATAACAAAAAATATAAAATAAAAGTCAGATTCACACTTCCAAAGGCAAGTTATGCTACTGAGGTAATACGTCAACTAATATGACATGGATATTATATGGACAAAGAGAAGGAGCAGATCCAATTCCAGTAGAACTTAAAATATGTTTTCAACATAATAATGATAAATTACGTGAATTCTTTGGTATTGAACAAATGAGAACATTTGGTTTTTGGAAAAAAGGTTTTTGTTACTATTATTTTAATGAAGAAGATTCTAATAATATGAGTAACTCTTGTTATGACAAAATAATAAATGTTCCTAATTTCTCAAAATTAGTCATTGAAAGAACAGAAACACTATGCAAAAAAGCTATAAATTTTGTTAAAAATTGGGAACCAGAATGGCTATCAAAACAATCTAATCAAGAATTAGCAGACAACTTCAACAAATGGCGTGATTACTATCAATTAGCATTTATGTCTGGGTTTATAACTACCATGGGCGTTAAAATACTTCAAAGGGAATTGATCAGAATACTTGAACAAAAAGAACAAGATCCTTCCAAAAGAAACATTATGATGGCTATTTTAACAAAACCAAAAAAAACTTCTTTACTTACTAAAGCAAATGAAGAACTTAAACAGTTAGCTGATAAAGTAAAAAATGGACAAAAAATTTCTGACGAAATTTTAGAACAATACAGGAAAAAATATATTTGGTTAGGACATGATTATTGTGGCCCTGCATTAACAATAGAAGAAGTTAAAAAAAGATTTAAAACCCTTATTAATCAAGAAGATAAAAAACAAACAAGTTTAACATTTGAATCATTAGTTAAAAAATACAACCTAAACAAAAAAGAACAATCCTTATTTACAACAATGGGTGATCTTTCTTACATCAAAGAATATAGAAACACAACAGATGACTATATACATTATCATCTTAATATTTTTCTTAAGGAAATTGGTAAAAAATTTAATGAAACAGTTCCTAACCTAAGGTATTATTGGGCAGATGAATTATTTAACCTTCTTTCAACAGGAAAAAAACTTTCACCAGACATCATCAAAGCAAAAAAATCTGCTTGTTTAAGTGATCCAACAAATAACTTACATTTAATAGGAGAACAAGCAATAAATCATTTTAATAAAGAAATTGGAGAAGAAAAAATTGACAAAAATATAAAAGAATTCAAAGGAATCACAGCATCTCCAGGTAAAGTTCAGGGTAGGGTAAAAATAGTAGAAACAGTAAAAGATGTTAATAAAGTAAAACAAGGAGATATCCTTGTTTCACCAATGACTTCCCCAGGATATATACTTGCAATACACAAAGCAGCTGCAATTGTTACAAATGAAGGTGGTCTTACTTGTCATGCAGCAATAATCTCAAGGGAACTAAATATTCCTTGTGTAATCGGCACTAAAATAGCCACAAAAATCCTCAAAGACAATGACATCATAGAAGTAGACGCAAACAAAGGTGTTATAAAAAAACTACAGCATCAATAACCTTTTTTACATCTGCAAAAATCTCATTAGGACTACCTTCTGCATCAATATTTTTAACCCTTTCTTCATAATACTTTATCAAAGGTTCTGTTTCCTTATGATATGTTTCTAACCTTGTCTTGATTACATCAGGTTTTTCATCAGGTCTTTGGTACAATTGTCCACCACATTTATCACAAACACCTTCCTCTTTAGGAGGCATATTTTTTAAATGGAATATTGCACCACATTCCTTACATATTCTTCTACCAGATAACCTTTCTACAATTGTTTTCTCACTTGCTTTGAGATTAAGAATAATGTCAATTTTCTGTTCTTTAAGTGATTCAGCTTGTTCAATTGTCCTTGGATACCCATCCAATAAAAAACCATATTTCTCAGAATCTTCTTTACCAATCCTATCAAGCATCATTTGAATAATAATTTCATCAGGAACAAGAGTACCTTCCTCCATATATGGTTGAGCTTTTAACCCTAACTCTGTCTTTAGCTTAAGATTTTTCCGTAAAATATCACCACAAGACAAATGCATTAAACCATATTTTTTTGTAATCATTCCTGCAATTGTACCTTTTCCTACTCCTGGTTGTCCCAATATTATTATATTCATTTTTTAATACCTCTCTCCTGCATAAACTTGTCAATTTCCTGGTGAAATTCTTCAATCTTCTTAAAGTTATTGTTTATAGTAAAATTAATATGTGGAAAAACATCTCTTCTTGTATGAAATGTATTTTCTTCTCTTTCATTCTGTTCAAGAAATTCTTCCCATGTTTCAGGATCTTTATCACGTCCTCTTTTATTTAATCTTCCAAATCTTACTTTATCATCAGCATGAATACAAATCAATTTATAATCTTCTTCTAAATATTCTTTTAATACAGAATAATCATATATCTGTCTGGTACCATTAAAAAGAGCCATCTTAGCATTACCTTCCTCAATACCTTTTATAATCTGTTTAGGCCAATACTTAACATCTTCATCAATCCTCTTTTTACCATGATCAACTTCATTTTTTCTTCCTTTAGGTAAACCTAACTGATCAAGTTCTCTTCTAACTAAAAAACCAGTTGAAAGATGTAAAAAACCATATTCTTTTTCAACATAATCACAGAACATATCTTTACCTGACCCTATCAGTCCAGTAACCCCCCAAATAATTCTATCACTCATTTTGAAAAAGCCTCTGATGGGAATTGCACCCACGACCTGCGGCTTACTTTGAAGTATCTTACAAGGCCGCCGCAATAGCTACTATGCTACAGAGGCATATAATCAAAAGATAAACCACTATTTATAAAATTTTTGGAAATCAAGGATTTTCAAACAGTTTAAAAATTATTTAATTTTTAAAATTTATTGTTTTATTTAACCAAAAGGTTTAAATACAATCTTTTCTTAAATATCAATATGCCAACTCATACTATATTTAAACAACCTAGAATGGCACCACTTAATCCTAGAATCTGGTCTTGTTATTTCAGAGTAAAGTATAAAGAACTGTTTCATGGAAAACTATTCTATAAAACATTACACGAATGGCTTGATGAATATGAATGGGTAGATAATGAAACAGGAGTTGCAAAATATCATGAAGACATTTATATAGATAGAACAGACCAATATGGTCTAAGAGAAATATGGATTTTTTGGCGTGTTAAACAAATACCACGCTACCTTAAGTCAAATAAATACTATGAATACAAAATGGCAATTGATTTTCATTATGTTGCTTTAAAAGATGTAGAAATCATGCATGAAGGAAAAAAACTTAAAGTCAATAGTGGAGAAGTTGAAATGAAAGTTTGGCTATGGATAGAACTAGACTACAAAAAAATGTGGCAAAAAAGCAAAGTTATGAGAATATTTTCACAAATATTTCCTAGACGTATATTCAAAAATGAATTAAAAGCACACGAAAGAGAACTTTACCGACAAGGTCACGAATTACAAAAAGCAATGAAACAATTCTTTAGGTTAAAACACTTTGATCCCACTGGTGATCTTGAACCATTCCATCCAAGTAGAGCTTATCACAAGTATTAATCAAAAATTTTCTTTCGACTCCGTCGAAAACTTTTAGAAAAAGTAAAGCTTTTTCTAAACGGTTTAGGAAATTGAAAATTTCCTAAAACTATATAAATCTATAATTTATTCTTTTTTTTATGGAATACAAACAAGCTCTACAAAAAGTTTTTGATGAAATTATACTACCTTCTTTGAGTGAAATATATAAACCACAAAATAATTTTTTTATTGTAGCCATTGTAGGTATGGGTGGAGCAGGAAAAAGTAGTGTAGCTGAAGTTCTAAGATTACATAATTTTGAAGACATTCGTTTTGGTGATATAACTGACGATGTTGTAAAAAAAGCTTGTGGATTATCAGGGAAAAAGTTTGAACTAACAGAAGACAATGAAAGACCAGCAAGAGAAGGTATTCGTGAAAGATTTGGAATGGACATTTATGCAAAACTAAATATTCCAAAGATCAGTGAATTTCTTAAAAAATCAAATGTAATTATAGATGGTTTATACAGTTGGGAGGAATACAAAACTCTTTCACATTATTATCAAGGAAGAATTGTATTTTTATCAATATGGTCACCTCCTGATGTTAGATATGCTAGACTTGAAAAAAGAAAAATAAGATCTCGACCAAGAGAAAAATCTATTAGTCGTGATTATGCTGACATTGAAAACATACAAAAAGCAGGCCCAATTGCAATGGCAAGTTATATAATAGCAAACAGAGAAAACACTCTTAAAGAACAGCTTGATAAAAAAGTTTTTAGATTTTTACAGGTAATGCGTGAAAGAGAAGGTTTTGATATTAAACAGAAAAAGTTAGGAGATTTTTAATATTTTTTCTTTACTTTTTAAGCCACTTGTAATTCTAACTTTTCTCTTCAACTTCTTAGAAAAAAACTTCACAACTTCAATATTAGCTTTATTTTTCTCAGCAGGAGCTTTTACAGCTACTTTTAAAGCCCCTCTCCCTTCATCATAACCAATTACTTCATTCTTTTTAGAATTAGGTTTTACTAATATTCTCAAACAATTATCTTTTACATATTTATTAATCATGAATAATCTCGCCAGATATGTTTACATTTCTCACATTTAAGAAATTTAGTAGCAGGTTCATCAGATGCTCTTGTTTGTACTTCCCAAAAATAAGCTTTCTTGTGTTTACATTTTGGACATTCCGCTTCTGTGAGTGGATAAGCCTCAATTTCTTTATCAACAACATCTATTTTCTTTTCATCTTGTCCAACAATTTCTTTAATTTGTGCTTTTTCCATATTTTTATCTTTGCAACCACATCTTGGACAAACTAACATTTTCTTATCCTTTTTTGGCAACATTATTGAACCACATTTTTGACAAAACATCTTCCTACCCCATTAAACCAATAAATTTCATTATTTCAACAAACCATATTTTTACATAACCCAAAAATGGTACTCTTAAAACAGCCTTTCCAATTAATCTATCTTGACTAATCTTTTCTTCTAATATTCCACCATGGATACCATAGTTATGATCTCCTTTTGTCTGGAAGTAAATAATACCATTTTCATTATACTTTTTAACAACTCTGTGTATAATAGGATCACTTGTAACACTTCTGAAAACAATCACATCACCTATTTTTATATTTTCTGGTTTATAACCAAATAATACCATAATATCTCCTTTGTTAAATCCATTCTCTAGTGAAAAACTCTTAAACTTTTCAAAACTAATATTTTTTTCACTATACCATTCCCGTTGCAAACAAGGTCCTTTAATACACATTGCACCTGAGTTCCACCATTGATCAAAATTACCATCATGTTCCATACTACTACTTACAACAGCAACAACAGGATATCCAGTATTAAACACTAAACCCAAACCAGGATAAACAATAAATTTTATAAGAATAAATGCAACAATAATATTAGCAATCCAACTCCAAATAGAATCGTCTTCCCAGATAAACCACCAAAACCACTTAAGCCATGATTGCAATTGAGCAAGTTTTTTAACATCCTTTTTTTCTTGTTTATTAATCTTTTTTTTATACTTTTCAAGTTTTTCCTCTTTTTTATTAATTTCTTTTATAATCTTACCCTCATCTCTAATTTTTTGTTTAAGTTCTTCCTTAATATTCTTAATTTTACTACTAATTACCTTCTCATTTTTCCTTACTTTATCTAACCCTTGCATACATTAACATAATAAGCAAAAGTATTAAAAAGCTTTTGGTTTTTTATCACTATAATGAAATCAAAATCAAAAAAAATCAAATACTGTGTAAAATGTAACAAATTCCTTTTTAAGAATAAATGGGGCAAGAACAAAGATTTTGATGAACAATCAATTGAAAAAACAGTTTGTCCAAAATGTTCCAAACAAGGTTCAAAATACTTTGAAGGAATTTTACAAGCAAGAAACATTGATAAAGAAATCAAAGAATTCATTGAATCACAAGTGATAAAACAACATAATAAAGGAGTTTTTATCACAAAGAAAGTTAATCAAAAAAATGGTATTGATTATTATTTATCTTCAAAGAAATTCTTAGCTTCCATAAGCAAAAAACTAATTGCTTCGTTTGGTGGTATAATCAAATCCAATGCAAAATTATTTAGCAGAAACAAACAAACAAGCAAAGACATATTTCGTGTAAATGTTTTATACCAAGCACCAGAATTCAAAAAACATGACATAATTAAAATAAACAACCATCTCCTAAAAATAACAAACATTAGCAAAAAGATAAGTGGTATTGATCTAAAAACAGGTAAAAAAGCAAGTTTCATATATAAAAAATCAAACCCAATAAAATTAGAAAAACACAAAACAATTGTTTCAAAGATTAAACCACATATAGAAGTTCTTGATCCAATTACATATCAGTCAACCAAAGTAGAAAATAAAGCCAAAGTTAAACCTAATCAAAAAGTTTCCGTTGTTATAGACAAAGGTATTTTTATAATTTAAGTTTAAGTAATATCTTTAACAATTTCTTATCTTTTATAATCACTAAATTAAGTTCCTTAAGAATTCTATCAACATCAAAAATAAGCTTATTTACTTTTTCAATATTGTCAACAATCTTTTTATTCAATTTAATCTTTTTCAAATAAAAAAATACCCTTTCCAATGCCTTTTTTGAATTTTCAATTTCATCCCACTCATATTTAACAAGTGTAATCTGTTTTGCTTCCCCTTTAAACAACTTTCCTAATATTCCTTTTACTCCTGGCTCAGAAAATCTCAGATGCAACTTAATCTTTGTTAAATCTCTATCCTCACCTTGCACATATTTATTAAGTGTTTCAGCAATATTAAGTGCAATAGCAAGGTTATGTTCAATATCATATAAAAGTTCTAATATTATATTATAAGTATACAAATCTTTCTTAATTACTTTAACTTTATTTAAACTCCTAATAGTATTTACTAATAACTGTAAATTTTCATCTAATCTTACAATTTCTTGTTCAAGAAATTTTTTCTTTTGAATATCAATTTTTACAAACCGTTGCAATTTAATCTTTCTTTTTTCAAGTTCACCTTTATGCTTTCTTTCCACTTCACTAAAATCTTTATACCTCATATTTTAAGACCTCCTAAATCAAACGAATCCTTTGTTTTAGAACTTTCTCCTAATCCAAGATCATTAGATTCAGATCCTTCGGCTTCTGGTAAAAATCTCCTAATCAATGCAAAAATTCCTACAATAATTGGATAGAGAATAACTAAATCAAGTATAACCCACCATGTTAATATTAATGAACCATAGGCCCAAAGTACAGCTACTGTTGATAAAAAGTATATTGGACTTGGATCAGCTAGTAAAAAAGTTGTTTTTGCACTAAACTTGTGCTTAAAAGTAACAATTGTTACAAATAACCCATAAATCATTATCAATAACACAGCAATAAACTTTGCCCATGTAAAATTTTCTCTTGAATTTTCAAAAAGAAACTTCATCAAAGCAATAGTTATCCATGTCAAACTGATTCCATTTCCAAGTGCAGTATTCCAACCAAGCTTTTCATTTTTATATCTTCCAAAATAAAGTTCTAACATTATCCACAGAATAATAACAGGAGTTAAAACCCACCAAACACTTAAATCTACAAAAGGAGCTTTTAATATTGCTTTAAACGCTTCCCACATACTTACCCATATCACCATCTTACATAAATTTATAACCTTTTGGTTAATAAACTTTATGTTTTTTTATATTTGCATAGTGTCTGTACCACCTTTTTGTAAAAAACAAATATTCATATTGTAAAACAATAATATCAAAAACCCTAAAGCAAAAGATTGAGTTTTTGTGTTTTTTACAGGTACGGCACTATGCAATTATGTTTTTTCTCTTCTTTCTCTTTTATACTCTTCAACAACTTTTCCAAGAATATTATGTTTTTTAATCTCTTTTTCAAAATCTTTTCTGTTAATTATAATTAAATCATTTGTTTCTTTTGCTTTTAACTTTTCAATTATTTTTTTGTTTATCTTACCAATTCCCTTAACGAGATATTCAACTTTTCCATGTGTTTTTAATTTTTGTACAATTAAAATATTGTTTATATTTGAAAAAATATACTTCAACAATTCGTTCAACCTTTTAATCTCTTTTTGCTGAAACTTAATCTGTTTAGCTAAAAATTGTATATTCTGTTCCTTATACCTTAACTTATTCTTAACATTATTATCCTGCATTATCTTAACTTCTTTTTTAACAGGCCTTTTTTTCAACTTATTAACATAATTTTTTAACAATACATTTTCTTTTTTCAAATTTCTAAACTTTTCATATAACTTAAAAAAATCATATTCACTATGTTCATTCTTTATTACTTTTTTAATAATCTTAACTTCTTCTTTCTCAGGCTCTTCAATAATTTGTACAGCAGTTTTTATAGGAATACTATTAAACAAAACAATTTTAATAATTTCATCCAAAATCTTCTGCTTTCCATTTTTCTCAACAAAATGTTTTATTTTATTCAATAAAGATTCATATTTTTTATATGCAAATAATGCAGAAGCAAGTGCATCTCTTTGATGATCATCATTAAACTCATACTCAGAAGTTATCAAATTCTTATCTCTAACCAATATATCCTTTTTAGGTTCAAATAACTTTGCACCAAACTGTGTTGTAAATTTATAAACTATTTCAGGAGACTTACATTTATCAGCACCAACAATTATGGGTGTACCATATTCAGTTACAATCTTAATCAACGAATTAAGATCAAAGTGCAATTTTGAACCTATCTTAACAACATTCAAATTAATATCAAGAAAAGCATAACCTACAGTAATACCCGGATCAATACCAACTATGAGCAATGGCTTTCTTATCATTTGACTCACCTATACCACTATAATATAAAAACTTTTAGAAAGATTATTTATAAACCATTTAGAAAACCATGTTTTCTAAAAACTTTAGAAAACATTTAAAAATAAAGACATCTCATTCTTTTTCATATGAGAGTAAGAGGTGTTTTGGTACTGTTTTTAATAGTATTATTAGTTTTAACTATTTCTACAGCAGAAACCAACTCAAACATCAAAGTAGAAGACCAAGTTATTGAAAAACTAAATGATCAAGATCAAGTATCAGTAATAGTCTTTCTTAAAGATGAACCAATTAAAGAAGATAGAAGAATTAGAGCAATAAACATAGAAAGAATAAACCATGAACAAAGAAAACAACTTGCAGAACAAAGAAAACAACAGATCAAACAAACACAGGATTCAGTATTAATTGACTTAGAAAAAACAAAACAAAAAAGAAGATTTTTAGGAATACAAATCGCTAAAAAAGAAGCTGATTACAAATTAAAACACAAATATTCTAATATAAATGCAATTTCTATTAAAGGCGATAAAGAAACAATAGAAAAATTAAAAGATAATCCTGATGTTAAAAAAATTGTACTAAATAAACAAGTTCATATTGCTATGCAAGAATCAAATTCTATTATTAAATCAGATCAAGTATGGCCATTACAAACCAACTTAATTAATCTAACAGGTTCAACTAAAACAGTTTGTGTAATAGATACTGGCACCAATTACAGTCATGCATCTTTAGCAGATGCATATTTAGGCGGCTATGATTTCGCAGATGACGATGATGATCCAATGGATGATAATGGTCATGGTACACACTGTGCAGCAATAGTAGCTTCTAGAAACAGTACTTATCCAGGAGTTGCTCCTGGTGCAAACATTGTTGCACTAAGAGCACTAAAAGATCTTGATGGGATACCAGGTGGTTCAGCATCAGGCTCTGAAGCAGATGTTGTTGCAGCAATTGATTGGTGCATTGACAACTCAAGCAAATATAATATTTCAGTAATCAGCATGAGTCTTAGTGATAGTGTTGAATATACTAGTGCTAATTGTCCAAGCACTTATAATGAAATTATCGCTGCTGCAACTGCACAAAATATAATGGTAGTTGCTGCAACTGGTAATGAAGCTTATAGCAGTGGAACCTCAGCACCAGCATGTACACCAAATGTTACAGGTGTTGGAGCTACATATGATGCAAACCATGGTTCACTTGGTTTTTCATCTTGTACTGACAGCACAACAGCACTAGATAAACTAACATGTTTTACCAATCTAGGTGATACAGCAGATCTTCTCGCACCAGGTTCAAGAATAATGGCAGCAGATATTGCCACAGGTTATGTTAATAAAGATGGTACATCAATGTCAACACCAATGGTCGCAGGAGCAGTTACACTAATTCAACAATATTATGATTTACTTTTCAACCAAAACGCTACTCCACAACAAATTGAAACCATACTAAACACAACAGGTAAAAACATAACACGTGGTGCACACACTTTAACAAGAATCAACATTCTTAATGCAATAATTTCTATTGATAACCAAACACCAACCTACACAATAAACTCACCCACTACCATAAATCAAACAACTAACTACAATTACCTAACAATAAACCTCAGTTTCAATGAAAAAATCAATTACACTTTTGAATGGAATACAACAAATGAATCCTCTGCAAATTCATCCTCTTTTTCAACATCAAAAACAGCTCTTTCAAAAGGCAATTACTCATACAAAATTTATTTGAAAGATATTGCAAACAACACAAATATTTCTTCTGCCTGGATTTACATAAACAATTCAGAACCAAACATAACCTCTTACACTCCAGCAAATCAAAACCCATCAGTCGCAGAAAACTCTTCAATATTATTCAATCACACTTCAAATGACATTGAACAACCTTCCTTAAATTATCAATGGTTACTAAACAACTCACAACAATCCACAAACCAATCCTGGCTTTATCAACCAGATTTTGACGCAGCAGGTTTCTACAATATTACTCTAATTGTTATCGACAACTTCTTAAACACTTCAACATCATGGAGCCTTACTGTTAACAACACAAACAGAGCTCCGATAATTAATTCAACTAATACAACACAAACAATCAACGAATCAGATATACTTTACCTCAGCTTTAATGCATCTGATGCAGATAGTGACTCATTAACATATTACATCCACAAAGATAACACTCTTGTATCAAGCAACAATACTTATAATTGGACAACCAATTATTCTGATTCAGGAACATATACCTTTATCTTTTTTGCAAATGACAGCAACAATGCAAGTATTAACTACTCATTCAATCTTACAATTCTCAATGTAAACCAAGCACCAATTTTACAAAACATATCCAACATAACAATCAACGAATCAGACAATCTTACAATAACTCTTAATGCAAGTGACTTTGACCAAGACAACCTTACCTACTTCATAAACAACACAGAATTTACCCAAAACAATAACACATTCACATGGCAAACCACCATACTTAATAGCGGAGAATATTATTTTAATGTAACAGCCTCAGATGGCTCACTTAATTCATCAATACTTGTATACGCTTTAATCATTGATACAGAAGATACTGATAATGACGGCATAAACAACACACAAGACAATCTTATAGGTAACATAAACTCAATTCAAACATTAGTTACAAATTTAACTATATACATCAATTCTTCTGACAATGTTACTAAATCATTCAATCAAATAGAATATGTTCAACTAAAAAGAAATAATATAACACTAATTGAATTCAGCTTCAACTTCAGTAATAAACTAAACCTTTCTAATATTACATTTGATACACAAACAACTAACACAACAGCTAATTACGTTTTAGTAAAAAATCTTAATCTACAATCAGGAACTACTAAAAATTTCACTCTAACAAAATATGTTTTCACAACAAACGCTCTTTGTATCAAAGATGCTGAAATAGATTCTATAAACAATATAAGTTCAGCTTGTGATCAAAGTGGAGAAACAAGATTATCTTGTCCAGGCACTTCTGGCCAATACACTTGCACTTTTAATAATTCAGTTTACAAAGTAACTGGCCTGACACATAGTGGTGCAAAAGAAATCTGTGTTGAATCATGGTCATGCAATTCTTGGACAGCTTGTTCAGGAAGCTCTCAAAGTAGAACTTGTACTGACGCAAACAGCTGTGGAACAACCTATGATAAACCTTCTGTAACCCAATCTTGCACTGTGACCACAAATAATGGTAACACAGGAGGAGGTGGAGGCGGTGGTGGTGGAGGTATTGCAAGTGCCACAACCACATCAACTTGCACAGAAAAATGGAATTGTACTAACTGGTCTAAAGATAATTGCGGAACAAGAACATGTACAGATCAAAACAATTGTGACACTACCAAAAACAAACCATTAGAAACACAAACCTGTAAACAAGATTCAGAACAAAAAAATATAAATACAAGTTCCCAACTTAATCAAGAAGAAGAACAAGATCAATCAATGGCTATGGTTACAGCACAACCAATTGTTGATATATTAACTTCACCTATTAAAAAGAAATTTGGTATTGCTATCATTATTGGTATCTTTGTAATAACTGTTTTATCACTTATAATCTTTGAATATGAGAAGAGGCACAAAAAATGATAACTCCAGCAAAAAGAATGGAAAAGATAACTTACGCAATTCGTGACGTAGTTGTTGAAGCAAAAAAATTAGAAAAACAAGGTAAAAAAATTCTTTATCTCAACATAGGAGATCCAAACAAATATGATTTTCAAACTCCTAAACATATGTGGAAAGGTATTGTAGATAATGAACAAAAATCAGAATGTTATGGATATGCCCTTGGTATAGATGAAGCACGTGTAGCAATAGCTAAAGATGCAAAGAAAAAAGGTGTTAATTGTAGTGAAGATGATATTATAATTGGTAATGGTGTAAGTGAAGTAATTCAAATGGCAGTTGCAGCATTAGTTAACAATGATAATAATATACTAACTCCCAGCCCAGGTTATCCTTTGTACACTGGATTAGTTAATTACTTTCAATTACAAATGAATGAATATAAACTTGATGAAGAACAAGAATGGGAACCTGATATTGACTCTATAAGAAAAAGCATAAACGAAAAAACAAAAGCACTTATTTTAATCAACCCAAATAATCCAACAGGTGGTATCTATAGTAAAAACAAACTTAAATCTATTTTAGATGTTGCAGGAGAACATAATCTTGTTATTTTTGCAGATGAAATCTATGATAAAATGCTTTTAGATGATGATTTAACACACCATTCTTGCGCAAATCTTGCAAAAGACTTACCAACTTTAACATTTGGTGGTTTAAGTAAGAATTATTTATGCCCTGGTTGGAGAGTTGGCTGGGCTTGCTTTACAGGTAATGGAATTGAAAATTATAAAGGAGCTGTTGCACAACTAGCAAGAGCAAGACTATGTAGTGTACATCCTCAACAATTTGCAGTAAAACCAGCTTTAGAAGGACCTCAGGACCACATACCTAAAACAAATGCTAAATTAAGAAAAAGAAGAGACTTAACCTTCAAAAGATTGAATGAAATTCCTGGATTAAGTTGTGTTAAACCAAAAGCAGCTTTCTACGCATTCCCAAAAATAAATTTAAATGTTGACGACAAAGAATTCATTATGAAACTATTACGCGAAGAAGGTGTATTAGGTGTATTTGGTTCTGGTTTTGGCACACTTGGAAAAGGACATTTCAGAATAGTATATCTTGCCCAGGATGATGTTCTAGCTAATGCTTACGATAAAATAGATAATTTTGTGAAAAGAAATTATGTAAAATGAAAAAAATAATTCTTTTACTATTAATTTTTTTATTAGTACCATGTGTTTTCGCTAAACAAGGCCATATGAAACTCTTAGCTGTTTCAGAAACACCTACTGGCTATATTGGCAAAGACGCTGACCTTTATTTAGAAATTTTACCAGGTAATGGTCGTGTTTTTATCGAAACTTTTCCTTTAGCAAAACTTGACACACAAATCTCAACAAGGTTTGCAAAAGAAATTGCCTGTGACTTCCTAGAAGTTGATTGTAATAATTTTGATTTTATCTACACTATCAAAGCTAATAGTCCCATTATTGGTGGTCCTAGCGCAGGATCTTCTTTAACAATTTTAACAATATCTTTACTTGAGGAAATCCCTCTCAGAAAAGATGTTGCAATCACAGGAACAATCAATTCAGGCGGTTTCATAGGTTCTGTTGGTGCTATAAAAGAAAAAATTGACGCAGCAAACAACGCAGGTATAAAAACAGTTTTAATCCCAGAAGGAGAATCAATAATCAACGAAGAAGTTGACTCACTTTGGAAAGATCTGCCAGATGTAATTAAAGGAAAAGCAATAAACCAATCAAATATAACTCTTACTGCAGAAGATTATGCAAAAAAATACAATATAACAGTAATAGAAGTTTCAGACCTTTCAAAAGCATTTGAAGTTTTCACAGGAAAAAGATTTTACGAAGAAGAAGTTGAATTAACAATTGATGACAGCTATGAAGACACAATGAAATTACTAGGACAAATGTTATGTAATAGAAGCAAGGAACTATGGGCTGATATACAAAAATTAGACAAAAATAAAATTCAATTAAATATTGAATTAATTGAGTCAGCTGTTAATTTAAGTGATAAAGGTACTCAAGCATTCAGTAATAAAACTTATTATAGTGCAGCCTCTTTCTGTTTTGGAGCTAATTTTAATTTTCAACAAGCAATTGTAAATGCAAACAACTACACAAAACAAGAAAAACATTCTTTGTTTGAACAACTTAAACAAAAACAACTAGACTTTGAAACAGAAATAGACTCTTACCAAATAAAAACAATAACAGATTTACAAGCATACATGGTTGTTAAAGAACGTCTTAAAGAAACAAAAGAATTTCTTAACAAGAACGATACTTATAGTTTAGCATATTCTGCAGAAAGACTATTCAGTGCACAATCCTGGGCACATTTCTTTAACAAAAAAGGTAAAGAATTTGATTTCAACAAACAAATACTTAAAGAATCCTGTGAAAAAAAACTTTCTGAAGCAGAAGAACGATTTCAATATGTCTCATTCATGTTACCAGGAGTATTGGAAGACACAAGAAAAGAAATTGATTATGCTATCAAAGATAAAAACAATGAAGATTTCGAACTTTGCCTGTTTAAAGCATCAAAAGCAAAAGCAGAAACAGACATAATCCTAAATTTAATAGGTGTAAGTGACGAAAATGTCAAAAATATGATTGATAGTAAGATTAAACTTGTCAAAAGACTCATATCAAAACAAATTAAAAAAGGAATTTTCCCAATCCTTGGTTACTCCTACTATGAATACGCTTCAACTTTAAAAGATGAAAACAAATACTCTTCCTTACTTTACCTTGAATACGCACTTGAACTAAGTAATCTTGAAATTTACTTCAAAGAAAAGAAAGATTTTGTATTTACTGACTTTAATAGTAAATGGTTTTTAATTGGTTTGCTTTCTGGTTATATAATATGTTTAATTATTAAACCCCTGGGAAATCCTCAATAGAGAACTTCCGAGGGGAAAAAGAGGTGATAGATAAATTAAATCTATCTGGGTATTATTAAGAATAGATTTTATTTAAACCTTTCTATTTTAGAGTACTCCAGAGTGGTAATGAAAATATCAAATTCTTTAAATATAGGCTCTCTTTTTTATGAATTATGAAATGTATCAAATGCAAGAAAAAGCAATTTTCTCTAATGTACTTAGATAAAAAACTCTGTAAAAATTGTTATCTTAAAGTCATCGAACATCGGTTACGAAAACACATGAGAATTAATAAATTATTCAAAAAAAATGATACAGTACTTGTTAAAGATCCTATTTGTGAATACCTATTACAAGATTTCCCAATCAAAATCATAAAGAAAGGCAAATACAACAAAAAAGTACTTGCTTGGACACTTGATGATGAAGACAACATGTTCCTTGAATACTTATTTGAGAACAAAAACATCAAAGAAAACAAAAAGGATATCAAATTACTACTTCCAATCGCAGATGAATACATTGCTCAATTCTGCAAACTAAAAAAAATCAAATTCAAGCCAAACAAAGGCAAGTACAAGTATTTCTTAAACAAAGTAGGAGACAAAAGCATCAAATATAGCCTTGGCAAAAGCATCAGAAAACTCAAATGTATTCTAAAGGATAATTAAATATTTAAATTTTACATTTTTAATTAATTATAACAATGAAATATCTTCCATTAATCCTAATCTTACTCCTCACTTCTTGTTCTACAGAAAAAATCCAACTAATCCCAGAAGAATCTGCAAAACACATGCAAGTATATTTTTGCCCAAAAGATGATTGTAATGGTGAACTTACCAAAACAATTCTCTCTGCCAAAGAATATGTTTATTGTGCACTCTTTGATCTCAATCTAGAAGATGTTAAAGAAGCATTATACAATCAATCTGAAAAAATCAATGTTAGTGTTGTTGTTGATGATCACAATTACAAAAAAGTAAATGAATTTGACTTTGTCAGAAAAGATACCTCAGGCCAACTAAGCCATAACAAATTCTGTGTAATTGATGATAATCTAGTTTGGACAGGAAGTTTCAATCCAACAGAAAACGGAGCATTCCTAAACAACAACAATGCATTAAGAATTCCTTCTAAACTACTTGCACAAAACTATAAATCAGAATTTTTTGAATTATGGAACAAAAAATTTGGCAGAGGTTATAAAGTAAAAAACCCAAAAATAATTTTAAACGGAAAACTAATTGAAAACTATTTCTGTCCAGAAGATTATTGCGGTTACAAAGTAATAGATGTCCTAGACAACGCAAGAGAATCAATTTATTTCATGATCTTCAGCTTCACTCATGATTACATTGGACAAAAAATTCTTGAAAAACACAACCAAAGCCTTGAAATAAAAGGTGTTTTTGAAAGAACACAAAAAAACGCTTACACAGAATTTGATAAATTCAATGAATCAGGCATGGAAATCAAATGGGATATGAATTCTAACAACATGCATCACAAAGTTTTCATAATTGACAATAAAACAGTTGTAACAGGCAGCTTCAACCCGTCAAAAAACGCAGATACAAACAATGATGAAAATGTTATCATTATCCATGATCCAAAAATAGCTCAAAAATATCTTAAAGAATTTGAATTTGTCTGGAATCCTTTAGCAGGAGAAATAACAGACTTTCTTTTCATAAGCGAAGTGTATTATGACACAGATGGAAAAGACTCTGAATTAGAGTTCATAGAATTGTATAATCCTTTTGATTATGATATTGATGTTAATTACTGGAAATTAAATAGAAAAAAAATAAATCATAGATTAAAAGGTATTATAAAAAGTAAAGAAACAATGGTTATTAACCCTAAATTTAGCTTACCAAACAAAGGAGGAACACTTTTTCTAAAAAACAAACTTGGCCAAGAAATTGATAAAGTATCTTGGGAACTAAACTCTTCATTAGAAGCACAAAAAGGTCAATCAATCCAAAGAAAAACCTTCTACAAAGTAAACAACGAAGAAGAATGGTTTGTATCAGAACCAACTAAAGGAAAAGTTTAATTTTTATTTGGTTTAGCCATATCCCATAACATCTTAATGAAATTTCTAAAAGATTCCGCAAAATGCTTGTTGTAGATTAAAATTATTGTTAAAGGTTCCCAGATATGTAGGGCAACGAAATCTCCAAAGACCATTGCAGGATTTGGATTAAAATGTTGTTTTGATATGAACCTATAATGGGTTGTGGGATTATCATATAAGAATTTTGCACCTTCTTGGACAACACAATATTCATGAATATTTTTTTCTTTCAATTGTCTAAAGTATTGTTTCATTACAATAGGGAATAATTTTTCATATTTTGATTCGTCAAAACCTATTGTCCAGCCATCTTTTCCTTCTCTTATAACAGAATTGAGTAATGCTTTCCAACCTTCCCTACCTCTTAACACTTCTACTTTTATATCTTCTTTTTTGTAATTAGCTAATTTATTTAATTCTGGTAAGATTTGTTGTAAATGATCTCTTTTTTCATTAAGAAAATCCATCAATCTATTTGGATGTGTTGCTTGGTAATAATGTTTATTTTTCTTAGTAACATAGCTAACTAATGCTTTGTTAATCAGTTTTTCAATAAAATCATAAATTGTGGTTCTGTGCATGCCTGTTTCTTCTTTTATGTGGCTTACAGGGCATGGTCCTAGTTTAAGCAAGGCTAAATAAACCTTAATTTCGCCTTCAGAAAGCCCTAATTCTGCTAATACAGTTCTTGTATCCATATAATGCCTTAAGCTTAAGAACTATATAAATCTTCCTATTGTTGTCGGAAAAACGACAACAATATTTTATATACTCTCTTATTTTGTTATTACTTTAAAATAACAAATTATGGAAGGTGATCAAATGTCAGAACAAGAATCAAATGAAAATACTGAAGAATCAAGTCAGGAAGAAATGACTTTGGAAGATATTGTTAGTCAGAAAGCTCAGAAAGGTGAAGAGGTTGTTGTTGAAGTTATCTGTACTGGTAATAGTGGAAGAAGTCCTCAAGGTGAAACTTATGGAAACAATTATGTTAAAGAGAAAGGTCTAGACAAAAAAATCAAGTTTGTTTCTAGTGGAACAGGTGTTGAATCTATTGAAGAAATGACTTTATCAGAAAAAGATCAATTACTTTACATTAAGATTGCTCATGAACATGGTGCTTTCAAAGGTGAAGCTAAAGCTGTTGCAGATGAAATTCTTTCTAGAAATAATACAGACACTAAAACAATTAAATCATATGCAGTACACGCTATGAAGGCTTTAGAATATGAAGAACATATGCATAGAGATAATGTATTATTTAGTTATGGTTTAGTTTTGGATCCTAATTTTAAGTCAAAACAGACAATAGCAAGTTCAGAAGTAACAATTGTTCTTCCAATGAAACAATCAAATGCTGATCAAGCTAAAGAAATCTATAACAAAGCTGGACTACACCCACACATTGAACCACTAAATAGCTTTGCAGATTTACCAGGAGACATTCCAGATCCTTTTGGTGGAAACTATGAAACTTTTGCAAAATCAGGAGCTGCAATAAAAAAAGCTGTTGAACTTTCTGTTGATAAAATAGTGGAGTTGTATGTAAAATGATAACCAAAAAAAGGGGTAACTTTGAGTTCTCTTGGGGAGAACAACACTCAATGATATCAATAGAATTATGGTTAAAATCATATCCTCATTTTAGAGATGTTATTGCAAATGAAAATAAGAGTGTTTTCATGCGTGTAAAAAAAGGAATGGTTCATACATATAATCTCAAAAAAGATTTTGAAGGTGCTTTTGATGTTGGGAAGAAACTTGTTGAAAAAGGCTTTTTAGATAGACATCTTAGTGTGTCTAGGTTTGTTAGAACTAGGTTTAAGAGTCTATTTAAAGAAATTTCTAAAGTCAATTTAAAAACATTAAGTAACTTAAAATTAAGTAATTATTTACACCTTCAAAGAGAGTTACGTGAACAAATTTTTGCTTTCTTTAAAGTTTCTCAACCAGAATATTTGAAATTTGCAGAGAAAATATTGAAAAAATTACTTGAGAAAAATTTTGATCAGAAAGAACAAATGGTTAGTGCTTTTATCACACTTACAACTCCAACTGAATTTGATATAATCAAAGAAGAAAGGATTGCAGCTTTGAAATTATCTTTTAATAAAATTCTTACAGAAAAGAATTTATTAGATTATAGTCAAAAGTTTCCGTGGTTGTTCTTTAACACTTATGATAAATCATTAGTTATTAAATTTTTAAAAGAAAAATTTTCTGGTTTACAGAAAATACCTATTGTTGAAAGGAAGAAAGAGTTAGAATCAATATATAAAGAACTAGAGGAACACAAGCAAAAAATTCAAGAAGTTCTTTCTATGATTCAATATGATCAAGAAGAAGTAGAAAGATTGTCAAATGTATTTTGTTCATTAGCAGTTGATAGGTTAAAACTAAAAGCATGGTGGGGTGGAGTTGATTATTTATTTTTAGGTTTTTTTACTGAGATAAGTAATCGTGTTGGAATTCCTGTTGAAGATTTTTTAATGACATACAGTTTTAATGATATGATTGATTTTTTAGATACAGAAAAAGTTCTTTCTCAAGAAGAAATGAATCTTAGAAGAAATTTCTATGTTCTACATCTTAACAAAAATTCTTTAAATCTTCTTGTTGGAAAAGATGCACATTCTCTTTATTTAAAACATATTGGTGAACATGTTAAAGAAAAAACAAAGAAAGAGATTAAAGGTACTTCTGCTAGCATAGGAAAAGTAAGAGGACGTGCTCGTATAATTAGAGTTGAAGGTTTAAATACATTAATGAAAGACATGAAGCAATTTCAAAAAGGTGACATAATGGTTACTACAATGACACAACCTACAATGGTTCCTATTGCTAGGAAAGCAGCTGCAATAGTAACAAACGAAGGTGGAATAACATCACATGCTTCAATAATTGCAAGGGAATTTGAAATACCATGTGTTGTTGGCACCAAAGTAGCAACTAAAGTAATCAAGGATGGTGACTTGATAGAAGTTGATGGTGATAAAGGGATTGTTAAAATCACCAAAAATAAAAGTTAATTTTATAAACATCCTCCCAAATCCTTCTTCCATGAAATACAAACTAGTAGTATTTGACCTTGATGGTACAATTGTTGATGATGTTATTTTTATTTGGCAAACCCTACATGATCATTTTAAAACAGATAAAAAAGAACGACAATGGGCAATTGACCAATTCCACTCAAAAAAATTAACTTATCATGATTGGGCAATGTATGATTTTACTTTATTCAAAAAGGCAGGTGCACTAAAAAAGGATTTTCTCGATGCATTTGAGCCATTAAAACTGATTCCCAATGCATTAGAAACACTAAAAACACTAAAGAAAAAAGGTGTAAAGCTTGTTGTAATCTCTGGTTCACTTAATCTTGTTATTGAAAAATTAATTCCTAATCACAAAGAACTTTTTGATTATGTCCTTATTAATGAAATTCACTTTAACAAAGATGGTACTTTAAAACAAATGATACCAACTAAATATGATTTTGAACATAAACTAACAGGGTTAAAAACTATCACAGAAAAAGAAAATATCAAACTAGAAGAATGTGTTTTTGTAGGTGATCATTATAATGATGTCCAGATAGCTGAAAAATGCGGTTTAAGCATTGCATTCAACTGTAAAAGTGATGAATTAGCACAAATATCAGACATAATCATCAAAAAAAAGGACTTAAAAGAAATCCTTAATTTCATCTAATTCTGGTAACAAAATCCCTTTAATTCAATCATAAACTTTATAAATAAAAGTGCAAAATTAAGATATATTGGTTATTGGGGAGGTTAATACTATGAGCGCAGCAGGAAAGTTTTTTAAGATTTTATTTGGACTTTTGTTAATTGTAGCAGGTGTACTAAGTTACACAAGATGGTACATGGAATTACTAACATTAATAAAAGGTGCATTAGGTTTATTTGTTATGATGCTAGGCCTATTATTCTTAGTAATCGGCTGGTCTGATTAAGAAAACCTTATAAATCATACAATTATTTCTTTTTTTATGTTAATAGATATACATTCACATCTAGACCATCCATTAATATACAAACAAATAGATAAAGTAATCTCTGAAAGCAAAAAAAATAATGTCAAAGTAATAATTACTTCTGGAATCAACAAATCCTCAAACAGAATCGCTTTAGAACTCAGCAAAAAATATGACATTGTTAAATGTTCACTTGGCTTATATCCAATTGACGCGCTAGTAACAGAGATGAGTTCAGGAGAATACGCTTACTTAAAAGAAGAATTCAATATTGATGAAGAACTTGCTTGGATAAAAAACAACAAAAACAATTGCATTGCAATCGGTGAAATAGGAATGGACCTTAAAACAGGCTCAGATATCAATTCTCAAAAACAACTTTTCATTAAACAACTTGAACTTGCAAAAAAACTAAAAAAACCAGTTATTATTCATTCACGTAAAGCAGAAAAACAAGTTTTTGAAATACTCCAAACAATAAAACCAAAAAACATCATAATGCATTGCTTCGGAGGAAAACTAAAACTAGTTAAAGAAATGACTGAGCAAGGATATTATTTTTCTATCCCAGCAAGTGTTGTCAGAACAGAACACTTCCAAAAAATAGTAGAAATAGTAAACATAAACCAACTCCTAACAGAAACAGACGCACCTTTACAATCTCCTTACAAAGACAAAATCAACATGCCATGGTATGTAATTGAAACAATAAAAAAGATTGCAGAAATAAAAAACCTAACTCCAGAAGAAGTAACAAACAACATCTTCATGAATTATCAAAAGGTTTTCTTATGATAAAAAACACAAAACACTTTTCAAAAAAAATAAACTCTTTAGCAAAAGGTTGTAAATACTGTGTAAAAGGTTCTAAATTAGTCCTCTTCATCACAGGTCTCTGCCCAAGACATTGTTATTATTGTCCAATCTCTGACAAAAAATATCAAAAACATGTTACTTACGCAGACGAATGGAAAGTAACAAACATAAACCAAATAATTCAGGAAGCCAAACTTATAGATGCAGAAGGTGCTGGTATTACAGGCGGTGATCCTTTATGTAAACTCTGGAACACTTGCTTTGCAATAAGACAATTAAAAAACAAGTTTGGTAAAAAATTTCATATTCACTTATACACATCACTCAATCTCGTAACAGAAAACACTCTAAAAAAACTTCATAACGCAGGTTTAGACGAAATCCGGTTCCACCCAGACATAGACAACAACAAACTCTGGCACAAAATCAACCTAGCCTGGAAATTCAAATGGGATATTGGAGTTGAAATCCCTGTAATACCTAACAAATTCAAACAAACAAAAAAACTAATTGACTATTTCCATGACAAAATCTGTTTTCTCAACCTAAACGAACTAGAAATTGCAGATAACAAAGTAAACAAACTAACTCAACTAGGTTTTAAAACAAAAAACAAATTAAGTTATGCTATAAAAGGCTCAGAACAGACCACTCTTAAACTATTAAAATACATAAACAAAAAATACCCTAAGCTAAATACTCATTATTGTACTGCAAAACTCAAAGATGGTATTCAGCTAAGAAACAGAATCATAAGAAGAGCAAAGAATGTTGCAAAAGATTATGATATTATCAATAAAGATGGTACTTTAACAAGAGGTGTAATCTTCTATAAACAACTTTCTCCATTAAAAAAACTAAAACAAAAATACAAAATACCTACATCTTTATTTTACATTGACAAAAAAAACAAAAGAATCCTTACAAGCATAAAAGTAGTATCAAAACTCAAAAAACAAATCCATACATTAAAAGCAAAACCAGCAATAATAGAAGAATATCCTACTGCTGATAATTTTACTGTAATGGTTAATTTCTTATAGTAACATTTAAATAAACTAACCCCATAAATCCTTTCTATGAAAATCACAATTGACACAAAAGAAGATTCTCATGAAGATATTAGAAAAGTAGTTGCACTATTATCAGAATTAGCACACAATAAACCTAAATCAATGGACATTTTTGGAAGTTCAGAACCTGCTTTACCAACAACAGCACCAACAAGAGACAATGATCCTGAACCAGTTAGTTCAGGAGGCGGATTATTTAACATGTTTGGAGATAGTTCTTCATCAAGCTCTTCTTCAGATGATTATCCAACTTTAAAGGAAGAAACAACAGAAGAACCAGAAAAAACATCATCAAAAGTTTTAACTTACTAAAATGAAATACAAATTTCTACCACATACAGCAGATGCAAAGTTCCAAGCATTTGGGAAGACTTTAGAAGAAGCTTTTTCAAACGCAGCTCTAGCAATGTTTTCTATAATATCAGAACCAGACAAAATCAAACCAGAGATTGAAAAAACAATTGAAACACAAGCAAGTAACAAAGAATCTTTGTTATACAACTTTCTAGAAGAATTACTCTTTCTACTCGACTCAGAAGGTTTTTTCTTAAATAAAATAAAGAAAATCAAAATAAAAGACAACCAACTAACAGCAACAATTCTAGGAGACAACGATCCAAGCAAGTATGACTTACACGGTGAAGTAAAAGCAGTAACATACAGTGAAATGTTTATTAAAAAAACCAAAAACAAAGTAACACTCCAAGTTGTTGTTGATTTATAAAAAGATTTTAGAAAACTTCGTTTTCTAAACTGTTTCGACTTTGTCGAAAAATTTATAAACAAAACACCTATTTTTAAACTTAAAATGAAAATACTCGCATCAGGAGATATACATGGAGACACTGAACTAGCTAAAAGACTAGCTAAAAAAGCTGAAAAAGAACACGTTGACCTAGTCATCCTTTGCGGAGACCTAACAATGGGTGAAATGTCAACTAAAAACATAATTGGTCCTTTTGTTAAACGTCACCAAAAAGTACTTATCATTCCTGGAAACCATGAAACAGTTGCAACAGCAGACTTCCTAGCAGAAGTTTACGGTGTAAAAAATATCCACGGCTATTCTGTCAAATACAAAGATGTTGGTATTTTTGGAGCAGGTGGAGCAAACATTGGTTTGTTTCAGTTAAATGAAGATGATATTTATGGATTACTAAAAAAAGGTTTTGAAAAAATCAAATACCTAAAAAAGAAAATCATGGTTACACACGTACATCCAAAAGGAACTTTAATGGAAAAATTTACAAACATCTTCCCAGGTTCAGAAGGTATAAAAAAAGCAGTTGAAAAACTAAAACCAGACATTCTTTTATGTTCTCATGTGCATGAAGCAGAAGGTTTAGAAGAAAAAGTAGGCAAAACAAAAGTAATCAATGTAGGCAAAGAAGGCAAGATCATCGAGATTTAATCTAACTCCAGTAATAAAAATAACTCTTTCTCACCAAAAACATTAAATACTAGAATTGTTGATGAAAAATTAAGATGGGAAAAAATATACCTGATGGAGAAATACATTCAATTTTGGGAAATATATCTCCTCTTGGTTCTGAAAGTGAAAATTTAACTGACCTTGTTAATGCTGAGTTTGGAGTTCTTACAAATGAAGTAAAGCAACTATCTTGTCCAGATACCTACTGGCCTGCAATTGAAGATGCATTAAATAAAGCAAGAAAAAATATTATTGGACGTATTGAAGGAGAACATATATTAAAACAAATATCAGATTTATCTCTTATAGATTACTCTAATCTGGCCAAACAAATATCAAAGTTAGCCTCTGCGTATCTTGGTTGTGATACTGTTTCTACAATTACTTGGTATGAAAAAGAAAATAAAAGATTCATGAGACTCCACTTTATTGAAGAAGGTATTGGGGGAAAAGAAGAAAATAAAATGCTTACTTTTAGATACAAAGATCTTGAGCTTGGTGGAGTAGGTATAGCTAACAGTGTAATTACAAGATACTTAAATGAAGAAACAGAAGAAAGTATTATTGATGATGCTATTGTTGAAAATGCCTTGAAAAATAAGAAACATGATACTAAAACAAGAGGAGAATTTGGATTAAAGTTTAAATCTGAAATGTGTATTCCACTTTATAATCCTGAGGATGGTCAATTTCTTGGTATAATACAATGCTTTTACAGTGATAAACAAGAAAGAGGATTTTTAGAACAAGTTTATCATACAAAAGGTAAAAAACTTGCAAATGTTGTTGCAGGACTAGTTTCTAAATACAATATGAACAGACCTTACCAGTAATCATAAAATGACAAAAATAATATTTGACTTAGACAGAACTCTTAGACCTTATAGTGCAGAACCTGTTGAAGAAATATTTAGAGGACATCTTACTTCTGAAGAAAATGGACTATTTGAAATAGTTAGAAAAGATGTATTAAGAGAACCTCACAAATACAATTGGATCTATCAAAAGATTCCAACAGCATATGCTGATGAAGGACACTTTGAACAAAAATATGCAATAATTCAAGAATTCTTTAAAAGACATCCTGAAGTCAAAGATTCTTTAACTTCACCAGGTAAAGATTTTGCTTATTATACTGAAGATCAATTAATTGATGAAATATATAAACAAGCTAGTGCTACATGTTTTGGTAAAATACCTGAAGAAAATAAACAAACATTAAGTGAATTAGTAAATCAAGGCCACACTGTAAAAATCCTAACTAATAGTTCTAGTGTCATGGAAGAATTACCAAGAGGGGTAACAATGGAGGAAGGTGCAATGAAACATGTTGTTAATCCACATTATGAAGAACATACAATTCCTTCTTCAGTATTCTTCCAAGGAAGAACAATTCATTTAAGAAGACCTTATTACCATGAAGCACTTATCAGAGAACAACCAGACTATGTAGTTGGTGATATAATTAGTTTTGACATTGCATTAGTACAATACTTAAGACAACGAGGGGTCATAAACACAGTCCCAATCTTAAAACTAGATGAAGATTTCAAAACACCTCAATGGGCAATAGATTATTGTAAACACTACAACATCAAAACGATAAAAAACATTTCAGAACTTCCAGACTTACTCAACTCTCCTAACTAATGATTCAACATTATAAACATTAACAGGAATACTCTTATTCTTAAACATGACTAATCCTAAATGTTCTGCTTTAACATTCTCTCTAACATCATCATAAGTTGACTTTGAAACAAGTATCTGTCTTACATCAGCTTTATCAACTAATCTTGAAGCAAGATTAACACTATCTCCAATAGCAGTGTATTCCATTATTCTATCAGTACCAATATTACCTAATATAACCTTCCCACTGTTAATTCCTATTCCAATATCCAAAGGTTTTTTCTTATTTCTTGTCAACAAATCATTCATAACTTTAACTTCAGCTAACATATCAAGGGCACATTTAACAGCATTCAATGCATGATCTTTATCTTCTTGATGTGCATTAAAAAACGCAACAACAGCATCTCCTATTAACTGTGCAACAACTCCACCATACTTATAAACAGACTTAGTAACATACTTAAAATAAAGATTAAGATATCTAATCACTTCTTCATTATCCATCTCTTCACTCATACCTGTGAAACCACGTATATCAACAAACAAAATACTTATCTCTTTTTCCTGCCCTACTAACCCTTTATTCTCAGGTGCAGTTGCCATCTTAACCAATTTAGGATCAACATACTTATTAAACAACTTTTGAGTTTCATTCTTTTCCTTATAAGCATCTTTAATAGACTCTTTCAACTGTTTATTTATGTCAACATGCTTTTCACCAAGCTTTTTATGAAACTTAAGCTCTTTCCCAACCTTCTTCATCACAGTAACAAGTTTCTGATGATAAATAAGATTAAACCCAACAATTCCAATCAAAACCAAAAACACTAATACCATAATAACACCATACATCTTATCCTTGTCAGTTGCTAAGATACCAGTACTCATTCCAGTAACAGAACTAATACCATCGAAAGCTTTTTTCATTACAGGTCTTTGATCCTCAACATTTACATTATGTGACATAGGCTGTTGTTCAGGAACAAAAATTTCAACTTCATAATTTCCAGTAGGTAACTCTTTTGCTAAACTAATTTCTTTTTCTTCACCAGGCTCAAGGTCAACCTTTTTCTCAAAAACCACTTCTTTACCATCTCTTTCAAGATTAAATGTAATCGCTTTTTTATACCTAACATTACCTATATTTCTAACTCGCACTAAATCACCATTAACATCAACTATTATTCCTTCTTTTTCCAAAATACTTATTTTCTTTTCATCACTAAATTCTTCATATTCTGCTTTAATAATCTGTTCTCCAGGTTCAGTATTTTCAGGAACAACAATATAACTTTCCTCTCCAGAAACAACACTCTTATTTATTTTAGCAAAATAAACAAAAACTTTTTCATCAACAACATCATCGGCCTGATCAACTAAATTAACAGTAAATTTAATCTTTTCTTCAGGCATAAATGAATCTTTATCAAGCTCAACTTTTATTTCTGTTATAATAGCTTTTACATCAATCAAAAGCTCTTCAACACCTTTATTACCAATCTTATCTTCAATATTTATGTCAAGATTATTATCACCAGACTTAACATTCTCAGTTATCTCAATACTTGCACTAAACTTATTTCCCTCAAATTTAAGTTCATATTCTTTATCATTAAACCAAATAAACCCTTTAAGTCCTTCAAAAGCATAATCAATATCAGAAAAAACTTCACCACTTACAATAATAGTTTCTCCTGGTAAAGCTTCTCCAACAAATGAATCTGTTCTAATATCAATCTTATCACTGACCTTAAACTTAATCTCTTCAGAATAAAACTGTTCATTACCAAAAATATCTTTTATATTAATATCAACATAATATTCTCCAGGCAAAACAGCATCAATTCCATACTTAAACTGTGCATCAACAATCTTACCTGTTTTCTTCATAAACTCTTCTCCATCTACTTTAATTGTTAATTCATACATACCACTTAACTGTTTATCATTAAGATAGGTAACATAAGCATTTAACTCATTCTTTTGTCCAAGTTGAACCTCGTCATAATCAATATTAAAGATTGAATTAAGTGAATCACTTATTGAAAACACATTTGAATCAGCTGACTCAACAACCTCTCCATCAGAATAAAAATCAATAGATATCCTACATTCTCCTTTAATATTTGGAATTAACAATTCTTTTGAAAAATTATATTGATTATTCATACCAACTCTTTCTGTCTCAAGAATAGTTTTAACATCTCCACACCGTAATATATACTTCATAATTCCTGTGATTCCATCTTCAACATAAATTATACCTTTAACATTTATTGTATCACCATAATTAAACACTTCTTGCTCAATATCTTCTATATCAATTGAAGATAACACCATAGGTAAAATTATAAGAATTGTTACTAAATAAACACTAATCAACCTCATTTTTTTCATTATAATTATTATATGTACGTATACATATTTAAAATTTATCCTTTAGTTACACTTATTTCTTTAATAACACTATTAATTGAATCTAAACGTTTAACCAAACTATTGAAAAACCAAGGAGATTTATCATTAAATTCTCCAACCACATAAATTAAAGGCTTCCCTTTTGTTTTTGCCAACATCAAAGCAGCCCCAAACTCCATAGGTAAAGTAGTACCTTTTTCATCACTTAAATATATAAATATATCACACACAGAAATTCCATTAAGTTCACTATTACCATATTGTACAGCAATCTCTTGATTATTTACATATGGTTTTATATGTTTATGTGTTGTCCAATCATAAGAAACAGAATGTCCAAGTTCTTTAATCTTTTCATAAACTTTTTGGATTAATTCTTTTTTTTCAAACTTACCAGCAACATAAATTTTCATATTTATCCTTTCATAACACTAATTGGTACAACTCTTGTAACAGGATTTCCAATACCTAACTCAGCACTTACTCTTATAACTTCATCAATATCTTTATACATTTGCGGTGCTTCTGCTGCAATTGTTTTCCATGAAGTAGCTTTTACTTCAATACCTTTTTTACTCAACTCATTCTTAATATTTTCTCCTCTTAGCGTTCTCAATGCTTCACTTCTACTTGCAACTCTACCAGCACCATGCGCTGTACTACCAAAACTTAATTCTTCTGCCTTTTTTGTTCCAACTAATACATAAGAAGCAGTTCCCATACTACCTGGAATTAAAACTGGTTGACCTACTGAACGATAATCTTCAGGAACTTCATCTCTACCAGGTCCAAATGAACGTGTTGCACCTTTTCTATGTACGCACAATGTTCTTTTTTCCCCATCAACAACATGTTTCTCAATCTTTGCAATGTTATGACAAACATCATAAACAACATTTATCTTCACATCACCATAAATCTTGTTAAAAGTTTCCCTAATCCAATGAGTTATCATTTGTTTGTTTGCAAATGCAAAATTTGCAGCACCACCCATTGCTTTCAAATATTTCTGCCCTAAGTCAGAATTAATTGGTGCATTAATCAACTGTCTATCAGGTAAATGTGAAAATCCTTGTTTTTGTTCCATCTCTTTAATATAATCAGAAGCAACTTGATGTCCTAAACCACGAGAACCACAATGTACCATAATAACTACATTATTTTTATCATCAACACCAAATACTTTTGCAATTTTTTCATCATAAATCTTATCAATTTGTTGAATTTCTAAAAAATGATTTCCAGCTCCTAAACTTCCTAACTGTGGCATTCCTCTTTTCATTGCTTTATCACTCACAAAATTAGGATCTGCTTCTAAACAACCATTATCTTCTGTATGCATATAATCTTCTTTAACACCATAACCTTGCTCAACAGCCCATTTAGTTCCTTTTGCTAACACTTCTTTTAATTCATCATAAGAAAACTTTTGTTTTCCACCTCTACCAACACCACTAGGAACATTAACAAACAAAGCTTCAATTATTTCTTTTCTTTTCTTAAGAAACTCATCAACACTCAAACCAGTTGACAATAATCTAACAGAACAATTAATATCAAATCCAACACCACCAGGTGAAATAATTCCATCATTAGCATCAAATGCAGCCACTCCTCCTATTGGAAAACCATATCCTTGATGTGCATCAGGCATTGTATAAGATGCTTTCAAAATCCCAGGTAAATGTGCAACATTCTTAGCTTGCTCAATAGTCTTATCCTGCTTAATTTTCTCCATCAATTTCTCAGAAGCATATATGATTGCAGGAACTTCCATCCCACCTTCTTTAGCTATTTCCCAAGTCAAATCATTTATTTTTTTAATTTCCATCTTAACACAGAAAAAATATGTTTTGTTTATAAATTTTTACATTTATATAGTAAATTATTTATATCCACTAAATAAACAAACTATTATGAATATTTTAATTCAAATTATATTCACTTTTTTTATAGGAGTTTGCTCTAGTTTTATAGGTTCAATGGTTGGTGGTGGGGGATTAATATCAATCCCTTTCTTAATGTTTTTAGGGTTACCACCTAGTGTTGCAATAGCAACAAATAAATTTGGATCTTTAGGTCTTAGTGCAGGCGCTTTTATTAAATATTTTAAAGAAAAAAAGATTCAATGGAATTATATCTTACCTTTATCATTAATTAGTATAATCAGTGCAGTTATTGGTGCAAACATATTAATTTCCTTAAACAAAGAAATCCTATCAAAAGCAATTGGAATTATTATACTAGTTTTATTACCTCTTATTGTATTCAATAAAAAAATCGGACTCAAAAAAATAAATCCTTCCAAAATAAAAAAAATAATTGGTTTTATTCTTTATTTTTTTGCAATGATATGGGGTGCTTTTTTTGGAGGTGGAGGAGGCACTCTGGTATTTTACATATTCATTACTTTTTTTAGATTCACAATTATACAAGCAAGTGCAACAAACAAAATACCTTGGTTTATCATGGGCATTATTAGTGTTGTAATCTTTGCACTTAACAACATAATTAACTATTTCTTAGGAATTTTTTTACTTTTGGGAATGTTCTTAGGGGGATATTTAGGTGCACATACAGCAGTTAAAAAAGGAAACCAATGGGTTAAAGTTATTTTTGCTATTGTTGTTATAATATCAGCTATAAAATTATTATTCTTTTAGAAAACTTACCTTTCCCTAACCTTCACACCATTACCACTCAGATTAACAATAGTAGAAGCATGCCCTTTAATTGGACCTTCATAAATTGCAAAATCAACATGCATTTCAATCTCTTCATCCAAATCCTCAATCTTTGTCATAAACATACTTCCAGTCACATTTGCAGATGTTGTTACAATTGGAACATCAAGCGGCCTAAAAAATAATGTTGTCCAATGTTGAGGAATCCTTATACCAACAGTATCAGCCTCAGGATTAATACTGGGAGCAACACATTTCTTATTCTTTAACTTCAAAATAAGTGTGTATGGCCCAGGAATCTTTTTTATCCATTCCTCTGCTTTCTTAGGTACAACACAATTCTCATAAATCCAATCACGAGATGGTGCAATAACAGAAACAGGTTTAGTAGGAATCTTCTTAATCTTTCTTAACTTCTTAACAGCTTTCTCATCAAGTGCATTACACCCAATACCATATATAGTATCAGTTGGATAAATAAAAAGAACACCCTGAAGAATCCTCTCCCTCAACTGCTTTTTCATTAATTTAGTTTCTTCCTTACTATAAACTTTCATGTATAGAACAATGTTTTTAGTGTTTTTATATTTTACTGAATATCTTCATCTTTTTTTTCTGTTAATTCTTTTGTATTATAACCAATTGTTTTTTTTTCAGATTCTAACTTATTAGCAATTTTGTAATCTTTAATAGCTTCAATAACTGTTTGAGTTGTGTAAACAGCTGGTGTTCCAGTTTCTCTATAATGTTTACCACCCATTGTTGTTATATTATTTATTACAATTGCAATATTGTCTCCTAAGAAACCTTTTGCTGCTTCTACAATCAAATCATAGTCAATCTCTTTAAATGGTGCTTCACCACCATGTTCTTTTACTAATGCATTTGACTTATTAATATAAATTTCAAATGTTTCTTTTACATAATTATCATCAAAAGGACCAAGTCTGATTTTATTTGGAAATCTTCTTTTGAATGCATCTTCCAGATCTTCTTCTGTGTGAGTAGCACCTATTACAGTTAAATTTCTATATTTTTTAACACCATCAAGATGGACAAGTAAAGAATTATGAGCTTCATTTGAACTAGTTTCAACTTTTTTACCAGTACTTTGAAGTTCATCAATAAAAAGTATACTATGTATTCCCCTTTCTTCATTTTCTGAAACTATTTGGAATACTTTGTTAAGAAAATCTTTTTCAGCACCTCTCCATTTGCATCCTATATCATTGTAACTAACATGATACACTTTAACCTTGTCTTTTAATTTAAGTATAAGTTCATTTGCCAGTGCCTGAACAAGATAAGTTTTTCCACATCCTGGAGGACCAAGCAACAAATATCCTTTCTTCTTATATGGATCTTTTCCTGATAAATAACATGATTCTGGGTCAAGTATTTCTCCACTAATCACTTTTAACTCTTCTTTTGCATCATAAAGTCCTCCAACATCAGACCACCGAACAGGGTCAATGTGCATTGTAATCATTGAATTAACTTTTTTCTTTGAAATACCAAATAAAGAATCCATACTTTCGTGAAGTGAATCTATTTCATCTTTCCAATAATTTAATTCATCTTCATCCTCATATCTTTTTTTATTTACTCTAGAACCACCAGCTATTTCCGGAACAGGTATTTCAGGTTTAAGTACCTGAATTTTATTATTTGGACCTTGCAATTTTAAAAACTGATAAACAATATTTGAAAAATCCTGTAAAAATTGGAAATAAAACTTTACGTCTTTTCTAAAGATTTCTTTTGAAGAAACATCTATTCCTGTAGATTCTTCAAAATTTGTTTCAATTCTAAAACTTAAATTATTGTAATTTACTTTTATTTTAGGTTTTTCTTCTGAATTAATAATAAAATTATCTCTAGAATAGCTTTGAATCTCATATTTTTCCTTTATTAATTTAATCAATTTTTCATATTCTGTTTCAAATGTTAAATCCCACCCCATATAATCTCTATTAGGATACATAATTGTTGCTAGTCCCTTATTTTCTTTTGTTATAACTGCACTTTTGAATGGCCTGTTTAACTTAAAACTCATTAAAGAACCATCACTATCTTCTTTAGAAAATATTTCATAGAATTTATCAATTCCTTTTTCATCTAAGATAAGTTCAATCCCCATATTAACCTTCAGGTAAATCTCACTTATAAATATTTATATGATATTAATTATATAACAAATAACCTATTTCTTAGAATATAACTTTATGCTGCTTCAGCTGCTTCCTCACTCTCTTCTTCAGCAGCTTCTTCTTCACTAAGTATTTCATTAATCTTACTCTCAATATTTTTTGCAGCTTCTCTTGCTTTTGCATCCTTATTCCTAATAGGAACATCAACTATCTTTTCTCTTCCAGTCTCAGGATTATACAAATAAACCCTCATAACACTACTTTTATTTGAATAACCAATTGGAACAACTCTCACACCTTTATAATTATAAGGATTTGACAAAATATGTAAATGTCCACAAATAAAATTAATATCAGCATTAGGATATGCTTCTTTTAATTTATCAATAACTTCATCAAGTGCTTCTTTCATTTGAACTTTTCTTTTCATTAAAGGAGTTGGATAAGGATTTTCATGTGTAAACAAATAAACTCTTTTTACATTCTTATGCTGTTTTATAACTTCCTTAGCTTGATCAGCATATCTTTTAGCTTCATCTTTAACTTGTGAAAAAGGTAAATATATTGTAAGACTATTACCATTCAACTTAGATTCAACACTATTCAACCTTCTAAAAGCATTACTACCATTAATAACATCCATATTAGTTATACCAGATTTTCCAATTTCTTTATACGCTCTCTTTATATGTGGTTCAATTGCAAGATCAGAATTACCTACTGTATCAATTACCTGTGGAATCTTTCCTTTTGTAATTAAATTTTCCATACATTCATGTTCATACTTTGTTACATGGCTCATCTTTACCTGTTCTCTTACAAGATAATCTCTATTTTCACTCCAGACCTTATCTACAGCTTTTCCTACATCTTGACCTTTTAATCTTGCACCAACAGCAGCATCCCTAATTAAAGACCTTCCACCTGTTTTATAATCAATACCAGTTCTATCTCCAACAAGAACAACACTTTCTGGTTTTTTCCCAACATACTTATTAATAACATCATTAAGAGTTCTTCCCATACCTAAAACATGTTGATCAGAATACGCAACATGAGTTAAACCCTTTTGATAACTAGCAAAATCAACTACATTTCCTAGATTACCACTATAACTCATTGTTTATCCCCCTCTTGCAAGAATTTCTTAACAGCATGTTCAATAAGATGAGACTTATTCCTAAACAAACCATCTCTCATTTTGTCCTGCACCTTAAGTACAGTCTCAAAATCCACTGATATGCTTAGTTTATGTTTCATACACACTACTTAGTATTACTAGTATTTAAATCTTTCTATTTGTAACTACTCAAGAGTGATACTAAAACCTTCAAAAAGGCACAATTTGACCATTTCAAACCCCCCAAAACACGCTCCTCAGCCCCCCAAACCAATAATTTTATATATCCTCATTTAATCCCAATTTAATAATGAATGCCTTAAGTCATGAATATTGTAATTTATTGCCAGAAGACCTTGGAAGCACTATGGGTAATTTATGGCCTGATGCTTTTAAATATTCAGGTCAAAAAGTTGATTCTCATTCTATAGATAGATTATGTAATATCAAAACCAATGATCCTTTGATGAGAAAAATTATGGCAGGTATGTTAAATCATATTATTTTTGATGCAAGATTTCACAATTCAGAATATTTTAAAAATAAGGTTTCACATGTAAAAGGAATAATCACCAAAAATGATGGTGTTATTCCAAGCCCTGAAACTTTTTCTCATGTATTAGTTGAACTTATGATTGATGTTTACCTACATGAAAAACATCCTGAACTTGCTGGAAGGATACACAATGCTTTTGATAAGATACAATTAATACCTGCATTAGAAGAAGTTTCCCCACATTATGGTTTTAACCCTCAGACAGTTGGGCAAGCAATTAATAAATTTTTATCAGATGGTTGTCTTACATCTTACATTAACCCAGAAGCAATGTTTTCAACAGTTAGTCATTTCTTTGATGTTGTTATGAATACAAACCTAACACCTTACAAGGAACCTTGTTTAAGGATTATTGAACTATCGTATCCTTTAATGGAAGATTTTCCTTTACTTTTTCAAGAAATTAAACCATAAATTTTTAAAACCAATTCTAATTATAACTGTTATGGACCTGTAGCCTAGCCTGGTAAACATGGTTTAGGCAAATAGGGCGACAGCCTCCTATTTCAAAGCTTCGCTTTGTAATCCTTCAAAAAGCGAGCTTTTTGAAGTAAGCTGTAGATCGAGAGTTCGAATCTCTCCAGGTCCGTTCATGCAAATATCATTTATTACAGAAGGATTCAGAATGTTTTGTAATAGATTCAGGACTCCAACTAAATACAAAGGTAATGCACAACAAATATGTGAACAAATCATCAATGACTGCTGGAATGGTACTTTTTTCCAAACATCAAAAAGAAACTTTTCTCAATTCTGGACAAGAGATTTTGGAATGTGCTGTGAATCTTTAATAAAACTTGGTTACAAGAATAAAGTTAGAATGACACTTAACTATGCACTTTCAATCTTTCAAAAACACAACAAAATCACAACACACATTACTCCAAAAGGAAAACCAATTGATTTTCCCAATTACACACCAGAATCACTTGCTTACATTATACACTGTCTAAAACTCCTCGGAGATAAAAAATTAATAGAAAAGTACAAACCTTTTCTAAAACAACAAGTAAAATATTGTTATGATATTGCTTTTGATCCTGTGAATGGGATTGTTAGAAGGAAACAAAAATTTTCAACAATGCGTGATCATTATGTAAGAGATTCTTCAATGTACAATAATTGTATGTTAGCAATGTTATCAAATGATTTATACAAACTAAAATTAAACAACCCATTCGAATCTTATGATTTTGAAAGTATTTTAAAAAAATTATTCTGGACAGGCTCATATTTCCAAGATGACCTAAACAAAGAAAATTATATTAGCGGTGACGCAAACATCTTTCCATTCTGGACAAAAACATTTACAGATAAACAAATGTTTAAAGCTTGTTTAAAATCAATAAACAAAACCAACCTAGATAAACCATTTCCACTTAAATACACTAACCAAAGATTAAAACATAAAGAAAACTCATACTCTTTCTTTGCACCAAACTATGAAGGAAACACACTCTGGCTTCATCTTGGTTTATGCTTTGTAAAAACAGTCAAGATGTTCAACAAAAAACTAGCTCTAAAGTATATCAACCAATACACTGAACTAATAGAAAAACATAAAAATTTATTAGAAGTCTTTAATCCAGATACTACACCATATAAAACTTTATTATACAAAACAGATTCATCAATGTTATGGGCAGCAATCTATTTAGAACTAATAAAATGTTAAGCATAATAATTCCAGCATACAACGAAGAAACAGTAATATCTAAAACACTTGACTCACTTAAACAACAAACCTTTCAAGATTTTGAAATCATTGTAATTGCAAACGGTTGTAAAGACAAAACAGCTTCAATTGCAAAAAGATACACCCAAAAAGTAATCACCACAAAAGCATTAGGAGTAGCTAATGCACGTAACTATGGTGTAAAATACGCAAAATATGAACAAATAATGTTTCTTGATGCTGATACTGTTCTACAAAAAGATTTCCTTGCAAGAGCAATGACAGAAATCAAAAAAAGAAATCTTGATGTTGCAGCATGTAAAATAAAATCAGCAAATGGCATGATTTTAGTTGACCTTGGCTTTACAATCTACAACTATTTCTCCTTAATCAGCCAATTCTTTCACGCATATGGCATAGGTTGTTGTATTTTTTCAACAAAAACAGCTCACAAAAAAATAAAAGGCTTTGATTCAAGAATAACTTTAGGAGAAGACCATGCTTATGTTGATCTTGCAAGAAAACATTTCAAATTTAGAATATTAAAATCAGTTATTCTTCACATTAACATGCGAAGATACAAAAAATTTGGAGTAATAAAAATCTTTGCAGAATACTTAATGGTAGGTTTTTACAGATTCTTTTTTGGAGAATGGAAAAGAAAGATTAATTACAATTATGATTACAAATGATATCAATAATAATTCCAACATTAAATGAAGAAAAATATTTACCTAAACTTCTTAATTCAATCAAACAACAATCTTTCAAAGATTATGAAATCATAATTTCAGACGCAAAATCAAATGACAACACCCTCAAAATAGCAAAACAGTACAAAACAAAAATCATTTCCTCAAATCCAAATATCTCATTACAAAGAAACCTTGGCGCAAAACAAGCAAAAGGAGACATTCTCTTTTTCATGGACGCAGACACAATCCTTCCACACAACAACTTTCTAAAAAATATAACCTTCCTCTTCAAAAACCCAAAAATAACCTCAATCACAGTCAAACTAAAACCAACAGATAAATCATTCAAAGCACAATTTTGGTTTAATCTTTTTCATTTAGTATACAAAACATGTCATTTTCTAGGAATTCCATCAGGCACAGGTGCAACACAATACATAAGAAAAAACATTTTTAATAAAATAAATGGTTTCGATGAAAAAATGTTAATCAGCGAAGACATTGATTTATTAAGAAGATTAAATAAACACGGAAAAAACATATATTATAGCAAAGAATTCATTTTCATCTCAACAAGAAGATTTGACAGGCACGGATATCTTAAAGTAATATTTTTGCAATGGAATATAAACAATTTATGGCTATTCCTATTCAACAAACCATTCATGAAAAAACAAGAACCAGTAAGATAACTAACCTCTCTCTTTCTTCAACATCTCAACAATCTTTTTACCGTCTGCTTTTCCTTTCAGCTTACTCATTACAATTCCAATCAATGCTTTGAATGGTAGATCTTTATTCTTAGAAACAATAACCTTAATCTGTTCCCGCAACTCTTTATCACTCATCAGCTCATACTTACTAATTACCTGCACAACAGGTTTATTCTCTTTCAAGATACTCAGAACAGAGTCTTTTGAAATCCTTCCTTTATTCAATTCCTTAAACAACAACCTATAATCTTCGTCACTTGGATTAATCTCAACATTAAACTGTCTTTTAATAGAACGAGGCGCAGTTAAAATCACTTCTGCAATAAATCCAGGCTTAATCTGTTTAAACTTCTCAGCAAACTCTTCAAACAAATCAACTTTATTAGATTTAGCTAGTAATTTAGCAAGATCCTCACCCAACTTATGCTTCTCCCTGTAACGTTTTGATTTATCAGAAATTAACTCAGGCAAAACAACATCTTTTGTATCTGTTTTAATTACTTTAATATCAGTCTCAGGATACATTCTCGCAGAACCAGGCATTGGTCTCAAATAAGATGAAGTACCATCATCATTTGCCTTCCTAACTTCGCCTGGAACACCATCAAAAACCTCTTTAGCTCTTTCAACAACAGCATCAAGTGCTCTCTCACACTTATCTTTCTGATCAGCAACAATAACAAACCCATCACTTTTACCGCACTTCAACAACTTGTTCACTTTTTCAACTTCTTTTTCAGTTATACCATACTTAGGAAGTTCATCAGAATGAAATATTCCACCTACCCCTGCTTTTACTTTAGCTCTCTCATTCATTTCAGTACCAAGCCTTTTTCCAACTTGAACTTCTTGACCAATAAAACCTTTAAAACCTTCAAGTTTAACACCAATAACAACATCTTTTTTCAAAGCATTCTTAATAATATTAGAATCACACTTTCCAAAAGCTTTAGAAACATCAACTTTCCTACCAATTAACTTTTTCTTCTTAATTTTTTTCTTTATATCAATCAAATTAATCTGCCTAATAACCTCATTCTCAACTAACTTTGGAATCATTCTAAGATCTTGTGCACCTTTAATTTCTATTCTACTTCCACCAATAATACTAACATTAACATCCTGTCTTATCGTACCAAGTCCTCTCTTAACCCTACCAGTACTTCTAAGAATCATTCCTAACATACCTGCAGTTTCTTTACATTGATCAGGATAATGTATATCAGCTTTAGTTGCAATCTCAACCAACGGAATCCCTAACCTATCAAGCCTATACCTTACAAAATCACCTCCTCTCTCAATTATCCTTGCAGCATCTTCTTCAAGACAAACAGTATCAACATGTACTCTACCTTTTTTAGTTTCAATAAAACCATGTCTTGCAATCAAAGCAGTCCTTTGAAAACCAGAAGTATTACTACCATCCACAACAGTTTTTCTCATAACTTGTATATAATCAACAGGCTTTGACTTTAACATCAAAGAAACCTGCAATGCAACATTAAGTGCATCATCATTAAGTGGATGAGGTGGCTCTTCATCTAACTCAACAAGACAAGTACCGTTAGAATATGCTTCATAAACATAATATTTTTCTTTCTTCTGCTCATGCTCAGCTGCAATATCAACCTTACCAGTCTCACCAGCAGCAGCTCTCAATCTTCTTTTAATAACAACATCAGGAACATCATCTCTTAATACACCATCACAATTACAGAATAACTTCTTAGTATCAAGCTGTTGATGAATCTCAATCCCACATTTCAACCCCAACTTAACATAATCCAACACCATTTTACTTAAATTATGAAAGTATTGTTTATTAATGTTTCTAAAAAAACCATTATTTACCATAACCTTTAAATATGCCCTGTTTTTTACATATTTTTATTACTCAAGGGGGTATATAAAATGTCAGATAATAAACAAGTACAACCTATATTCATTATGCCAGAAGGTACTCAACGAAATACAGGAAGGAGTGCTCAACGTACAAATATTCTAGCTGCTAAACTAGTAGCAGAAACAGTTAGAACAACTTTAGGTCCAAAAGGAATGGATAAAATGATTGTTGACTCATTAGGAGATGTTACTGTAACAAATGATGGTGTTACAATCCTTGATGAAATGCAAATTGAACATCCTACAGCTAAGATGATTGTTGAAGTAGCAAAAACACAAGAAGATGAAGTTGGAGATGGTACAACTACAGCTGTTGTTCTTGCAGGTGAACTATTAAAAAACGCAGAAAATCTTATTGAACAAAACATTCATCCTACAGTAATTTCAAAAGGATACAGATTAGCAGCAGAAAAAGCTGCAGAAATTCTTGATAAAATTTCAGAAAATGTTTCAATCAAAGAGGATAGTATCATGAAAAAGATTTGTATGACTGCAATGACAGGTAAAGGTGCAGAACATGCAAAAGAACAATTGTCTGACATGGCTGTAAGAGCTGTCAAAAGGGTTGTTGATGAAAACAATAGTGTTGACAGAGACAATATTAAGATAGAAAAGAAAAGTGGCGGTTCTGTAGAAGAATCTGAACTAATTGAAGGTATTGTTTTAGACAAAGAAAAAGTACATTCAGGAATGCCTTCTACTATTGAAAATGCAAGAATTGCACTTTTAGACATTGCTATTGAAATAAAAAACACAGAAATCGACGCTAAAATCCAAATAACAAACCCAGAACAAATGCAAGCATTCCTTGATCAAGAACATATGATGTTAAGAAACATGGCACAAAAAATAATTGATTCTGGTGCAAATGTTTTATTCTGTCAAAAAGGTATTGATGATCTAGCACAACATTTCCTAGCAAAAGCAGGTATATATGCTGCAAGAAGAGTAAAAAAATCAGACATGGACAAACTTAATTTGGCAACCAGTGCAAAAATTGTTAGCAACCTTGATGACTTAAACGAATCTGATCTTGGTAAAGCAGGATTAGTAAGAGAAGTAAAAGTTGGGGATGAAGAAATGACTTATGTTGAACAATGTAAAAATCCTAAAGCAGTTACAATGTTAATAAGGGGCGGAACAGAACATGTTATTGATGAAGTTAAACGTGCTGTTGAAGATGCAGTTGGTGATCTTGCTGCAACACTAAAAAACGGAAAAGCAGTTTCAGGCGCAGGCTCAACAGAAATAGAACTTGCAAGACAACTTTTCAAATATGCAAAATCATTAGGTGGAAGAGAACAACTTGCTGTTGAAGCTTTTGCAAATGCAATGGAAGTTATTCCAAAAACACTTGCAGAAAACGCAGGTCTTGATCCAATTGATGTTATTACAGAACTTAAATCAGCACATGACAAACAAGAAAAGAATGCTGGTATTGATGTGTTCAGTGGAAAAGTAATTAATGCATGGAAAAAAGGAGTTATTGAACCACTTAAAATCAAAACACAAGCAGTAAGTTCAGCTTCTGAAGTAGCAGTAATGATATTAAGAATTGATGATGTTATTGCAGGTGGACCTTCAAATGCAGCACCTCAAATACCTCCTGGTGGTATGGGAATGCCTCCTGGCGGTATGATGTAATTAATTTTCTTTTTTCTTTTACTTACTTGATAATTATTTTACTTATTTAATAATTAACTTAATAAGTAATTTTTCTTACTTACTAAATAATCAATTCCAAAAAACATCAACTTGAATAATAATCTTTTTCTCCCATTTAATAATCCTAAATACTTATTTAATAATTATTTTACCTATTTAATCATCACATGATAATCAAAAACCAAAACATTTATATATAAAATCCACTTACTTAATATTTATTCTTGGGGTCGGAGCAACAAAAGTAGCAGGTATTGTAGAAAATCACAGCAGAAAAAGAGATTGAAACCAATAAAGAACTTAATTTAACTAATCTAGAATCTGATTTTCAAGCTTTGATAAAAAAACTAGAAAAACACTACAAACTCAGCTCAAATGAAATCTATGCTTTATTCACACTCAAAGCTCGTTCTGTTTTGAAAAAACCAACAGAAATTCTCATTCCAATTTCAATCTTTACTTCTTCCCTTGGCTCTCTTGAAGCAATTGTCAAATTCCTAAAAGAAAACTATCATCTAAAATACAAACAAATTGCTCAATTAATCAACAGAAATCATATTACAATTGGCTGCACATACAGAAACGCAAGAAAAAAAATGCCAGAACCATTCAAAATAGAACCTTCTGAATACACAATCCCTGTCTCAATCTTAAAAGACAGAAAAATTCCAGTTCTAAAAAACATTTCTCTTTACTTAAAAAACACTTATGATTTATCTTATCATAAAATAGCTGTTTTACTAAAACGAAACGATAGAACAATCTGGACAACATGCAATCGAAAATAAAATTTAATTGGAAAGTGAACATAATCTTAGTAATCTTACTAATCCTAGCAATAGCTTCTTCTGCAGAATCATCAATAACAGGATATGCAGTTGGAATACAAACAGATGAAACAATCACAGCAAACCCAGGACAAATATTAAACATTGATATAAACTTATCAGATCTTACAATAGGTGAAACTTTCACATTTGAAGAAAAAACACCTAAAGACATTGAATTACTTAACTGGAATGTTCCAGATGTAACAGAAATCAACACAAGATTCTTAGAAGATGAAGGAAGATATGCATGGTCATTCAAACCATCAGCAGAGGAAATTGACTTATCATACCAACTTAAAGTTTCAGTTGCACCAGGCATGTATACATTAGATGCAATCTGGTTTAGTAGAGATGGCATGAGCAGAAAAATAAGAACACTTAATGTTTCACAACCACTAACAATTCAATGCGGAGATTATGTTTGTGATGAAACAGAACTAGGTTGGTGTGCAACTGACTGTGATAACCAAGCACCATCTGTTGTAATTAATGAGTCAACAGCAGACACATCCTACAACCAATTAGGTATTTCACATATTTATGTTACAACAAAAGATGATTATGAAGTTGCAACTGTAACCCTTTTCTACAGAGCAATAGATGGTAATTGGGCTTCTATTGAAATGAATGAAGTACAAGAAATATTAACAGCACCAGCAAAAACAAGATCACTAATATACATCATACTCATCTTAATCATCCTAGGAATATTATTTTATTACAGAAAAACAATAATTAACCTTTTCCACAAAAATAAAAAAACCAAAACATCTCCAATAGCACAAAAACTTGAAAAAGTTAAATCAGAAAAAGCAAAATTAAGAAAAGAAATCAGAAAAATAAAACTAAAGAAATTCCTAACCTTCTTCGGACTATTATTACTCTTTACATTAACAATCATCGCACTCACAGACACAAAACTCTTTGAATTCAAACTTGAAAATGTAACACAAGAACTTGAATATTATATTGTTGTAACAGACACAGCAGGAAACACATACACATACAACAACAATGGCCAACCATTTAAGATAGAAGAAAAACTATTAGAAATCCCTCCTCCAACAATTCTTCCAGGAATCAATTTCCTACCTCCAACACCAGAAGATGAAGAACAATTAAACAAAACTCACTTTGAAGTTAATGTTTCAATAATCAACATCAGCAATGTAAACTCAATAATTTACAACTGGGACAATACTGAAACTGATTACCTTGATGATTCCTTAATCTTAATGTATAACTTTGACAATGTGAGTGCGATTGGTGAAAGTATTGTAAAAAAAGGGGATAAAACAATTGACATAAGCACACATGGAAATGATGGTATCTCTACAAGCTTTGGAAGTTACAGTCCACCAACCTGGACTGAAAATGGTAAGTACAATGGAGCTCTTAATTTTGGTGGAAGAGGATTTGTAGTAATTCCTGAAACCCACTACCCAGACTTTGACAACCTTAATGCATTTACAGTTGGAATGTGGTATCATCCAACAACATTTGACCATGGCCATGCTCTCTTTACAAACGGAAACATCTTTTACTTACATTATGATACTAGACCAGGCTATGGCTTAGGTCTTGATATTTATTATGATGGAGGCAATAAAAAACATGTAAGTGGAAAAAATGTTAATCTCAACGAATGGCATTATATTACTGCTAGATGGGATGGAAATAAAGGTTATCTTTACTTAAATGGAGAAGAAATTTCTAATTTCAATGCTCCAAATACTTTAGCAGAAAGAACCTTAACATCAAAACTATCTATTGGCCATCACTGGAATGTACAATATATGGATGGCATGTTAGATGAAGTTAAAGTATGGAACAGAGCACTCTCTCCAACAGAAATAAAACAACAATACAGTTTAAACCTAAACAAATATGACACAAACAAATGGTGGTTTTACCTAAACCAAACAGATTTAGAAGAAGAAACCTATACTTACAAAATATCTGTTTCAAACCAAAGCAACGATTACTCAACAGAACAAAGAACCATTATAGTTAAACCAACAATCCCTAAAATTACCTTCCTTTCACCTGAGAAAAATCTCACAACAAACAAATCAAGCATTAATATCAGTATAGACTTAACCAGTGTAAAAGATCTAAACTCTATAACATACAATTGGAATAATAAAAACCATTCTTATTATGATGATTCTTTATTATTAATGATGAACTTTGACAAACTTGAAGAACTAGAAGAAACAGACACACAAGTCGCAGATTTAAGCACATACAAAAACAATGGTGAAGTAAGGAACGGTCCTACCTGGACATCACAAGGAAAGCATGGAGGAGCATATAGTTACCCAGGTTCACGTCCAAACCTAATTGATGTAAGTAATGACAAATTTGCAAACCTTAATGAACTTACTTTTAATGCATGGGTTAACATAACAGGTGACGGTTCTCCTTATAAAATGGGTTGTATACTATGTCAAGATTACATGGGTTATGGTGCAAACTTCCCAGATACAGTTGATGGCCCAGGATTATATTACCTCCAAGGCAATATTTACTGGAAAGTAATTGGTTATGAACAAAAAGATTCAAAAATTGCCCTACCAGCTTCACTTAACAAATGGTATTATATTACAGCAACCCTAAACTCAACTCACCAATGTTTATACCTGGATGAAAATAGTGAATGTATTGAACATGGACTTACACCAAAACCAGATAACACAGGAAGTCTTTTTATTGGTACAAACCCAGATGACAGTGCAGGTTATATGGGCTTTAAAGGAATTATTGATGAGGTTTATGTTTGGTCCAGAAGTCTAACCAAACCCGAAATTGAACAAAACTATTTCAGTCACTTAAAACAATATGATACTAAGAAATACCTTCTTACCATTAACCAACAAGAAGGAATTAACAATCCTCTTAGCAAAGCCCAATACACTTACCAAACATTTGTAAAAGTTGCCAAAGCTCACACTTTCTCAGAAAAAAGAACAATCACAACAAATTACTCTCAACTAACAGCCAATCCTGAAGACAATTCAGAAGTTGATACAACACCAATTAAAATCAACGCAACAATCCACAATAATGACTTAAAAGAATTTATTTATACATGGAATAACACTGACTTTTACTTATATGATTCAGATCTTGTTGCAATGTATAACTTTGATAATCTTAATGCACTAGGTGAAAACTTCTCAAAAGTAGTTGATTTATCAAGATATGAAAATGATTGTGAAGTAATGCATACAGGATATACTCCTTGGGAACCAAATGGAAAATATAATGGTGCTTATAAATTCAAAGATGGTTATCCAAAAACAACACAAGACTACATCAACTGTGGTAATGGTGACTACCTTCACATAAATGGTCCATTTACAATCAGTACTTGGATTAAACCATCAACAATGCCAGAAGATGGTTCTTATAGAATGATCCTTTCCAAAGGAGACATTGCAGCACCAAATGGTGGATATGGTTTACGTTTCGTTACAAACCAAAACACCTTAGGTTTCTGGACAACTTCGTGGTACTCTAGTTCAGGTAGTAATGGTATAAAAGGAGTTAACTGGAACTATGGTGATGAATCAGAGATAATTGATAAATGGTGGCATATTGTAGGAATTTATGATGGTACAAATAATTCCCTTTACATAAATGGTGAACTTGTTGGTACTGATGTAGGTTCTACACCAGGTGTTAATACTGATTACATACTTAAATTAGGTAAACGTGGTACTGCTACAGGAGGTGCTTGGGGAAGTGCTTATGTTGGCTTAATTGACGAAGTACGTATCTGGAAAAAACCATTATCAAAAGAAGAAGTTTACAAATTATACTCATCTAACCTAAACAAATTTGACACAGAAAAATGGTATTTCCAGATTGATCAGAACAAAAACCTTAACCAAGAACTAAATTATGGAACCTATAATTATAGTATAACTATTTTTAATGAATCAGAAGAAATCCCTTCTGGCACTAGAACAATCCAAGTAACAACAGACGCAATCCCTGCAAAAATAGAATTCCTTCCACCAACTCCAGAAAACAATCAACAACAGGAACAAAC
>CAYMBN010000011.1:0-52656 GCA_964388715.1 uncultured Methanosarcinales archaeon
TTGAAGGTTGGTGATACTGTAATGGTACAAGGGAATAAGACTGGTGTGTTTGAGCAGAAAATAAAGTCAATGCAGATTAATCATAAGAATGTTAAAAAGGTTAAGAAAAGTGATAGGGTTGGATTAAAAGTTAATAAAGTAGTAAGAACTAATGATAAAGTGTTTATAATTTCTTAAGATCCTTCGAGTGTGTCTGAGAATTCTTCATCATAATAGTCTCTGTCATCAAAATGGTTACTAAAGTTGTCTGGTATAACAATTTCACGTATTATCTCAAATTCGTTCCCCTTTTCAGAGGTCCATTTAAGATGCTTCCATTTAATGTCAGGAATTGCCCTCACCCCGTATATACTATATATTATAGTTTTTTTAGTATATAAATGTTTTGAAAAATCTAAGGTGATTTTTCAAGACATTTATACTTAGAAATTTTTATGAAAATTTATCTTGTATAAACTTTGCTATTGTTTTTTCGAATAAAATGGAAATTGGATTGCATTCTTTAGTACAACAAAATTTAAATAAATGTTAGATAATATCAGCTGTGGTGGCAAATGAATACTGAAAAAGAGATTGTTAATTTTTGGTTGAATAAGAAAGGGTATTTTACTATTAATAATATTAGAACTTCTACAAATAGAGATGTGGGTATTGTTGCGGTTATGTTTGAAAAAGGAATTATAAAAGAAGTAATCCATGTTGGTGTGAGTTGTTCAATATCATCAAATGTTTCTATTGATAAGAAAAGTGTTAAAGATTTTATCAATAATAGATATTTACATAAGTCAATTAAAAGTAAAGTTAATAATGTGATTAGAAAGATGGTGGGTAGTGGTATTAAACCAGAAAGGGTTGTTGTGATGCCGTTAACTAAATTGAAAAGAGATGTTACAAAAGAAGTTTTTGCTACCCATGATATTAAGGTTATTGATTTTGTTGATGTTATTGTGGATTTGCTTGGTTTTTTAGATCAACATTATTATAAGAGTGATTATTTAAGAACATTGCAAGTGATAAAATATATTTTGTTGTCTGAATCTGATAAAGCAGGTGATTTGATTGTTGATGTTCTTAATCAAAACACAAGACCAGAGTTTTTACTTTCATTGTTGAAAACAGATAAGATGAAAAAAAGTTTGAGAAGGGTTAAGTCAGAAGAAGATACACTAAATCTTTTGAAACATTCTGCGATGAAAAAACCTGATAAGTTAGCTGATTTTTTAGTGGAAAACATTTTAACTTCTAAAACAAGAAGACCTTTTTTAATGAGCTTATTATCTCAGGAAAAAATGAACAAGTTGTTTAATGAGTTAGTTGAGTCAAAGAGTATGAAAAAAGTTCTTAAACACGATCAAAAATCATTACAGTCATTCTTTAGTAGCTAAAACCTCGTGCTAAAAAAGGGTTTATTTAGACGGGTAAAAACAAAACATTTAAATATGGGTTTTATTTTATCCTCTATAAATAACTAAAAGGGGGTTATAACTATGGCACAAAAAGTAGCAAAAGTAGGAGTTAAAAAAGAGTCTGGTTATCTATATTTTGTAGATAAAAAAGGTAATGTCGCATGTGCAAAAATGGCACGTGGTAAAAAGAAAGGTAAAGCAAAAATTAAAGTAGTAGCAAAAGTTGGTATTAAAAAGAAAAAAGGATTTCTTTACTTCATTGATAAAAAAGGTGATATCTCCTGTGCAAAAATGGCACGTGGAGGAAAAAAGAAGAAAAGGAAAAAGAAGAAAAAATAAATCTTTTTCTTTTTTATTTTTTTAAGCAACTTTTTTCTGAGCAGATTTTTTTTGATGAGGAACTTTTTCTATTTTTTGGAGAACTTTTTCTCTTAACTTAATATGTTCTTGTACTTTAAAGTGCATGTATTGTCTTCTTGCTTGAGCTGTTAATTTTCTAAGTGATGATTCAAGTTCTTTGTGAGCTTTTGTTCTGGCTGGTAGTTTTAATAATTTTCCTTTATAACGAGACATTAAAATATTGGTGTTATGAGCAATTTTTTTAATGTCTTGTAATTCTGTTTCCCATAATTCAATTAGTTTTTTAATGTTTTCAACAAATTGCTGAAGATTTTTCTTTTTAATGTGACCTATAAGTTTATCAGCTTTTTTTTGGACAACACCTAATTCTATAATCTCTCTCTTAATTCTTTTACTTTTTGGTATTGTTGCTTGTAAACTTATATCATCTATTGCTTGTGTACTCATTACTCCTCTTTCAATATATTTTGCATTGAGGAATAATGAGTTAAGTAATGATTTTATTTGATGTTTTAATTGGTTTAATTTATTAACTGTTAAATGCTTGAACTGTAGAACTACTTGTGGTGGTGCATTAGGAATTTTAAGAGCTTTGACTTTTTTAATAACATAATCAATATCTTCACCTTCTCTTTGAATTACTGTTCTATTATCAATTATTATATCTTCAAGGGCCTTGATTACCTTTTCAAATTCCTTTGATTCTTTTTTAAGAGTAGAATTTAATTGAGAAGTAAGTTCGTAGACTTCAGTACCTAATTTTTTTCTTTGCTTTTTGAAATTTTTGATCTGTTTTTTACTTGCTTTTTTCCCTGGATTCTGAATTTGTTTATTAAATCCTTCAATCTTTGATTTTAGCTTTTCAACAGTTTTAGTTTTTGATTTGATATCTCTCTCAAGTTCTGGTATTGATGCAATTTTTTTAATCATTCTTGAAAATAAAACAGAATCTAATGCAAGTCTACCTTTATACTTTTCAAAAGGGTTTAGGATGTCAAATATAAAAGAAAGCCATGACATGTTCAATACCTCCACTTTTTATGGTAGTCACATAGTGGGATTTGTTTATTCATTTGGTATAGTAATGAAAGTGTTTCTAATTCTTTTGTATTGTGAATTATGTGTGTGCAATGTTCATTTGTGCAGTAACAATTGCTATAATGGTTTGCAAGAATATTATAACCAAGAATGAATGCTTGGCTGGAGTTTTGTATGTGTTTTAGTGATAGTGCTATGTTTGTTTGTTTTTCATCTTTAATTTCAATAAACCTTTCTTGGTTACGGTGTGTTAAAATAAGGTTAAGATGTTTTTTTCTTAAGTCTTTTTTTCTTCTTTCAAAAAAGTCACGATGTGAGTCAATTGATTTCCAATCTTCTTGATTGTTGACTGGAGAAAGGTTCATTTTATCTTTAATAAAGTGGTTTAATCCTTTTATTACTGACTCAGAGATTCTTGGTTTTATTTCTGGTGATGTGATATAATTTATTTTCATGTTTGTATCCTTAAATCTTGTTTTATTGTTTTTTGGGAAAGGGTTTTTGTTAATATATCCATGAAACTTTTAGTTTTTATATATCTGGTGAGAGTTACTTCTGTTATGTTAAGATCTTGTTTTATTTTATTTTTTAGTGTGTAATAATCACCAAATTCATCAATTAAGTTAAGTTCTTTTGCTTGTTGTGCAATAAAAATGTTTCCTGTTGATATTTTATCAATTATTTCCTTATTAATATTTCTATTTTCTGCAATAGAGTTTACAAGATGTGTATGGGTTTTGTTAAGAATTGTTTGTAATATTTCAATTTCTTCATCTGTTAATTTTCTAAAAGGACTTCCTATATCTTTGAATTTTCCTGAAACTAATCTTTGATATGTTATGTTATAATGGTCAAGTAATCCTGAGAATTCTAAATAAGAAGAGGTTGCTGCAATATTACCAATGATTGAAAGTTCGTTTGCAATAATATTATCTGTAGCACTTGCTATCCAATATGCTGCACTTGCTGCGATCTCTCTTACTAGTGCATAAGTTGGTTTTTCTGTTCTTTTTATTGCGTCAACTATTTCTTTTGCTGCAACTGCACTGCCACCACCCGAATTAATCTCAAAAACAATTGCTTTTATTGAAGGGTTTTGTTCTGCGGATTCAATGTATTCTATTACTTGTGATGAGGATGTTATTGTTTGGTCTAATAAGTAACTTGAGTCACCAACTAAGATTGTTCCTGTGATTGGAATAACAGCAATGTTTCCTGCTGAAAAGGTTTCATCTGACATGAATGTTGCAATTAGGTATGAAACTAGAAAAAGTCCTATCAATACCATAATTGTGTACTTGATTTTGTTGATTTGTCTTTTTTTCATTTTAATTTGTAAGCTTGGACAGTGTGTACATGTGAAATTCTTTCCATGAAACGTTGATTGTTTTTTGTGAAAATGATATATATTGGGTCAACAATCCAAAGTATTGCGAATGGAAAAAAAGGTAGGAATGTTAAGTTTGATAATAGATATTGCCAAAAACGAGGTTGTTTTTTTTGTGAAACTGTGAAGATTTTCATAATCATTTTACCTATTGTTTGTTGGGTTTTGAATTCTAGGATTGTGAAGTATAATATTCCTAGTGTTGCGATTATCCCCATTATCATGGAAAGTTTATATGATACCTGTGGATTGCTCATTATAAAATTCATTACCTCTGAATATGATGTTCCTGGAACAATATTTTTAAGATGTGATCTAAAAGGAGCTGCGATAATAAGTTCAATAATTAGAATATCAATGACAAATGCTAGAATCCTCTTCCAGAGTAATGCTGGTGCTAGGAATACTCCTCTTTTTTTCATATTCAGTATTATTTGTTTGGATATTTATAAATCTTTTGGGAATAAAGAATTTTAAAAACAGAGTTTTTAAACCGTCAAGCAGAGCTTGAAGTTCCCAAACCATTTAGAAATTTCTTCTAAAAGTTTTCAAAACATTTATAAAGTGAATTCTATTTTTCTGTGTTATGAGTCGTAAAAAGGAAGAACAAGCTAAACAAGAACAACTTGCAGAAGAAATTAGAAGGACTAAGCTGCCAAGAGGTAACCAAAGTATAGGTATTGTAGAACAAAGACTTGGTGGTTCTAGGATGTATGTTAGATGTCTTGATGGTAAAACAAGAGTTTGTAGGATTCCTGGAAGGCTTAAAAGAAGGTTATGGGTCAGAGAAGGTGACCTTGTTATTGTCCAACCATGGGAATTAGGTGGAGAAACAAAAGGTGATGTTGTCTTTAAATATAGGCCATCACAAATTCAGTTCTTAAAGAGGAAGGGATATTTGAAAAAACTTGAAGAAATGGATGAGTTTTAGGATTCTTTTAATTTAACTTGAGAAATTTTTCCTATTAATTTCATAACCAACTGGTAATTATTTTGGAAATATTTTTACTACTCTAAAATGGAAATATTTAAATATGAGTTTACTTTTATTTAAGAGTATTATTATGAATTATGAAAACGGGGGGATATAAATGAAAAAATGTTCTGGAACACTTATTATACTTGATATGGCTCTTTTGGTTATGATATTTGGTTCTGTTTTATTATTGTTTAAGTTAAGTAGTAGGTTTATTATACAACAATTATTTTTGCAATTATTATTCTTGTTAATTGGATTTATTGGATTAGTTGCATGTTATAAGAATAAAAGTTATGGATTTAATTTACTTGCACTTGTATTTGGTGTTGGTTTAATTAATCTGCTTGTTGTTTACTTTACCAGAGGCGGTGGTCTTGTAAAAACAGGTGTGTTAGCGATTGTTGCTGCATTTGCATTTATTGTTTCACTTGCAAAGATGAGTAGTTGTTGTGTGTGTAGTTTAGATAAAGAAGAAGGGTATCAAGAAAAACTTGAGAAAGTTGCTAGGGAAAGAGTTGAGTCTGAAGCTGAACCTTTGGGAGAAGTTCCTGAAGTTGAAGTGTATGGTGGAAAAGGTAAGAAAGCAACAAAGAAATCTAAAGCACAGTTTAAGCCTGGTAAGTTTATTGCAAGTAAAAAAGGTACAAAGTTTCACACTGCAAAATGTGATTGGGCAAAAAAGATTGACAAGCGTAACAGAGTTTGGCTAAAGAAGCTAAGAAAAAAGGTTATAAAGCTTGTAATTGTGTTAAGTAATTTATTTTTTTTCTTTCCATAAATGTATGACAACTAATATTGCACCTATTACGATTGCAGAATCAGCTAGATTAAAGATAGGCCATATTCTGAGGTCAATAAAGTCAATGACATAGCCGAGGAGTACTCTGTCTATTAAGTTACCTATTGTGCCGCCTAAGATTAGGGCAGCTGGTATTTTAAGTTTCTTTGGAATTTCTTTGTAATAACCAATTATGTATGCGATTACGATTGCAGAGATAAGTATTAAGAATGTTCTTTGATTTTGGAAGAGTGAGAATGCTGCACCTGTGTTATGGGTAACATTAATGAGGAATGTGTGAATGTTTAGCTTGTTAAGAAAATGTTTGGTTATTTGATCTATTAAGATTACTGTTAATGTAATTAAAGAAAAAAGATGATGTTTCTTCATTTTTACCATGTTTTTCTTTTTAGAGGTTTTTCTTGTTCTTTTGCAAGTCGTTCAAGATGAAGTAATCTTTGGTTAATGCTTTCTAATGTTGCACGGATTGCGTCAAGTTTATAATTCATTATCTCAACATCTTTGCTTAGCTCTGTGTTTTGAACTGGTTGTTGTTGAGGCATTTGTGGTTGTTGACTTTGTTTTGGAATTCCACCAATTGGTTGGCGTTCAAATGGGACTTCTTTGTAAGTATAGTGGTCATCAAACTCTGACGGACCTTTTTTTCCTAAAAAATCACTTGATTTTGTGCCGATTGGATTTAAATCACTTGGGCTTGCGCCTTTGTTACTTGTTATGTTGATTGGATCTTTGTCAAAGTCTAAGCCAAGGTCTGAAAAATCATCTTTCTTTTTCCAAAATTGTAATTTATCTAAAAATGCCATTTTAAATTTCTTCTTCAACCTTTTCTTTTAGTTTTTCCTTAACTTTTTCTGTTGCTTTTTGTGTGTATTTTTTTACTGTTGAAGTTGGTACTGATTTAATTATCTTAAACACTGATGTACAAGGGTGTACTTTTATGTTTTCTGCTTTAAGTTCTTCAATAAGGAATAAGTTACTCTGTTCTATGTTTTCTGCAATAAGACCAACAAAGATATGTGCTTTGAATTGAACTTGGTCTATGTCAGAAGTTAAGTCTTTGAACTCTTCTTTTGCGTCTTCAACTTCATAATCTTTTCTTTTTGCCATTTCTTCTGCAAATAAATCAATTGGATTATCTGATCTTAACATTTCAAACAGATAATATTTTGGGAATGATTCTTCTTTTATTGTTAAATCCTTTGTTTTGTTAAATGCGTTTATGTTTGTAATAACAAGTCTGTCGTGTTCACCTTTAATTTCATCAAGATCTTCTAGTGTGTTGAAATTGTCAATCTCTGTTAATGTTAAGAATTCTGTTTCTTCAAAATCATCAAATGTTGCAGAGAAACCTGCTAAATATTTTCCGTCGTCTTCTAGTAAAAAGATTTTTGGTTGGTCCCAATTATCTCTTAAATCTTGAATATCAGTGTATGCAAATAAGCTTGCGATTAAGAGAACTACAACCAGTAATCCTGCTACATATATCAAACTTTTAATCACCTTCCTAAAAACAAAAAATATTATGATAATAGCAATAATAGTAAGAATTCCATATGTTAATATTGATGGGTCCATTAAGTTTCACCTCTTTATAAAATAATAGGGAAGTTTGGTATATTTAAATGTTTTGTAAATTCTTTGAATTTTCAAACCGTTTAAAAATTGAAAATTTTTAAAAGTTTTGAAAAATCCCTTGAATTTTTTTAAGACATTTAAACTTAGAAAATTGAAAAATTTTATCTCGTTTAAATGTTTTTATTAATATTTGTAAAAAAAGTAAAATAAGAAAGAAAAAGTTTATTCTGTTGGTTGTGCTTCTGGAGCTTCTTTTACTTCTGCTGTTTGTGTGCTTCTGTAGATGCTTGCAAAGTTAGGTGTTGCAACAATCCAGTCTTCACCAAAGCCAGCAATGTCTCCATCAATTGCATCACATGTCTTTTTTAGTTTGTTAATCACTCTTTTTAGTTCAACAAGATCCTTGTCTTTTAAAGGTTTTATGTTGACCAAAGCAATTGTGTAACCTTCTCTTAGAGCATCAAGAATCTGTTTTATGTCCTCAAATTCTTCGATCATGAATGGTCTAACCATGATTTTTGTGTGACCTTCAGCGCGAGGAGTAGATTCAAGTTCAACATATTCTTCAGCGTGCTCTCCAGGAATCTCTGCATCACTAGTCATTGCAAATCTAGAACCGATTTTCTCTTTCATATTGGATAAAAATTTTTTCATTGTTCTTGCCCTCCTTTAGAGTACTAAATAAAATGTTAGGTCAAGAGATATTTAAATGTTTTGTTTTTTACGTGTAAAAAGGTTATTATCAACTTAGGGCGAAAAGGTGGTTATTTCCACGCAGAATGCCCGAATTGGATAAGAAGATCAGCTTTAAAATTAGGAATATCGCATGCCCCAAAGCAAGAACCAAGCCAGATCAATGGTTTTATATTTGTTTGTTTTTGGATTTTATCTGTAATTTCTTTTGCTTTTGGTTTTAAACCATCTGGTAGTTGGATAATTACTGTTTTTGGGTTGGATTCTTGGATTTCTTTGATGATTTTGTTTAATTCAAGGTTGTAATTGTTCATTATGATGTGATATTCTTGATTTTTTTAAAAATATTGTGGTTATTTAGGAAAGATTTATTAATAAAAATAGGAAATTAAGGTACACAAAGCCCTGTTGGTGTAGCCCGGCCAATCATTTCGCCCTCTCGAGGCGAAGACTCGAGTTCAAATCTGGGACAGGGCATGATGAAAATGAAATGGAAGTTTTTATTGGATAGGAAGAATCTGACTTTAGTATTTTATGAACTTGTTACTAGGTATCAGACTGAGAAAGGTATGAAAGAGATTATGGGTGTTGATTTTGGGTTTGATAATTATAGAGCAGTGCAAGGTGCTGTGTATTATGGTGCTGAGGATGTTAAAAAAGCAAATAAAAAAGTAAAGCAGATTTATCTGAAGAAAGGGGCTGGTTTTTTTAAATCATTAATTGAACAATGGAATGATTTTTTTGATGAGTTGTTGAAACTTAGTGTTGTTATTTCAAAAATAGATTATTCTGATAAGAGTAATGATGAACTGGTAGATGATCTTAGGAAATTAAGGGATGCTTATTACAAAACTTCAACTGCACTCTACTCTCCTATTTTAATTGAAGCTTTAGCTGATGATATTATGAGAAAATATTTGCAAGAGAGGACTGATAAAGTAATTGATTTTTTTAATATTTTAACAACTCCTGTTATTGAAAGTGATGCTACAAAAGAATTGAAAAGTATTTTGAAGATAGCTATTAAGAAGAATGATATTTCTAATGATATTAAGAAGCATATTAAAGAATTTGGTTGGATTAATGCAAGAGGGTTTGGTGGAGATGGATGGTCAGAGAAAGAAGTTTTGGAAAGACTTGATTATATTTTGAAAGAAGATCCTAAAGAAAAACTAGATAAGTTGGAAAAGCATGCAAAAGGAGTTGTGGAAGAAACAGAAAAAGTGTTATCTGTGATTAATGCTGACCAAAAATTTAGAGAATTTGTTGAAATAACAAAAGATTTTGTGTTTTTTAGAAATTATAGGATGGATATGTATACTAAAGCTGGTTTTGTTGCAAGAAATTTGTTTAGAGAGATTGCAAAGCGGTTAGGAATTGATTTGTGTGATTTGTTTTATTTGTTGACAGATGAAATTGTTGATGCTCTTAATAGTGATGAGGATTATTTGGATAAGATTAAGGAAAGGAAGAAAGGTTATGTTTATATTTTACAAAAAGAGAAAATAACAATTTTGGTAGGTAGGGAGCTTGAAGAATATAAGAAAAAAGAAATTAAAGATGAAGTTGAACAAGTTGATGAGGTTAAAGGAACTATTGCTTGTAAAGGTAAAGTTACTGGAATTGTTAAACTTGTTCCTGGAAAAAAAGATATTGGTAAGGTTGAGAAAGGTGATGTGTTGGTTACATCAATGACAACTCCTGATTTTGTTCCTGCAATGGAGAAGGCAGCTGCTTTTGTGACAGATGAAGGCGGTATTTGTTGTCATGCAGCGATTGTTTCGCGTGAAATGGAAAAACCGTGTGTTATAGGGACTAAGATTGCTACAAGAGTGTTTAAAGATGGGGATAAGGTTGAGGTTGATGCTGAGACGGGAGTTGTTAGAAAGATTTATAAATGAAAGCTAATTTTTAAGTCAATATGAAACGAAGCTCAAGACGTTGGAAAAAGAAAGGGCAGATGCGCTGGAAGTGGCAGAGAAAGCGTATGAAGAAAGAGAAAAGAAGAAGAGCTAGAAAGTAATTTCTTATTTAATTTTAGGTATAGTGTTTATGATTAGATCAGTTACTTTGCTGACGTTTTTCTTGAAAATCTCTAATACAGCTTCCCATGTAACTGGTTCTTCATCATCTTTCCAACAATCATAATCAGTAGACATTGCAACTGCTGCGTATGGAATACCTATTTCATTTGCAAGAATGCATTCAGGTGCAATGCTCATATTAATTACATCAGCACCCCATGTCCTGAACATGTGTGATTCTGCTTTTGTTGAAAATCTTGGACCTTCAATTGTGACAACAGTACCTTTTTCATGGTGTTTTAATTTAAGTTCTTTACAAGTTTGAATTAATGTGTTTCTTAGTTCTTTGTTAAATGGTTCTGCAGTTGGAGTGTGTGTTAGTTTGTCTGGTTCAAATTTATCAAAAAATGAAACTTTTCTTAATCTTGTGAAATCTATGAATTGATCCAGAATAACAAAATGTCCTCTGCCAATTTCTTGTCTTAATGAACCACATGCAGTTGTGACAAGGATATGTGTACAACCTTGTTCTTTTAATGCATGGATGTTAGCTCTGTTGTTAACTTGCGTTGGTGGAATTGTATGTTGTCTTCCATGTCTTGATAATAGAACAACATCAACACCTTTTATTTTTCCTAATTTTAATGGAGAAGATGGTTTTCCAAATGGTGTGTCAACTTCAATATCTTTTGCATCTTCAAGAATACTTGGATCTTCTAATCCTGATCCTCCAATGATTGCGATTTTTGTCATGGTATCACCTTTAATGTGTTTTTTTAGTTGATTATTTTAATTTTTTATATATTTTTGCTATTTCTGAGTTTTTACTCCTTTTTTCTTTTAAAAAGTTTAATGCAGAATCAAATCCTTTTGTATGTTCAAGGCCAGCTGCTTTTCCAAGTAGTGCATAATAGTTAGTTGGTTCACGTACTAATACTTTTTCAAACTTTCTTATGCTTCTTTGGTATTCTTCTTGTTGATATAATTGTACTGCATCATCTAGTGTTGGGTTGTTTAAATTATCTTTTAATAAATCAATAAAATATTGGTCAAGCTTGTATCTTTTTTTTGTATTGTTTTCATGATTATTTGAATCTTCTGAACTATTAATTTTGTAAGGTCTGGTTTTTGGTTTTTTGAATATTGATGGTCTCTTTTTTTTAGAAGTTTTGTTTCCAAATAATATTCTTTCTACTAATGGTCTATGATCTGATTTATCTGGTTTATTTTTTTTGCCCATAATATTTGAGAATTAAGGATATTTTTTAAATTTATTGGGGTTGTAGAATAGGTTTAAGCTCTTATCTTTTTGATGATTGCTTTATCACTGATGATTGCAGAGTTACCTGATTTGTCTTCTATTATTATTTTAAGTTTTTCTTGGCCCCAAGTAACTCTGTTAAGTTTTTTCAAAAGTTTTCTTGCTTTTTTTTGGTCAGATTTTTCTTCTGCACTATTTTTTGCAGATTCAATTGCTGTCTTTGCTCTGTTTATGATACCTTCTATGTTTGTTACATAACCTTCTGAAGCAGGACCAGGTGTGATAGTTATAACATGTGGAATCTTTACTGTTGCTGCACTTGATTTAACAACTCTTATCTTCATATCTTTTTCAGAATTAATTTCAATTGTGTAAGAGGAAGCTGGTTTTTGTTCTGCGCATTCAATGTCAGCTTTATGATATTTGCAATTTGAACAACTCATTGAGAAAACAAAGACTTTTCCAAAATAAGGTACTTCTGTTTCTTCTTCCATTAATGTTAATGTCTTTTTAAGGCACATTGGACAAGTTTCTCCTTCAATCTTGTTTTGTGTCTTGTTTTTTGTCATGGATGAAATGATGAATCAGATATATTTAAACTTTGTTGTTTGATTTGCAAAAGCTTTTTAAACCTTTCCAATACTACTTTATTAAAATGAAAGAACTCTATGAAATTCTCGTGTGTCCTAAGTGTAAGAAAAAGTTAACGAAAGATTTAAAGTGTGAAAAGTGTAAAAAGAAGTATCCTGTTAAAGATGGGATTGTTGTGCTGATGGTTAAATAATTCCAAAACTTTTTAAATTAAATTATAATTTTATCTTTTTGTTGGGCTCATAGCTCAGTCTGGTTAGAGCGATGGCCTCTTAATCCAAAAGGAGTAAGCCATAGGTCGTGGGTTCGAATTGTGCGAAGGTTCAAAGCTTCGCTTCGAAATTCCCTCTGAGCCCGTTTTTATTTTTTCTTAGAAGAAACTTCCTAACTTACTCTGATCCTTGCTTTCGAGTAAGTCTTCTGATTTGAAACCAAGGACTTCGAAAATACTTTGGACAGCTGGAACTATTTGATGTTTTATGTAATATTCTGAATCATAATCATTGTCTTTGATTTCATCAGGGAGTTTGACTCTGTCACGAATCCTTCCTTTGCCTTCTGCAACTATGTATGATATCATTGTGCCTGGTGGAACTTCTTCACCTTTACTTTGCATACGTTGTGCAGCAGCAACATGAGGACCATATGTTTCATAGTCTGCAATGTCTTTTTGTAATTGTGTGACAATTATTAATTTGTTAGGATTAACCTTTTTTGTTCTGAGGTCATGGATAACTTCTTTTACATATTCAAATGCTTTTGTTTGTTTGTCATATTTAAGGATCATGTTAAGAACTTTTTGTTGAACTTGTTTTGCAATTGTACTCCAATTTCTTCTGACTGCTTCAAAACCTTTTATTTTTATTACTCCTTTATTTGATACTAAAGCGTATTTTTTCTTTGCACCATAACTACCTTGTTTTGCAGGAACAAAAATACCTTTTGGATAATGACCTTCAAATTCAAGTTCCATTATACCTGGAAGATCTTTATTTATTATTTTAACAAATTCTTTTGCATCTTGCATTGTTTTTTTTCCAAGTGTTAAGAATACTGAATCTGTATCAGAGTAAAGTACATTAAAACCTTTTTTTTGTGCTTTATTAATAACTTTTTTTATGTAGTACCTTCCATAGGCTGTGATTGATTTTGCACATTCAAGAGAATACCAGCGTGCACCAAAGAATCCATAATAACCATATGTTGCATTAGCAAGTAATTTAAGACCTTCTGATCTTGCGTTTAATAGTGGATTTTTCTTTTTCTCTTTTTTTAAGATTTCTTTAACACGCATTCTTCGTGTTATAAGATCTTCAACTATTGTTGGAATAAAACCTTTTTTTTGTTTACAAAACCAATATTTTTTGTGTTCAGTAGGTGCTTTTTCTGCTTTTCCTCTGCAACAACCACATTTTAATGTGTCTGGAGAAATGTTGTGTGAGGTAATTATTGTTGGGTACAGACTTCTGAAATCAAACACGATAATGTCATCATATAAACCTGGTTTTGGTTCATATACAAAAGCTCCTGTAAAAGTGTGTAATCTTCTTTCTTTTATTTGATTATGATGTGGTTTGTTTGAAGCAATTTCATTGAATAAAGGAGCTTGTTTTAGAATGTGCCATTCAACTAATTGTGAGAAACCCATTCTACTTGTGTCAAACAAAGGCAGATTGACAAGTTTAACCATTTCTTCAATTAAGGGATATATTTTTTTTAGTAATCCTAATGTTAAATTACAATCTTGTAAATTGTATGTGCAGTATTGTTCAAGTTTTTTTGGATGTTTGTCCCAGACTTCTGCTAATTTTTCCATTTCAATTTCTTGTTTTTTTTGTCCAAGTATTTCTGTTGCGACATCATCTAATCTGTATGAGTCTGTTTCAAGTGTTCTGCTCATTACACTTTTTATGAATTTGAAAACGTCAACATGAACAATGCCGTTAAGTTTGATTGATTCTGCTCTTCCTCTTCCAGTCATGGGTTCTAAATTGTCTAAACCTATGTTTAGTTTTATTTTGTATTTTTTTGCTCGTTCAATAATGTAAGGGAAATCAAATCCATCTGAGAAGTAACCTGTTATTATGTCTGGTTTAAATTTCTCAATTGTTTCTTTAAAATCTTCAAGCAATTCGATTTCACTTTTTACGAAATTAATGTATTTATGTTTTGTTTTGAAATGTTTCCATGTTGTAACTTTTTCAAATTTGTCTGCTTTGTAACCTAACATAATAATTGGATGTTTTTCAGGCATAACTGCTTTACCTAATGGATTATATGTTTCAATGTCAATTGCAAGGATTCTTGGTTTGATAGAGTCAGTTGATTCTTGTTTGATGTTAGTTGCCTTGAAAATAGGTACTTTAAGATTTCCTTGGATAAAGTCACCTTCTGCTTGCCATAATGTTAATGGTGTGAGAGCTTTGTCAATCAGATATCTTCTTATGAATTTGATGTCATACTCATAAATCTCTTTTACCATGTCCCACTCTTTGATGACTTGTCTTATTGCTGGGACAGAAGAAGGTAGATTTACAAAGAGTTTGATTGTTTGAACATCTTTGCCAAGGTGTTTTTTTTGATGTTGTTCAAGTTTTGTAACAAAAGCATCACCTTTTTTTGTTTCAACTTTAAGTTTTAATGCTTTTCTTTGAAATTCTTTGAAATCGTCATTATCTTCAAGTATGACCCAGAAATATGGTTGAAATGAGTCATCTATCACACAGACTTGTTTATTATCAATTGTTCTGCCAAATAGATGGATTAAGGCTTTGTTCCTTGTGATTCTGTACATTATGTCTAAACAGTGGAAGTGGATTTTTGGCATTTTTAAGTAGAATGTAGAAGTTGGTTTATTTAAAGGTTTAGGAATATATTGTCTAGAGCAGAAAACTTTATATAGCTTGGAGTATTTGGGTATACACTGGGGGCAAAAAATATGGTAGATAGGTTTAAACTGGAATGTATGAAATTAGCAAAACTGCAAAGAGCGCAGTTTAGAGAAGTTCTAAGGTATGTTATTAAGCAGAAGAAGCCGTTAAAGTATGATGTTTTCTCTAGGTTTTGTGGTATTTCAAGGCAACAATGGGATAAGTTCCGTTCTGAGAACAGAGAAGTTAATATTAAGTGGATGGTTTAGGTTTAAAATCGAAAAGTTTTAGAAATCAAGATTTCTAAACCGTTTCAATTTTGTTACACAAAATCGAAAAGTTAATATACTATTTCTTGTAGATAGTTGATATGGTAGAAGCTAGTACTGCATTAGCAATCCTAGAAAACGTATCATTACCTATTAAAAATATTGTTGGTATTCTATATACTCTTGTTGGTGGTGTGTTTGGACTTTATCTTATACTATTATTCATGAGATTTAAAGAATATCGTACTCTAAGGAAGATTCTTACTGATATAAGGCATGATTTGAGATCTTTGAACATGCATCTTGGGAATTATCATGTTAAGCCTGAGAAAGAAAGTCATTTTAAGAAAAGTTATCATAAGTTTAAGAGTTCTGTTAAGAAGAAAAAATGACTGAGTATGTTTATAGTGTGGATGAGAATGACAATGTAATTGGTAAAATAACCAGAGAGCAGTCTAAATCTAATAAATTTATACATAGAGGTGTTGGTGCTTTTGTTTTTAATAAAAAAGGAGAGTTATTTATTCATAAAAGGGCTAAGCAGAAGAAGTTGTATCCTGAACAATGGGATTGTACTGTTGGTGGTGGTGTTGATTATGGAGAAACATATGAAGAAGGACTTGTTCGTGAGATAGAAGAAGAGATTGGAATAAGAATTAAGAATCCTGTGTTTCTTTTTGATTTTAGGTATAAAGATGAAGTTAATAATTATACTTCAAAAACTTATAGGTGTGTTGTAGATGCAGAACTGAAGTTTCAAGAAGAAGAGATAAGTGAAGGAAGGTTTGAAACTGTTGAAAATGTAAAAAAGCTTATAAATGAGATTGTCTTTTGTCCAGATGCGATTGAAGTATTTGAAATATTTTTGAAAAAAGAGGGTAAAAATGAAGTTAACAATTAATGATAGTATATTTAAACTTGTTCCTGGTGTTAATGTAGGAGCGATTATTGTAAAGAATGTTGATAACTCTGGAACACATGATATGGTTGATAAACTTCTTGTTGATATACAACAGTTTGTAAGAGATAGTTTTGTTGGGAAAGAATTGTCATCTCTTCCTTCAATTGCTCAGTGGCGTGAAGTGTACAAAGCGTTTGGGGCAAAACCTAAAAAATATAAGTGTAGTGTTGAAGCTCTTATGAAACGTGTTCTTAATTACCAGGATTTGCCAAAAATCAATAAAATAGTTGATTTGTATAATTATATGTCACTTAAAGAGACAATTCCAATGGGTGGAGATAATCTTGATAAAATAGATGGTGATATTATTTTGACTTTAGCAAAAGGTACTGAGAGTTTTTTAGTTATCAATGGAAAACAACCAGAAAGACCGCATAAAGGAGAGGTTGTTTACAAGGATAGTAAGGATGTTTTATGCAGAAGATGGAATTGGAGAGAATGTGATAAGACAAAGATAACTGAAGATACTAAGAATGTTATAATTTATGCAGAAGCATTGCCACCAATATCATTGGAAAAGTTACAGAAGGTTCTTAAGGACATGAGTGAGTTAGTTGAGACTTATTGCGGCGGAGAAGCAAGAGTAGAAGTTTTGAGTGAGAATAGGAAGAGTGTTGAATTGTAAATAATCCTGTGGATGGTTTTCTTGTGTTTTTTACTTTGAGAATAATAGAATAGATAATCATGTGATTTTTTAGAAGTTGATGTTTGGTTAATGGTTGTTAAATTCAATAAAGAAAGGGAAAATTGATTAATTGGGAAAAACAAACTACAACTAATTAGAAAAAATAATATCTGCATATTGTTTCATAATATCTTGCATATCATTTCCAATAGTTTCTGGACTACTAACAATCGCTTTCTCTAGTTCAATTCTTGAAAAAGGTTTTATTTGCTGAACTTCTCCAGGTTGAGGATTAGTTGGACCATCATATCTTCCTTTAAATAACTCAAGATGAATTACTTCAACCTTTTCAGAACCATCTTGTTTTATTCTTCTAGCATTATAATTAAGTACAGTTTCCAATTTTGTTAGAACAGCAGTTTTTGATAAGTCAGTATCTTGTTGAGCAGAAGCATATTCATCTGGTGAGACTATCACAGCACTAATTCCTAAAATTTCGTAACACATTTCCTCTAAGAATTCTTCAGTTAATGAAGCACCTATTCCAATGTGTCCTCCAGGTTTATCCCACTGATTGGCATTAACAGATTTATCCTTAGCTCTTAATTGTAATAAAACTTCTCCATGTTGATTTGTTATGGCATAGGCAACATGTTTGTTGATTAATCCTTTTTGGTGAATCTCTTTTCTTGGTAATGTTCCTAATACTTCACCTTCAGAATTATAAAAATGTAATATTTCTTCATGCTTATCTGCTACTAGTTTTTTACCCATATTAACTAAAAAGTAGTAACACCATTATATAAATGTTTTGTTTATTTTTTGCCCTTTCTTACTTTACAAACTAAAAAACCAACAGTTTTCTAAGTAAACAATCAGATGATTATTTACTTCTTAGAAAGATGTTGATTATTAGATTACCAATCATAAGTAGGTGCTACGTATGCTTTGTTAGACCAACTTGGCATTGACATTGCAGAAGAAAAGATTTCTTTGTCATATCCTGATGATGATGAGGATGAAGAAGATGATCCTGAAGAGCTTGATGATCCACTTCCTGGATATGATGGGAATTGTTTGGTTGTGAATTCAACTGTTTTTTGTTCAGGTTTCTTAAAAGTTCTTCCTCCTAATGCTTGCGCTTTATCAAGGTCTGGTTGTGCCCTGGTTGTATCTCCTAAATCTAAATTGTAGTAAACAGTTCCTCTATTAAAGTAAGCATCAGCATAATTAGGTGATAATTCTATTACTTTTGTATAATCTGAGATTGCTTTATTATACTCTTCTGAAGACTTTGACATATCTCCATTCATATAAGATTCTACACCTAATTTTGCATATACATTTCCTCTATTCAAGTATGCTAAAGCAGAACTTGGATCTAATTCAATAGCTTTGGTTGCATCTGATATTGCCTTTGAATAATCTTTTAACATACCATGTGAACTTCCCCGAGAAATGTATGCTAAAGTGTAATCTGGGTTTAATTGAATTACTTTATCAAAATCAAGGATAGCACTAGAATATTCTTCTGATTCACCATAAGCATCTCCTCTGTTGTAATATACTTCTGCATCTGTTGAACCAAGTTCTATAACTTTGCTATAATCAGTTATTGCATTTTCATATTCTTCTAACCAATAATATGCTCTTGCTCTGCTATAATATTTGTTAGCATCATTTGGGTTTTGTTGGATTGCTGTGTCATAATCAGCTACAGCACTTTTATCATCTCCTAGTGCATTAAGTAGTTGGTAAGCTGAAATTCTGCCTTTGTGTGCTTTTGAATCTCTTGGATTAAGTTCAATAACTTTATCATAATCAGATATTGCTTTTGAAGCACTGGATATATCTTTAGATGTTACACCTAAAAACCAATAAGCTGTTCCTCTATTATAATATGCTTTAAAATTTTCTGGATCAAATTCAATGTTTTTACTGAAATCAGATATTGCGTTAGAGTAATCACCTGCTTGATAGTAAATACTTCCTCTATCATAGTATGCAGGAGCAAATTCTGGGTTTAATTCAATAACTTTGGTGTAATCAGATGAAGCTTTAGAACTGTCTCCTAAATCACTGTGAATAGATGCTCTAAGATAATAAGTTTTGAATAATCCTTCAGAGTCTTGTGTGCTAAATTCTATTGCTTTGTCTAAGTCTGATACTGCTTTAGAAAATTCTCCAAGCATACCATAAATCATGCCTCTATTGAAAAACGTGTCAGCATCTTGTGGGAATAGTTCAATTGCTTTGTCATAATCAGATAATGCACTAGAACTATCTCCTTTTGCTTGGTAAACAGAACCTCTGTTTCTATATGATATAACATCACTAGGGTTTGTTTCAATAGCTTTGCTAAAATCTGATATTGCTTTGGAATTTTCTCCGAGCATTGCATAAGCAGTTCCTCTGCTAGAATATGCTAAAGTGTACTCTGGATCAAGTTCAATTGCTTTTTCATAATCTAGTATTGCTTTATCATAGTCTCCTGAATTTGCACTAGAATCACCACTTTGCATGTATTCTTCAACTGAAGTTGTTTGCGGTTCTTGGACTTCTTCTGGTGTTTCAATTGTTTGTTGAATTGGTTCATCTGTTGGTGTTTGTTTTTGTCCACAGCCACTTATAAGAATAACCATTAATACTAAAATACATATCAGCTCTTTTTTGTTCATTTTTATATTTGTTTGATTATCAACTATATAATTGTTTCGGAATGAAAATAGAAACATTTATATATTATTACTTTTAATAATATTAATAGAAGTATTAATATTAATAATGAAGAAAGGAAGTAAGTTTGTTGGAAAGGCGAAATTGACTACTCAAGGACAGCTTACGCTACCTCTGGAAGCACGGAAAGACCTTGATATTAAGGATGGCGCTGAGTTGTATTGGTATGAAGTTGGTGGGATGCTTGTTGCACTTCCTAAATTAATTAGTTTAGAAGAGTTAGCTAGAAAGGTGAAAAAGTAAAAATGCAAAACATATTCATTGACATTGGAATTATAATTATAATTGCAACTTTGTTTGCTTATTTAGCTAGATTGCTTAGGCAACCACTTATTCCTGCGTATATTATCACTGGGTTAGTTATCGGACCAATTTATGGGTTGATAACAAACACTTCAACAATACATACTTTGTCTGAGATTGGTATTGCATTCTTATTGTTTATCGTTGGTTTAGATATTGACTTTAGGAAATTAAAGAATGTTTCGTTTGTATCATCAGCAGGAGGATTGATACAATCATTTACTTTGTTTATCATTGGTTTTGTTATTGCAATTGGATTTGGTTTTGTACAGATGGAAGCTGCTTATATTGGATTGATATTAGCATTCTCTTCAACAATGGTTGTTATCAAATTATTGTCTGATAAAAGAGAGATTGATACATTGCATGCAAGGATGATAATTGGTTTCTTGTTAATGGAAGATTTTTTAGCTGTTTTAGCTTTATCAATTATAACAACATTAAGTGAGTTTACATTTAGTTTGTTGGTTTTATCTTTTATTAAAGGTATAATTGTTGCGCTTGTTGCATTTTTTTCTAGCAAATATATTTTTCCGTACATTTACAAGTTTGCAGCTAAGTCACAGGAATTGTTGTTTTTGACATCAATAGCTTCATGTTTCTTGTTTGCATTATTGTTTTATTATATTGGGTTTTCAATTGCAATTGGTGCGTTTGCAGCTGGACTTACATTAGGTAATTTACCTTATTCAGTTGAGATAATAAGTAAGGTGAAATCATTGAAGGATTTTTTCGCAACAATATTTTTTGTTTCGCTTGGTATGACAATGGTGTTGGCTAATATTCAACAGTTTGTTATACCTGCTATTGTAATACTTTTGATTGTTTTATTATTTAAACCGCTTTTGTGTATGACAATATGTTCATTGTTTGGTTATAAGAAAAGGCCTAGTTTTTTAACTGCAATATCACTAGCAGAGACAAGTGAATTTTCATTGATAATGGTATCACTTGGTTTTACATTAGGGCATATAAGTCAGAATATTCTTTCATTGGCTATAATTATTGCAATAATTACAATGACAATTGCAACTTATACGATCAAATATGATGATACATTCTATAAATTATTCTCAAAAAAATTGAATATTTTTGAGAAACTTTCTAAGAAAACCAGAGGGCTTGAACATTTTCCTGATAAATTAAAGTATGATGTTGTTTTGTGTGGTTATAATAGGATAGGTTATTCTATAATTAAAACATTAAAGAGAAGTAAGAAAAGTGTTTTGGTTGTTGATTTTAATCCTGAGGTTATTAATCGGTTGGTTGATGAAGGTACTCCTTGTATTTATGGTGATGTAGGTGATATAGAAGTTATTGATAGGATTGATTTTAAGAAAGTTAAACTACTTATATCAACTGTACCTCAAAGAGGGGATAATAAACTTTTGATTAAGAGAATTAAAGAATTAAATAAAAAAACAATTGTGTTTGTGACTGCTTCACAAGTTGAGGATGCATTGAAATTGTATAAGGCAGGTGCTGATTATGTTATTTTGCCACATTTCCTTGGAGGGGAGTATGTTTCATTGATGATAAGCAAATTTAAAGATAATTTTAAGAAAGCCTTAAAAGGGAAGATGAAATTCGTTAAAGAATTGGAACAAAGAAGGAGACTTGGACATGAACACCCTGCACACCATTAAACAGAAAGCAAAAGCTATTGAGCCTATTGTAAGGATTGGTAAGAATGGTATCACTGATAATCAGGTTAATGAAGTGAAGAAAGTTCTTAAGACTAAGAAACTGGTTAAGATTAAGTTGTTGAAATCTTTTGTTAAAGGAAAGGATAGGAAAAAGATTGCAAAAGAATTAGCTGAGAAGAGTGGTGGCAAGTTAATTGATTGTGTTGGACATGTTGTGGTTTTGTGGAAGAGATAGTTTTTGGATTGAATTCTCTTTAATTTTTTTAGATATTTTATATTAGAAATTCTAAAGTGAATAATTATATGATTGTTTATGGAAAGATTTAAATATCATAAGTTTGGGATGGTAAGATTACTATGAAATCAATTACATCACCTTATATTGAAGTAAGAAGGTCAGGAATACATAATAGAGGAGTTTTTGCTAAAGAGAATATTTCTAAAGGTATAAGAGTTGTTGAGTATGTTGGGGAAAAGATTACTAAAGAGGAATCTGATAAAAGGATTGATAAAAGTTTGGAAGATGCTGAAAAAAATAGTAAGAATGGTGAAACTTATATTTTTGAACTTGATGATAAATATGATATTGATGGAAATGTGCCTTATAATTCTGCAAGACTTATTAATCATTCATGTGAACCTAATTGCGAAACTGATATAATTGATGGTAAAATCTGGATAATTGCTCTAAGAAATATTAAAAAAGGTGAGGAGATTACATATGATTATGCGTTTGATCTAGATGGTTTTGAAGATTATCCTTGTAAGTGCGGTTCTAAAAATTGTGTTGGATATATTGTTTCAGATGATCATTGGGATGAGTTAAGTAAGGCTGTTAAAGAAAAATAAAAACAAAGATTTAAATACACTAAATAAATAGTTCTTGTTATGAGTTTTCAAACAATTATTCAAGTAGAGAAACCGCAGTTTTACATAGATATTTGTTTTAAAAGAGCAGAGAAAAAAGCGTCTCTTGTAAGATCATCTAGTAAATTTAGAGGTGATAGGTTAAAGAAATCTAAAAAGATAGAATTAATCAAGTTGGATGTTATTAAGGATGGTGCAGTTGCCCAGATTGATAAAATTCTTCATTCATTTCCACAGCTTGATGATTTGACTGTGTTTTATCAACAGCTAGTAAGATGTTTTATTGATTATGGTTATTTGAAAAAATCGCTTGGAGCATTGAATTGGGCAAAGAAGAAAATAAATGAGTTTTGTTCAATGTATAAAGGAAAGATTCAGAGAACCAATGAACTGAAAATTATTAATAAGTATAGAAAAGAGTTCTATGGTAGGTTTTCTTCTGTTTTTAAGCAGATAAAAAAACAGTTAGCGTATCTTGAAGAGTCTAGAAGAATACTGAAGTCTTTTCCTGTTATTAAGTCAATGACTACAATTGCGATTGCAGGTTTTCCAAATGTTGGTAAAACTACTTTATTATTTAATCTGACTGGGTCAAAACCTGAAATAAATTCTTATCCTTTTACAACAAAGAACATTAATGTTTCATATATGGTAAAAAATAAAAAAAAGATTCAGTTGTTGGATACTCCTGGTACATTGAATAGATTCAATAAGATGAATTTTATTGAAAAACAATCTTACCTTGCAATGAAATATTGTGCTGATCAAATTATATATGTTTTTGATTTGACAGAACCGTATCCGTTGAATGATCAGTTAAAGTTGTACAGAAGTCTTAAGAAGTTTGATAAAAAGATATTGGTTCATATAAGTAAAAAGGATATTGTTGAAGAGCATGAAGTAGAACGTTTTATGAATAAACATCATTTTGATTATTTAGAATGAGGTGTAATTATGGATTTAAGTTTTTTAACAAAAATATTTGAAATGTTTAAAGAATATCCATTACAAGCTTTTATTGTTTTAGCAATCGGGGTTATAATTGGAAAATTCTTTTGGAAAAGTAATTAATTATTTTTTGGTTTTTTTAATGTATACTTCTCGTGATGGGAATGGTATTTTAATCTTGGCTTTGTTTAGATCATTATAAATTCTTGATCTTACCTTGTCAAGTGATTCAAATTTGTTTTTGTAATTCCTGATAAAGAATCTTAGTTCAAAGTTGATTGAAGAGTCACTAAATTCTTTGAAAAATACATATGGTTTTTTTGTTTCAACAAGATAATCTTGAACGATTTTTGTTGAGTCAAGGAGTATTTTTTTGACTTTGTTTACGTTTGAACCATATGCAACACCGACTGGTATAATGACTCTTTCCATTTTGCTTGGTTTTGCATAATTGATTATTCTTAGATTGCTTAGAACTCCGTTTGGGATTATGAGTAGTTCATTATCATATGTTTTTATTTTGGTTGATCTAAGTCCAATATCAATAACTTCTCCTACTTCGCCTGTATCAAGTTTTACTATGTCACCTGTTGTGAAATTTTTGTCAAGTACAAGAGATATTCCTCCCATTATATTTTTTAATGTGTCTTGTAAAGCTAAACCAACTGCTAAACCTGCAATACCTAAACTTGTTAGCAAAGGTGTTATCTTGACGCCCCATTTATTGAGGATCATTAAGATAGTAATTATTATTATAAATAGTTTTGAGAATGATCTTAAAAACGGAATTATTTCATCATCATGTGCTGAGTTTGTTCTTAATCTTAATTTTTCTGACCAGACCCTGATTGCAATGTCAACAATGTGTGCAACAATGTTCATTATTAATAATATAATTATAGAATCAATAATGCTTTTTATTATTGTGTTTGTTACTTGTATTCTTACTAAAGCTGCATTAAGTCCAACAAAAATAATAATGAATGCAAATGGTTTTTCTGTTTTTTCTAGAATTAAGTCATCAAGTTTTGTTTTTGTTCTTTTTGCAACTTTCATAAGATGTTTTTTGCTTATGTAAAGGATGAGAAGGCTGATGATAATAAAAATTGATACAATTGCAGCAGCTTGTACATATGAATTATTGATAATTTGTTGGATTGTTAGTTGCATATGGGTATATCTTGCTTATTACTATAAAAAGATTTGTCTATATTCAAGAGTAACAAATTATTTCTCTACAACTTCAATTCTGTAAGAATTAGGTAATTTATGTGATGCTCTTTTAAGTGCTGTTTTAGCTGTGCTTAAATTTTGTTTGTTAACTTTTATTGTTAATACTGTTTGTCCTTTTTTTACTCTTGCTGCTCTACCAATAGCTTTACCAAATGAATGGCTCATACCTGTGCTCATCCTATCTGCACCTGCACCTGCTGCTAAAGGATTTTCTCTTAGAACGTGATGTGGATATACTTTGAATTTGAAAAAATATGCTTTTTTACCAAGTTTGTTTTCGACTAATCTGTTAGCTGTTTGTCTTGCACTTTCAAGTGCATTGTATCTAATCTGTAAATCTGTTTTTGAGACAAGATTAAGTGTATGTGAGAATTTTTTAGAAGGGTCACCCATCTCAAATTTGACCAAAGTCATGTGTGGGTTTGCCTTTACATAAGACTTTTTCTTATACTTAGATACTCTTGTGTAAGGTCTTTCAAGCCTTCTATATGCAATAAACTTTCTTATTCTTGCCATTTTACACGTAAGAATAAGTGGGTATTTTTAAAGCTTTCGGCTAAGCCGAAACCGTTTAGAAATTTCAAAGAAATTTCTAAAAGCTTTTGGAAATGATAAGTGGCAAAGGCACTATGCATATATTATTGTTGTCTAGAATTAAAATACAAGTCTAAATCTTGTTGTGATTTGGCTATGTTTTCTTTTTTAGTGGTTTCGATTATGATTTTCCTGATTTTAGAGAAGTCGAGTTGGTCAAATATGTGTTTCCAGTTAAGAGTTCCATCACTTAGTGCATTATGGTTATCATGTTCTCCAAAATTATTGTGTGCATGAAGGTATATGATTCTGTCTTTAACTTTTTTTACAAATTCACCTATTTCACAGCCAAGTTTTTTATGGTAAGCACTTTTGTTAATATGGCCAATGTCAAGGTTGAATCCGATGTCAGGGAATCTGTTGAGAATATCTAGCATTACTTCTGCATGTGCAACTGAATTACACTCATAAATCATCTGGACATTATGTTGTTTTGCAAAGTTGATAATCTCTCTTAGTTGTTGTTCTTCAGATTCAGTAAGTTTTTCACCTTTCAAATGAAAGATGAGTTCTTTTATATCAAGCATTTCGCATAGTATGATTTCTGATTTTAATGTATGAAGTTCAGTTATTGTGAATTGGTCTACTCCTGTAAATATGCTTTTAGTTGCAGAATGTAGGCTCACATCATAACCTTTTAGAAGTTCTTTGATATTGTATTTTTTAAGCCACCAAGGATCAAAAGGTAGTCTTGTTTGTCTTCTATAGATTTCGATTACTTTATACTTTTGAGTATCTAATTCGTCAAACCAGTTTCTTGGACTAAATATTTTTGTTGAAATTCCAATTTTTGGTGTCATAGTGGATAGATTATGTGTTTATTTATAAATATTAGGCTTTGAAATTGCGGATTTTTTATTTAAACTAATCGAAAGGTTTTTGAAATACAGTGGTATTTCTAAACTTTTAGAAAAACAGAGTTTTTCTAAACGGTTTAAAAAACAGAGCTTTTTAAAACCATTTCGATTTAAACTAATCGAAAGGTTTATAAAGGAAAGTGTACTCTTTATCTCTATAAAATACTTATAAAAAGAGAGGTGGCTTATTATGTATAAAAGAAAGAGGGCAAGTCTTAGTATTTCTATAAATGCAATTGTTATTTTGATTTTGGCTATAACCATTCTTGGCTTAGGTTTAGGATTTATTAAAAAGCAGTTTGGTAGTGTTGAAGAACAATTTACACAAGTTAGTTCTGAAATTAAGAATGAAATGATTAATAAGATTAAACAGTCAGGTGATTTACTTGTCATGGACAGGATTGAGTTTGAGATTTCTCAAGGAAAGCCTGAAAAATTCTATATAGGTGTGCATAATACTGATAGTGACGCTGCGTGTTTTAATGTTAAGTTTGAATGTAAGTCAGCTTTGACAGGAATATGTGATGCTCCTGAAGATGGTATCTCTGGTTTAGAATGGTTTAAGACATTTGAAAAGCAACTTGTTAAACCTGGTGAAACAGCTGTTTTACCTGTAACATTACTAGCAACAGGCGCGTCTGATACTTATCTTGCAAAAGTAACTAGTTTTAAATATGATGCAACTGATAGTGGTTGTGGTACAGGAGCTATAACTAATTGGGATGACGCAGGAACTGAACATAATTCAAAAGAATTTTATGTAACATTAAGGTGATTATAATGAAAAAAAGACTAACTACTCAACAAGAATTTGATGTAATGAAACTTGTACTGGATAAATTCCTTTGGTTAGGTTTCATTATTATGGCATATGGTTTGTACAGAATGATTGTGACTGCGATGAATGACGGTATTTATTATATTATCAGTGGTGCAGTATTGTTGATATTGTTCCTAGTGATTATTGTAAAGGAATACGAAGTTATTCGTTGATTTTTATTTTTTAAAATGATATCAAAGAAACTTTTGCTAATTTTATGTATTATTTTAGTATTGTTTGTTTCTGCATGTAGCAAATGTCCTGAATCATGTGATGATGAAAAAGTATGTACCAGGGATGTTTGTTCTAAAGATACTAAGTATGAATGTAGACATATTCCTGTACCAAATTGTGTTTGTGGTAATGGAGATTGTGATGAAGCTGCAGGAGAAAACCAATGTACTTGTGCTGAGGATTGTGGTGCTTGTGCTGGTCAGGTTTCAGATTCAGTTGTTTACAAGTGTGTTAATGATGTGTGTGATGTAAGTGTTAAGCCTGAGTTATTACAATTGAAAACTACAACAGATGCATTTACTTTATCTGCAGGAAAGTTAATAGCTGTTTCTGAGATGAATTTACCATTTAATTTTGTGAAAGATGTTGTTAATCTTAAATTGCATATGGAAAATTTTGCAACTGGTGTTGATAAAATTAAGATCACAAAAGTGGAGTTTACTGGTTATTCAAGTAGACAAAAAACAACTTTAGCTGAGAGAGAAGTTAATAAAATGCTTTGGACAACTGATACTGTTATTGAAGAAGTGATTCCTTTAGTCTATAAAGGCACTGAACAAGAAGGAGAGTTTGCAGGATTATACATCAAAGTTTATTATGAATATGATAAAGAATCAACCAGTGGAATAGTGCAAAAATCAGAATCAAAAGAATTAAAGTATCCATTTGGGAAATTTAAATTTGTTAATACTGGTGTGAAAGAATGTGGTGTTTGTGATGATGGTAATGCAGGAACAAAAGATTCTTGTGGTGAAGAAACTAATTATTTTTGTGAATATACTCTTGTAGCTAATACTTGTGGTAATTTTGATTGTGGTTCAGGTGAGGATAAATGTAATTGTCCAAATGACTGTGGTCCTTGTAGTGGAGATGTTGGAAAGTATCTTGAAATGGGATGTATAAGTAAAAAATGTGAGACTTTTGTTAAAGATCTTAGTGAACTTAAGTCAACAACTGTTTTAGATGAAAGAACAATTTCTGGGTTTAAAATACAAACAAAAATAACATATGATGAACCTTTTAATCTTATGAGTTCTGAACTAGGTTTTGTTTATACACTTGAAACTGTTGGTGATGGATTGACTGATCTTGCTATCACTAAAATACAATTGCTTGAAGGAACTAAGTTGTTAGGAGAGAAAGCTGTTAATCTTTTAATCATGCAAAGTGGTTCAGAGTATAGTTCTGTTGTGCCATTTGATTTTGATATGAAGGAAAATGAAGGAGATAAAAAAATAAAAATCAAGGTAAGTTATTCATATAAAAAAGATGAAGAGGTTAAGAAAGCAACTTATGAAAAAACTCTTGAATCAATACATTTCTTAAATCCAACAAAATGAATAAACGGGGAATTGAATTATCAATAAATTTTATTGTAATGATGATTATAATACTTGTGATTCTTGTACTAAGTTTGTCTTTAATGAAAAGATTTTTCGGAACAGCGCAAGAATTAAAAGAACAACTTGATCGAGAAACAGAAGATCAGATAACTTCTTTATTATCTGCAGGGCAAAGGGTTGCAGTGCCTGTAAACACTAAAAAAATTAATGTTGGAGAGAATGATATTTTTGGTGTTGGGGTTTTGAATGTTTTGACAGAGAAGAAGTTTAAGGTAAGTGTTAGTTTTGATGAAGCTTATCGTAAGGACGATACAAATATTGATGGTTTGTATGATAAATGGTTGCTTTATTCTGATGATGAGTTTTCTTTAGAAAAAAATGAACAAAAAATACATGCTGTTTTAGTTGCACCAAAAGGAAGTGTTGAACCAGGTACTTATATTTTTAATGTGGATGTAAGATATGACAGTAATGGAGACGATGTTATTGATGGAAATGATGATCAGTATGATAGCAGTCTTCATAAATTATATGTTGTTGTTGGTTGATTTGTTGATTCTTTTACTCTTTTTGAAAAAAATAAGTGTTATTTTTGAGTTTTAGTTTAAAATCTGTTCGGAAATTATATATATCCTAAAAACATTACTATCTTTAGAGGGGATGAGGAAGTAATTATAACACTACTTGAATGTTGAAAGTAGTCATCCTAAAGTTCTACCGATGACAGTGTTTGACTTAATTTAAAACCCTCAAAAAAACCATGGGTTGAAAACAAGGTTTTCAATCTATTACAAATTTCGGAGAAATTTGAAATGAGGATAAACCCATTAAAAATATTGGATGATGAATCTGAGCTTGATAGATTAAGGGATGAGAGAGATAGCCTGGATGATGAGTTGATTAATAGTGAGGAAGGATTAGAAAGAGAGGTTTTTGGTGCAATTCCTATGAGTAGAGTTAACGCTGACCTTGAGAATATGGACCTGTATGATCCTGATTACCACAGAATCATGAAGAACATAACAGGAGGTAATGGGCATCATATTATTGATGCAAATGGGCTGTTGTTGGGTGGATAGCTGTTTCTTGTGTTGTTACTAAAAGGTGGTGTAAAATAGAAAGATTTATAAAGGATGAGTTCTTGTTTGTTTAATATGGCACAAGAGATTTTTGAAGATATATTTGATAAGGATAATATGAATTCTGTAGTTTGGCAAACTGTTAAAAAAAATGTAAAGTTAGAAGAAGTGGTTTGGCAAATTGCTAGAGGAAAAGATAAGATAGATTTAAGGAATTTTGATCTTGATACTTATGAGATTCCAGATAGTTATATTACTATAACTTTAGTTATTGATTCTGATAATTATGCTCAACAAATAAGAAGAACAGTTGATAGAATTGTTGAAGCAGCTGAAAAGAGAGGATGTTCACCTAATCTTCATACAGCTATCTATGAGGCAGCTTTAAATGCTTATCAACATGGAAATAAATGTGATCCTGATAAGAAAATATTAATTTCTTATGTTTTGAGAGACAATACAATAGAGGTTGCAGTGATTGATGAAGGTGGTGAAATAGATACTAAATTTTTACCTTTTATTCTAAAACATAAAAGTGAAGGATGTAAAGATCAGTACATAGATTTTTATGAATTTACTGGACAAGATAAACCTAAAAGAAATAATGGTACAGGAACTTCATTTATGCATGCTTATGTTGATGATGTTTTTTATTTTAAATCAGCAGAAGGTGGTTTAGTAGTACATCTTTCTAAGAAGTTGAATGGGAAATAGTTAATACTCAATACCTTTCCTGGCATTGATGCCCTTGTTCATTGGGTGTTTTATTTCTTTCATTTCTGTGACTAAGTCTGCGAGTTCAATTAGTTCTGCTGGAGCGTTTCTTCCTGTTAGAATAAGCTCTGTCTTTTTGTTCTTTGTGTTGATTAATTCAATTACATCATTTATGTCAATTAGGTTTGCTTTGACTGCGCAGTTTATCTCGTCCAGGATTAACATGTGATGTTCTCCTTTTTGTGAGATGTCTTTTGCTAGTTCAAAAGCTTTTATTGCTTGCTGTTTTTCACTGTCATCAACTAAGAAACAGTATCTACATTCACCGCAGTGTTTGATTCCTCTTATTTTGTCAGCAAGAGGACAATTTTCGTCACCAGGTACTAATTTGAGCTGTTTGTCTTCTTTAACACAACCTTTACCAAATTGCACTATCTCAATGTTTTGTAAATAGTTTTTTGCAGCAACAAATTCGCCTGTGTAAGCACCACCTTTCATAAACTGGATAATGTGTACTTTAAAACCTTGGCCAACTGCTCTTAGTGCTAAACCCATGGCAGCTGTTGTTTTGCCTTTTCCATCTCCAGTGTAAACGTGGATTAATCCTCTTTTTTGTACCTCATTTTTTTCTTGCATGAGAATGATCTAAATATGGCAAGTAGGACAACCACCAGCGTATTCTGCTGAGACAGTTAGTCCTTTCTTGGTTTTTTTCATAGGAATCTTTTTACCAGTGCTTTGTACAACTGTTTTTCGTGATGTTCCTATGTTAAGTACTTGTTCTTCTCTACTTTTGTCACGGTAAATTGTGATTCCTTTACAGCCTGTTTTGTAAGCGAGCATGAAAACTTTTTCAACATCTTGGATTGTTGCATCGTTTCTGAAATTGACTGTTTTACTTACAGCATTGTCTGTATATTTTTGGAATGCTGCTTGTATTTTAACATGCCATTCAGGTGTTATGTCGTGTGATGTTACGAAAATTCTTCGAATGTGTGCAGGTACTTCTTCAATACCATGTAATGATCCTACCTGTGCGATCTTTTTCATTAAAGTGTAATCATAAAAGCCTTGTTTTTTTGCAATTTGTTCAAATAAAGGATTAACTTCAAGTAGTTCTGCACCGTCTAGTACATGACGGATGAATGAAATTGCAAATAAAGGTTCGATTCCAGAAGAACAACCTGCAATAATACTTATTGTACCTGTTGGAGCAATTGTTGTTAATGTTGCGTTTCTTAATTTTGGTCCGTTGGGTCTATTGTAAACACTTATTTTGTAATTAGGAAATACACCACGTTTTTTTGCAAGCTCTTCTGACATTTTCCTTGATTCAATTCTAATGAATTTCATAACTTTTTCAGCTGTTTCAACTGCTTTAGTACTATTATATGGAATGCCTAACTGAATAAGCATGTCTGCGAATCCCATTACACCAAAACCTATCTTTCTGTTGGCTCTTACCATATCTGCGATTTTTCTTAATGGATATCTGCATTTGTCAATAACATTATCAAGGTAATGAACACAGGTTCTTACTAGTTTTCTTAGTTTGTCCCAATCAATTTGTCCATCTTTAGCAACTTTGGAAAGGTTTATTGAACCTAGGTTACATGATTCAAATGGTAATAATGGTTGTTCACCGCATGGGTTAGTGCTTTCTATTTCGCCAAGTTTAGGTGTTGGATTATACTTGTTTAGTTTGTCAATAAATATTACTCCTGGTTCACCATTTTTCCATGCCATTGTACAAATTAATCTGAAAACTTCCCTTGCTTTAAGTTTTTCAACAACTAATCCATTATGTGGACTAATTAAATCATAAGTGTCATTAGTTTTTACAGCTTCCATAAACTTGTCTGTGATTGCAACAGAAATATTGAAATTGTTATATGCACCTTCTTTTTCTTTGCAAACAATAAAGTCAAGTATGTCAGGATGGTCAATTCTTAGTATGCCCATGTTTGCTCCTCTTCTTCTTCCACCTTGTTTAATGACTTCTGTGCTCATGTTATAAACTCTCATGAAAGATAATGGGCCTGATGCAACACCATGACTTGACTTAACAACATCACCTCTAGGTCTTATTTTTGAGAATGAAAATCCTGTACCACCACCACTCTGGTGAATTATTGCAGTATATTTTAATGAATCAAATATGCTTTCAATTGAATCATGTACAGGAAGAACAAAACATCCTGCTAATTGTTGTAAAGGACGGCCAGCGTTCATTAATGTAGGTGAATTTGGTAAAAATTCAAGATTAACCATTACTTCAAAGAAATCTTTTTCAATTTGTTTTGTGTTAGCATTTTTATCATATAATTTGTCAGCGCTTGCAATGTTTTCAGCAACTCTTTCAAACATGTCGTGTGGTTTTTCAATTACATTTCCATTTGCATCTTTTTTCAGATATCGTTTTTCAAGAACTTTTAATGCGTTTAATGAAAGTTCTGTTTTGATTTTCATACCTAAGTAGAATGATTTTGCAGCTCTTAGTTTTGCTCTTTCTTGTCTATATATAATGTAAGATTTAACTGTGCTTGCATGGCCTCGTTCAATAAGTACTTTTTCAACCATATCTTGAACTTCTTCTACAGTTGGAATATCACGTTTAGTGAATTTTTGATTAATGAGTATAACTACTTCATCAGATAATTTTTTAGAAAGTTCTTTATCTTTGCCACCTACTGATTGGGCTGCTTTAAAAATAGCATCTGTAATTCTATCCTGATCAAAAGGCACAATTCTACCATCACGTTTTCGAATCTCTTTAATATGACTATCAATCATAAAAACACCCCATTTTACAATAAAAAGTAAGAAGTTTATATTTAAATGTTTTTTGTTTTGGTATTTTACGAAATATTTATAAAAAAACTTGTAATTCATTACTTATTATGAATAAAATATCACAAGGAGCTGAAGCTACTCTGTATAGGGAAGGAGATATTGTTGTTAAGCATAGGAGTGAGAAGTCTTATCGACATAAAGATATTGATGCAAAGCTGCGGAAGAGCCGAACTAGGAGAGAAGCTAAGGTTTTGGGAAAGTTGAAAGGGATTGGGTTTCCTGTGCCTGGACTGATTAATATGGATGATAAAGATATGAAGATTGAGATGGAATTTGTTAATGGAGATAAGTTACGTGATGTTTTGCATAAGGATTATAAGAAATTGAGTAGAGAGATTGGGAAAAAAGTAGGTGTTTTGCATAAGAATAATATTATTCATGGTGATTTGACAACTTCTAATATGATGTTGGATGGTGAAATCAAATTCATTGACTTTGGATTAAGTTTTTTTTCTACTCATGTTGAAGATAAGGCTGTTGATTTGCACTTGTTACGGAGAGCTTTGGCTAGTAAGCATCATGAAATCTTTGAAGAATGTTTTGATGAGGTTGTGAAAGGATACAAAGAAGAATGTGCTGATGCTATTGAGGTTTTGAATAGGTTGGAGAAGGTTGAAAGTAGAGGAAGGAATAAAGGGAAACACTAATTTTGTTTAGTATTAATGTTCTCAACTTTATTATTTAAATAATGTTTCACTAATGATTTTGCAAGATATACATACATCAATGAAACACCTTTTTTTTCATCTTTTACTGACCCAGTTTTTATAAATTCAGGTACAATATAAAAGAAAGCTTGTTGCATAGGAAATCCTTTTGATTCATCATATTCCCAGAGACAATCCCATGCAGAAGTTCCTTCTGCTGTAGCTAAAAATAAAGCATTTAGAGCTTTATTAGCTTCTGGAGAAATGTAAGGTGGGTCATAGGAAAATGACTCATCACCTAACTCTGCTTTAATCATATCTCCTATCTCAGGATTATTTTTTATAATTAGTAATCTATCTTCTAAAGTAGGGAGTTGATCAAGCTCAGGAGATTTAAATCTTTGTCTTAATAAATCAATATATGGTAACAAAAATTCATCTTCATAAAAGAGTTCTAATAATTGTTCTGGAAAATGTGGTTGATAAGGCTCTTCCGTAACAATTAGTTTTAATCTTTGAATAAATTCTTTATCTTCTTGCATACTAATTCAAAGAAGTCAAGGAATTTAAATACTTTTTCAAATTTTTTTTTGTATCTTGATTAATTATTTGATTATCTTCTTCTGTGGAAAGAACCTTTTCTTTTTGTTGCTCGTCTTCTTCTATCGTTCCCAGATTGATTTCTATTGCTTCTACTGTGTCTGTTGAATTTTCTTTTGAATCCTCTTTTGAAGTTTCCTCTGTTATTGTCTCTTATTATTCTTACTCTCTCTAAAAATGGTTTTTCTCGTTTTTTGATTATGAAATCACGATATTCATATTGAATTCTGCCAAACTTATCATGATCAATTGGTGATAATAGATTAACTACTATACCTTCTTCTCCTGCTCTTGCTGTTCTCCCAATTCTGTGCACGTAATCTTTTGGATCTTCAGGGATGTCATAGTTGTATATGTGGGATACGTTGTCAATGTGTAATCCTCGTGCTGCTACATCTGTACAAACTAATATTGTTGCTTTAGCGTCATTGAACAATCCAATTATTTTTGTTCGTCTGTTTTGTGACAAACCACCGTGAATTGCAATAGCATTAATTTTATTAGCTTTGAGATTGTTTACAACAAAGTCTGTGTTTATTCTGGTTTTACAGAATACCATGACTAAACCAGATGTTTCTTTTTTTAACAGATGTATAAGTAAAGATAATTTTAAGCTTCTTGAGATGTCATAATAAACTTGTTTAAGTTTACTTGGGTCAACCATGTTTTTTGCCATAACTTTGATTGGATTATTCATAAATTTGTCAGCTAACTTTTTTATCTCTTGCGAAATTGTTGCAGAGAAAAATAATGTTTGACGTCTTTTTGGACAAACTCTAATAATTTGACTAACATCTTTTATGAATCCCATGTCTAACATTCTATCTGCTTCATCTAAGACTAATATTTTGATCTTGCTAAGATCAATTGTTCTTCGCTGAAGGTGGTCTAATAATCTACCTGGTGTTCCTACTACTACATCTGCATATTCTAATCCATGAATCTGTGGGTTGATTGAAACTCCACCATAAACAGAAATTATCCTTAATTTTTGATGTTTGGATAGTTGGATAAGTGAATTAGTAACTTGTTCTGCAAGTTCCCTTGTAGGTGTTAGTACTAATGCTTGTAGTCCTTTTTTGTGAACTACTTGTTCAACAATAGCACAGCCAAAAGCTAATGTTTTACCTGAGCCTGTTGCTGATTCTCCAATTACATCTTTCCCCTTTACAATGTGTGGGATAGATTTCCTTTGAATCTCAGTAGGTTCTGTTATTCCTTGTGATTTTATTGTTTCTATTAGTTCTTTACTTAAATCTAAATTATTAAATATATTCATTCTTTTATACCTCGTTATATCAAAGCACTTCTTTAGAAAAAGCGAAATGTTCATTAAACAAGTGCTCTCTCACCATGCTCTCTTAACATCAAGATTCTCGTTCACTTTATAAACTTTTCTATTAACCGTAAATTAATGCACCTACTGCGATGAAAACCTGGACGATGATTAAGCCAAGGTTCATTATTAAAATTGGTTTGTCTTTGTGTAATATTCCATAAATAAACCATAGCAGTGAAATAATAGAAAAACTGAACCAGGAAATGACTGAAACACCTGCTGCGCTCTTGTATAACCATATTTTGAATAATTGTGGAAGGTTAACAAGAGGACCTGCAATGACAGCAATGTAAATTATTTTGTCATATGAGGTTTTTAATTTATTGTTGCTTATCATAATAGAGTTTTTGTTTTATTAGTATATATATTTATCGGATATCGAAAAATTTAAAAATTGTCCTCAGTTCCCTGGGATTATGGTATTTATATTTGAAAAGACTATTGAGAATTTTCTTAGTGAAGCAGGAGCAATAGTTCATCACGCTAAATACAAAAGAGGTGAACTAGGATTAACAGGTGATCCATGTAAAAATGCTTCTCTTCTCAATATGTCTGGTGGGTTTTATTATGAGATTGGTAGAACAATTCATGTTGATAATCATGATTATTTTTTTAATCTACTTAGGGAAGCTATGTTGAATTCTGAATTTCGTGGTGGAGGTCTTACAGAATTAGAGGTTTACAGAACTGAAAAAGGTATAGTCACTGTGGTGGATCAAAATTCTCCATGGGACTTTAGAAAAAAGGTTAAGACAAGTCAGTTATTTGTAGAAACAAGAAATACACTACAAAATCTTTGTGTTGATTTTTCATTAAGATATGATAAGATAACTCAACAGCTAGTGCTTGAGACTGATGAGGGTGTAGATGTTCCAACTAATGTACAAGAATTACTAGAAAGGTTAAGTTCAAGGTATGGAGAAAAACTGAATGGAATAACACCTGATGACTTGTATTTAAGTGAAGGTCTTGTACAGAGATTTGGTATGAAAGTTTTAGGTACTGGATTGGAGATGTTCAGTAAAGATCCTGATAACGTAAGAAGGTGGGAAGTGACTTATTCTGATGAGGGTAGACAGACTATAATCATGTATCTGGCTGAGAACATTAAAGAATTTTAAGATGGTTTTATCAGATATCGAAAAGTTTAAAAACAACATTGCTTTAATGTGATTTAATGGGGTGTTTATGATTAATAATGATCAGACAGAAGTAGTAAAGCCTGTTATAGAAATAGTTCAGAAATCTGTGTTAAAAAAAGTTCTTAAGGAAAGAAAAGATACTAGTCATAAAGGTGAGAATGGAAGAGTTCTTGTAATTGGCGGAAGTGTTGATTATAGTGGTGCACCTATCTTAGCTGGATTAGCTGCATTACGTACTGGAGTAGATATTGTGAAGTTAGCTGTGCCAGAACAAGTTGGTTGGGCTGCAGTGTCTCATTCACCTGATCTAATTACTAAAAAGATCAAATGTGAACATTTTGGACCTAAAAATGCAAGTGATATTATTCCAATGTTAGAGAATTTTGATTGTGTTTTACTTGGACCTGGTCTTGGTTATAATAAATATATTGTTAAGTTTGTAAATAAGCTTATTCCTAAAATTAAAGTTCCTTTGATAATTGATGCTGATGCGATTAGAGCATTAAATGGAAGAGAAATTAAAAATGCTATTTTTACACCGCATGCAAAAGAGTTTGAACACTTAACAAGCAAAGCATTAACACTTGATCAAGAAGCTAATATAAATATTTGTCAGCAATATGCAAAAGAGTCAATAATTTTACTTAAAGGTCAAACAGATATTATTGCATCAAAAGATAAAATTATGTTGAATAAAACAGGTAATTCTGGTATGACTATTGGAGGGACAGGTGATACACTTGCTGGGTTATGTGCTGGTTTTTTAGCACAAAGTAAGAATCTATTTGATAGTGCATGTGCTGCTGCATATTTGAATGGTGCTGTTGGAGAACATCTTTCTAAAGAGAATGGTTATTCTTATACTTCTACTGATATGGTAAAGAATGTTAGTCTTGTTCTGAAGAAATTGGTTGGGAATTGACAGTAACATTTTTATACTTAATTCTTTTGAATGGCTTTATGAATATTGAAATACCAAAAAATGCACGTATAATTATTATAGAGGGGATTGCTGGTTCAGGAAAGGATACGTTTCAAGCAATTCTAAAAGAAAAATTGAGTGATAAACTAGTATATAATTATTCTGAAGAAGAAGTATTATTTTCATGGAAACATGCAGGAATTCCTGGAATAATGAAATTAAGAATTGAATTTATGAAAATTTTTATAAATTACATGGAACAGGTTTTAAATGATGAACCTGAAGCTATATTTTTGTTAAATAGATTTCATTTATCAACATATAAAGCACATATTAGTAAGGATGTGAAATTAAGAAAAGAGTATGATCCTATTCTTGAACATTTGAAGAAACTTCCTGTACATATTTTTATTCTAAAATTAAATCCTGATGAAATTGAAAAAAGGTCTATGCATGCAGAAAGACCAGATACTTGGAAAAAACATCAACAAGAAATGATCAAAAAAGAAGGATTCTCTAATGGAACTGAAAGATATTTAGATGAACAAGAAATAATAATTGAAGCAGCACGTGAACAAGGAATACCTTTCTCTGTTATAAAATTATAATTTTTATTTTATACTACATCCACCAGCAGGTAACATTCTGATTATGTCATCAAGTTCTCCGCCTATTTTTGCGCGGATTTTCTTTGCAATATCACTTGCTTTTTTGTTACCTTGGTTGATGATGATATGTTTTTCTGCGTTAGCTTTTACTGCGTTAACAGGACCGCCAATGATGATGTTATCTTTGATACCTATTGCGATTCCAATGTCAACTGTGAGATTATTTCTTTTACCATAAACCATGAATGAACCTTTTGGCATGTATTCTCCTGCTTTTGTTTCTTTTGTAACTTGATCTGGTTTTACATAGAAAACATCAAGTGAAGCAACACCTAATTTCCATGCTCTTGAATAAGATGCTGTTGCTTGTGCTGTTTCTTCAATAGTTGCTTTGCCTGGTTTTTTACCTTGTGTTTTGATTATGAAGAATGGACTTCCTGCAATGTCTGTGTGAAATACTAAGTCAGTTGGATCAGTATGTTTCTTGACTACGATTTCGTTTGTTGTTGCATCTCTGCCGCCAATGCAAAGAAAACCTTCTGAAGAATGGAACCATCTGAATTTTTCATACCATTCTTTTTTTCTTTTTGGTTTTTGTTCTTTTTCTTGTTGTTGTTTTAGTTCTAATTCTTTTTTTTGTAATCTTTTTAGTTTCTTTTTTGTTTTTTCAACTATTTCAATAGCTCCTTTTACCTTTTTCTTTGATTTTTTTGCTTTTTCAAAGTATATTTCTGCGTTTTGTTCTACTGATTTGTCTAGGAATAGTTTTATCTTCATAATAAGTTAGAAATCGTTTGGTATTTATTAGGTTTTCTATCTACACTTATCTATTTCTGAGACTCCTAGTACTTTATTAAGGCACATTACTTCTTCATTGCCAACCATTATCTTTGGAGTGAATTGGATTTGTTGGACATTTCCAATTATGCTTGCATCATATTCTGCTTTTGAAGAAAAAGAATTTCCTGATTCAATTGTTTGGGAAAAATCTTTTATGCTGATTAAGTCTCTGTTACCAATGATCCATATTCGCAACCCACTTGCTTCTTTTAAAGCATTGTTTTCAACTGTAAATTCAACATAACTGTTTGAACCAGCTTGTTTATAACATATAGGTGAATTTCTGAGAAGTTTTAATTTAATATCAGATGCACATTCTCCTTTTTCAATACCAAGTTCTTCAACTTGGGCTCTGCCCCAGTTCATTACAACTGCACCTAGTGCAACTGCAAAAGCTATCAAAAGAATTGTTGCGACTAACGGAGATACACCTTTTTTTGCTAGCATATTGAATTTTATTGTTTTGTTGTTTATAAATTTAACTAAAACTTTATATTTTAATTAATATTTTTTGTTAATATGAAATTAATAATTACAAAAGACAGTTCAATTACGTTTCATAATGATAATTATGATGAAACATATCATTCTGTGAGTGGGGCTAGGCAGGAAAGTGTTAAAAAGTTTGTTGAACCGTGTAAAAAATTGTTTTGTAAAGATAGATTGGATGTTCTTGATGTGTGTTTTGGAATAGGATATAATACAGCAGCTTTAATGGATAGTTATAGTGGTGAGTTAAATATTGTGTGTTTAGAAAATGATCCTGTAATTTTGCAAGAAGTTTTGAAAATTGATCCTGATTTTAGGAATTATGATTTGATTAAAGAATTAGTTAGGAAAAATAAAGTTGAAAAAGGTAATGTAAAGATTAGTTTGGTTATTGAAGATGCAAGGAAGTCTGTGAAGAAGTTGAATGTGGGTTTTGATATTTGTTTTCTTGATCCTTTTTCTCCAAAAAAATGTCCGGAGTTGTGGACTGTGGAGTTTTTGAGTGATATTTTTAGATTAATGAAGAAGGGTGGGATATTGACAACTTATTCTTGTGCAAGAAGTGTTCGTGAGAATTTGGAGAGGGTGGGGTTTGTTGTTAAGGATGGGCCTGTTGTTGGAAGAAGAGGGCCTAGTACTGTTGGAGTTAAGAATTAGTTAAATATTGGTTTACTTTATGGAACAATTTTCTGTATATTAAACCTTGTTCAACATTTTCACATATACTTTCATCAAACATATGAACTAATTCTGGCAGACCTTCTTTTCCATAATGGTGTGAAATTTCTAAGAATTTTTCAAGCAAAAATATTGTTTCTATTATGCCTCCTGGAATTGTTTGATTTTTTATTTTTTCTTGTTTTTTGTTTTCTCCATCTAATTGTTGCTCAAACCACCTTACTCCTTCAGCATATCCTTCAATTCCAATTAAACTTTCTACATACAATATTTGTGTAAGAGCTGCAGCTCCTTCCTCCATGTTAGGAAATTTTTTAATGTATCCTCCTAAATGTCTTGCAATATGAAAAAGTTCGTGTATAAACATTGAATTATAATAAACTTGAAGTTCTGAAGTAAGTTCTGGAAGTTCTTCAAGATTTTGATTGTAATATATAATTTTTCCATTAGGTGGACACATATTTTGTTTTTTTTCTTCAGGACTCATTCTAGGTAATCCTGGATTAGATTCTTTTAATTCTAATATTGCTTTTTCAATACTAGAATTAACTTTTGCTGTGTCATATTGTTTTAATGATCTTGTTTCTCTTAGCATTTCTATAACTTTTTCATATATATTTGCATTATAAATTTCCTGTCTGGTATAAGGTAATGGAATTGAAAGACCTCCTTTAACTAATTCTTGAGGTATTAATTCTAAATGACTAAAGTCTAATTTCTGAGAAAAGGTTTCTCTCATAAATCTTATTGCTTCATCTGGTATTGTTAACATTGTTTTAGGAAAGTTGTTACTATTATTTAAATTCTTACAAAGAAATGTGAAGGTGAGCTTCACTATGGGGGGCTCACCTAAATGTGATGATAGTCCCTGTCAGATCAACTAAAAAGCCCACTCTAGTTAATCAAGGACTGTTATGAGAGTGAAAGAGAAAGGCTCCCGAGGGTTAGAGGGGGTTTGGGAGAAATATTTGGGAGCCAGAGTTAATATAAAAGTGGAACAAGCCTTTGGGGGGTCATGTTCCACTAGTGCGTACTGAGACTATTTTAGCTTTCGAGCAACGTATGATCAGGGCATTAATTACGTATGTCACCTCATTTTTTTAGTCCCTGGATCTTTTGATGAGACAGGAATCACCTTAGCATACTACGTTTAGTGTAATCCTATTAGCATGTGTCAGTTAATACTATGTCTTCTGACTTTTCTATGCATTGACGTATTGCTTGCATAGCAGCTTTTTTCATTTGCTTAAAGCTCCATTCTATATGATCATTACCAGAATTCTTTCGTTCGAAAGAATTCACAGGCTCCCTGACGAGGGTCGAGGGGGTTAGAAAAAATCAAGGAGCCCTGATTTTTTGATTGTGTATCTTAATATACTGTATAATTAAACTAGTATATAAATGTTACTATTTAGTATACTGGTGTGGATAAGTGTGATATGGATTATGGTGTTATAGGGCTTATGGCTCAAGAATTTTTAATTTAGTACTCAATAGTTACAAAACGAAAGTTTTATATATTATGCAGAAATTATGGATTTTAATGAGTAATTTACCAGAAAGGATTGAAGAGAGAACATTGGATGATTTATATGCTGAAGCTGTTGAAGCTTTTGATGTAGGAGATTTTGGAGTAGCAATTGATAATTGTGATGTGATAATTACTAAACGTGATTCAGATCATTTTGATTCTTATCTTTTGAGAGGACAAGCATTTTACAAAAATTCTAGGCGTCTTCAAGAGTTGAATAGAATCCCTGGATATCAATTAAAAGATGATGATGAACTTGAATTAATTTGTAATGAAGTAAATATCTCTACTGATGAATTTACAATTGATAGATTGATTCAAGAATATTTTAAACAGGCTGCAAATGATTTTGAAAGAAGTGTTGAATTAAATCCTAACTCTTATGTTGCACATTGTTTTGCAGCACAGGCTTATTTCTTTGTTGAAGAGCCAGAAAAAGTTTTGGAACATCTTGATATGGCAATAAGGATGAAATCTGAAATAGGTGAACAACCTAAAATAAAATACTTGCAAGCAGAGTCTTTAAGAAAAACATGTAAATTTGATTTAGCACTTAAAAAATTTGATGAAGTAATTGCTGAGTTAGAACCAATTGTTTGTGCTGATGAAGGTGATTCAGCTGTGTCACATGAAAAACTTGTGCAAGAAATAAATAGTTCTGAGAAAGAATTTGGTCAATTAATAAGGACTTATTTGGGTGCTATTGATACTTGTGATGATATGCGTAAATTGAGAAAAGCAACCCCTTATTTAGAAGGATTACTAAAAATAAGTCCTGATATAGATAGTTATATAATTGCTCTTGAAGTGTATTCTAATCTAAGAGATTGGAAAAAAGTTGTTTCATATGTTGATCAAGGTATGGGTGAGACAGTAAGTAACCCAGAACATTTTATTCCTATTTTTAATGCTTACAAAGCAGTTGCTTTGTCTTTGTTAAAAAGGTACGATGAAGCATTAAAGTTGATAGATAAAACAATTGAGATAGGTATTAGTCATGAAGATGAGAGTCTGCTTAAATTTTACAAAGCAATATGTTTATTTGGATTAGAAAGATATATGGAAGCTGAAGATCTTTTTCGTGATGTAGCTGTTTCTAATCCTGGAATAGGAAAGTATAAAGTATCTTATGAGAGAGCAGCAGAATATATAAGAATAAAAGATGATCCTGACGCTTTGAGAGAGGTTAATCTTGATAGAGAATTACAAGAACGTAGAAATCAGTTTGATGATTTTCTAGTCACTAGTCTTTCACCAAAAAAGGATATGAAAAATTAAGTTTTTCTCTAAACTGTTTTAACTTTGTCAAAAGATTTTTATATTCAACTTATTCTTTTTTGGTTATTGCCCTCATAGTATAATGGATAGTACACAAGGTTGCGGACCTTGGAGCCGGAGTTCAATTCTTCGTGAGGGCGTAATTGTCTTTTAGTTGTGACGATAAAATTAAAATTCAGTCGATAATTTTATAAACTTACAGAGAATTTCATTAAGAATGGAAGAAAATAAACCCTCAAGTCAGGATTTGTATCCTATCTATTTTATGGATTATAGTGCTACTGCTTTTGCGACAACAAGTAAAGCAGTGGTGGCTGCGACTGATGAAAAACAAGCCCAATCATTACTTGAAGCAACATTAAGAGGTGATAATACTGTTGCTAAACGTAATAAAAGACCTCTTGAGATTATAACTTGTACTGATACTGGATATAATGCAGATAAGGAAGGCGTAATTCTTCATTAATTTTTAATTAAAATTCTTCGTGATGGCGTAAAAAAAGAAAAAAAATTAAACTATGTTTTCATTAACACTAATTGTTTTTAACATACATCCTTCTAAAAAGACTTCAACAACTTTGCCTTCTAATTTTGATACCTGATATGCCTTAGTCTCTTTAAGAAGTGCCATTATATCATTTGGATCTTTTAATCCATATTGAGTTCCACCACCATTAGCATGATTTAAATGAAACTCTAAAGCAAGTTGATCTCTATCATTGATACCATAAGTTGGGTTTTCAATTTTAGCGTAATCTTTTTTTAACCCTTCAACATCTTCATCTGTTAGTCCATGACAATACCATTTTGGTTCACTCATTTTGATTTACCTCCATTTAAAAATTAAAACTGAATTACTTCAGTTTTGGTTTCTGCTTTTGGAGCATTAAGACTTGCTTCGTATTTTATTTTTTCCGCCTGGTAAAATGGAATCAATAGTCCTACAGCTGGAACCAAAAATTGAAATGATTCTCCATAAGAAGCATTTTTCTGTACTCTAAGATTATTTTGTATTGCTTCTAAATGTTCCATTACGCTGTCTAAATTTTCACCAGCTACAGTGTTTGAATTTTTTCTAGGGCTGTATGTTCTACCTTCTTTACTCACATAAGCACTACCTAATTCTCTTTCATTACTAGAAAAATTTGCTTCTGTTTGTGTGTATCTAGTCATCCCATTACATCTCTCAATATCATAACTTATATCAGCTACAAAGCCATCCTCAAAATCAACTTTGTAATTGCCTCTTCCAAAATTTGCTTGACTATTTGCTTCAATTTGTTTTATTTTCATTTTTTCATTCACCTCATGAATGTTATAACTATTAAGTAGTGATTGTTATATATAAAATATCTTATTCTTTTTTTTAACAAATGGTAACATTTATATATAATAACAACCATTAAGTAAAATATAATGCTAGATTTGAAAGATAAGAGAATATTGAAAGAACTGTTTGTTGATGGTAGAATGCCTCTTTCAGTGATTGCTAAGAAAGTTCAGCTCAGCAAAGAGGTTGTTCACTATAGAGTAAACAGGATGATTAAAGAAGGTTTATTGTTAAGAATTAATTCTGTCTATGATATACAAAGATTAGGTTGGAAGATATTTCTTGTATATGTTAGGTTAAAAAGTGTTGATAATGAAAAGGAAAAACAGATTATTGATACACTGAAAAATCACCCAAATATTGCTTGGGTAACCAAATGTATTGGAAGTTTTGATCTTGTTGTTAAATTCTTTGTAAAAGATAATATTGGGCTTAACTTAATCATGAAAAGACTTGAAGAAAAGTTTGAAATTGATGATTACAAAATTGATTTCATGGAAAAGGAGCACTTAGTACCACTTCCATTTTTATATGCTCCTGTAAAACCAGATCAAATGATAGAAAAAAGAGGAAAAGGAATTTTTAAACCAGAAAAAATTGACTTGAAAATCCTAGAACAATTAGCACACAATTCAAGAATGCAAATAACAGACATTGCAAAAAACATTAACGAATCAAGGGAAAAAGTAAAATATCATCTAAAAAAGTTAGAAAAAGAAAAAATAATTCTAAAATACCGCCCAAGTGCATGGTCAGGAAGTAAGTCAATTGGTTATAGTTGGTATTTAGTTCTTTTAAAATTGAAAAAATTAGACAAACAAAAGAGAAATACATTGATTAGTTTTATTGCAAATCATCCTAACATGACTTATTATTATGAAATGATTGGAGAGAATGATTTTGGTTTTGAGATAAGACTTAAGACAGGTGATGAATTGAATGAAATCCTGATGAAAATCAGATCAATCTTAGGAGAAGACCTTAAAAGACATGATTTGTCTTTGATTCTTAAGGAGTATAAATACACTTACTTCCCAGAATGTTTGAAGAATACGTAACTTTTATAAAACAATCATGATTTCTGTGTGTTTATGAGCGATGAACATATGGTGGATATGTATTTGAATCAAGATAGATGTTGTAATTATCATTTGAACACTTGGAGAGCTGATGAAGCAGGATTAGGTGGGCAAACTATTAAAAAGTATAGAATGACTGCTCCAAAGGTTAGTGAAATTAATAAAATGCTTGCTAAATTTAAAGGACACCCAGATGATGTTCCTGGTGAAGTTGAGAGAATTCTTGAAGAAAAATAGAAACTTTTTTATATTCTGTCTGAACTTTGTGTATTTTGTGATAAATATGACACGTACACCAAGTTTCATTGACGAAGTTCAGTGAGATGGTGCTCTATTCTTTTGCATCATAATGTTCAATATTAAACTTATCTCTGTCAAAATGTCAATAAAAAAACAAATGAAAGCGAATATATGGAAATTTTACCTGTATCGGGTATTTTGTAGCTTTTCATTAGTTTCACCTATATTCATATTGTTCTTGCTGGATAATGGCATGAGCATGTTTCAGGTTGGAATATTACAGATGGCTTTCACACTGACAATTATGTTGTTGAATATTCCTGCTGGAATATTGACAGATAAGTTGGGTAGAAAGACCATATTGATAGTTAATACTGTGTTTTATTTTTTTGGATGGTTACTTTATGCAATGTCTTATTCATTTGTTAGTTTTTTAATTGCTGAGATTGTGATGGGTATCTCTGTTGCATTGTGGACAGCAGTAGGAAGTACTTTTGTTTATGATGTTTTGTTGTCTATCAAAGAAGAGTCTAGGTATAAGAAGGTTTTTGGTAATGTTACTGCTATTAATTATTCAATGTGGGGGATTGCTGCATTATTTGGTTCGTATTTTGCAACTTATAGTTTAAGATTGCCTGTTTACCTAACATTAATACCAGTAACAATTGCACTTTTGGTGACTTTTACTTTTAAAGAACCTGAAGTACATAAAAAGATTGATACACATTACCTAACACATCTTAAAGAAGCTGTTAAGTATAGTGCAAACCATGAAAAAGTAAGGTTGCTTATGGTTTACATTGCAATATTTTATGCAACTGGTTTTGGAGTGTTTATACTTTACCAACCTTACCTGAAAAGTTTGTCAATTCCAATAATTTATTTTGGTGTAGTATATTTTTTGTCAAACATGGGTTCTGCTTTGATGGCAAAGTATGCGCATAAGATTGAACTTAGGTTTGGTGAGAAGAATAGTTTGGTTTGGATTATATTGTCTAGAAGTATCTTAATAGTTTTGATGGGCTTTATGTTTGGACCAATTGGAGCAATAATGCCAATTTTGATATTTAGTATAGGTGGTTATGCTGAAACTGTTTTAGCTGATTATATACATAAACATGTTGAGTCTTCACATAGAGGTACAGTGATGGCATTGAGTAATTTTGTAACTAACTTAGCAAGTTCAATAGTAATGCCTTTCTTAGGATTTTTAGTAGATTTCTATAGCTTAGGCTTTGCATTCTTAGTATCAGGAGTAATTACTTTGCTGAATGTGATTGTGATATGGTTTATGTATAAGAAGAAATCTTAGAAAAACTGTTTCAATGTCTTATATGAACTGATGTCGCCTTTCTTGAAGAGGACTGTTTTTTCCTCTGGGTAAAGGCCCATCTTGCTCATCTGTGCAAACTGGTCCACTGTTAGAGTAAGAGGACTTACTGTGAAACCATAGTCACTTCTTATTTTTGAACATGCTTGTTTAATAGCGCCTTCATCAATGTTTTGGCCAATTAATAAGACATTAGCCCTTTCTTTTGTTTCTGGGCCGTGCTGGATAATCATTTCTACGCCAGGGATTAGACTAGCTTTGTTGACGAATATTTGTAGTACTTTTGTTTCTTTTTTGACAAGTTTTCTTAAGAATTTGGTTGTGTCATTATCATTAATCTGGTAGAGTTTGAATTTGTTGATTACATGTTGTTTGACAATGCCTAGTTTGACGAATTTGTTAATAATCCTAAAGGTTGAAGCTACACTTACTTTAGATTCTTTTGAAATTTCTCTTAGATAGAACTCTTTTTTCCTGTTTGAGAGTAATGTCCTTAGGATGGCAAGGATTTTGCTGTCAAACAATTCTTCCAAAATCTCAACATTCTCCATTCCATGCACTATAAAGATTTACTAATATATATATGTTTTCATTTTTAGAACAATGTTTCATAATTGGAACAATGTTTTATTTATGAAATCATGCTTAGAAAGACTTAAATATCTACAAGTTATATTGGGTCCTATGCAATATAATAAGCTAGTTGAAGTCTATGAAAAGCTTGAATCTACGTCTAAGAGACTTGAAAAAACTTATTTTATTTCTAAATTATTGAAACAAACAAAAACAGATGATTTAGGAGTGATTATTCTTCTTTTGCAAGGAAGGGTTTTTCCAAAATGGGATGAAACAAAGATTGGTGTTGCGTCAAAATTGATTATAAAAGCGCTTAAACTTGCGACTGGTTTTAATAAGATTGAAGAAGAGTGGAGAAAGATAGGTGATTTAGGAGAAGTTGCTGAAAAACTTGTTAATAAAAAAAAGCAAGCAACATTATTTTCAAGACAATTAACAGTGAAGAAGGTGTTTGATAATATACAAAAACTGTCTCATTTAGAAGGAAAAGGTTCTGTTGAACAAAAAATAAGGTTTATTGCAGAGCTTTTGACAAGTGCAAAGCCAAATGAAGCGAAATATATTGTAAGAACTATACTGGAAGATCTTAGAGTTGGAGTAGGTGAAGGTTCTGTAAGAGATGCGATTGCTTGGGCATATTTTCCACCAATAAAAGGAATATTTTATTATTGTAAAAAGTGTAAAACATTTCAACCTGCTATTAAGAAATGTCTTGAGTGTGATTCTGAACTTGATAAAGAGTATGATACTGGTGATTTTAGGGTTTTAAGGATTGATCAAATTGAACAGGTTGACAAGGCAAAGCTTGATAATTATGATCTTATTATTGCAAAAGATAAAGAAGTTGCGCGGCAAGCTTATAATCATTTGGTTAATATTTTACAAGAAGCAGCTGATAAGACAAATGATTTTGCAAAAGTTGCTGAGATTACTAGTACAAAAAGTGTTAAAGGTTTGTCTGATGTTGAACTTTCTGCTGGGCATCCAATTAAAGTTATGTTATATCCTAAAGCTAAGGATATTGAGGATGGTTTTGAACGTTTAGGAAGACCAGCTGCACTTGAATTTAAGTATGATGGGTTTAGGATTCAGGTGCATAAAAAAGGTTCAAGTATTAAATTGTTTACTCGTCGATTAGATGAGGTTACAAATCAGTTTCCAGAAGTTGTTAAGTATGTTAAACAACATGTTAAAGGAAGAGAATTTATTCTTGATAGTGAAGCTGTTGGGTTTGATGCGAAAACAGGTAAATATCAGGCATTTCAACATATTTCTCAGAGGATTAAAAGAAAGTATAATATCAAAGAGTTAGCTGAGAAACTTCCTGTTGAACTTAATATATTTGATGTTATTTCTTATAATGGGAAAAATATGTTAAAGATTGATTTTGTTGAAAGAAGGAAGTTATTGAAAAAGGTTGTTGAGTCTGTTTCTAAAAAGATAGTACTTGCAAAACAACTTGTAACAGATGATGTTAAAAAAGCAAGAAAGTTTTATGAAAAAGCTCTTGATTCTGGTGAAGAAGGTATTATGATGAAAAAACTTAAAGCTCCGTACAAACCAGGTGCAAGAATTGGTTATGGTTTTAAAGTTAAACCTACAATGGAAGCTCTTGACTTAGTTATTGTTGGTGCTGAATGGGGTACTGGTAAAAGAGCTAACTGGTTGAGTAGTTTTATGCTTGCTTGTAGGGATGAAAATGATGAGCTTGTTGAGATTGGTAAAGTTGGTACTGGATTTAAAGAGAAAAAAGAACAAGGTGTTTCATTTGAAGAATTAACTGAATTATTGAAACCTTTGATTGTGAGTGAAAAAGGTAGGGTTGTTAAGGTTAAGCCTAAGATTGTTATTGAAGTTGCTTATGAAGAAATTCAAAAAAGTCCTACTTATTCTAGTGGTTATGCATTAAGATTTCCTAGATTATTAAGATTAAGGCATATGGAAAGAGGTGCTGAGGATTGTAGTACATTAGAATATATTGAAGAACTTTATTATCAGCAGAAGAAATAAATTATAAAAAAAGAAAACTTTTAAATATCCTAAAGAAATAAAAACAATTAAGAAGTAAAAGAGAGGCAAAAATGGATGTATTAGACTGCATAAAAACAAGACGTTCTATTCGTAAATATCTTGATGTTCCTGTTGAATTTGATAAATTAACTAATATTGTTGATGCTGCACGTTTTGCACCAAGTTCAGGTAATGTGCAAAATTGGAAATTTATTGTTGTTTTTGATAAAGGTAAGAGAAAAAAGTTAGCAGAAGCTTGTCTACAACAGTTTTGGATGGAGCAAGCTCCTGTGCATATTATTGTTTGTGGAGAGCCTGAAAAAGCTAGAAGGTTTTATGGGATTAGAGGAGAAAGATTGTATACTATTCAAAATTGTGCTACTGCAATTCAAAATATACTCTTAACAGCGCATTCTCTTGGTTTAGGTGCTTGTTGGGTTGGTGCTTTTGATGAAGATATGATCAAGAGAGATTTTGGTATACCTGATAATGTAAGGCCACAGGCGATAATTACTATTGGTTATGCTGATGAAGATCCACCTGCCCCTCCTAAGTATAAGATTGAATTTATGTTCTTTTTTCAGAGTTGGAGAGCAAGAATAAAGGATGCTGCAACATACTTTGGTTGGACAAGTGTTGGGTTTGAAAAGGCTTTTAAAGAAGGAACTGAATCTGGAAAAGGTATACTAAAAAAGGCTAGTGAAAAGATTGCTGAGAAAAGCCAAAAAATTGCTGACAAAATTAAGAAGGTTGCTAAAAAAAATCCTTAACAGCGTCGATATTTCTTAAAATGTATACAAAAAGTATATAGTGGAGAATAGAAATATTTATATATAAGTAGTGCATTACAAATATTAGAAAAAAAACCTGTTTTTTGGCGGAAACTCGGTTTTGTGTTGTGTTTTAGATGTTTTTAAGCTTTCTACAGCTTGAAGTCGCTTTGTCCGAAACTTGTTGGCGCAAGTTTGAACGTTGTTTCTAAGAAAAGTAAAGATCATTACCCTTATAAATGTTTCGATACTGGAACATATATGTTAGGGTAAATAAGATAAACAAAAAGGGGAGGCGAAAAAATGGATTTTATCATTGAAAACGCAAAAAAACATGAAGAACAAAATTTCCAACATCTTGAAGTTGGGCAAGCAAATATAAAAGTAATAGGTGTAGGCGGTGCAGGAAACAATATGGTTTCTTGGTTATATAAGAAAGGTATTAAAGGTGCAGAAATAATTGCATGTAATACTGACCAACAGCATCTGACTATTACAGATTCTGACAGAAAGTATCTTTTAGGAAAAGAAGCTACACGTGGTCTAGGATGTGGTGGATATCCTGAAAAAGGAGCAGAGGCTGCTCAAGAAAGTATGCAAGAGGTAAAAGAATCATTAAAAACCTCAGATATGGTTTTTGTTTGCGCTGGTATGGGTGGCGGAACAGGAACAGGAGCTGCACCAGTTGTTGCGCAAGTAGCAAAAGATGCAGGAGCAATTGTTATTGGTACAGTAACAATGCCATTTAAGATTGAAAGAGCAAGAGTTGATAAAGCTGAATTTGGCTTACAACAATTAAGACAAGTTTCTGACACAGTTATTGTAATTGATAACAACAGATTAGTTGCAATTGCAGGTAACTTACCAGTACAACAAGCGTTTGCAGTAGCAAATGAATTGATTAGTACTATGATAAAAGGAATTGTCGAAACAATAGCAATCCCAAGTTTAGTTAACCTGGATTATGCAGATGTGAAAGCTATCATGACAAACGGAGGAGTAGCTGCTATCGGTGTTGGAAGTTCTGACACAAATAACAGAGTTGAAGAAGCTGTTAAAGGAGCTTTAAGTAATCCTTTGTTAGACATAAGTTATGAAGGAGCAACAGGAGCATTGATCCATGTAATCGGCGGTCCTGATATGACTCTTGACGAAATCAGTAGAGCAGGAGAATTAGTTACTGAAAGCCTAGATGATGATGCAAATGTTATCTGGGGTGCAAGAGTTAGCGATGATATGAAAGGAAAGCTGACAGTTATGACAATTATAACTGGTGTCAAGTCTCCCTGGATTTTAGGTAAAGTAGACACCAGAGGACCAAGTGCAGAAGCAATGCAAATAAGTCAGGAATTAGGAATAGAAATAGTAAGGTAATTTAATAGTTATGTGGTTTGCGGTGGGCTGCAAACCACATTTTATATTCATTGGTTGCCCTCTTTTCCATCTAACTTCTCCACACCCCCTAAGGAAGAGGGCATTTCTTTTTTTTAATCCGAAAAGTTTACGGAATTTATTTTCAAAACATTTATATAGTTTTTAGGTATTACTTTTTCTATGACTATAGCTTATATCTCAGTTGGTTCTAATTCTGGTGATAGAATGAGGAATATTGAGCGTGTGCTTAATGTTCTTAAGAATTTTTTTACAATTAAAAAGATTTCTTCTTTATATGAAACAGAACCAGTTGGTGTTGTAAGCAAGGAATGGTTTGTTAATGGAGTTGTTAAACTTGATACAGATATGAAAGTTGAACAGTTTATGGCTAAGTTAAAACAGATTGAAAATAGTATGGGGCGTTTAAGAAATGTTTATGGCGGACCGATTGTGATTGATCTTGATATTTTATTTTTTGGAGATAAGATGCTTGATCACCAAGATCTTTTTATTCCGCATTTTAGATTACATAAAAGAAGATTTGTTCTAGTTCCATTGGTTGAAGTTGAGCCAGAATTGATTCATCCAAGTTATGGAAAGACAGTTAGTCAACTTCTTGAAGAACTTCCAAATGATAAAATTGTTAAGAAATTAGAGTAAAATTACCAAAAAATTTTTAATTAAGTTACGTTCTAAATGTGCTGGAGGGTTGTTTTTGATTTTTTATTCTTTCAAAGACCTTAATGTAAGGAGTTTTAACTACTATGAAATGGTTAAAAAAGCGAAAGGTTTATAAAGAGAAAATTTA
>CAYMBN010000012.1:0-35595 GCA_964388715.1 uncultured Methanosarcinales archaeon
AGGAAAAAATTTGCTCACGAGGAGAAATCGAACTTCGCATAAGCCCGATGTTAGTCTCAATCTTCTACCACACCACTCCCCACTAGACAAACACGGCTAAAATATATAAATAAAACTACTTCTATATAGTATATGATAAAAGGATTTAAGCCTAGATTATATCAGCAGACCATCTTTGCTACAGCTTCAACTAGAAATACATTAGTTGTATTACCAACGGGATTAGGTAAGACCAAAATATTCTTAATGTTAACTATGCAAAGATTAAAACAATATCCTAATTCTAAGATATTATTTTTAGGTCCAACTCGACCTTTGATTAAACAATATTATGATGTTTTTGTGAAGTTTACAAATATTCCAGAAGAAAAACTTACTATGTTTACAGGTCATATTAAACCAGAAAAAAGAGAAGAATTATGGAAAGAAAAACAAATTATTTTTAGTACACCACAAGGACTTGAAAATGACATTATATCTGGAAGAATTAATTTAGAAGAAGTGTCTTTGCTTGGGTTTGATGAATGTCATAGGGCTGTTAAAGAATATAGTTATGTGTGGATTGCAAAACAATATCATAAAGGATCAAAGTATGAGAGAATTCTTGGATTAACTGCATCACCAGGACATGATTTGGAAACAATAAGTGAGGTCTGTAAAAATCTTTATATTGAAGAAATTGAATCAAGAATAGATACTGATCCAGATGTTAAACCATATGTTCAGGATATGAATATTGAATATGTAAAAGTGAATTTACCAGAATCATTTAAGTCAGTTAAAAAATATTTGGAAGCAGGTTATAAATCAAAGTTAAAACAGATTCAACATTGGGGTTATGTTAAAAAAACACTCAATCCAACAAAAAAACAATTATTAATGTTACAAAGACAACTTCATTCTGAAATTGTACAGGGTAATAAAAGTTTAGAAATTTTAAAAAGTGTTTCACTTTTAGCAGAAGGAATTAAGGTTCAGCATGCATTAGAATTACTTGAAACACAAGGGATAACAGCATTGAATGAATATATAGAAAAGTTAGTTTCAGAATCATATAAAACTAAAGTTAAAGCAACACAAAATTTAGTTAGAGACCTTAATTTTAAATCTGCAAGAGCTTTAGTTCATAATATAAATGATGCAAATGTTGAACATCCTAAATTAAGTAAATTAAAACAGATTTTGAAAGAGGAAAAAGAAAAAAATCCTAATGTTAAGGTTATTATTTTTAATCAATATAGGGATTCTGCTGTTAAGATTTTAGAGGAAGTACAGGAAATTATACCTACAAAATTATTTGTTGGACAAGCAAAGAGAAAACAAACTGGTTTGACACAAAAAGAACAAATAAAAATGCTTGATGAATTTAGAGAAGGACAGTTTAATTGTTTAATATCTACAAGTATTGGTGAAGAAGGTCTTGATATTCCACAAGTTGATTTAGTTATATTTTATGAATCAGTTCCAAGTGCAATTAGAACTGTACAAAGAAGGGGCCGTACTGGTAGGCTTGCTGAGGGAAGAGTTATTACATTAGTTACACAAGGAACTAGAGATGAAGCGTATAGATGGACTGCACATCATAAAGAAAAAAGAATGATAAGAACACTTAAACAATTAAAACAAAGATTTAAATCTGAAGTTAAGAGAGAAAAACCGTTAACAAGTTATATTAAAAAAGATGAAATAAAAGTATATGTTGATTATAGAGAAAAGGGTTCTGGTGTGATTAAAGAGTTAATTGAATTTAACAGTAATATTAAATTAGATAAACTTGAGGTTGCTGATTATATTGTTTCAAGCAGATGTGGAATTGAATATAAAACAACAAATGATTTTGTTGAATCAATTATTGATGGAAGATTATTGCAACAAGTAAAAGATCTTAAAAAATCATTTGAAAGACCTTTAATAATAATAGAAGGACAAGAAGATATTTATTCAATTAGAAAAATACACCCAAATGCAATAAGGGGTATGTTAGCTACTATCACAATAAGTTATGGTATCCCTGTTTTATACACAAAAAATTTTAAAGAAACAGCAGGATTAATTAATATTATTGCAAAACGTGAACAAACTGATAATACAACAGAATTCACATTACACACAAAAAAACCTTTAACATTAAAAGAACAACAAGAGTATATTATAAGTGCATTACCTGGTGTAGGTATAACATTAGCAAAGCCGCTACTAAGAAAATTCAAATCAATAAAAAAAATAATAAATGCAAACCAAGATGAATTAAAACAAGTTGAACAAATAGGAGATAAAAAAGCAAAACATATCAAAGATGTTATTGATAAGGAATATTTAATACGTAACTGAAAAATCATAATTTAAATCGTTGTTCTTAATACCCATATGTTTTTTCAACTGCTTTACATACTGCTTGATCTTGCTATCAAAAGGTATCATCTTAAGTGACCTTTCAAAACATTCAAGTGATTTCAGATAATTTCTACGATGATTAGTATAAAATTTTCCTAAAGCATTGTAAATAATAGGATTATGAGGGTTATATTTAGTAGATTTAAGGAATGATTCCTCTGCCTTTTTTAATTCTCCTATATTTATATAATTCAAAGCTAAACTATAATATAAAAAATATTCAGTTAAACCTATTTCCTGCGCTTTTTTTAATGTGACTATTGATTGATCATATTTTTTGTTATTATAATAAAATGCAGCAAGTAAGTGATATATTTCAGGGATCTCTGGAAAAGTCTTGATCATTTCTTGTATATCATCAAAGGAATATTGGTAACTATCTTTATTACTATTAAAAAAAGTTTCAATTTTTTGTTTAAATCCTTTTATTGTATCAAAGTTATGTTCTTTTGTGTAATGAAACAATACTTGTTTTTGAAACCATTGCTCTTCAGTTAAGTAACCCTCTTCTTTGGCTTTGTTGAAAATCTGTGTACCTGGATAAATAACAAAAGGAGAAACAACAATTTCATGAGGTTTACATTCTTTAATTATATTAATAGATTCCTGTATTGTTTCTTCTGTCTCACCGGGGGAACCAACAATCAAGTAAAATCTCATGTGAAAACCATATTTCCTGGTCAACTTTGCTGCATTTCTTACCTGATCCAGAGAAAAATATTTTTGTAACACTTTTAAGATCATAGTTGAACCTGATTCAATACCATAACTTATTCTATAACAACCTGCTTTTCTCATCCAGTAAAGTCTTTCATCATCAACAAAGTTAACTCTTGCATTACATGTCCATCTAATTTTATATTGTCTTTCAATTATACCTTTACATATTTTAATAACCCTTTGTTTATTAACAGTAAAAGTATCATCCATAAATGATATTTCAGTTATCTTTCGTTTGTAAAACTCACCAATTTCATCAAGGACAGATTCTACAGAACGCTCTCTTAATTTTTGTCCCCACATTAAAGGTGTTGTGCAAAATAAACAGTTTCCTGGACAACCTCTTGTTGTTAAAAGAGAAAAGTTTAAACTATAAGGGTTATAATAATATTTTATATAAGAAGGCATGCTACTTAAATTTTTGATCAGTTCAACTTTACCAGTATAAATTACATTTTCACCTTGCTTAAATGCAACTCCCTTAACCTTTTTTGGATCTTCCTTATTTTTTATGGCTTGGATAAGTTCAGAAAAAGACCTTTCACCTTCACCAACAATAATAAAATCAATATAAGAGGAAGCTTCTAAGAGTGTTTTATAAATAAAGGTTGGCTCTGGACCACCCACAACAGTTATTATATCTTTTTGCATCAAAGTACTAAGATTTTTTATTATTTCACATAGTTTTAGAACAACAAATCGGTTTAAACAATGACATGATATACCCACAATATCTGGTGATTCTTTCTTGATTAATTCTTCTGTTTCCTTAGGAATATAATCTGAAATATTATAAAAGTTGATATTTTCACCATTTTCCTTAAGCAAGCCATACATATAAAGTAAACCCAATGGAGGATAATTTGTTTCAAAAGAATTAATAGATGTATGTTCTTTTCCAGGCATAACTCCACCATACAACAACAAAATTTTCATAATGGCTATAAAATTAATTTATATTTAAATAATTTATTACATTATTTATTATAAACCTTTTAGAAATTTTCAGAAATTTCTAAACCTTTTGAAAATCCTATCAGAATTCCCAAAAATTTATAAATAATAGACTGATTTCTATGATAAAATGGCACGTAATAAAGTATCAATGCCCTCTGGTATGGGTGGACTTGTAAGATATTTTGATGAATATAAAAGTAAGATTGAATTTAAACCAGGTCATATTATTGTTTTATGTATAATTGTAATTATAATTATGATAATTCTACACAGTTATGGAACAGCTTGGTTTGGTTTATAGGTGAATAACATGATTCCAGGTATGAACCCAAGAAAAATGCAAAAAATGATGAAACGTATGGGTATTCAGCAACAAGAAATCGATGCTACTGAGGTAATTATTAAGTGTGAGGATAAAGATATTATCATCACAAGCCCACAGGTTAGTAAAGTAAATATGATGGGTAAACAAACATACCAAATAGTTGGTGAGGAACATATAAAAGAAAAACAAGCTCAAATAAGCCCTGAAGACATCAAAACAGTAGCAGAACAAACTAATAAAAGCAAAGAACAAGCTGAAAATGCCCTTATTGAAGCAAAAGGAGACCTTGCAGCAGCCATTTTAAAACTCCAAGAATGATTTTCTTTAGAAAAATTTTTAAATTCGTATGTACTATTATACAGTATGGAAAAATTTCAGGAAGCTAAACTTAAAGCAAAGACCAATATTGCAAATGCTGACCACATGCTCAATGTAACATATAAATTAGTTAGAGATACAAAATTATTATTAGCTGTAATGGATAACATATTTTTAGCACTTACAAATTCAATGGGGGCAATATTATATTATGATTATTTGTTTAAAAGAGTTCCATCATTTCAAGAAACTTTTGACTCAAAATTTAATCTTTTTAGAGCAAAAAGTATGATTAAACATAATATTCCAAATATTTACACCAAACTCATCCAGGACGTAAAAAATATAATATTACAACACAAAAAAAGTCCTGTTGAATTTATAAGAAAAGATCAAATTGTTATATGTTCAGAAAATTACCAAATGCAGGTGATTGATTTAAATAAGATCAAAGATTATATATATAAAACAAAGACTTTTGTACAATTAATGGATAAAATTGTAAGTAAAAATGAACACATATTTAGATAAAGCAAAAAGCGAGTTAAAACGGGCAGATCATTTGATTTTTGTAAGCCTGAAATACACAAGAACAGTTGATGTAATTAGAAGTATAATTGAAAGATTAATCAACGCACTAGAACACATTATAGATCATTTAATTGAAAAAAATAAAGATAAAGTTGATGAAATACCAGAACTTTCACCATTAAAATGTAAACTTTTAAAAGAAATATATCCAAATAATGAAAAAATAAATGAAGGAATTGCATTTTATTTACAACTAAGAAAAATAATCAGAGCAAAATATAAAGCTTATAGGGAATACAGAAGACATGTTAATATGAAAATAAACATAAATGATGAAGATCTTGAAATCAATATTGATAATATTAAAGAATATTTTGAAAAAACAAAAGAGTACATGAAAGAACTTGAGGGGGACAATGAATAAAAAATATAAAAATTATACAACAGAAACAAATAGAATATTATATTGGATGTCATTATTGGTACTAACAATATCTAATTTTGTTATTTCAATCGTATTAATTCCTTTTTTACTCACAATTAATAATTATTTTTTATATATAATTATAATTTTATTAGGAATTATATTTGGTTCACTTTTTGAGCTTCTTATAGAAGATATTGAACATCTTAATAAAAAACACCATGCAATTGCATTAATTTTTATTCCAGCAATAGCAATAATAAACATTTTTGTAACAGTAAATATAGCAAACAATATTAATCAATTCTTAAAGTTTAATATTATACATGAACCAATAATAATTAGTGCTATTTATGTTATATCATTCTTAACACCATACATAATTGGAAGATTTAAATCTTAACAAAATCTTTTAAAAACAAAGTTTTTAAACCATTTAAAAAAAGAAAATCTTTTTCCAAAAGTTTATAAATAATATTATTCTCCAAGATGATAATATGGCGGTTATGGTGTAGCCTGGCAGCACAGGGGACTGTGGATCCCCTAGGGTGGGTTCAAATCCCACTAACCGCCCTTTTTAAAAAAAATGAAACACGATCAAAACATAACACTGATTCTTGTATTAATCTTCTTAAGTGCACAAGTAGTAGGTTTATTAATTACAAAAGAATACATTGACAAAGAAAAATTAGTTGAAACAGGAGATGTTTCATTTCAGTCTTTACCATATATTGAAAGACCACAAATTCAAGAATCAACATCATATATATGGATCACAACAGCTTTATTAATTGGAACAATTTTAATACTTCTCTTAATAAAATTTGGTTTAATAAAAATTTGGAAACTATGGTTTTTTCTAAGTGTTTTTGCATGTTTAACAGTAGCTTTTGCAGCATTCATGCCAAAACTAATGGCAGTGATCATAAGTTTCCTATTGACATGGGTTAAAGTATACAAACCAGAAGTTATAATTCACAATCTCACTGAAATATTTGTATATGGTGGGCTTGCTGCAATCTTTGTACCTATTATTAATTTATCAGCCGCTTTTATTTTATTAATAATAATATCATTGTATGACATGTATGCTGTATGGAAAAGTAAACACATGGTAAAAATGGCAAAATTTCAAAGTAAAACAAATGTTTTTGCTGGATTATTAATCCCATACAACAAAGGAAAAGTAATTAGAAAAACTTCACAAAAAAAATCAAGACAAAAACAACACTTAATAAAAATCAAAGTTAAAAATGCTGTTCTTGGAGGAGGTGATATTGGTTTTCCATTGATGTTTGCTGGCGTTGTTATGAAAAATTTAATATTAACAAACCCAATATTAACTGCTTTCCTAAAAACACTAATTATTCCAATAACAACCTCTATTGCATTATATTTATTGTTAATATATGGTAAGAAAAATAAATTTTATCCAGCAATGCCTTTTTTAACTATTGGTTGTTTAATTGGTTTCGCTATCATTAAACTGATTTAATCCAACTTGTTCTTCTTCTCCTTTTTCTGTAGTTTCCTGTTCAAAAGAGGGTTTCTCTGTACTTTTAGTTTCATCTAATTCATGAGACTTAAATTCCTTTAAACCAGAAAACATTTGTTGTCTTGACTTAGCCGAATATTCATCAGGAACAATTAACATTCCATCTTTAGCTGTAATAACTTGACAATTTGTTACACGTTGAACTTCTCTTGCTTCATAAATAGGATCAGCTTTCAACATTTTATAACCAAAATGTGTTAATATTACAAGTTTAGGATTAACCTTTTTAATTATTTTAACAACATCATCAACATTCAAATTATATTCTGATTCAATACCTCTAGGAAAAGGAACATTCATAATAATTATATCAGAACCAAAATATTGTCTTACTACATCATCTGAGTAACCTGTATCTCCAGTATAACTTAAAATAAAGTGAGGAGTATAAAATTTAAATCCAAGTGCTGTTGAATCTTCATTATTTGTTTTCAATGCATGAATTTCTACATTCTCAACACCAACTTTTTGTCCTGGTTCCAATGCTATAACTCTTTCAACATAATTTTTATGTTTTGAAGTTAAAAAAGGATGAATTTTATCATTACCTTTTACTAATGATTCATTACATATTAAAACACCTTTTTTATCAAGACCTGAATGAGTCATTGTATTTACTTCAACATTAATATCATTACAATTAATAACTTCTGAATTACTTACAAGAACAGCTGTATTTTCTCTTAAATTAATTTGATTTTCAATAGCACGTATTAAGGTTGCAGGACCAGGATCAATATGAAACTGAAAACCAGAAAGATTAAGAATTATCCCTGCTGATGCTCTTAATTGTTTAGCTACAACAAAATTATCCCCAGCTGTTCCCATAAAAAGTATTTTTGACCCCATAACCTCCTGTAAATATGCTAAATTAATAAATTTTTCTATTATATAGTTGTTAAACAAAAGCCTCCTAAAACCCCTAAACTTTTAAACAGTTCATACTAAGTCGAAAACTTTTTAAAAATGACTCATTTTTTAACAATTTGGAAGGCTAGACCGGGTAGTTAGCCTCTACTTATAACCACAAACAGGCTTTATGGTGGGGTCAAAAACCAGGAAAAGGAGTTGTTATATGTCAGAGGTCTTGGTTCTGACTATGAAACTCTGTCCTGTAGGACTAATATTTTTGGGAACCAGGTCAGATCAGGAATGAAGCAGCCTTAACCTTAAGTATTGGTGCTTATTGGGTCGCGGAGTTGAGAATGAATCAAGGTCAACCTTTGATGTATATCAATTTCGATTCCTGGGAAGCCTTCCACTTTATAATCTCAAAAAATAAACCACAACATTTAAATATTCAAAAAATTAATTGTATTCACGAGGAATGATACATTCATGGAGATAAAAAATGAACATGGGCCATCATATTATTGTAAATCTTTTAAAATGCCCAGCTAAAGTTCTAGAAAAAGTTAATATTGTTCAAAAATTATTAAATGAAATTGTTTCTGAAGCAAGTTTAACAAAAGTAGGTGAAAGTTTTTACCAGTTTGAACCAAAAGGTGTTACCGGCATAATCCTTCTAGCCGAATCACATATAAGTATTCATACATGGCCAGAACATGAAAGTGCAGCAGTTGATATTTTTTGTTGTGGTGGAAAAGAATCAGCTAAAAAAGCTTATGAATTATTAGTTAAAAAATTTGAACCATCCAATGTAAAAAAACATGAAGTTTCTAGATAATTAAAATCATATTTCTTTAGAAAGTAATAAATAAGATTAACATTTATCTTAATATTAATATGTCACGTAAAACAAAGGGTATTAATGCAGAAAGAGAACTTATCCATATGTTCTGGAATAATCAATGGCCTAGTGTTAGAATCGCTGGCTCAGGATCCATGAAATACCCTTCTGCTGATATCTTAGCAAGTAATAAGGTAAGAAAACTAGCTATTGAATGTAAAACATCTAAAAATCAAAAAAAATACCTCACAAAAGATGAAATTGAGCAATTAAAGCTTTTTGCAGACATATTTGGCGCTGAACCATGGTTAGCAGTTAAATTTAATAAACAACCATGGTATTTTCTAAATATTGAAGATCTTAAAACAACTAAAAAAGGATATTCTGTTAATTTGGACATTATTAAACTAAAAGGATTATTATTTGATGAATTAATTAAATAAGGACATTCTAAGGGTTATAACACAAAAAAAACATAATTTATCCTACATTAATCAAAATAAACAAATAATTCCGCTTTTTCTTAATAAAAAGGACAAAAAATACTTAAAACTAATAAAAAAACACAAAAATTTATTAAAATAACAAAAAAACACTATTTTTTCCATTTAAAAAATAGAAAATTTTATAAATTTTTCTAACCATAAATTAGATGGGGTAATCCAATTGAAATTATCAAATAAGCTCATTGACAATGTAATAAGTGAAGTTGCAGGAGATGATGTAATACCACTTGTCCGTTCATTAAAAAATAAGAAGAATGTCTCAGAATTTAAACTAGCTGATTCAATAAAACAAGAAATAAATATCACAAGAAATATGTTATATCGACTTTTCAACAGCAATCTTGTTTCATTCACAAGAAAAAAAGATAAAAAAAAGGGTTGGTATGTTTATTATTGGACATTCAATGTAAAACAGATTAGATATTTAATTGATAGCTTAAAGAAAAAAAGACTCGAAAAACTTAAAGAAAGATTAGTTAGAGAAAAAGAAAGCAATTTTTATGTTTGCCCACAAAAATGTATAAGACTTGACTTTGATCAAGCAATGAATTTTGAGTTTAAATGTCCTGAATGTGGTTCACTTATTGAACAAGAAGATAATGAAGAAAAAATTTTACAAATTGAAAAACAAGTAATACAAATTGAAAAAGAAATAAAAAATAAACTAAAAATGGAAAAAATCCAACCTTCTAAAAAAATTAAAAGTAAAAATATTAAAATTAAGAAAAAACAGTCTTTAAAAAAGAGTAAGAAAAAAACCTCTAAAAGAACCAAAAAAAGAAAGTTTAAAAAAATTAAAGGTTCATTGAAAAGAATTAAATCAAAAAAAGTAAAAAAAAATATTAAAAAAGTAAAACATAAAAAACATAGGACAAAAGTTAAAAAAAGAAAAAGCCGTTAAAAATTAAAACATCCATTTATTTTTCTTCTTAAGTTCTTGTATAAATGAAAAAGGATTATATACCCCTAGTTCTGAAATTATTCCAGTAATTAAATCAGCATCAACTTTTTCAAAAGCATAATTATGAATTTGTACACCTTTAGGAGGATTTTTCCATATTTCTTTTGGTATTCTCTCTTCAATCTCTTCTTCATAACCAAAAATTGTTTTGGGATCAAACTTCCATGAATCAGTACAAGTATAAACAGGAATATCATGTTTATTTGCCACTTCTGCAAACAATTCAGAACCAATTTTATTAATTACTTTACCTGTTGAAGTTATTGCATCAGCACCAATCAACATCATATCTGCTTTCTTTAATGCATAACGTGCACCAGAATCAACAAAATGTACAACAGGTATTCCTACTGCAGCAAGTTCTTTTGCAGTAATCCTTCCTTGATACAATGGCCTTGTTTCAGTATTATGAACCTCAAAATGTTTTCCTTGTTCAGCTGCTTTTTTCAATATTGCAGTTACAGTTGATGAATGACAATGTGTAAATATAATCATCCCATTTGTTATTTTCTTAGCACCAACCAACGCAATCATTTTATTTGAATTTTGTAAATGATGTATCGCTTTTTCAATTCTCTGTTTAAGTTCATATTTTAATGAACTAACATTTGATGGTTTAAGTTTATAAAAAATAAAATTAAGTGTATTCCTTAAACAAGGTTCAGTTGGTCTTGCTTTTGAAATAATTTCCTTTGACACAAATAATTTTTTAAGAAATTGATTTATATTTTTTGTTTCAGTGTTATTTATAATATACTTAATAGCTATAGCTGAATTAAGTGCAACATTGTTTGCACCTTGTATTTTTAATCTTTTAATATCTCCAACAATCTTTTTGAATTTATCCATTGTTCAAAAAAAAGAAATAAATTTGTTATCTTCTTTTTTTCCTTCTTTTACCAACAAGTCTTTCTATTTTTACTTCTTCCCTTACAATCTTATTGGCCATTTTTTCTATATGTTTTTCTATTCTCTCAATCCTTCGATCAAGTAAAACAAGAACTCTTAATGCATATACTATAGCAGCCAATGTACCAACAATTATACTTAATGTGACCTCTTGTAACCCAAGTGCCATAATACCCACCTCTCTTTTGTTATATATTTTATTATATATATTATAATAAATATAATTATAATATAAAAAGCTTTCGACTTAATTAGCAACTACCAGCTGCTACACCACCTGTATCACTGCTTAATTCATTACCACAATTCTCTAAATCATTGTACCTGCATAAATTTTGTTTAACAGTTTCTGAATCAATACCACTAAACTGATATTTTCCATTTGCTATCCATGTTGGTGATGCACCAATACCCATAGAGTTTGCAACTTTAATATCTTCTCTTAGTAAATCTTTTCCTTCATCTTTACTAAAACATGCCTGCACTAATTCAATATTAACTTTTGTATCTCTAGCACAATCTTTCCAATCCTTTCCTCTAACACCTTTTGTTGCTCTACAATACATATAATCAAACCATTGTTCAGTACTATGTTCTTTCACACATAATTGGATTATATTTTCATCAACTTCATATTGTCCATGTAAACTACTAAAACCATCTCCTTCTTCACTAGCAATATAATGAACATCATAAGTTATTTTATCACCAAAATTATCAATAACACCATTTAAAGCTTCAATTGCTTTTCTTCCATAAGGACAATCACTCATAATAAATACTTCTAAATGATTTTCTTTTTCTTTCCTACATAAAAGACTTTGTTTACAACCAATATCACTACAATCTGTCTGCCCATTATTATCATCATCAACACCATTATCACAAATCTCTGCACTAGGATCAAATGAAGAACCTACCATTAATTCATAATAATCACCTTTTTTTTGAAGATAACGAGCTATGTTTGAATATCCTTCCCCTTGTTTAACACTTTCTCCAAATAAAAGTGCAGGAAGAAATTTTAAGTTATTTTTTGAATATATTTCTTTTCCAGCTGTAGAACTATAATCTACTTCAACAACATCCATTCCAGGAAACATAGATTTTAATTGACTTATTAAACTAACAGTTTCACAATCTTTACATCTTTTATCATTAACTACAATCATTTCAACTTTTTTTGGTTCAGGTATTTCATTACATTGTTTTGGTTTTGCTTCAAAACTATTACATATTGCCCTTATAAAATCCATCTCAGTTCTTCCACCATTATAAGATTGATCATTAATAAAAATTGTTGGTGAACCTCTTGCACCCACTTCACCTGCTTTTTTAGCAGAAGCACTAAGTAATCCTTTTCCTTCATCTCCTTCAAAACAAGTTTTTATAGCACTAACATCAAGACCATTTTGATTTGCGCAAGATTCCCAATTACCTGGTATAGCTCTTGCATTTGCATTTTGACAAACAACCATATCCATATATTTATCAGGATTATACTTTGCAGCACACAATTGAACAATATTACCTTGTGTTTCTGGCTCTCCATGAAGTGAATTAAATTGACCATTACCTAAATCAGTTGAAATAAATTCTAAATTAAAATCAATTAAATTACCAAACTTATCTAAAACTGGTTTAATTGCATCCTCAACCTGGGTACCATAAGGACATTGTGACATAACATAAAAATCAAGTTTAACTTGCTCATCTGAAACAGTTGCATCTCCAATAACAGCACCTGTTGGCATCTTAATAGAACTAAAACCTCCTGTAAAAATAGAAATTATCAACAATAAAAGTAAAACTCCACTTATTACTTGCCACATATGTGTTTTTTTAATTTTCATTTTTGGTTTTTTTTCTTTAATCTTTTCTCCAAGATTAACATTTGGTATTGAATTTTCAACTTTTTGAATTTCATTAATATTTTTATTATTTTCCATTAATATCACCTTTAAATTAAATTACCCCTTTTGCTAAGGGAAAGGTTGATAGTTTTTATATTTTGTGGAAAAAGATTTTGATTATATTTAGTATTCAAATCTATTCTATTTATAAATCTTTCCATTTTTATAACTAATTGGTAGTAAATTAATATAAAAACATATAAACTCAAAAAGATATATTCAACACAACACTTCTAAACCATTGTAAAGCTAATAGTTCCACAGGAAATTAAGGGGTTCCAATATGACTTAAAACACAAAAACACCTGAATTTAAGCCTTTAAACCCCTTTAAACCCCATATTCCAAAAGAAACTTAAGGGGCACACTACCTCAAAAATATACATTGCTATGATTTTATTTATAAATAGAAGTATTTAAATATAAGTATCATTTATAAAGTATTTATAAAGGTATTTAAATACCTCGGGGGGATTTAAATGGCAAAAACCAAAAAAAAGCCTAAAGCTAAAACTAAAAAGAAAGTACAAGCAAAAGCTAGTGTAAAACCAAAGGTTGTAAATGATATTGAAGTTGTTAATATTGTAGTATCTACTTCTTTAAAACATGATATCCCATTAGAAAAAATGGCTGCAACTTTAAGTAATACAGAATATAATCCAGAACAATTTCCTGGTCTTGTAATTCGTATTAAAGAACCAAAAACATCTGCATTGATCTTTAGTTCAGGTAATGTTGTATGTACAGGTGCTAAATCAATGGAAAAAGTAAGAGAAAGTATAAAGAAAATCATCAAAAGCCTAAAGAAAATTAACATTGACATTAAGATTGAACCTGAAATTAACATTCAAAACATTGTAGCAAGTGGAAGTATTGGTATGGATCTTAATTTGAATACATTAGCTATGAAATTACCTAATACAGAATACGAACCAGAACAATTTCCAGGTTTAGTTTACAAGTTAATTGAAGCAAAAGCAACATTCTTGTTGTTTAGTAATGGAAAAATTGTTTGTACAGGAACAAAAAGTGAAGACCAAGTACATAAAGCAATTGATATGTTAATAACAAATCTAAAAAAAGTAACAAAAAAGTAAGTTAACATGGATCCAACATTACATATCAACAAATTTAAGGAATTTTTTGAACAGAATTATTATGCACAATTAATAGAAACAGTTAGAAAAGGAGAAAATTTCATGCTTGTAGATTTTATGGAACTCATGAAATTTGATCCTGAACTTTCTAATGATTTATTAGAAATACCAGAAGAAACAATCAAAGCAGCAGATAGTTCTATTTTATTATTTGATCTTCCAAAAAAAATAAGAAATTTTAGAATAAGGTTTAACAATCTTCCAGAAACACAAAAAATCATGATAAGAAATATTAGAAGCAAACATATTGGAAAATTACTTTTGATTGATGGTGTTGTTAGACAAAAATCAGATGTTAGACCAAAAGTAACAGCAGCAAGATTTGAATGTCCAGGTTGTGGAAATGTTATAACAATTCTACAACTTGATTCAAAATTTAGAGAACCTACTAGATGTGGTTGTGGTAGAAAAGGAAAATTTAGATTATTAAGCAAAGAACTGATTGATGCACAAGGACTTGTTTTAGAAGAAGTACCAGAACAACTTGAAGGAGGAGAACAACCAAAAAGAATGAGTGTCTTTTTACAAGAAGATCTTGTAAGACCTATAACAGAGAAAAAAACAAACCCAGGAAGTAAAGTAATAATTGTTGGTACTGTCAAAGAAATTCCTATCATGTCAAGAGATGGTGGAAAACTAACACGATATGATTTAATCATCGAAGCAAATTATATTGAAGGTGTAGAAGAAGACTTTTTTGAGATTGAAATCAATAAAGATGAAATTGAACAAATAATTGAACTTTCAAAGGATCCAAAAATATTTCAAAAATTGCTTAATTCTGTTGCTCCTTCTATTTTTGGTTATGATAGAGTTAAAGAAGCTTTATTATTACAATTAGTTGGAGGAACAAGAAAAGTAAGAAGTGATGGTATGATAACAAGAGGGGATATGCACGTTTTATTAATAGGAGACCCTGGAAGTGGTAAATCACAATTACTAAAAAGGGTTGCAAAGGTAGCACCAAAAGCACGTTATGTAAGCGGAAAAGGTGCTAGTGGGGCTGGTTTAACAGCTGCTGTTGTAAAAGATGAATTTTTAAAAGGATGGAGTCTTGAAGCAGGTGCACTTGTATTAGCTAATAAAGGTATTTGTTGTATAGATGAATTAGATAAAATGTCAACAGAAGATAGAAGTGCAATGCACGAAGCATTAGAAGGTCAAACAGTAACAATTAGTAAAGCAAATATTCAAGCAACCCTCCGCGCAGAAACAACTGTATTAGCAGCTGCAAACCCAAAATTTGGAAGGTTTGATCCTTATGATATATTAGCTAAACAAATCAATTTACCACCAGCATTAATCAACAGATTTGACCTTATATTTGCATTTAAAGATTTACCAGAACCATCAAAAGATGAAAAAATGGCAGCACACATTCTTAATTTACATCAAACACCAGACTTTGCTGAACCTGAAATTGATACAAAAATACTAAAAAAATATATTGGTTATGCAAAACGAACTGTTAAACCAACTTTAACTGATGGTGCAATAGAAGAAATAAAAAAATATTATTTAGAAATGCGTGGTAAGGGTGGTGAAGAAAGTGGTGTTAAAGCTGTTCCAATATCAGCAAGACAACTTGAAGCATTAGTAAGAATGGCTGAATCAAATGCTAAATTAAGATTAAGTAATAAAGTTACAAAAAAAGATGCAAAAAAAGCAGTTGATTTATTACACCATTGTTTATCACAGATTGGTGTTGATCCAGAAACAGGTAAAATTGATATTGATAGAATAATAAGTGGTGTAACAGCTTCACAAAGAAGTAAAATATTTGTTGTTAAAGAGATTATAATGGAACTTGAAAACAGACTAGGTAAAACAATTCCAATTGAAGATATAGTAAAAGAATGTTCAAATAAAGGTATTGAGGAAGACAAAATTGAAGAAGTTATTGAAAAATTAAAGCGATCAGGAGATTTATTTGAACCTAGGCGTGGATTCGTCAGCCGTATATAAAAAATGCCAGAAAATAAAACAATTAAAAGACAAGTTGCACATATTGTACAAATAAATGATATAATTAATGCACCTTACACAAAACAGGAAGGTTGGCAACCAAATTATTTAACTATAAACAACAAAAAAGTATCAAGAGTTAATATAATTGGTACAATTGTTTCTATTCCAACAACAGAACTCAACTTTAATTCTGCTGTGATTGATGATGGAACAAACAATATAACAATTAGAAGTTTTGAAAATAATAATCTTATGAAAGTTTTTAACACTGGAGAAATAATACAAATAATAGGTAAACCAAGAGAATACAACAATGAAAAATATATCATCCCTGAAATAATCACAAAAATTAATGATAATAAATGGATTTTAGTAAGGAAAAAAATCATTGAATTAAATAAACTAAAACAACCTAAAACAATAACACAACCTGAAGAAAAAATTAAAGTCACAGAAGAAAATATTGAAGAACCAATAAAAAATGAATTTGAAAATATACTTAATTTTATTGCACAAAATGATAAAGGAGATGGTGTAGATATAACAAACATAATTGAAAATATTAAGGATTCTGAAAAAATGATCAATCTTTTATTAAAAGAAGGAGAAATATTTGAAATTTCACCTGGTAAAGTCAAAGTTTTAACTTAAAAAAATAAAGGTGTTACAAAAACTTCTAAGAATGCAGCAATAATTAATATAATAAGTGATATTATAATTAATTCAGATGAATCTAATATTACTTTTTCAAATTTCTTTGTTTTATAATCATGTCTTATAACAGCAATCGAAATTATACCACCCGCTAATCCACCAACAAAATATGCAGCAATTTCTGGTATACCATGTATAGAATACCTTAACAATCCTAATGAAGCAGCTTGAAAATAATTAGCAACAGTTGGTGAAGAATATTTTGCCAAAACAGATTTTACAAAATTACCAGTTGCTGTTCCTATAACAGAAGCATTCCAAGTTAATATAAATATAGCACCTACACCATAAATAAAAGCAAATAACACACAAAAAGTTAATACTTTAATATTATTAAAAAGAATTGCAAAAAAGGTTTGGAATATTCTTATATTATGACCTGATACCCTATTATTAATACCCATAATAGTTGAGGTTTGTATATTAAACAAATTTTGTACTGTTACCTTTGGTAAAACAACATACCAAAATGCAAATGCAACAGTCATACCTAAAAACAACATTATCAAAAAAAACAAAACCTTAGAATGTTCCTTTAATATTTTTTTTTCACTTTCCAATTCAAGATCCTTTTTTTCTTCTAATTTAATTGTTGCATAAATTAAGGGAACACAAGCCATAACAGTTAAAAAAACCATTACTAAACTAGCATATTGTTGAAAAATCCATAAAGATAAAAATATTGCAACACTAGTATAAATTAAACCATAAAAAAACATTTCCCAAGGCTTCTTCTCTGCTTTAAAAGGATTTATTAAAGATTCTAACACCATTTTTCAATAATTTATTAATCAATGGTATTTATAAATCTTTTGTGTAATTCCAAATAAAAAGCGAAGATTTTAAATATAAAACAGAGTTTTCAAAAAATAACATGGATTATAAAAAATTACTAAAAAAAGTAAGAAGTGAACTACCTGATGTTGTTTTAACTAAAGAAAGGTTTGAGATACCAAAAGTAAGGGGACACATACAAGGTAATAAAACAATTATATCAAATTTCTTTCAAATAGCAAATTTAATAGGAAGAGATGTTAATCATATGTTAAAATATTTATTTAAAGAACTTGCAGCATATGGTGAAACTAGAAACAATTTATTAATATTAGGAAGAAAAATTTCCGCTTCCAACATTAATGAAAAAATCAAAAAATATGTAAACGAATTTGTTTTATGTAATGAATGTGGAAAACCAGATACAAAACTTGAAAAACAAGGAAATGTTTCCATCATGAGATGCCTTGCATGTGGTGCAAGAAAACCTGTTAAAACTGTAATTTAATTATATTTAATTACCAAACCACTTAACTAAACCTTCCTGTTTCTCCTTTTCCTTACCAAACACTTCTTCAACTCTTGATTTTATAAGGTTTAATGTTTGTTTAAGATAAACAGGACTATTAAATTCTTCAGCTAAATTAATACTAGGTTCAAGATATTTCACAATAGAACCTTTTGAAATAGTAAAAATAATTTTACCACCACAAGCAGTACATTTTCCTATCAAAGGTGGTCTTCTATACTTTTCATTACATTTCACACACCTAAATTGTTGCATTGAAAATTTTCTTAAATTTCCTTTAATATCCTTAATAAAATGTTTTTCAATTACTAATCTCGCAACGTCAGCAGTATCAACAGCCCTTATTTTTTGTGCAATCTGCATTTGTCCTTGTAACTTTTCTTGCATTGAAGGTAAAATTTTGTAAGCAGAACAATTAACCCCCATATTAATATTAGAAACATTATGTGTAAAACCTATTTTTTCATATTGTTTTTCAGTATTTAATCTTTTATTTAATTGTTCAATTACAACATCTTTTGAACTAACATATTTTTTACATTTTTCATAAAATTCCAAATGATATTTCCACACAACATCTATACCATGTACTTGATCATCTACTTCTGTTGGAATTAATTTAGATGTTAAAACTAAAGGAGCATCCATAGTTCTACCACCACGTTTATCTGGAAGAAACTGTCTTGAAAAATTAAGTAAAGCATCCATTAACATCATTACACAACATTCATCACCATCACAATCACGACGTAAACCTGCATGCCATAATGGATGTGCAAAACAACCTTGTGTTTCAGAAAACCCAATTATTCTTCCAATCAAACCAGCTGAAATATGTGGTGCCAACCCAATAACCAAATGACCAACCAAATCAGAAGGTTTTATTAAATTATAAAAAGGTTTCAACCCATATAAACTTACCAATAATTCATCAATAAACTTTGAAACGTTAAACAAAACCAAATCAGCAGGTTCATCAACTGTTTCTTTGTTACATGGTAAAATAAGATCTTGAGGTTTAAGTTCAACAACTTGATTTTTATTTACAAGTGGAGCACCAGTTATATCATGTGTATAACCCAATTCATTTAATTTACCAACATTTGTTCCAATTTCCTCAGGTTTAAAATGAGTTATTGGTAATTCAGAAATATCATATCTTGTTGTACCATCTTTATTTACATAAATTCCATGTTTTGCTCTAATTATTCCTTTTATTAAATTTTCAGGTATATGATCTTTATTAGAAGTTCCACGAACACCTTTAATTAAATCAGGATAAGTTCTTATACCCATTTTTTTTAATGCTTTCTCAAAATAATGTTTGATATTAATATCCCTTGTCTTATAAGTATAAGCATTACCATGTTTTTTACATACCTTGTTTTCAATTTCACCACAAACAGAACAATAAAATAATTTTTTTGTTTTTTTATCACAAATTTCACAAATAGGATAAATAGTATTTTTATTACAATGTGTACATTTGTACAAAGGAAAATCTCCTCTTATAACTCCTTGTTCCAAAGCACTCTGAAAACAACGTAATCTCCCACCTTCTTTTCCAACAGGAAACAATACTTGTGGTGAACCAGTTAATTTTCTCATTTTTGCTTTTTCAGGTCTACCCATTCTAGCTCCTACAAAAACACCACATTTATCTCTTATTTTTAAATTTGATAATAAATTAATCATTTCAAGAACATTATCTTTATCATCAACAATTTCTAAAAGCTTTTTCTTATTAAACTTATTTTCTAAACCGAGATTATACAAAAAAGCAATTGAATGATCTTTTTCAATAACAATAAATTCATTACTTGCCAAGATATGGGGTAAACCAATTAATTCAAAAATCCTTTTTAATTTTACATTATAAGGAAAAATTACTTTCTTAATTTTTTCATCTTCTTTTTTGATATTAATCATTTCAATAGAATTAATTAAAGTTAATAATTGATCTTTATTTATAGAATTCCAATAATATATATAATAAGGATGTAATGGTATATTAAGTTTTTTTGATAAGTTTATTGCATTACTTACTGATATTTTATGATTTAAAGGATTTGATAAAATTTCCTCAATTTTTTCTTCTGGAATTTCTGTTAATTCTGATAATTTTATAATATCAATATTACCAAAATAATTAACAATTGATTTTTCAAATTCCTGAATCCAATACTCTTGACAATAACCAGAAGGAATAAAAATATGTCCATTTTCAGAAAAATCACCATAATTAAATAAAATATCTCCTAAAAAAAGAATTTCTTCAACCTCACTAAAATATTCTTTAACATCTTTCAAAGTTTTTAATTTTACAACATTCCCATTTTTTAGTTTAACAATTGGAGGTTCTATTGAATCACAAGGAGTTATAGCTGCCGCTTTACCAGGCCTCTCAACTTTAAGTTGTGTCCCAGTAGCAATATATTTATTTAACAAAAACATAGTAACAGGATGAATAGATGCTGCACTAAATCCTGAAACCCTACAACGTCCATACCTTAATCTAAAACCACCATTTCTCATAGGATGTGTTAAAACAGGTCTACCAGCAACTAAATCCTTCAAGTAAGTATAATTTGGAGTTAATTTTTTCTCAACTTTTCCTTTAGCTTTAACCCTTTTCTGAATCTCAAGAAATTCTTTCAAAAAATCCCAATTAAGACCCATTTCTTTTCCCCAAACACTCAAACGTTTCCATAACTTTGGTGCTTTCTGTGCAACACCTTCAGCAAAGACTAAACACATACCTCCCCTTATAAAATCAGTTTCAACTCTTGGCAAATCCTTATAATTTGAAACCTCAATCCTTTCTGTAGGATCACCACTAATTTCAACAGGAAGGTATTTTGCTAAAAATTTAATTTCCTCTTCACCAGGAAAATATTGTAAATTAGTAACCCTTTCATGATAATCAGTTACTTCTGAAAAAAATCTATTAATTTCTTCACTTGTTGGATCATATCTTGCATAACCCATTTTTATTCTTACATAATCAGCCAATATAACAGAGGTGGCAGCAGCAGTACCGCCTGCACCACGCACAGGTCCAGCATAACATACTGAAAAATATTCTTGTCCTGTTCTTGTTTTCTTGAGTTTTAATTCAATAAAACCTTCTAAAGGTGCTGATACAATTCCAATAGTTAAATACGCAAATCCGGTTCTTATAGCAATTTCCATTGCTTTTAATTTAGATTCAAATTTACAAAATTTTTCTTTAGCAACTTCTTCAGCAATGATAAATGCAACTCTCCAATCTCCTATATCAAACTTTTTTTCTAATTCCTTAATCCTTTTTGGAATTCCCTTTCCTTTTAATTCTGGAGCAACTACACTTATTAATCCCTCAACTCTTTCAGCCATATCTCTTGCTAATGGGATATCAATATAATCTTCAGGATCATACCCTTTTTTTCTTGCTTTTGTAGCAACTTCATATGCTAACTTAATCTTTTTATTAACATTTTCAAAATATTCACTCATTTCTTTACTTTCTTCCATTTTAAAATTTAAGAATTTTCACCTCCCTTGTTTGTAAATTAACAACAGGTACTCTTGCTGGTTGAGGATTATGTCCTAATTTTTCCTGAAAACCAGTTTTACTCTGCCAACAAGAACAACAAATTGTGGTTATATTTTTATAATTAGATATTATTGAATAATGAATATGACCAGAAATAAAAAAATCAGGTATTTTATCAATAACCAAATTATCTTTTTCTTCATCAGGAATATACAAAGTTGAAGTATGACTTGGTGCTAAATGTCTTCTTTGTAACAAAAATTTCATTATCAAATCAGCTCTATTATAACCACCATTAAGTCTTATTGAATCAACATTAGCAACATAATAATCAAAAGAATATCCATGATATAATAATACATCAAAACCAGAAAAATCCTTTGAAGCATGTATATTTATTAATGAAGGATTACTAACAAATGTGATATTAGATAATGATTTAAGTGAAGATGCAAAATCACCCATTACTGGTTGAGGTTCAGAAATTCTTACAGCATCATGATTTCCAGGACAAATAATAATATGAATATTTTTTGGAATAAATGATAATAATCTTGCACATTCTTCATATTGTTTATAAATATCTTTAATTATTAATTCCTCTTCTTGTCCTGGATAAATTCCTACACCATCAACAAGATCACCTGCTATAAATAAATATTTAATTTTAGATGCAATATTTTTTTGAATTTCACTTCCAGTTTCACCATTTATCCATTTTAAAAATTTATCAAATTTATCAGGTAAAAAATTAGTTGAACCAACATGTAAATCAGAAATAAATACAGCATAAACATCTTCCTTACACTTTTTTAATTCTCTATTCAAAGGAATTTCAGGCAATAAAATATTATTAACATAAATTATATTTTCTCCATTTACACCTACTACACCAATTATTTCATCAAGAACTAAATCTTTAGATAATTTAAAAAGTTCAGGTCTGTTTTTATTGATTAATATTTTTATCAAACCTGTTAAATCTTCTATAGTAATTATAAGATTACCATTCCTGGTTAATTCTTTATTTTTAATAATTCCAATTAAACTTACATTTTCTCTTTCTGTTTTTTTTGATACTCTATTAATAGAAGTAACAGATTGTAATTCTTGCCTATTTCTTAAAATAGATTCAATAGCTTTATACCTTTTATTAAAATAACTCACAAAATGTTGAACATTTCTCAATTTAGATTTTTGTTTATAAGAAAATAAAACATTTACAGGTAAAATTACTTCTTCTTTTTTCTTTTTTTCTTTTTGAATATAATTAATAAATTTTTCATAAGTATCAATTTTTTTTCCTTTTTCAATAAAAGTTTTTATTTTTTCTAATTCTAACCAATTTACTTCTTGCTTATCATTCGCATTTAATGAATCTTTTGTTAATACTAATAAATTGTATTTCTTAAATTTAGAAAAATTATTTACTGACTCTAAACTTAATAAATTTAATAGTTCAGGACTTATTAAAATATTATTTTCCATAAATTGATATATTATTTCTTGTTTATTCATTGTTAGAATAATGAGTCTGTTAATATTTTGAGAATTTTTGGTTCAAGTGATTTTGAAAGTGATAATGATATTTCCCTTGTTCTACCATATCTTCCTTTAGATATAACTTTTGCATTTATCAAACCAATCATATCAAGTTCGCTAATAACATCACTAATTCTTCTTTGTGTTAATGGTCTTAATCCTGTTTTATCACACAATTCTTTATATAATTCATAAATTTCTCCTGTAAAAATAATATTTTTCCTTTTTGAGTAAAGTGTTATTATTGAATACAATGTTACTTGATGTTGTTTTGGTTGTGTTGCTACAATATCAACAATCCTATCACGCTCAATTTTATCTTCAGCATCATCAATATGAGTTATATTAATTGTTAATTTACCTTTTCTCTCTGCTAATTCTCCAGCAACCCTTAATAATTCCAATGCTCTCCTAGCATCACCATGATCACGAGCAGCATATGCAGCACATTTTTCAATAACTCCATTTTCAATCACATTTTTCTTAAAAGCCAATTTACTCCTTTGTTTTAAAATTGATTGAAGTTGTAAAGCATTATAAGGTGAAAAAACTAATTCTTCTTCACTTAAAGAAGATTTAACTCTTGGATCAAGGTGATCTGTAAATAAAATATCATTAGAAATTCCTATTAATGTTAATTGTGAATTTTTCAATTCTGAATTAATTCTTGTCAAGTTATAAAGAATTTCATCCCCTGTTTTTTTAACTAATTCATCAATTTCATCTAATACTAACATAATTAATTGTTTTTCACAATCAATTGTATTAAAAAATATTTTATAAACTTCATCAGTAGGTAAACCAGTTGCAGGTATTTCTTTCCCAAGTTCTCTTGAAAGTTGAGCAATTAATCTATATTCAGTATCTGTAACTTTTTTTAATTTACAATTAATATAAAATATTTTAATTGGAATATTCTTCTCTTTAGCTATTTTTTCTAAATTAACTGAAGTATGTTTTATTGATAATGTTTTTCCAGTACCTGTTTTTCCATAAATAAACAAATTAGAAGGCTTTTCCAACCTTAACGCAGGTGCTAATATATTAGCAATTTGTTGTATTTGTTCATCTCTATGTTCAACCATTTCTGGTGTATAATTAGATTGTAATACTTTTTTTTCAACAAATAATGGTTCTTTATCAAGATAATTTTCAAAGAAATTAAATATTTTTGTCATATTCCAACACCTCTTACCTTACCCCTTAATTTCAAGTAGAAGTAAAATCTACTCATATTTAAATATATTTAATCTTAAAAATATAAACTTAATTATAGGGTTTCAGCCCCTTATATTATATATTATATATTTTCTATATAGTAAATAAATAATAATAATAATAAAGATAATTTCCATAGGAAATCAAGGGCTCTGTCTATGTACAAAATTAGTTATCACTTTATAATAACAACACAACCGAAACATTTATATAATATTAATGTTTTTTAGTGATTAAAGATGTTAATACAAAAAGATTTCCTAAATAAACTAAAAGACTTTGGTTTAAACACATATGAAAGTAAATTATGGACAGCTTTGCTAAGTAGAGGTGTTTCAACTGCAGGAGAACTCTCTGATATTGCAAATGTACCTAGATCACGTTGTTATGACGTTCTTGAAAGCCTTGAAAAGAAAGGTTTTATTATAATGAAGGTAGGAAAACCAATTAAGTATATAGCAGTTCCACCTAGTGAAGTTATTGATAGAGTTAAGAAAAAAATCAAACAAGAGAGTGAAGAACAAGTAAATATTCTTAAAGAACTTGAAAAAAGTAAGATATTAACAGAACTTAATATTTTACATGATCAAGGAGTTGAACTTGTAGAACCAACAGATTTAACAGGTTCATTAAGAGGAAGAGATAATTTGTACAATCACTTAAATATGATATTCAAAAATGCTAAAAAATCTATAAAAATAGTAACAACTTCTTCAGGTTTAAAAAGAAAAAAACAACATTTTCAAAAAGTCCTTAAAAAAGCATCAAATAATGGTATTAATATAAAAATAATTTCTTCTGTTGATGACAAAGATCTTAATCAAATAGCTGAAATTAAAAAAATTAATGATATTAATGCAAGATTTGTTATTGTTGATGATAAAGAATTAGTATTTATGTTACTACATGATAACGATGTTCATGAAAGTTATGATACAGGTATATGGGTAAACAGTAAATTCTTTGCACAAACACTTTCTCAAATGTTTGATAATAGTTGGAAAAACAAATAAAAAACTTTATTAACAACTACTACTTTTGAATAGTTTATATGAAAATTAAAGGAGCTTTAGATAAAATAAAAGAAATAACTATCAATAAGAATATTCTTTATTTTCCAGGATGTTACACCAGAACGTTCCTACCTGATATTATATATAATTATAGAAAAATTTTAGATAAAATAGGAGTTAAATACTTAATGCTTGATGATTTAGAATTATGTTGTGGTTATCCAGCTTGGTCTGCTGGTTATTCAGATGATTTTTACAATTTAATTACAAAAAACAAAAAAATATTCAAAAAACTTAACATTGGAAAAATTATTACTAATTGTCCAATATGTTTTAAAATTTTTAAAGAACAATACAATTTTAATGTTGATCATATTTCAAATATAATATTAAAAAATATTGAAAAATTAAATTATAAACAAAATAATGAAAAAATAATTTACCATAATTGTAAACTTAAAACAAAAGATACAATCAAAATTCTAGAAAAAATAGGTTTTCAAATTAAATTATCATCTAATTGTTCTGGAATACATGGTGGTTTAAAAGAGAATAAACCTGAATTATCAAATAACATTGCAAAATTTATGTTAAATAATCTCAAAACAAGTAAAATTATTACAACTTGTGCCTCATGTTATGATCATCTGAAAAAAAATACAAGAGATATTAAAATTATTGAACTAAGTCAACTATTCAATGAAAATTGAAAAATTAATTGAAATATTTGGAAGGGATAATGTTTCTACTGAAAAGTCTGATTTATTAGTATATTCAACAGATGCTTCAATGGAACAAGGTGAACCAATAGTTATTGTATGGGCTACAAATACAGAACAAATTAGAAAATTAATGATTTACGCAAATAGAGTTAATTTAAATGTTGTTCCTAGAGGGTATGCAACTTCTTTAGCAGGAGGAACAATTCCACTTAAATCAATTGTTTTAGACTTAAGCAAATTAAATCATATTTCCAAAATTAATTTACTTGAAAAAACAGCCACTGTTGAACCAGCAGTAGTTTTAAGTGTTTTAAACAAAAAATTAGAAGAATTTAATTTACAATTTCCAATTATATCTCAATTACACACTGTATCAACAATTGGTGGTATAATTGCAACAAATAATATTGGTTTAAAACCAATCAAATATGGTTCTATAAAAGATTGGATATCAGAAATTGAATTTATTGATGGAACAGGTAAACTTTATCAAACAAACAAAGTAAAAGATTTTATAGGAAGTGAAGGAACTTTATGTGTTATCACAAAAATAAAACTTAAATTAACAAAACCAATAGAAAAAACAACAGCCAACACATTTCAATTTACTGATATAAACAAATTGGTTGAAAAAATTAAACAATTAAAAACAGAACCCAACATAATTTCAATAGAATTTTTTGATAAATTATCAGCTAAATTACTTGGGTTAATACCTTTATATTATCTTTATGTTACTTATGAAAGTGAAGAAGGAGACATTAAGAACACAAATTTTATTGATCAAAGAAGAAATCAATTAAACAAGATATTATCAGCACACTCTTATACACATATAGAAAAATTACAATTAAATACTAATGAATTACCTCACTTAATATTATCATTATACAAAAATAAAATTCCTTCTTATGGTAATATTGGTTATGGTATTATTACATCAAGATTTAAAAAAATACAACTTAATTTAATACCAAAAATAATACAATTAGTAACAAGACTCAATGGAAAAATAATTGAAATTGGTTTAACAAAAAAACCTTATGTAAATGAAGAATTTAAACAAAAAATAAAAGAACTTAAAATAAAATATGATCCTTCAAATATATTAAATAGAGGAAAAATAATATGAACATTGAAAAATGTTATAACTGTGGATTATGTAAATCTGTTTGTCCTGTGTTTAAAGTTTTATTAAAAGAAACTGTTTCACCACGAGGAAAGTTAATACTTATTAAGAATGATTTAGTTAGTACAGCCTACTATTTATGTACTCTTTGTGGAAAATGTAAAGAAATTTGTCCTATTCAATGTGATATTCCAAGAGCAATAAGATTAATAAGAAACAAATTAATTGATAAAGGTATTGAAACAAAACCAAACAAAGAAATAATCAAAAATTTAAATCAATATGGTAATCCTTTTGAAAAAAAAGAAAAAAAGGATGTTAAGTAACTTCTTCACGTAACTGAAAATTAAATAAATCCAAGTATTCTTCTGTTAAGTTAGGTGCTTGTTCTAACAACATTTCATATATATCTGCACTATAACAGTGAGCACATAAATTCATTGTTTTTCCACAGAACATACATTCTGTTCCTGTGATAAACTCATCATAATTAAATGAATCCACAATCATATTATTTAGTTTTGGATTTTTTTCTCTTAACCAATGTTTAACCTGTCGTGCTAAACATTCAGGACATATTGGGTTTGTTATGCCTTGTAGGCATACAGTACATGTGTTTTTATTCATTTTCCCTCACCTCAAGGTTTTAATTTTTTGATTGGATTCAAACAACATTCCTTAGAACTCACACCACATTTGACATGAATTGTTTAGAAACAGTTGCAAGAACCCATCAATGATGATGTTCTTACCATGTCATAATGTGATATAGACACTTGTAGCTGAAATCAAAATTCACACGTTTAATAATAGTCAAGTGTCTCATTATTTAAGTTAAATATTTTAGTTATATAAATAATTTTCTATTAAAAATTTAAAAATAACGCAAAAATAACATGTTTTTCTTATTTTAAAGAAGATTTATAAATGTTTAATGATTTTCTTATTTTATGTATATAGACATTGTTTTTCCAAGTAATAATGAAGAAAAATTTATTAAAAATGCAATTTTGTTAGGTTACAATGGATTAATTTTAACATATAAATTTAACAAAAAAAATGTTGAGTTATTTCATAAAGTAAAAAAAATTTACAAATTAAATAATTTTAAAATAAAACTCTTCCTAGGATTAATGATTAATCCAAAGCAAATAAACAAAACAAAAAAAATAGCAGATATTATTGTAACAGAAGCAGACATAAACAAAATTAATATTTCAAAAAACACTTTAATGTACAATTTTGAAAACATCACAATCAAAGACAAATTTAATCAAAAAACATCAGGATTAAACCATATTTTATGCAAATCACTCAAAAAAAAGAACATTCCAATCATTTTTCCAATAACAACTTTCTTCAACTCAAAAAATCAACAAAAATTATTTGGAAAAATACTCCAAAACATAAAACTCTGCAAAAAATATAAAAATATCATAATTTTAACTTCTTTTGCAAAACATCCAAAAGAAATGATTTCTCCACATGATTTAATTGCTTATGGAATAATTCTTGGCTTAACACCAACACAAGCAAAAAAATCTATTTTCAATATTCACAATCTAATTTTATTAAATAAAAAGAAAAAAACTGGTAAATTGATTACAGAAGGTGTTGAACTCTTAGATTAATGCAAATATTTAAATATGTGTCCTGCATAAAAAACAGTAAAAAGAGGGTTTAATTAATGAGAAAAGAGAGATGGTTTATAGTAATTTTAATTATTTTAGTTTCTATTAGTTTTGTAAGTGCAGATGGATGTGATTTTTCTATTAATAATGATAATGATAAATACAACACAACTAATTGTAGTTTAAGTTCATTTTGGGAAGCAAATGATATAACCTTATATGATGGAACTCCTGTACCAAATGCAAAAATTTGTCCTAATGGTAAAGTTGGAGTAGAAGTTCAAGACATGGTTGGTTCTTGGAAAGAAAGTTTTACAATATATTGTGAATATATTAATATAACAAATAATGATATAACTCTTGTTGGACCAGTAACCACCATTTTTAGTGGTGGTGATGGAGGTACTGCAGGATATCACGCTTGTCCTGAAGGTTATGTTTTAACAGGGGGAAATTTTAGTGGTGGATTTGGTGAAAAACCTATAGGAAGAACTTTGTTTAGATGTACTAAATTAACAGGTGTTGATGAAAATGGAAATCTTATATTAGATTATACAAACCAACATGAAACACCTAGCCGTAGAGCTTGGGATTGTCACCATAGAGGTGACTGCCCTGATGGACCAGGATATGATTGTCCTAAAGGTAAAGTTGTTGTAGGAATCGGTTTTAATAATAAAGGTCATGTTATTTGTGCAAATGTTACCAAAATAAATGACACAGACTGCAATGACACAGACCCAACAATATATCCAGGTGCACTTGAAATATGTGATGCTAAACTTCATAATTGTGACAATATAAAAAGGGTTGAAGCAGGTGAACCTTATGGTCAAGTATTTGCAGAAGTATGTGAAGCAGATGATAATAAACAAACATGTAACTTTTATAATCAATATATGTGGTATACTTCTTGGTTAGAAGGAGTAGAAGATACAAATCTTTGTTGTGGTGATGATAATGAATCAGACCTAGGAACAATCCGTGATCAAGGAAGATTTCTTTGTTATGACAGACCAAGATGGAATTGGACACGTGCAGATCATCCTAATAATCAATACAAAATAATTACAGTTGAGAAAGAAGGAGAAACATTTGATTTAGTATCAAATTCACAACAATGGTGGAAATGTGATGCAGAAGGTACTGCAGATCCTGCAAATTATGAATTTGGTGAAGGAATTAGTTCACCAGGAACAGAAGATGAAGAAACAGATGAAGAACAATATATTCGTTTTATTGGTGGTGAAGAACAACAAACAACTTTTACATATGATTCTTCAGGAAATGGAATTGATAAAACCATTTTTATGAATAATCCTCTTGAATTTCTTCAAGCAATTATAGAAAGCCTAACAACAGGTGATTTAGCAACACTACCTTTACCAGGAGAAGATACTTCAACAATAGATTCAACCACAACAGAAACAACCCCAATATCCTTACCTATTCAAACTCAAAAATCACAATCCTTCTTATGTTATGAACTCAATGGAAAAAATCAAATTGCAGAATGTTGTTATGAAAGAACATGTAAAAATCCAGAAAAAGGTTTTGCAAGAGGATCTTCTTTATACAGTGTTTTAGATTTTGATACAATTGAAGAAGACAATGCTTACGACTTTGTTTGGGTTGTTGGTCTTAAAGGAACTTATATGCAACACAGCTTTTCCTCTAACCACAATAACCCAATGCGCAGATTAAAATTCACAAACTGGTCACAATTCAAAAACTTAGAATTTGATTATTATGTATACAATTTCAGCAAAACCCTAAAACACATAAAAATCTTTGATAGTGGTACTGAAGTTTTTGATGGGAACATATTTGATTATTCAACAATTGGTGATACTCCTAACACTCCTCATCACATAATAATTCCACTTGACTTTGAAAAAGATAATATTTCAAAAATTACAATTTATCATGAATTTGAAAAATACACAGAACCAACTTTAGTACTTGATTCATTTATTTTAACAGGTGACAAACAAAATCAATATTGTTCAGCACAATATGTAAAATGGGTAGATGATACAGAATTTGATTCACAAGATGACCAAACCTTACTTCCTTACAAAACAGTTTGTGATGCCCAAATGTCTTATTATTGGACAGGAAAACAATGTTGTGGTGATGATCAAACATTATCAAAAAAAGAATATTATGATCAAGATACACATGGTTGTTGGCAAGGTCAAATAGTTAGCAATGCAACAAGAGTAAATGATTCACTTAAAAAACAAGAATATGCAAACATATTATATCACAACAACTTTTTCAAATCTTGCGCAGACTTTGATTCATCAGACACATTTACAACAACACCTAATGATTACTGTCAAGTTTATGGAGACTTCTTTTGTTCATACCAAAACATATGGAGCAATGAACCAAACAATAATATAATCTCAAAACAAAGAAATACACCAAAAAACCTAACAGATGTACAATCAGAAAAAGCCAACAACTTTAATTTTGAAAATGATAAAGATTGTTGCCCAAGAACACATTGTTGGAACACAACACATTGTATTTCTTCAGAAACAGGTATTTTTGACAGGACAAAAAAAGAATACCTTTCCATGGACTTTGGAACAGGAATAAATGATGATGAATTTGATTTATACGCTTGTTACAATGATAATGGAACAGGCATATGGCAAAAAGCATATAAAAGAGAAAAATACAATGATATCAACAATATTGCTTACAGTTTAAATAAAACACAATGTTGGGATGGAACCAAATTTATCAATGATTCTTATTATACAGGTGATCATTATTGTCAAAATGGAACATGGACATCAAGAACAAAAGCCCTTGCATTAAAACTTTTATCAATAAAACAAACACATACTGACCAACTTGATAATTATGTTTTATATTGTGATAAATATGACAAAACACTACCTCACTTTAATTATTTTATCCAAGGAACATCAGCTTTAAGATACATAAAAGGACAAGAAATTTGTCAAGATGACATTTTTTGTGATTATCAATGTGGTGAAGCAGAAACATGTACAAACAATTTTTGTGTTTTAAAATACAATGATCGAGTTTATGGTGACACAATTTTATTTGGTACATCATTAAACAGAGAAATCAATGTAACAGATTATCCCTTTTATGAATTATTTGATTACACTAACTGTAATGATGCATTAACAACTTCCTCTTACAATAAATGCAACTCAAACAAAGATGCAAAAATACTTTGGTATAACTCAAAATCAAAAATCTCAATATACACACAAAACAACATCAACATAAATTCAGACTTTTCTTTACTTGATTACTTTTTAGAACATCCATTCAAAGCAATCCTTTACTTTATTAACAATTTTGAAGTATTTATAGGTGATTTTGGTCAACCAATTGATTTTGGAGGTAATTTCACAAACTATAACAAAATATATCTCTCACAAAAAGATAATAAAATAATAAGAGGAATAGTCGAAAGAGAAACAAACACAGTAAACAGATTACTTATCAACTACACAGGATTCAACCAAGATATATGTGTAACAATTGATAAAATAGGACTAAACGAACTTAATTGTGAAACATATGAATCTTCTTCTTATGTTGGAACATTAAATAATGATTTAATTACTTATTATTGGCAAGATTTAACTTCCAAAACAAGAATCAAATAAATTTAAATATCAATAATTCTATTTAATCATAAAAAGAGGGAAAATGAAGAAAAATTCACAAATAACCTTGTTTGTTATTATGGGAATAGTAATTTTGATTGTATTTAGTTTCTTATTTTACTCAACAAAAACAATTGCAAAAATTAAACTTGAACACAAAATTGATCAAATAACTACAGATTTACTTCAAACAAGTGCACTCAAATATTACATTACTTTATGCCTAGAAAAAACAGCTAAGCAAGGTGTTGATTTAATAACAAAACAAGGTGGAAGAATATTCCAAGATCAAGGAGGTTTATTTCCATACCCAGGTAACCATTCTTATGGCACTTCAATTTTACCTTTTGGAAATTCAGATGTTTATTATGGCATAACAGAATATCAAAAAACAACAAATCCAATTTATGGTTATTACAGTAAACCACCTAATTATTTAGTTGGTGATGGCATTGACTTTTTTGGATTAAAAGATCTCCCTGCATTATGTGATCCAAATGGTCCTAATAAAATTGCACAATTTCCTAAAAAATATTATCCTTGTCAATCTTATAGCCCAAGATTTCCAATACAAAATCAGTTAAACAATTACATTGAAAACCAAATAAAAGATTGTGTTAACATTTCTATATTTTCCAATGTGTATGGTTATGAAATCCACGCAGCAAACCCAGAATCAAACATAATATTTGGCGAAAATGATATTATCACAGAACTTTATTATCCAATAAACATAAGTGTACAAGGTTTTGAACCAATCACAAAAATATTGGGATTCAAAAGCAAAATCAAACTAAGACTTAAAAAATTATATGAATTTGCAGAAAAAATAATTAACATTGATCAAAGTAATGTTTTGTTTGATATTGAAAAAAATCATTCCTTATTTGGAAACATCCCTGGTTTTAAAATTCAAAAACACAAAAATACATATCAATTTGACAGTATGATAACTGTTACAGATGAATTTTCTTTAATTGATGGCAAACCATTAACATTACAATTTGGTATAAAAAATAGAGAACCAGCACTTGAATGGATACATGAAACACATCCAAGCCAAGAACTTGATTTCATTAAAAGAGAAAATGAAACAATTATAATAAACCCACAAGCATATGATGCAGATGAAGAAACAGAATTTACTTTTGATTACACTGGTTGGATGGAAACATGGGATGAAGAATTAGACAAAACAACCTGCCTTGCAAACATCACTGATTGTAGACTCAACCCTTCAAAATATACCTCAGTTAACCACAACAAAAAACCTCATAACTGGACAAACTCATTTAATTTTATTAATTCAAATCCAAACACCTCTTATAAAGTAAGAGATAATTGGAAAGATGTTGGTTTTCATAATCTCACTCTAAAAGTAACAGACAAAGCAGGACTCTCAGACTGGCAAATAATCAAAATCTTAATAGCAGACATACCTATTGTAAACATTTTTAGCAACCACCCTTTCCCATCAATTAACAAAACATTTGTTTCTTTAGAAGATCCTTTTCATTTAGAAGCACAAGTACATGCTGTTTTTTCAAAAGTAGAAAATTATAATTGGACAATTGAAGACATTTCATTTATTAAAACAGAAAATAAACTAAAAATACCAGAAAATCCTAACATAGGAACAATAAAAAACCAACATTATTTCAAAAACCTTTCAACTAATAACATACTTTTAACTTTAAAATACAACAACCTTCCTTATAAAGACAAATTTTATTATGACCTTTCTATAAAACAATGCTTCCCACACAGAAGTTCCACTCCCATTTATCCATACAACTCTCAACAAGACACTCAAAAATACTTTTTAGCAGACCACACTTGTTGTGCAGATGATTATACAATCAAAAACCCAACCTTCACTTGTTTTAAAGAAACAACTTATGGAGCTAATTATTCTTTTAACAACAATAAATACAAAATAACACACCTACCACCCAAACCATATCCTTCAATTCAATATCCAAATATAACCTCAACCCAAACACATTTTAAAGCACAAAACGACCTATTTCAAAGAACTTTTGAAAGAAAATGTTCAGGCGAAAGAGGTAATATTTGTAATGGTACTGCAACAGAAAAAAGAATCATTATTCAAGAATGTGAAGACATAACTACAGATGAAAGATGTTCAGGTCCTATTACAGGTATTTTAACCACAAAATCATCAAATGGTTGTGTTGATTATTCACCTGGTTACACATTTGAACACCAAAGTGGCCCTAACAATCCTTGTGATTACATCTTTAAGTGTGTTACACAAGGTGACAATGGTTACTTAACATTAGGTCAATATTACACCCAAGGATTTTGTGATAACAGTGGTAATTGTGACCATGCTGCTTTTGGTCAACAATGTAGAGGTACAGAAGAACATTTTTGTCAATCAGGCCAAGGAAATGGTTGTATGAACTTATGTTTTGACAATGTAGACAATGACAACAATGGTTGTCCAGACAGTCAAGATTTTAATTGTGGTGGCACAGAAACAACCTGTGGTGACAATCAAGATAATGATTGTGACACTTTAACAGATTGTGATGACCCTGATTGCCAATTATTAACCTGTACAAATAGTAATTCTAACAAATGTAACCCTGATTTTTACAATTCAAACACCAAATATTGTGTAACCTCTATAAATCATTGTGCTTATACAAACACTACAGGAACCTTTAATATAACAAATAATTACAAAAAATGTGATCAAACCCTATCTTATTTCAAACAATGTAAAAATGGTATTTGGGACACAATTCAATCATGTGATAAAAACCAAGAATG
>CAYMBN010000012.1:35605-41169 GCA_964388715.1 uncultured Methanosarcinales archaeon
GGTTGTATAACTACTTAATTTCCAAAACTTTTAAAAATTCTTCAAATTTTTAAACGGTTTAAAAATCAGAGATTTTCAAAACTTTTTCTCTCGATAAAATACGAAAACTTTATAAATGGAAATACACTATTTTTTTATATATTTAATCAACTCAAAGTAATGAAAAAAAGATGAATAAAAAGAGGGGATTTGTAGTAATCGTAAGTCTATTTTTTATAGTTTTAGCAGTTGTATCTTCAGATAATGAGCAAGGTTGTTGTATAAACCCCTATACTACAGCTGATATTTGTGGAAATCAAATATCAATTGATTTGTGTTGTCCAACTGATGGTACTTACAACCAACTAGGTGGACCAGCTAACAAGGCCGATTGTGATGCAAATTTCTTTAAACCTAACAATAATTGCGCTGAAATAGACAATTGTACACAAGGTTGTTGTGATGGAGGTTCTTATGTTTGTGATTCTGGCACACTTAAATTAGATTGTGATATAGCAAATGCTGTATTTAGTGCTTTACCATCTTGTGAAACAATACCCAACTGTGAATCAGGATGTTGCTGCTCACCAGGCCAAGAACAATTAATATCAAGAAAACAGTGTACAAACCAAAATGGAAACTTTTCACCATATGTAACAAAACAATCAGTATGTGATACTCTCTGTGAACAAACAAAACTATTTGCACAAAATATTGAATGTCAAGAAATTAATGGTCCAAATGTATATTGTGGAAATAACCTAACAAATTCCACCCACACATACTGTTGCGCAAAAGATAGTAGAGTAACACCTTCACAATTAGAATGTCAAATTAAAAGTTGTGCAATAAGTTTTACACTTAATGGTACAATTACTTCTTCAACAGACAATTCTCCTATCAATAATGCACAAGTAATAGTTGAAGGTCAAACAGAAACAAAATCAAACACAACAAATAACAATGGTTTTTACTTAATCTCAGACCTTTCAAATGGTATTTACACTGTAACAGCATCTGCTCCAACATTTCAACAAAAACAACAGCAAATCACAATATCTAACTCAAACCAAATCTTAGACATATCACTAGACATTGCTGAAAACTGTACTAATTCTATTGATGATGATTCAGATGGTGCAAATGATATTTGTGACACTGATTGTGGTTTAGTTACAACCAATATAAATGATAATGAAAAACAAGATTCTGAAAACACCACTGAATTATGTAATAATGGAAAAGATGATGACTGCAATGGTGTTACAGATTGCTTTGATCCAAACTGTCAACCTTTATTAATTTGCCAAGAACAACAATGTCCTAACAATATAAAAGATCCTGGTGAAGATTGTGATGCAACATATGATACTTTTGGAAACAAAATAGGAGAAGGTGATGACACAGCATGTCCTGGCAGATGTTCTTCACAATGTAAATGCACACCTGAATGTGGTGATGGAAATTGTGATGAAGGTGAAACTTATCTTTCTTGTTCACAAGACTGTCCAACTCCTATTGATATAAAAATTTGTGGGAATGGTTTATTAGATTCAGAAAATAATGAAATATGTGATCCTACTGCAGACATCACAGCATGTAATTCAAACCAATATTGTGTTGGACCAAACCTTCCACTTGAATGTACATGTATTTCATTATATGACTGTAATGACAACAACATAATCAATAATTATGAAGAATGTGAACCAGGCAGAATAGATTGTTCAGCAGGAAAAATATGTAAAGGTTGTCCTGGTAAATGTGTTAGTGATTGTTTAATTGAACCAGCTAAACCAGTATTAACTTTTATAAACTTTTCATATGCAAACAACAATCCATATATTAAAATTCAATTTAATAATGATTGTACACCAATTAATTCATACATAATGAAATGTGTAGGTCCAAATGAATCATGTATAAATTCAGAACATTTTGATCAACAATTTGGTCCAATAACAACAAATGAATACAATGATTTTTTAATTACAAACAACACCAATTATTGTTATAAGGTTAAATCTTTCTTTGAAGGAGGACACTCAAAAATATCAGATGAAAAATTATGTTTTGAATTAGGGGACAAGGAATGTTTAAAACAAAACACAGAAGAATTTTGCATTGACAATATAAGATATGGTTGTAATGAATTTGGTAAACGTGATATTTTAGAAACATGTCAAGAAAGAGAAGTTTGTATGGAAAACATTGATTCAACCACTTCATGCATTAAACAAGCTTATTGTTTAAATTGTAGCACACCATTAGGTTTATATTCTTCAACAAACAGCAAAGTAAATGATCCCAATGATGATCGCTTTACAATAAGTTGTGAATTTACTCCTACTTGTTACCTTGATACAAGTTATTCTGTACCAGATTTGTATTATGAATGCCTAAACGTAAAATCATGTTATGATTACAACTCAAAAAAAGCATGTGAACAAAATAAATGTAGAATACAAAACTGTGTGTGGAATCCTTCATTTGACGAACTTGGAGCAGGAGTCTGTAGCACAACAATTGAGGAAGAACAACAATGCCACAAATGTAATGGAAATTTCAACAGTATATTTGGTGATTGTAATAAACAAACATGTGCATTATATGGTGAATGTTATTATAACAGTTTTACAAAAATATGTAAACACAAATCAGAAACAACTTGCACAGACTTTGATAGTATACAAGATTGTATTGGTCAAAGCCAAATCAATGTAAACACTAACATAACTTGGGAAATTGATGAATCTACCCAATGTATAAATAATGGTGCTTGCCTTAAACCAAACAATACACACGGCTCAAATAAAATCTTAACATTAAGTGATGATTACTTTAACTTTGGAAGATGTAAATATGTTAACAACAAATGTATAAAAGATGCAGATAATATTTTTTATTTAACAGGAAGAGCAAGAACTCAAAAAGTAGATGAATCAGATTGTTACAGTAAAGGAATAGAATGTTATACAGATTTTGAAACACCTAACACAACAATTATTTATACTTCACCAATGGGAAAGGATTTATCATTAACAGTTAGTGTTAGAGATAATACTTATGATAATTCATATATAAAAACATATTACACAATCAAAAATTCAACAGAATTATATCAATATCCTAATAAACTTGTTAAAAACAATAAAATTGAATTATCACTTAAACATTCTGATCAATATACATTATATTTTTATTCAAAAGATGATGCAGAAAATTATGAAGAAGTAAAAAGTATTTCCTTTTATGTTGATGCAGAACTTCCTCAAGTAAATCTCACAACCCTTATTATACCAAAAGAAATAACAGTTGCTCCAGGAATACCTTCTCAATGGTTAAGCAATTTAAACATAACACTTGATGTTTCTGATAATATGAATGGTCAAGTAGTATGCACAGGATTCCTTAAATTAGATGGTACAATAATCCAAACATACCACAACATCACAAATGAAACAGGAAACAAATGGAACAAACTTTACCAAGACCTAAAAGATGGTTATTATGCATATACTTATGAATGTAAAGACAAAAGAGGAAATATTGCAAATAATACAATACCAATCACAATCAGCGAAGACAAAAATATTTATGATACACTTCCAAACACAACATTAGATTATTCTGGTGATGTTCTCATTTCTGTTAAAACATTATCAAATGCAAAATGTAGATTTAGTGATTCTGATTTAAATTACCAAGATATGACTCCTTTCAGCCAAACAGGAGGTCTTGTACACAATTCAACAGAATATATTTATGATACAACAACATACAGAAAATATTATGTAAAATGTAATTTTACTGATAGAAACTTTATATCAGAAGATCAAATTAGATTCTTTGTTGATCTTATCCCACCAAAAGTTATCAGTAACAAAAACTTTGATGAATGGCATTTACTAGATCAATATGAAACATTAAATGTAATCTTAAAATGTGTTGATGTAGCAATAACAGATGAAAACAATGTACATCATGAATTCAATGATTGTAAACTCCACTACCGGTCAGGAGATGAAGGTTCAATTAATTCTTATAACAAAAATAATGTTACAATAACCTTAACTGAAACAACAAACTTATACTATAAAGCAACAGATCAACACAACATGGGCAAACTAGAAACAAAAACAGTTAAGATTGATAAAGAAGATCCAAAATTCACAATCAAGTTAACAGATGACATAAACCAAGAAACAGACTTACTTACAATCTGCCCAGGAGAAGACACTGCATTGTATCATGTTTACATTCAATCTACAAAACCACTTAATGATACAAACCCATTCCTCACATTAAGATTTTCCACTCTTTATGAACAAACAAATATGTATAATTTCACAAGAATTAATTCAACATATTGGTCAAGCCGTCTTATTTTAAGAAGAAACGAATTTAATCAAACCTATGCCAATGGTTCATTTGAAGTAAGAGCTGTTGATTATCATGGGAGGACAGGTAATCAAATTCTTAACGATCAAAAATATTTAGTTGACACAAAAAAACCAAGCATTCCAATAATCAATTATACTTTATTAGGTAACTTTCATAACAATATTTATTATTCTAACAAATCCAATATAATCATCTCTGGAACAACAGAAGAATCAGATAACACAGTATCACTTTATGCAGGAAGATCATCAACAGAGTTCAAACAAAAATATCAACAAGACAACTCAAACCATTACACCTTTAACTTAAACCTTGAAAACAATGGTTTAACAAACATTGCAATAAATGCAAAAGACACAGCAGGAAATCCTTCTGATTTAACAGGTACAAAAGTATTTTATGATTCAACATTTCCAGAGTTAGCATACATTGATCCTTATGAAGAAGAAGTAATAAGCCTGGATACTAAAACACTTACAATTAAATTCAAAAAACTAAAAAAAGCATCAGAAATCAACATGTCCAGCATTAAAATATTAATCAATGAACAACCTCAAACAATTGATTCTCTCACAGAAACAAGCGATGATAATTACAATTATTATGAAATTAACATAAACCTTGTAACCTTTGATGAAAAACAATATAGTATTTCATTTGAAGTAATGGATTATGCACTAAACAAAATAAAAGAAAAATGGTTTTTCATAAAAAATAGAACAAAAGACCAAAAACCAATCCTACAAATATCCAATTCAGTATTCAAAGATTATATACATTTTATTAAGCAAACACCAACCAACAACCAACTCACATTTAATTCAGTAGTCAACCTAACTAACATTTATTTAGGTACACAAGGTAGCTCAATAACGTATCAAAGTGATGATAACCAAACATTTTACTTTAACTTTTCATCAGAATTCGAAGAAAATGATTACATACTATATGTAAAAACCACTAATAATTTATGGCATTTCCATCTTAACTTTGATAATTCTTCACAAGATTTCACAATTGATCATATAAACGAATCAAAACAAGGTCAACAAATATTAATCAAAACCATCACCAATGAACCTTACGGTGGAAAAGCAGAAATAACTATACTCAACCAAAAATATTTAATGGATAAAGTAGACTCAAACCTTTATTATTATGACTGGAACATACCTAAAACA
>CAYMBN010000013.1:0-32293 GCA_964388715.1 uncultured Methanosarcinales archaeon
GTATTCAAACTCTGTCCAGGCATACCTGTCTCAAAAATTGCTCTAACAGCACCTTTACTACCATGAGCACCAGAAACCTTTCCTTTAATTTCCTTACCAGCAGGACTTTTCCAGGAAACCTCTTTTCCAACTAATTCACTAGCTTTCTCTTTAGAATCTACTCCTTCAACTTGCAGAATCATATGATTATTATACTTTCTTCTATGACTTCCTCTAAAACTTGTAATTTTCGCTTTCATAAGTGCTAGAAACCTCATCCCATTTATATAATTTATTGTTTTTAAACAAAATACAAAATAACAGGCAACAGCAAACATCCCATACTCATATTTCTACCAGTGTTAGTCATTGGCGCAATCATTCCTAACGCAGTAGAAACCATAAGTATCACCAATCCAATAAACCCAGAAAAATAAAACACAATCCCAATAATAAAAATAATCACTGACAAAACCATTTTCTTATAATCAACCTTACTCATCAACTTTGCAAAACCTCTTGTTATGATCAATGCTAAAAAAGTAGCAATCCCTCCTGCTACTAAAGCCGAAGCAATAAAAACAATCAATCCATTCAAATCAATTGACTTAATAATCTCTAACACAACAATCACAGCACCATTCCTTGCCTTCTGTAATGTATACAAAGTAACCAAACTCAATAAAAAATTCACAGTATTAATCCCACCAATCAAAATCATAAAACCATAATTTCCAATATTTCCTGTTAATTGCGAACCAATTATTGCAGCTTGCGCAGCACCTAATCCAGGAAAAAATGAAGTTAATGTTCCAGAAAAAGTTCCAGCTCCCAAAGCTTTCCATGTATTCTTTTTACTAACTGTAATAGTTTCAGTAATCTTTTGCTCAGGAATATTAACATTCTCATTTAAACTAGTTAACAAAGTACTTAACCCAAACAACCCACTCAACATTGGAAGTAAAGGTTGATCAATGTTTGCAATATTCAACACAATCAATCCTAAAACACCTGAAACAGCAAACACTACAAAACTCCAACATGCTTGTTTGAATGAACCAGCTCTAACAACCATATAAACAACAACAAAAATAAGTATATATCCAATAAACGGCTTAATCCAGTTATACAACACAGGAACAATTGGAATCAGACCAGGCAAAATAACAATTGACAAAATTAAACATAATAATGAACCAATCACAGTTAACTTTACTGCTTCAAACCCTTTCCCTTCCAACAACATTTTATGTCCAGGTAAAACTCCTAACGCAGTATCTGCATCAGGTGCACCTAAAAACACACTCGGAATAGTATCCAAAAACGAATGCGTAACGCTCATACAAATAATAAAAACACACAATGAAATCGGCTCAGTAAATCCCAAAAGATACCCAGAAACATTTAACAATATTATAGAAACAAGATTAATATGTATTCCAGGAATCAAGCCTGTAATTATTCCTGCACAACATCCAACTAAAATTGCAATCAGTATTTGGTAAAACATCTTACTTCACTACAACAACATTACCAATCAACTCAGGCTTTCCTTGATATTCTTCTATCTTACCAGTTACCTCTACATCATCTCCTTTCATAATATCAATCCCTTCTTCTTTAAACAACACAACAGTAATTGCACTTGGTTGCGTAACTTCCAAGATCATAACACTCTCTAAATCAATCACTTTAGTAACAACACCTTTAATTGTAACTTGTTTATCAACATCCTCAACATTAATCCTATCAATTGTTGTTTCATCAATCTTAACACCTTTAGAAAAAAAGAATAATACAACAACCCCTACAATAGTACAAAGAAGCGCAATCTTGAATAGTGTTTTCTCTTTCATAAACAACCTCAGAACCTCTTTTTTAACTAAATAACCACCCAATATAAAAATCTTTACTTTTTCTTCTTCAATCCTTTCTCCAATGCTTGTTTAATCTCTTTTACTGTTCTACCCCAATGAAACTCTTTCTTAACAGTTTGCCGTGCAGCTTTACCAACTCTACCAATATTACTTGGATTCATCAACAAAAACTCAATCTTTCTCGCCAAAATATGATAATTCCCTTTTGGAAAACTATAACCATTCTCTTTATTTTTAATATAACTTTTTATATTACCCACTCTAGTAGAAACCACAGCCAACCCACATGACATTGCCTCTAATGTAGCAAGTGACGTTGTTTCTGTCAAACTTGGTAAAACAAAAATATCCATTGCTTGCAAATAATCAACAACATTATTAACAGAACCAGTTAACATAACATTCTTCATACCACCTAACATCTTTTCAAGTTGATGAACTCCACCACCAACTATTAACAAAAATACATTTTTATTATTCTTACTAATCATAGAAAACGCTCTATATAATGTAACTAAATCTTTTTCCCTACCAATCCTACCACAAAAACCAATCACAGTTAACCTAGGATCAATCCCAACTTTCTTTTTTGAATTTGCTTTATTAAAACTAGGTTTAAATGTTTCAATATTAGTTCCAAGTTGAACAATCACTTTATTTGTTTTAATCCCAATCTGTTCAAACATATTAGAAACCTCAACAGAAGGTACCATTAATACATCTGACTGATTATAAATCCTTTTAACATACTTTTTTATAAAAAGACTAACCCAATTCTTTACAAACAATGGCACAGGAAGACTTTTTGAAAACAATTCCCATTCAATTGAATGAATAAAATTAGTCACAGGTTTCTTATACCTCTTAGCAAGTCTCATAACCTTTACTCCAATTGGCCCAACTGTCTGCACCCATACAATATCAGCATCACTCACAAACACAGCCAAATCTTTTTTACTTACTTTTGTCAGATTAATATCAGCAACTTGCCAATCTCTTATTGGAAATCTAACAACTCTATACTCTTTAGACTTAATTTTTTTACCTTTAAAATTAGGTGCAAGCACAGTTATTTCATATTCTTTAGAAAGTCCTGGTAAAACTTCTGACAAAAACCTTGCAATACCATCCCATCTAGGTAAAAACGAATCAGTTGCAATAAGTAACTTTGTCATTTTATCTTATAAAAAACCTCAGCTCTCTTAACACCAGCCTTCCATCCATTCTTAATAGCACGCCAATAAACTGCTGGAAGCAATTGTAACATCACAAATCCTTGACTTTTGAATTCTCTTAATGCTTTAACCTTTATCTTAAATGTTTTTGAAACATCAATAACCAATTTAGGATAATTAGTTGAAAGTTTAACAGGACTCCACACATCAAAACTGTAAACATCACACTTATACTTTAGAATCCCAATTGTTTTTATAACAATTTCACGCACAGCCCTATGATCAGGATACATATCATCATCAACATGTGTAAATATTTTATTTGGTTTATGTTTTTTAATTAAAGCAGCAACCCTCAGATAAATCTTTCTTTTCTTAATCTCTTCCTTTATCTTAAGATCAGGCACACCTAAAAAATAAGTTTTCTTACATCCAAGAATCTTATCACCTTTAATTGCTTCTTTAACTCTAGTTTCAATAGTATGCTTTTTTCTTAACCACCAATTACCTTGTTCACCATACGAGAATATAACATTAAACACATCATGTCCTTCTTTAGCATATTTTGCTATGGTTGCACCCAATCCAAATGCTTCATCATCAGGATGTGCACAAAATACCATAATTGTTTCTTTTACCATGGTAAGAAATACTGTTTAGTGGTTTATATATGTTTCTGTTGTTTGTTTGGAAAAGTTTAATATTAGACTAAAAAGATAAATTTATAATATGGGAAGTTATTATTAAAAGAAAAGATTAAAAATGGAATTATTAGATATTGTCAACAGTTGTATTGACTGGCTTAAAAATCCAGAACTAATCAAAGGATTAATTATTAATCAAGCTTGGACACCTTTTATTATTCCTTTTGGTATTAGTGAAATTACAATAAATAGTAAAGATTCAATTGACCTTAGGTTGTCTGATGAATTCAATGAATCAAAATACACTAATTTACCTAAAAATTTCACTTCATTAGATTATTTAAATGTAGCAAGTTCAATTATTCATGAATTTTATGAAGGAGAAGGCGAATGTAAAGAATATAGTATCCTTACTTATAAGACCTATTTAAGATTAATCAAACTAAATAATAGGTCTGAACTAAAGAAAAGTGTCAGGATTGTTGCTGGAAAATATTTTGGTGAAATTAGCCACATGGCGCTAGAAATTAAGGATGTAGATCAAAAATTTTATCCTTATGAAACAACAATGCATACTCCCTATTTGTTACCAGAAGATGTGAAGGGATATTCTCTTAATACAAGGGATGATAGAAAATATTATATTACTCAATTATGGATTAAGACATTTCCAGGAACGTGGATTTTTAGACCTACTTGGAATATAGCGTTATACCCTGGGGGTGCAATTGGTTTTAGTATTAAAATTATAAAAGATATAATTTTGTATAAAATGAAATCAATTAATAACATATCTCAACCTAATTCTTAGTTTTTTAGAAATTAATAAATTATATCACACCACTCAAGTCTTGCGAAGAACCTAAATTTAAGAGTGCACAAAGTATGATTTAGGTAGTTTTCACATAAGAATAACTATTTATTCAATCTTCAAAGCTTTCATTATTTTGTCAAGCTTTTCATTAATCATCTCAATATCCTTACTAGAAACCTTATCAGAACCACTTTTCCCTTTTTTTGCAAAACAATCATCACAATAGACTGGTTTGCTTGAAGTTGGTTTAAAAGGAACTTCACATTCAACACCACAAGAAGAACAAATAACTTTAGTCATCTCAAAATCACGCCTATTTCTGCTACCATGTTTACGATCTCTACCAGAACCTCTTCTACCTCTTCCTTTAGGCCGATCTTCAAAACTACCTCTATCTCTGCCACCTCTACTTCGAGACCTACCTTTAGAATCTCTTTTGCTTCTTCCTCCTCTTGAACGTTCAAATCTTGGCATAATTTGATTAAAAATGCCACCAGTATATAAGGTTATGTGAAATTATTGAAGAAAAAGTCAAAAAATACCAACCAAGTCTTGCGAAGAACCTAAATTTAAGAGTGCACGAAGCACGTTTTAGGTTAAATTGAGCTCTTTTCGCACTTGATGGCATATTAAATAAAAAATATGCGCCGGCTGGGACTGTCGCAGATCTTCTCTTTGTCGCAGAGACTTTCTGATTCGAACCCAGATCAAAGGCTTGGAAGGCCTCTATCCTAGCCATTAGACTACCGGCGCATAATTCAATTTAAACTAGAAGTAATTTATAAATTTAACTAAAAAACCTCAAAAAAACACATAAATTTATAAAGAAAACCGTTTTTTTTATTAGTGTGATTAAAAATGGTCAAAGCATATTGCGTTAAATGCAAAAAAAAAGGTCAAGAAATGAAAGCACCTGAGATTGTTAAGACTGCTAGAGGCGGTTTCATGGGTAAAGGTAGTTGCCCAGATTGTGGTACCAAAATGTGTGCTATGATGTCCGAAGACAACGCAGAAAAAGCAATGAAAGCAGGCGCTAAAAAATCTTTTTAATTTTTTTCTTCTTTTCTTTTTTAAATCTTCAAACTAACAACATTACTTACTCCATGTTGGTTCATACTTACTCCATATAAATTGTCTGACTCAGAAATAATTTGATCATTGTGGGAAATAATCACATACTGCGCTTTATCACAGTACATTCTTAACAATCTTGCCAATTTTTCACTATTATGTTTATCAAGTGCAGCATCAACTTCATCTAAAACATAAAAATAAGCTGGTTCATGCTCTTGGATAGCAAATATAAACGCAAGCGCAGTCATTGTTTTCTCTCCGCCACTCAAACTTCTTATATCCAAATACTTTTGTCCTGTTATTCTAACCCTAATCAGCAACCCTTCTTCAAACGGATTCTCAGGATTTTCCAATACTAAAGAAGCTTCACCTTTATGTGAAAGTTGTGAAAATATATTTTGGAAATTCTTATTAACAATATCCATTGTTTTCACAAACCTTTCCTTCTTTTTCCCTTCAATCTCATTAATTAACATAAGAACATCTCCTTTTTCAACACCAAGCTTTTCCCTTTTTTGTAAAAGAGAATGATACTCTCTTTCAACATTATCATAAATTTCAAGAGCTTTCATATTAACAGCTCCCATGTCTTGTGTAATTTTCTGGAACTTATCAATTTCATACTTAAGTTGTTTCTCTGTTTTATTTGTATTAATCTTAACTCCTTCATACTGTTTAAACTCAGTCTGCAACCCACTCATCTCTCCTTTAAGTCTTGCTTCCTCAAGTGAAAGATTATTCATTTGTATTTCATTACCTCTATCCTCTCCTCGTAATGATTCAATCTTAAGCTCAGCTTTATTCATCTCATTATTAATTTGTTCTCTCTTATTGAACAACTTTTTATATTTGTTATAAAACTGTTGTGCCATCTTTTCCTTTCTTTGTAACTCTTCCTTATCATTTCTAATCTTTTTAGCTAACAATTTAATAGTAGAATCAAAATTTTCAATCTCTTTATCCAATTGTTTTACAATATCATTAATCTTTTCTTTTTCAGGTGCAGCCATTTTAATTTGCTTTTCAATATTTTCAGCTTCAGCCTCAAACTTAATTAACCTTTCTTTAATCTGACTCTTTTTTTCTTCAAACGCATTTAACTCAGCAACAAGCCTAGGATTTTTAAGTTGTGTTATCTTAGCTCTTAACTCTTGTTTTTGACTTTTAATTTGAGCAAGCTTTCTCACAGAATCACTCACATCCAAACTCAATTCTTCCAATTCTTTGTCAACTTCCTCTAACCGTTTCTTCATCTCCTCTTTCTCTTTCTTAGATGCATCTAGATCACCAGATTCAAGGTGCAATGATTTCTCAATCTTAATAACATCACCTTCAAGATGTGCTTTACTTTCCCTTAACTTATTTATTTTTTCTTCAATCTCTTCTCTTCTTTTTGCAAAAGTCCTTAATAATTTCTCTGACTCATCAACATTTAATTTAAGCTCTTTAAGTTCCTTTGTAAACTCTTTCTCTTTGAAAGCCATTGCTTTACCTTTATCTCTTCTAAATCCACCACGCATCACACCACTTATATCAGCTAAATCACCATCAAGCGTAACCATTCTGGCATTCCCAATTCCAATCCTTCTTGCAACATCAATATTATCAGTAATCAATGTATTCCCAAAAACATAAGAAAACACTTTTTTATACTTACTATCAAACTCAATCAAATCAATTGCAAACCCATGCACACCATTTGCTTTTTCAAACTTCTTAATATTATTATCAACATCTCTGGCTTTTATTTTATTTAATGGTATAAAAGATGCAACACCTAACTTATTCTTTTTAAGATAACTAATCGCATCAGCAGCAACTTTATCATTTTCAACAACAATACTATTTAATCTTGGCCCAGCTGCAACTTCTAAAGCAAGTCCATATTTACTACTGACATCACCAAGATCAGAAACAACACCATGAATACCTTTCATTTTCTTTTTCAGTTCAAGAATTCTTTTAACAGCAATATTTGAAGCAATTCTTTCCCTAGCACTCACATTTCTTGCTTCAAGCTTTGCAAGTTTCTCCCTATTTTTTGCTAATTCTTGCCTTTTACTACCAACTTGCGCAGCTAGATTAGAATCTTCATTTAATAACTTATTAAGTTCAAGTGTTGCTTTCTTAAATTTTTCTTTCTTTTTCTTAAGTTCACTAACCTGTTCAATATTTTCTTTTTCAACTTCAAGAACTTTATTAATTTGATCATCAACACCTTGTATTTGTAGTTCAAACCTATCTTTTTCTCTTAAAAGATTTTGTTGTTTTTCTCTTAATTCATTAATTTCTTTTTGAACATCATCAGACTCTTTGTCAATTCCTTCAATCTCTTTCTCAATCTCAATAGCATTATCAATTTCATTCTTTTTTCTAAACTCTTTAAGTTCAACATCAATCAACTTTTGCTCTTTCAAACTTTTTCGTTTTTCTCTTACCAAAGCTTCTTTTTCTTCCTCAAATCCAGCAACCTTTTCCTTTTGTTCTTTTAACTCATTATCAAGCTCATTTTTTCTTTGCTCAACTCTTTTAATTTCATTTTTATAATTTTCAATTTTACCTTTATCAGTTGCAAGTTCAACCTTTAACTGTTCAACCTGTTTATGCAATGAAACCTGTTCTTTTTCACCTTTTTCTTCAATTTCTGTTGTAATATCATGAGCATCCTTTTTTTTATCTTGAATAACTGTTTTCAAATCAGTTATTTTTTGTTGTGTTTCAGTTAACCTTTTTTTATAATCAGCTATTTTTTTATCAAGTGCATTAATCTCTTTTTCTTTTTCTTGTATTTGTACATAAATGTAAGAAGCCTTATTACTATCTGTTCTATCTCTTAATTCTTTGAACTTCAACGCCTGATTCCTTTCCTTCTTCAACTCCTTCAAATAAGTTTCACGCTCAGCTAAAATAATTTGCGCTTCATTAAGTTTTTCCTCAACCCGGTTTAATTCACGCAATGCTTTATCCTTTTTTTCTTCATAAACAGAAATTCCCGCAATTTGTTCAATAATCTTTCTCCTTTCAACTGTTGACATCTCAACAAACCTAACTATATCACCCTGAAGAATTATATTATAACCATCTGGTTTAATCCTTGCAACAGATAATAAATCAATAATCTGTTGCCTAGTGCTTGTTTTGTTATTAATTTTATACTTACTTTGACCATTTTGTCTAATTATTCTAGTAACCTTAATTTCTTTTTCATCCATTGCAAATAATTTATTTGAATTATCAAAATAAATAGAAACCTCACCTTCTTTCATAGGCTTTTTAGTTTTACCACCATTATAAATCAAATTAGCTGATTTCTCAGCTCTTAATGACTTACTTCCAAGTCTACCAAGAACAAAACATAATGCATCTAAAACATTAGACTTTCCAGAACCGTTTGGTCCAAGAACACAGTTAAATTGTTTTCCAAACAGTAACTCTGTATGTTTTGCAAAGCTTTTAAATCCATGCACAACAAGTTTATTGATTTTTGTCATCCAAACTCCTCATTTTTATAACTATTTATAAAATAATAAGAAAAATCTTTAAATACTTTTTGCTTTATAACACCTTATATATGAAGAAAATCACTATTTTATGCCTTTCACTGTCCATCTTTCTACTTTTCTTGCTCTCATCCTTTTCATCAGTAGTCTACAATGAAAGATTCTACCACAATCAATATAAAAAAAACAATATTCCATTCAACGAGTCAACATTTAAACAACAAACAACCAACCTTTTCGGTTTTTTTAAAGGTAATTACGAACTTACCACTGGCTTTTTCAATGAAAAAGAAATATTACACTTACAAGATGTTAAAGTACTAATCAACAGAACAATAAAAACATACTACTTCCTTCTCATGTTTACTGTACTGTTCATTGTTTTCATCTACAGAAAATATTATAATGATTTTGTTAAAATACTTTCAAAATCATTCATCTATTCTAGCACTAGCCTTATCATTTTAACAATCATATCATTTTTATTAAGAAACCATTTCCAATCTTTTTTCATCTTATTTCACAAAATGTCTTTCTCAAACAACTTATGGATCCTTGACCCACTAAAAGACAATCTCATAAGAATGTTTCCACTTCAATTCTTCGTAAACATCACACAATACATTTTTCTAAGAAGTTTAATCCTAAGCATAATAATCCTTGCAGTAGGATTATACTTAAACCACTCTATTAAAAAGTAATCACGCTCTTCCAGAACTCTGCCCTTTTTTAATCCCTTGTCCAATTATGTGTGCAATCCTAATTGGTTCTGGTACATAAGAATGAGTACATGCTATTTTCAAGATCTTCTTCACATTATTTAAAGAAATCCCTGCCTTCTGCACATAAACCTTTCCAAGTTTTTTTGGTTTCCCAGCCTTCATCATTAACTCAAACCTTTTCTCACCACGACTTAAGTTAGAAAGTGCCTTCCTAATCTTTTCAAAATCAGGCATATCACGTATAATCACAATCACAGGTAACTTTGTTTTCTCACTTAACTCATGAATATCAACAACATTAAACCCACCAAGAGCAATCCCATCAAGCATAATACATTGCAACTGACTATAAAACTTACTCCCAGCAACCATCTTCACCAACTTTTCAGTAGCATTCATACCATCTTGTTTAATATGCGTACTAACTAACCCATCCATAAAATCTCCACCACGATAAAAACATCCCACAACAAGAACATTAGTCTTCCTTCTCCGCGGAAAAGGCGCATCATCAATCCCCAAGATTCGTATTTCTTTTTTCATAATACTTATTATACTCAAGAAATATATTAACTTTGTGTTATCTTATAAACAAATTCAACAACATCTTTAACCAAAGTATCTGGTTCATCTTTATTAAAAGGATTCAAATCTTTTGGTACATGATTAAAACAATGATTCTTCTCAGCAAAAACTTCTGAACTAGAATTAGGAAACCTACTAAAATGCTTAATAAACCTTTGAGCAACCCTTGGATCATATGTCTTTAATGCATGATCATTTCCACCAATTGCAAACCTAATAGGTTCTTCAATATCTTGTTTTGTTAATGGAAATGCAATAGGTGCAAAATCTGTAAAAGTATAAAAGTTAACTGCTATTTGTAGTGGTGATTCCTGAGCAATATCTGCATCAAAAGTTCTTGAATCGCCAAAACTTGGATAAGTGCATATTCCATAATAACCAATAACTTCTAAATCATATTTATTCTTTGCAGCAACAGCAAGGGGCATTCCCATTGAATGTCCAATATAAACAACTTTATTTGTTTCAACCCTATCTCTTAAACTTTGATCAATCTGAAGAAGATCTCTTAAAACCTTTTTTCCCTTAGTAAATCCTTTTCTTCTTAACTCTGTAATATAAATATTAAACTCATTACCTAACCACTTACCAAAATAATCAACATAAGCATCACAACACGCTTTTCGCCCAGCAACAAACAACAAAAGAATATCAGACTTAGTACTTGGTTTAATAAGCTTACCAGGGATCTTTATTTTTTTCTTATCATCAAAATCCCGTTTTCCAACATTAACACACCAGTCTATTGTTCTCATGTTTTTCTAAAAATTTAATTTCTTTATAAAACTTTCTAATATATTCACTTAGAAGTAGTTATTATTTCCCAACACCTTGCACTAAAACACTTATTTGCCTATCTCTAGAACAATCAAGCTCAACAAGTAATATCTCTTGCCACCTTCCTCTTACTAATTTCCCATCATTAATAATCATTGTCAATGAACAAGGTAAAATCATTGCTTGCGCATGCGAATGTCCATTTATACACTCAGGTATAACACCACAAGAATCAGGTTCACATAAATGATCATCACGCTTACCACTCGGATTCTTATCATCTTTAATATCATTATGTCCATACTTTTCATCAGGACTAGCAAACCTATCCAACACTTTCATTAAATCAGGTGTATAACCTAATACACTTTTTGGCCCAATAAGATTCTTTTCATCTTCATTAATCCAAACAGCACAAGTAGTATGATGACTCTGTATAACAACAACACCAGTATTAACACCAGACTCAGAAACAGCTTGCTCAATATCTTTGGTAATAGTAATAAACTCCAATCTCTCCCTAGTCTTATACTGAAATGTCTTTACTTTTGATATCATCATAACACGCCCTTTAGAACTATGATTGAGCTTGATTATTTAAATTTTTGGGATAATTATACGAGCATAGTGTCCATGCCATCTTTTTGTAAAAAATAATTATTCGGTTCGTAAGACAATAATATCAAAAACTTTAATGGTTAATAATGAGTTTTTGTATTTTTTACAGGCATGACACTATGCAATACAGATAATTATTTAAATACTATAAAACAGCTATATTTAATGGATACACTAGCACACTTTTTGTGGACAGTAATACTTTTTAGAAAAGTTAAACATTATGTTTGGGCTTTGTTATTTGGTGTTTTACCAGACCTTTTATCATTTGGAATTTCTATTATGTCCAGATTACTTTTCACAGGTTTTAGTTTTGGCAGACCTGAGGTACATCAGATTCCCAAGTGGGTAATGATGTTATACGGTATAACTCACAGCTTAATCATTCCCATCATCATTTTACTAATAATTTACATCATCTACAAAAAAGTCCCTTTATTCCTATTAGCATGGCCAATTCACATAATCCTCGACATTCCTACACACACAAAAGAATTCCTTCCAACACCTTTCCTATGGCCAATAAGCAACTACGCATTCCCAGGAATAAGTTGGGGAACTAGGTGGTTCATGCTAACCAACTACTCCTTAATCATCATAGGATTAATTTACGTTTTCAGAAAAGAACTAACAGCTGGAATCAAAAAAATATTTACTCCCTAATCTCAATATCATCCACAATCCCATCAGAATCAAGATCAATTCCTTCTACAACCTTTGCATTTATCTTATTATTCTTTTTATTACCTAACACAATTTCATTAAACTTTTTCAGAAAAGCAATGATTGCTGCTTTTGTACCAGAATAACGTTTTCCTGCAACAAGTAAAACATATTTTTCTTTATTAAAAGGATTCCTTGCTTTAACAATAATACCAATTTCATCACTCATATACTTCTGCTTTGAAACACTTGAATAAATATTACCTTTATCAAACCTAATTGGTAATTTATCATTAACTTTCTCAGTCACTTTATTAACAATTGGTCCTCCAATCAAGATCAAATTATTATTCAAATCTTCTGAACGTGTTTCAGTATCAAGCTTTACATTCAAATTAGGAACATAATTCAAAAAAGTACCTAAAAATAATGCAAGATCCATTCCATAATAACCATCCCTACTACGTGCCTTTTCTGGTCCATGCGGATCAGGACTTCCGACGATAATCATAGCATTAAGCTGTCCTTCTTTAATAAAAGGTTCTAAAAACTCATTTGTCTCTTGTTTTGTTGCAGTTATTTTCTGTGTTGCTTTTAACTCTTTAAACCTTAATACAAAAGCAGGCTCAACCAACCCATAAAAATTAGCAACAGCACCTTGTATTGTTTCTCTTTTAACAACCCTAATAATTCTATCCTTTTCCATATTCCTAACATGATAATAAATCTTCTGCTCATTCTCCTTCAACTTCTTAGCAATCTCTTTAGGATACATTACTTTATCAGAAATCAATTTCAAAATCCTAATAGCTAACTCAGACTTAATTGACTTTATCTGACTCAGCTTAATTTCTTTTGCAGGCAATGAATATGTTTCATTAACCCTTTTTTCAATTATAAACATTCTAACCACTAAAAATTATTTTTTACTAGTATTATAAATATTTTAATAATACTTATATATAAGTTTTTCGTTTCTATACAGATCTAAAAAATGTGTGGCATAATTGGTTATAAAGGGCAGGGAAACGCAATTTCTATAGTAATCAATGGCCTAAAAACACTTGAATACCGTGGATATGATTCCTGGGGCATAGGCTGTTTAAACAACAATTCTTTCTCCACACACAAAAAAATAGGACAAATAGGCAATGTTCTTATTGAAAACATCCCTGTTGAACAAGCAAACATCTGCCTAGGCCATACACGCTGGGCCACATCTGGATCAGTCACACAAACAAACGCTCACCCACACTTATCAAACAACAAACAAATCCTAGTTGTACACAACGGAATCATTGAAAACTTCCAAGAACTTAAAGAATTCTTAATGCAAAAAAAAATTAACTTTTATTCACAAACAGACACAGAAATTATCCCTAACCTAATCCAATACTATCTATCTCAAAACAATTCTTTCAAAGAATCTGTAAGAAAAACAATGCAAAGACTAGAAGGTAGTTCAGCTTTTGTCGCAATCAACGAAAAAGGCGAAATGGCAGGTGCACGTGATGGTTCCCCTCTTGTTTTAGGAAAAAACAACAATGACTTTTTTGCTGCATCAGATGTTCCAGCATTTCTAAATCACACTAACCAAGCAATTTATCTTAATGACGGCCAAATGTTTCACATTAATTCAAAACTAGAAATATTTGATGTAAAAACAAACCAAGAAATCCAATACAACATAAAAACAATTGATTGGACAATTGAAGATGCAAAAAAAGGTAATTATAAACATTTCATGTTAAAAGAGATCTGTGAACAAAAACACACAATTAAACAGTCAATTGAACAAGACAAAAAACTAATTCAAGAAGTTACTCAGATGATTAAAAACGCAAAAGGTGTTTTCTTTGTTGCCTGTGGAACAAGCTACAATGCTTGCTTATCAGCATCATACCTATTCTCAGAAATATGCAACATGCACATTAACGTTGTCCTTGCATCAGAATTCCCACATTACCAAAACTTTCTAAACAAAGATACACTAATGATAGCTGTCTCACAATCAGGTGAAACAGCAGACTTACTTGACGCAGTCAAAGTTGCAAAAGCAAAAGGTGTAAAAGTTATCTCAATTGTTAATGTAATGGGCTCAACACTAATGAGAATAAGTGACAAAACAATCATGATGAATGCTGGCCCAGAGATTTGCGTGCTAAGCACAAAAAGTTATACATCACAAGTTGCAATTTTCATTCTACTTGCATACTCTGTTGCAAATAAATTCCAAGAAGGCAAATCATATATTGAAGAAGCATGTGGTTATGTTGATGAAGTAATTGACAATAATATTGAAGACCTCAAAGAACTTGCCGAAAAAATTAAAAACCAGAAAGATTTCTTCCTCATTGGCAGAGACCTAGCATGTCCAAGTGCAATGGAAGGTGCTCTTAAAATAAAAGAAGTATCTTATATCCATGCAGAAGGTTTTGCAGGTGGCGAACTAAAACACGGTCCAATTGCATTAATTGAGCAAGGTGTTCCTGTAATTGTATTACACACAGAAAAAACACGAAAACAAATATTAAGCAATGCACTTGAAGTTAAATTACGTGGTGCATACATAATTGGAATTGATGACCAACCCAATGATGCATTTGACTTTTACATTTACGTCCCCACTGCAGGAATAACAGACCCATTATTAGACATAATTCCAATCCAAATCCTTTCATACTACCTGGCACTCGCACGTAACTGCGATCCAGACAAACCAAGAAACTTAGCAAAGAGCGTGACAGTAAGATGATCAAAGCTGTAATATTTGATATGGATGGGGTTTTAAGAAACACTCCTGAATTTGATATTAAAGTTGTAGAAAATGCATTTAAAGATCTAGGTCTTGAAATTAATGATAAAGTAAGAAAACTTGCTGTTGGAAGAAATCCTAGGGATTATATTCCAATGTTATTAAATGAATATGGTTTTAATTTTGATCCTGTTGAATTTAAAAAACTAACTCATAAACATTTTACCCATTTTCTTGACAAAGAAATGAAACTAATGCCTTTTGTAAGAGAAACTTTTGAAATGTTGAAAAAGAATAATTTAAAGATAGCAATTGCAACAAGTGCAAGTCCTAGAGGTGCTTATCAATTTTTCATTGACAAATTTAACTTTCCAAACACTTTTGATGTAATCACTACATTTGACGATTGTAAAGAAAGAAAACCTAATCCAGAAGTATACTTAACTTCATTAAGAAAACTAAATCTAAAAGCAGAAGAATGTATTGTTATAGAAGACACACAGATTGGCCTTGAGGCTGCAAAAGCAGCAGGAATCAAATGTGTTGTTGTACCAAATGAGTTTACAAAAGATTTAGATTTCACTAAAGCAGACGTCATAATCAACTCACTCAAAGAACTAAACTTAGACTTAATAAAGAGGTTAGAACAATGATAAAAGCAATATTATTCGACATGGATGGTGTAATTATTAATAGTGAACCAATTCATAGTAAAGTAGAATCCTCTTTACTAGTTGAATTAGGAGCAAAAGTTACTGAGGATGATTTCTTAAAATACGCAGGGATGCCATTCGATGCAATAGCAGCAGATGTCTTAAAAAAAGATAAAGATGATCCTGTTATTAAAGATGTAGTTAAAAAAAAGTTTGACAGGATGTTACCTTTATGTGAAAAAGAATTAAAAACCTATCCAAATGTAACAGAAACACTAAAACAACTAAAAAAAGAATTCTCATTAGCACTAGCATCAAGTTCTATTAGTGTTTTTATAAAATATGTAATAAAAAAATTCAATTTATCAGATAATTTTGATGTTGTTGTTAGTGCTGCAGACGATGTTAAAAACGGAAAACCAGCACCAGACATATTTCTTAAAGCTGCAGAAAAACTTAATGTTAAACCAGAAGAATGTGTTGTTGTTGAAGACGCTCTTAATGGAATAAAAGCAGCAAAAGCAGCTGGCATGAAATGTATTGCAAACACAAACTCATTTCCAAAAGACAAATTAACAGAGGCAGACTTAATAATTGACAACTTCAATGAACTCACAATTGATACAATAAAACAATTAGGTGAAAAATGACACGTAAACTCTTTGGCACTGACGGAATCCGTGGAATCGCAAACCAATATCCAATGACAGCTGATGTTGCCATAAAACTAGGCAAAGCAATTGCAATCACATTCAGAAACGGTAAACCAATGCCAAGAATAGTTATTGGTAAAGATACTCGTGAATCAGGTTACTTATTTGAATACGCACTCACAGCAGGAATAGTTGCAATGGGAGGTCGTGCATTACTAGTTGGTCCAATGCCCACTCCAACAATAGCACGTTTAACAAAATCAATGAACGCAGACGCAGGTATTATGATTACTGCTTCACATAATCCTTACCAAGATAATGGTATTAAGATTTTTAACAAAAACGGCTTCAAACTATCTGACGAAGTTGAACAAAAGATAGAAAAATTAGTCATTGAAAACAACTTTGAAATTTATCAAGGTCAAGTTGGAAACACATTCAGAGTTGAACAAGTATATGGAAGATATGTTGAATTTGCAAAAGCAACAATCAATGATAACAGTCTTGAAGGATTAAAAATAGTAGTTGATTGTGCAAATGGTGCAGCTTACAAAATCGCTTCTTATGTTTTCAAAGAACTTGGTGCAGAAAGTATTATCCTCAACAATCAACCAGACGGTAAAAACATAAATGAAAAATGCGGTTCACTCCATCCAGAAATTATTAAAGCAGCTGTTCTTGGTCACAAAGCAGACATTGGCATTGCACTTGACGGCGATGCTGACAGAGTTATTGTTATTGACGAAAATGGCCAAGAAGTTGATGGTGATAAAATAATGTTAATCTGCGCAAACCAACTAAAAAAACAAGGCAAACTAAACAAAGACACAATTGTAACAACAGTTATGAGCAATATCGGAATGCAAGAAGCAGCAGATAAATTAAACATCAAATTAGTAAGAACAAAAGTTGGCGATCGTTACGTAATAAAGGAAATGAAAGACAATAATTACAACTTTGGTGGTGAACAATCAGGTCACATCATTTTTCTAGAACACACAACAACAGGCGATGGCATTATCACAGCACTTCAATTATTAAACATAATAAAACAAACAGGAACAAAACTATCACAACTTGCAAATATCATGACAACTTACCCACAAACTCTAGTGAATATCAATGTAATCTCAAAACCACCATTAGAATCACTTGAACTAGTCCAAAAAATTATTAAACAAGTTGAATCTACACTAGGACAACAAGGCAGAGTCTTAGTCCGTTACTCAGGCACAGAAAACTTATGCAGAGTAATGATTGAAGGCAAAGATCAACAACAAATAACACAACTCGCAAACCAAATAGCAGAAGAAATCAAAAAGGTGATTGGATAATGCAAGCCGTAATACTAGCAGCAGGAAAATCAACAAGAACATACCCTTTAACAGTTAACTATCCTAAAGCATTACTAAAAATAGCCAACAAAACAATTCTTGAACATAGTCTTGATGCTTTACAAGGACTTGTTGACGAAGTTATCCTTGTAGTAGGCTTCAAAAAAGAACTCATAACACAAAAATTTGGTTCAAAATACAAAGATATCAAACTAACTTATGTTGAACAAAAAGAATTAAACGGACCTGGTGGTGCAATCCAATTATGTGAAAAACTTCTAAAAGATAAATTCCTTGTTATGAACGGAGATGACATTTATTCAAAAAAAGATATTGAAAAATGTATTCAACACAAGTACTGTGTCATGTCACAAAAGATTGATCATCCTGAAAGATGGGGAATATTTGAAGTTAAAGATAATAAAGTTATTTCATTTGAAGAAAAACCTAAACATTCAAAATCAAATCTTGGCAATATTGGGGTTTATGTTTTTAACAAAAAAGTTTTTGAACATAAACTAGAAAAAACATCAAGAAATGAATATGAAATAACTGATTACATCACTTTCCTAATCAAAAAAGGAGAAGATGTTTATTGTGAACAAGTTTCAGATTATTGGCTTCCTGTTGGATATCCTTGGCACATTCTTGAAGCAAACGAATTCATGCTAAAAAGAATAAAAAAATCTGATATAAAAGGCACAGTTGAACAAGGAGCAACAATAAAAGGTGTTGTTGTTATAGGTGAAGGCACTCTTATAAGAAGCGGAACCTATATTAAAGGTCCTGTCATGATTGGAAAAAACTGTGTAATTGGTCCAAACTGTTACATCAGACCTTACACAACAATCGCAGACAATTGTAAAATCGGTAATGCATCAGAAGTCAAAAACTCAGTCTGCTATGAAAACACAGGCATTAGCCATCTATGTTATGTAGGTGATTCTGTTATAGGTATGAACACAAACCTTGGCGGTGGTACAATCACTGCAAACCTACGCCATGATAATGCAAATGTCAAAACATTAGTTAAAGATGAACTAGTTGACTCAGGAAGAAGAAAGTTTGGCACAGTTATTGGAGAAAACGTTCACACAGGAATCCATACTTCTATTTACCCTGGCAGGAAAATCTGGCCAGACAAATCTACTCTTCCAGGCGAAGCAGTAAAAAAAGATATAAAATAATTACCTAGCCACTATCATAGTACTAGTTAACTTATTCCCTGGTATGGATCTTATTTGTTCTATAACAAACTTTTCCAATTCAGCAGGACTTTCTACTTGAACTTTCATAATAAGATCCCACTCACCAAAAATAAGATTAACATCTTTAATTTCAGGCAACTCACTTAACGCATCCAGAGCATTTCTTTCAGACCCTGGATTAAAACTTGCTAATATATATGCAAACATTTTATTGCACCTCCGATAATGGTTTTCTTTTAATAAAATCAGGAACATCTATTTCCCTACTATCTCCTTGTAAGTATGGGCTAATATTAAAATTTGGATCAATTTCTTTCATATCCTTTAATGTTTGTTCAATTTGATCACTACCCTTTTTTATCCATTCTTCCCAAGACTCAATAGTAACTTTATTTTCTTTTGTATAAACTGAAATATCGTACCCATCAATTCCTTTCCAAGTTATTTTAAAGTTAAAAACTTCAAGTTCATGTTCACAAGAGCCAGTTCCTAGTGTTTTATACATCTTTAGTAATTCTGTTATTTTTTGTTGTTCATCAACATATCTATCTGCAAAACATAAACGTATTCTTGGGTTTCCTTCATATATAGAGTCTTTCACCTTTACACCAAGACCACCTGCTATCTCAGGAAAATCATGTTCATCAATTAAATGTGTTAAAAAGTCAAGCTTAATTTTTTCAACATGATCAACTGGAATCCTATATGTAACTTCAAATTCATTTGCTAACCCAAAACTTTCTACTGCTTTTTCCAATGCTTCATACTTCATTGGATTACACTTTGATTTATGTTTCTGTTGTAATTCAGCCATTCTTACCCCCACTTAAATTTTCCTTACAAAACTTAAAAATCCAGTATGACCAAGCATATCTGACCTTGGCCTAACCTTCCTCCCTTCTACTATCCACTCTCTCTTTAATATCTCTATGGTTTTTTCATATATAAATTCTTTGTTTTTTTCAATCTCTTTCACAAACTCCATCACTTGCGTTATACAAGGAGAATAACTTACAAGAAAACCACCTGGTTTAAGTGCTTTAGAAACAGAATTTAATGCTCTCCACGGTTCAGGAACATCCAAAGTAACCAAATCAACATTTTTTTCATCAATTTTCTTACAAACATCCTTATTTTTAACTTTAATATTCTTCAATCCTAAAAACTCAATATTCTCATTAACCAATTTAGTAAAATCCTTTCTGATTTCATACGTAACAACTTCTTTAACAATATTAGCTAATGCTAAACACAATCCACCTGATCCTGCACCAGCATCAACAACTTTACTTTTCTTATTAACACCAGTCTCACTAATTATCATCCCAACATCTTTCCGCATTATAATCTGCGCACCACGCTTAATCCGTTTATATTGATCAATAAAACTCGGTTCAAGAATACTAAACTCTTTCCCTGTATTAGTCTTAACCTTTCCCTTCTTTTTCTTAAGATCCTTTTTCTTAATAAAGCCGAACTGTGTATGGTAATCTTTAGAAGTATCTTTAACAACAAGTGTTTTTTCTTTACTAACCAAGACCTTTTTAATTGGTTTCATATAATCTCCAATACAATCAGTCATATAAAAACCTTTTTATTTTACCAAAAGGTTTATATTATAATAAATTATATTTATTTAAAATGAGAAAAAAGAGGAAAAATAAAGTAAAAAGAATTTATTACAAATTCACAGACACTCCAAAAAGATCTCTTGTAAAATCAATCACATGGAGAATCATTGGAATTATTATTCTCGGATTAATCAGTTGGTACATCACAAAAGACTTAGAAACAGCAACAATAGTGACAGTTGTCTTCCACTTAATCAGATTCATTCTATATTACTTCCATGAACGTATCTGGGAAAGAATCAATTGGGGCCAAGAAAAAGAAAAACTCTAATCATTTCTCATAATACTCAACACTCATATCATTCTTAAGAATATCATATGCTCTTGTCACATGTTTATCATCTAAGATTAGCGTAATCTCTGTTTCAGTATTAACAAGATCAATAATATTAACATTCTCAAGAGCTAATGCTCTTGTTATTGCAAAGAAAAACCCAGGTCTATTAACACATTTCTTAGGAATCTTCATTGACAAAGATGAAATCTTATCCTGAACTTTTTTCACTTTTTCTCCTTTCAAAATCTTCAAAAATCTTTTCCTATACTTAACATTGCCAATAATCAAAACCTCATAATTACCTTCAATAATATTAAGTGTATCACCTTCACTAAAACTCACAATATCATACAATTTCATCAATTTCTTAAAAATTCTTTGTGACTTAAACGCAGAAATTTCAAACAAATTAGATTTAACAAGCAAATCAGACTTTGCACTTAACCTAACTCTCTGATAAAACTCTTTTTTACTTTTTTCCAAATACCTTCTGATCGCCATAGAAATTGCAGAAGTCTTTACCTTTCCCATTTCTTTCTCAATCTGCGGCTGAATCATCTCAGCCAAAGCACCAATGTTAATTAAATCTTTAACCAATGCTTCATGCACAAAAGGTTTCTCCTGTAATATCTTTTTCGTTAAATGCGCAACAGTAACCATAACATTTTCACCCTAATTTTGTTAATATTTTAACATCAAGTTAATATATTATATAAAGTTTTCCTTTATTATTAAACAAATGGAGTGTGAGAAAATGCCGGAATTATATTTTAAACCAGGAGTAGATTACAACAATATTGCAGGACAATTAGGTGTTAGTGTCCGAGATTTCTCAACTTATCTAGATTTACATGTTAGATTAAGTGGGGACAGTAAAAGTCGTAATGCCGAAATAATTAATTTTAGTTTTAGTGGAGAAGACTTTGCAACTTACCAACGTGTAAAAGGACAAATTAATAGTGATGATTTAAGAGAGTTAGTTATGGGTTGTTTTGTAGAACAAGAATATTCTCCAGTAGAACGTGAAATTGAAACTTTACACTAATTAAAAAATTATTTTTACTTTTTTTTTAAAAATAAAAATTAATGAACAGTATTAGGTCCATAACTATTCAAAAATATTCTGTATAATCCCATTCCTGCTTCCGTATTTGGGTTACTTAATCTAGCTAATCTATGTTGATCATATGTTTCCTCAACTTTCCGCACATCACAATCATCAATATATGATACCAATCCTTCAACAGCATCAACATCAAAATCAGCTGTTAAAAACTCTGTTCCTGAATTAACTCCATTATTCAAAAGCACTTGACCCAACTCAACAGGTCTAACTCCTCCATTATTAAAACTACATCTCACATAAGTATCCTTTCTTGGTCTTTTTACAGATGATAATGGTGATCCTTCTAGTGTAGCATAAGCTGCTGCAGCTTCAACACTTTCTACTGTTCCTCCCATTGCCCTTACAACAGTCTCAACTGTTTCAAGATAATCAGGATCAACTCCTTTTAAGTGCACGTAAAGCTCTTGAACAGCCTTACCATCATCTCTTGGTCCTTTTTGAACAAATGAATTTTCCATTTTTACTCTCCTCCATATCATTTATTTATTAATCACAAACACTTTGAAAAAAAACCCGCAGCCCAGAGCACTTGTCAGGCACTCATGACCTAAGAAATCTTAAATAATAATGATAATAATTCCTACTATCAGAATACTTATTATTTTTTTAGTGAATCTTACCATGTTGAAAAATAAAAATCTAACTTTATATATAAACCTTTTGATTTCAAAACCTTTAAATAATACAATCAATTAATTTTTTACATGAAAAAACCATTAGTACTAATTGTTTCTGCTTGCATTCTTTATTCAGGTTCAGCTCATGCTATAGAATACAAACCAACACGCCAACATAAAAAAGTAATCTACAATCCTTTCACACAAGAAACTGATATTGAAAAATTAAAAGAATTCTACATTAAAGTTTACGGAGAAGAACCAAGATACATTGACATTGTTTTCAGAGACTTTGACATCAAAGCACTACTTCAATTAAGACCATCTGCACTATACTCTCCTTGTCCTATCTCACCATTAGCACAAACAGTAAACACAACTTCTTACCAAACACAAGAAGCAACAAGAATAAAAAAACAACTTGAACACAACCCAGAAACAAGAATTGAAAAATTGATAAAGAAGTATCAAAAATTTATCAGAAAAATAAGAATAAATCTTCTATAATATATAATCACAAACATAAATGTTTAAATAATAGTTTAACCAACTATTTTTAGTTATGAGTGAAGACAATATAGAAACTACCATCAATGAACTATGTGAAAAATGGGGTGTAGATGCTGTTAGAGATAGATTAGCCCATATACTTTCTGATGACACAGAATTCTTCGGAAGATTATTAGAAAACAAACTTTTAAGATTCCAAGGATACACTGAAAGAAATAGATTATTGCCAGGTAAAAGATATCTTAAAATTGATGCCTTGTTAAGATTATTAGATGTAAACAAAATAATACAAGTTGGTCCTGCACTCTGTTGCATGACTTTTGCAGATGGTAAAAAACTTCCAGAAGACCTTAATTTTTACTTTAATAACTTTGACGAGAAATTTCCAGAATTCCAAGAACAACTCGGACATCCTTACATCACAGCAGAATTTCAACCAATGAAAAACTGGACAAAAGATGATAGAGAAATTTATGTTCTAAACCAAGAACATTATGATTTTGTAAGACAACAAAACATTGGAGTTCACATGCCTATAACTGGTAATCCTCATGATATTTTTGCAGCAATGCACTTTGCTCATGAAATCAATGCAGACTACTTTGTAATTCACTTAACACCTGATTTAAAAAGATATCCTAATGATTATGAATTAATGCAAAAAAATCCTTGGTATTTTAGAGAAAAATTTATAGAGCATTGGATGAAAGAATTCCAAAACATAGCTCGCTTTTACAATGAAAACAATTTTAATTTTGTTCCTTGCATTGAAAACTTAGAATTCCCAAAATTTCCTTGTACACCAAAAGAAGTTGAAGTTGCTTTTTATGAATGTAAAAAATACCTACCAAATCTTCAAATCTTATGTGACATAGCACACTTTTGGAGAAGTCAATCCTTGATACAAGAATTCTTCTGGAAACATGCACAAGGTGATTCTTCAAAGCTTCCACATTACCCCGTATATATGGCAAATGAACTTGAAAAAATACAAGAACCATTCCATGACTTCTTTGACCATGCAATCTATGATCACAATGCTTTAAAATTTAATATTCATGTATTTCATCTTGCAGGTTGTGATGGTTATCATACTCATCTTATCCCAGGACTTAGAAATGATGAGAATCCTGATGAAAAAAAGGTTATTAACATTCGCAGAGGATATGATGAATCAAGAGAAATGAACTTTGAGAGAATGTTAAAATGCTTTTCTTGTTATGTATTAGACACAGGAGTAAGAACAGATGAACATAATAACCTAATATTTGGTGATGGAACAATGAGAAAATCAAAAATCATACTTGAATGTTACACAAATCCATTCCAACCTCATGTAAATGGTGTTGCTTTCGAACATATCTTAAATGGTGCTAAATCTGTAAGGGACTATATTTTACAATACATGGGTAAACAACAAATGAAATCTTTACTAAGATGCCATGTAGAAAACGCAATAAGAAAACCAAATACTTAATTCTTCTCTTTAATCTCACTAGCATACCTATGTGCTAGATGCAATGGCTCAGGTAATTTATGAGGGACTTTAACAAGTGATTTTACTAACTCAACAGACTTTTGTAAACTTATTCTGTGGCCCAAACTTATAATCAACGGCCTTCCATGTTCTTTTGTTTGAATCAAATTAGCTCTAACTTCTTTATCAACAATAATTGCACCATCTCTCATCTCACCGCACAACTGTTTTTTTGCAATACCAATTGTAGGAGTATCTGTAAGAATTCCTAAATGAGATGCAAAACCAACTCTTCTTGGATGTAATATTCCATTCCCAGCAACAATCATTACATCAGGTTTATTTTCAAGCTTGTTAAAAGCTTCAATTGAACTAGGCAATTCTCTAAAAGCAAGATAACCAGGAACATATTTCATAGGAACATCCATAACATGGTATGATTTCTCAATTACTTCTAAACTCTTTGCATCACACACAACAATCACAGAAAAAATCTTATCATTAGTAAAAGCTTGATCACAACCAGCAACAGTTTCTATTTTATCGAAATCATCACTACTTACAACCTTCTTCGCAATCTTAATTTGCTCCTCTTTTAGCTTTATAGTGTCCATTTTTCAGCCTTTTTTAAATAAGAAAACCAAACACTACTATATAAACCTTTCTGTTTTTGCTACTACAAAGTAAGTAAATAACTAATTCCAATAACAATTTTTTTAAATAAAGTTAATTTTTTAGTTTAAAATGGGAGATACAATTCATATTCAGAAAAGTAGCATGCCAAGTAATTTAAATATACCAACAAACCTAGTTAAAATACTTGCAGAATTAATCACTCAATATACTCCAACAAAAATTGCTCTTAAACCAGATTATGAAGATGAAAGGCATGAGGAAATGGGATTTCCATTCAGATATGGAATAGAATGTCATTTTGATCAAATAATTGATTTCAGTGTTCCACTTGAAAGACTAGAACAAGATCAAAATATATTAACAGACAATACTGATGGAAAAACAGTATACACTCTTACTTTCCACTATTTTCCTGAAATAAAAAAAGATTAAACTCCTCGAATCCTTCTCAAGTAATCAATTGATGGAACACTTCTTCTTGGTCTTCTTCTGATAACAGGTCTGTCTTCATCAACTTCTTCTTCCATCTTAGGAGTTCCTGTTGTAGTTACAACCACTTTCTTCTTTACAACTGGTTTTACTTTTCTAACTACAGGTGTTTCTGTTGTTTTCTTTCCCATAATATCATTATACAACTTAATCAATTCAACATTAATCATTTTTCCTGCTTCTTGCTTCATCATTAATTCAATCTTAGCAGAAAATTTGTAAGCATTTTCTTTACAATATTGTCTAAATGCTACTAAAGTATCTTTATCTACAGTTATAGAAAGCTTTGTTTTCGCCATGTTAATCACCCTCTCTTTTAAATTTTTATTATTTTACCATAAGGACCAGGATTCAAAACTTTTGTCTTCCCGATCTTATCTTCTTTGCCACTATCTTCATGCAGATGACCACAGATCGCAACATCAGGCTGAACAGTTTTAACAAAATTTCTTATTGTTTTGTTACCACAATGTTCTTCCATGATCATGTCAACCTTTGTTTTGTAAGGTGGCGCATGCGTTACAAGTACTATTTTGTTAAACTTCTTTATTAATCTTTTGAATTTTTTCGCTCTTTTTGCAAAATCTCGATCAACTAATGAAAATCCACCTCCACCATGTCCTAAAAAAATAACATCTTTGAAAATAAAACTTTTATTATGTATTGCATAAACATTCTTGAAAAGTGAAGCAGAATCCTTGATTTCTTTTTCAGATTCATGATTTCCTGGGATGATTACCATTGGCACTTTCAACTTACTTAATTTATGCATAATATAATCAATATCTCTACCAAATATAGTTATATCTCCAGCACAAACCATCAAATCAGGATTATATTTTTTAACCTTCTCTTTAATCCTCTTAAGCGCTTTATCGCTTCCATGTATATCAACAAAAGCTAAGATCCTCATAATATAAAGAATATCGCAATAATATTTAAATATAGATGTTTTTGTTCAACAAAATATGTTACTTAATGACGCAAAAACCCTAGAGGAATTTATGAAAGAATTTGACTGGAAACTAGATTATAAAATCCCAGAACAAATTGAAGAAAGACTTTCCTGGTATGATCCAACCAAAAACCCCTTAATATTCAAAAAAAGATCAAATCAATACACTTTTGAAGGCATATTAGTAATTACAGAAAATTATGGGATCTACTCTGTAGGTTGTTGTATTTATGATTATAATTCTTTTAAAATCATGGAAAATATGTTCTTCAAAGACCTTTCTTTCTTTTGGTTTAAAAGAAAAACCAGAATGATAATCCATTCTGAATCAGAAATGTACCTTAGTGGTCTAGGCGATGAAGAAAATCTAAAAAAAATAGAAAAATACCGTATTCGACAGTAAGGTTTATATACTATGGAATATTCTTTAGACTGTTCTCAAAAAGATGGTGGGGGTAATGATTATGTCAGATGTTCAAGAACTTAAGAATAAAATGTTTGAAATGCGTAAAAAGCTGATAACAATGGAATGGGATGATAAACGTAATCAGCTCAACGAAGGACGTAAAGTATATTATAATAAACTTAGAGAAGAATTCGAAAAACTTGAACAAGAACTTGACACTCTAGAAGGTAATGTAAAAGAGGTCCCAAAAAAGGAACAAGGTGATAACGAATTTGTAATGCCCATTATGTAAAATGGGTTAATTTGGAGGAAAATAAAATGGGACAACAAGAAGTTTACAATTTTTTGAAAAAAAATCCAAGAAGATGGTTTACATCAAGAGAAATTAGTGAAAAAATTAAAATTTCAATAGGTTCTGTCACTTCTAGTTTAAAGAAACTAAGAAAAAGTAACCTAGTGCAGTACAAAACAACCACTAAAAGGAACATGTTTATCTATAAGTTCAAAAGATAAGCACTTTTTTTTCTTCTTAACACAAATTTTATATAACACTTATTATTTTATTTATAATAATGAAAAAAAGAGCTGAATTACTTTCTTTAGTAAAAGGAAAAAAGGTGTTTATTGCAGCACATTGGGATGCTGATGGAGTCGCATCAGCAGCTTTAATCTATCATCTTATTAAACCACATGCTAAAGACATCAACACCACTTCTAAAGGCCTTGTTTTTCAGGTATTTGAAGAAGACATAAAAGGGGATTATGACTTGGTTATATGCGTTGATATTCATCCAAGTCAAGAACTTGACCCTCAAAAAGTAATTTACATTGATCATCACCCTTCTGAAAATAACAATTTCCTTCTAACAATACATGATGATACATCTCAATCATGCTCATTATTAGTTTGGCAAGAACTTTTACATGACACAAACAACCCATACTTTATTTTTTTAACTTTAGTAGGTTATTTTGGTGACAATGGTAACAGGGAATCCATCCCACCAGAACTACAGGTTAAAGCACAAAAACTACTTAAAACAAAAACACGTAACGGAATCCATGACTTAATGGAAAAAAAGAATTCTTATTACAGTAAAGGATATTACTACGAGATTGAAAAATACGTTTCTTATCTTAACACAGGAAAAAGAATGCACTGGAGCGGTAATATTCCTTTAGAATTATTCAAAAACATTGATTCATACCAACCATTTATTTACCTTTTCCATCCAATTGCAGCACAATTACATGAATACAAACTAGAACTAAGAAATCATTATAACATGCCTGTCAAAATACACAATCTTAAACATTTACAATATGGAATCATAGAATGTGACAAAAATGTACAAGGTGTTTTAGCTGCAAGACATATGAAAGATAAACCAATAATGATAATGAACCGTTTCAATGGCAAGATCATCGGTAGTTTTAGAGTACCTGATGACTGTGATTTTGACGCAGGTGCTTATCTGAGCGAATTCAACAATAAAATCAACTCCTTAGTTGGAGGAGGACACGAAAAAGCAGGTGGAGTAACATTTGATGAACACGAACTCGAAGATTTTATAGAATTAATAAAAAAAGGCTAACATGTACAAAAAAATAAAATTTCTTGGCTTTGAAACATCTAATAAAGAAGTTGAAGACCTTGTCAAAGCATGGTTAGTATTATCAGCTGCATTCACAATTCTTCTTAGTGGTATAGGAAAATACATGATCAACCCTTTTTTATTCTTAGTTTACATATTTACTCCAGAAATAGGTTATTATTTTATTTTATCACTCATTGTAATTGGAACAGCATTTGTTCTGCACGAACTAGGTCATAGATACATGGCAAGAAAATTAAAATGTCATGCAGAGTTTAGAAGTTTTGATCAAATGTTAATAATAGCTTTTGTAATGTCATTCTTTGGCTTTATCCTTGCAGCACCAGGCGCAGTATTTATTTCAGGTAACATGAATGTAAAGAAAAATGGAACAATATCACTTGCAGGACCTTTAGTAAACCTTATCATTGCTTTAATCATACTTCCTTTTTTACTTGTTTACACAAGTAAAATATTAACATATGTTTTCATGATCAATGCATGGTTTGGATTATTTAATTTAATACCTATAGGTAATTTTGATGGTAGAAAAATATTAAGATGGAACAAGCCTATTTATGTTATTATGGTTTTGGTTGCTCTTTCACTAATGTTTGCTCAGTCTTTTCTTGCTTAGGACTTTCTGTTTCTTCAGGAAGTTTTTGAGGTTCTTCTTTTACTTTAGGTTTTTCTCCAACTTCCAAAACCTTCAACACTCTAATCTCACTTATCTTAACAGGATACACTTTGTTCAATGAATACTTTACATCTTTTTGCAATTTATTAGAAATCATATCTTTAATAAGAGCTTCAAAATTTAATTTCCCAATTCTCTTGGTTAACTCTTCAACTAACTTCTTTCTCAGAGCAATAACTATTGAACTTTTAATTTTATTCCTTGTAATTATCAATGGTTTAATCCTAATTTTAACATTATCCCCTGTCTTAACAACAAAAGATTCCTCAATTTTATTCTTACTCCTTCTAACAAGTCTTTTAACAGCAGAAGGTATTAATTCATAACTCATCATACTTGTAGTAAGGTTTGACCCTTTTAATTCTTCAATCTTAAACTTAACCTTAATATTTTGCTTTCTAATGTTTCTAGTTAAAGTCATCATATTAACTGTAAGAATTCTTCCTAACAAAGTGCTTCCTTCATACACATAACTTTTCCCCAAAACCTGTTGATTAAACAGTTTAGGAGCCATAATAGGAAACCATCTCTTCTTCCTTTGCTTACTTATTCTTGCCATTTTTTATTTAAGAGAAGTGAGGTATTTATAAAGGTTTTGTTTTAAAGTATGTGCATAGTGCCTGTGCCATATTTTTGTAAAAAATAATAATTCGTATTGTAAAACAATTGTGTCAAAAACCTTAAAGAAGGGATATACTGTTTTTATTAATATTTAGAATTAGTTTTTGTATTTTTTACAGGCATGACACTATGCACATACATTTTACAAGTCTTTTTCCAGTTTCTCTTTTTCCTCAACATACTTTCTTTTATAATTAAGTAATTCCATAAGAATATGAGCTCTTAATTTTATATTAAATATACCTTTTTCAACAAGTGCATCATAATGTTTTCCAACTTCTTTTAATCCAAGCACTTTCAACTTTTTAAGATTTTCATCTGCATCATTAGGAAGTTTCTCAACAATCCCATGAGCAATTTCAATCTTTTTTATCACTCCTTCAATCTCTTTAACTCTTTTTTTTGCCACTCTTCTATACTTTTCAACATTACTAACCTTTTCCTCAAGTTTATCTGCTTGTTTTTCTTTTTCAATTATTGCAAGGAATACCTTTAAACATTTATATTCCATATCAATTCCATTATCCTTCAAATGAACAGCTGCTCCTTCTCTTGCTAAGATCCAATTTTTGTATTTCACAATCTTTCTTTCATACTCTTTTTTATAATCACTATCCCCTTCTTGAGGTGGTTTTTTTGTTTCTTTAATCTCTTCATCACATGTCTTAATCTGTTCATACAATATTTTAAGAAGATGTTTTTTAATTAATTCAACAGATTTTTCAGAAAGACTTTTCAATAAATCAATTCCATGCTTTTGTACTTCTGCAACCTTTTCAATTGTTCCCTTATTTTTTAAAACATTTATTTCATCTTCTCTTAATCTTCTTTCCTCTTTAACAAATTGTCTAATATCTTTATCAATATCAATTATAAGTTGCTTATTCTCTTGAATGATTTCTTTTGTTTGTTCACTTGAAAGTTTAGCTAATTCCTCTTTTACTATAACAAGAACTTTTGTCCAAATAATTTCTTTTTCTTTTATTATTAACGTTCTAATCTTATCATATTTTTTGTATATTCTACTTAATTTATCTCCAATATCAGAACCAGTAGGATCTTTAACCCATTGAGGAGAATCATCATAATTTTTTAGTTTTTCTAATAATTTACATATCTTTTTAATTAAATCCTTCTTTTCTTCATTAATTTTTCTAAGCTCTTGAATTTTCTTTGCCAACTCATCAATCTCTTCAGCCAATTCTTCACTCTCTTTCTCTTTCTTACCTTTCTTGTTTTTATACATAAAAGCCAAAACAATAAGAATACCACCAATTCCAGAACCAATACTAACATTCCTAACAGTATTACTCTTCCCTTTTGATACTTCAACCTCAACACTCTTCTCAGCAAAACCATCAATCTTGTTTATGATTGCACTAATCCTTTGCAATTGTTCAGCATTAGCATTCTTCATTAATTCTTGACAATGATCTCTAATTATTTGCAAAGATTCAATATCACTTGATCCTAATTCATCTACAAATTTTTCATAATAACCAAGATTACGATCAATAACATCTTCAACTACTTCATTTGTTTCTCCAATAAGATCATCAGCACCACTAATCATCTGTTCTTTTCCCCTAGGAACAAGAGCAACAGCTACATTAACCATCAACAATACAAGTATTAACACAATTAACTTTTTCATGGTTTTGGTCCAGGTGCAGCAGGTGCACTACCTCCACTAATTAAAGCAAGCAATAATAATATAATACCACCAACAATAACAAAACCCCATACAGTTGAACCTTTAACCATCTTACTAGGTTTTCTCACAGTTGTAACAGGAGTCTTCACACCACTAACCTTTGCACTAGTATCAGTTGAACTCCTTTTATATGAATCATAATGAACATACTCTACATCATACTTTCCAGCCAATGCATCTTCCTTATGTCTTTCAACACTCCTAACAAGTTTTTCAGCATCCTTAACAACATTCTGAACAACCCTATCCTGCACACTAACAACTTTCTCAACAACATCAGAACGCACACCCATCTTCTCCTTCAACTGCGCAAGCAATGCATCAAGTTCATCTTCATCATACCCATCCTTATTATCATTAACATACTGTTCAATCTGTTGATAACTAAAAGCATTACCATCATCATTTTCAAAAACATTAACATCAGCATTTAACTCACTAGCAATCTTTTCTTTTATTTCATCAATCTCATCACTCACAGTAGTAAACTTATCAACAGCATCATCAACAG
>CAYMBN010000014.1:0-25677 GCA_964388715.1 uncultured Methanosarcinales archaeon
CAGGGGTTGAAACACAGGGTGCACCTAAACAATACATTGAATTAAAAGATGAAATTTTTATAACTGGTACAAAAGAAGAGTTCATAATTGCTATTCCCTCAGACAAATTAGAAATAGACTACACAGTTGTCTTCAGAGAACCAATTAGAAAACAACATCACCATATCATTGTTACACCTGAAAGTTTTTTAACAGAATTGTCAGAAGCAAGAACAATTGCTTTTACTGGTATTTGGTCATATTTAACTCATTTATTTTATCCAAACAATAATTTTAATCATGAAAACATTCTAGTAGCTGGAAGATATCTCTATGAAAATAGTCCCAGGTATGTAAAACATGGAGAAACAACAGAAATTGTAAGACACAAGGAAAAAGATTTATTAGGTGCTTTGGCTTTGCTGAAAAAACCACTTAAAGCAAAAATAATTGCATACAAAAGTAGTCATGCAGTGGACTTTAAACTAGACAGAAAAATCAACCAGAACCATAAACCTCTTTAACCTTACAAACCATCTCAAGATTCTTCAAAGCTTCTTCTCCTGACACCAAAGGTTTTATTTCTTCTATTCCTTTCTTGGGTAATCTTGCCTTAAGTAATTTTCTTATTGAATATTCACTTAAATCACAGTTAAGATCAAACTCTTTTTGATTTTTAGTTACAGTATTTATATATTTTACAGTTGTAATTGCTTTACCATCTTCTAACCTATCTTCATAAGTAAACCTATGATCACCAAACTGCCAATACCTTTCACCATTTGTTTTCTTTTCTAACTCAATAGTATTATTGTCAAATTTAATCTCAATTCTTCCAGTATCTTCATCCTCACTAACTTTAACATCCTCTAATCTTAAATTTTCATAACGCTTAGAAGGAAGAAGACTCAAAACATGAGGTAATAAATCAGCAATTACATCAGGATGATTACCATTTGTTTCCCACACAGCATGGAAAGGTAAATTACTATTGATTATATCACCGTAGTTATCTGTTCCATAAATATCAATTTCTTCTAATAATTCATGAATCCCAGTTAGCTGTAAATTAACACCAAGAACAACTCCTTTTTCTCTTGCTAAATTAACCATTTCTTCGCCTTCTTTATAATTTGCAGCTAATGGTTTTTCACAAAGAATCCTTTCAATGTTTTTACTATTTAACAACTCTAAAAAATTCTCATAATGCGCTTCAATTGGTGAAGCAATAATTGCAATACTTGGTTGATTACTCACAACAGCTCTTTTAAGATCTTGAAATGCTGTTAAAGAAACCTCTATATCTCTATATTTTCCCTTTACTTTGAGTTCAACAAGTGCTTCCAAAAAAAGTTTAGAATTAATCCTTGTATATGCAATCTGTTCAGCATTAAGATCACCTTTAACATAAAGATCAAGAATCTTATCTAGATGAAAATAACCAATCTTACCTGGTTTTGCTCCTACTACTAATACATTCTCCCCCATATACCTTTAAAAGTAACCTCTATTTTTATATTTTGCTATCCGATACCATTCTAAAGTAATCAAAAAATTTATAAACTAGAGCATTTTTCTGTTTATTAAGATGACAGAACTAAGTGCTTTTGTACTTGCTTTTAACAATAATGATCCAGAATACCTTACTGATCTGGATGTATTAATAGAAGCAACACCTGTTGAAGAAAGACATTTTTTCTATAACACAGAAGAATGGGGAAGCAGAGAATATGAAGGAAAGAAAGATGAGACTTTTGATGGTGAGATAAGTGATTTTCTTGCAAGAGAAATTACAGATAATTATGATATAATTCATTTATATGGCGGATTAAAAGCTATGAAAAACTTAATTGATTCTATCCTTAAACAATTTTCTGAATCTGAAAAACAAGAGATCACATTTGGTATTGATCAAAACTTTTCTTTTGATTTTGAAAGAGTCCCTCCAGACAACCTATTAGAAGCTTATAGATTAAGGGATAGAGATGCAAGAAAATTGATTGAAGAAATGGATTTTTCAAAATATGGTTTACAAGTAAACTTAAGGACAGAAGATTTAGAATCTCATATGACCTATTTAGATTTCAAAAAAGCATAAGGCGGTAAAAATCAAAACCTTAGCATTAATTCTAGCAGCAGGAGAAGGAACACGAGTTAAAAGATTAACTAGAAACCGTTATTCAAAACCAATGCTCCATGTATTGGATAACAGACTTATTGAACACACTCTTGCACAAGTAAAACGTTCTGAATTAGAATATATCTGTGCTTTAGTTGGGGAAAAAAGAAAATTTAATTCATTAAAAAGAAGACTTAAAAAAAGATATATAACAACAATCCAACAATTATTACCAACTAAAATTGCAAAACAATTTAAGTATCTTGAACTACCTCTTGTTCTTTGGGCACAATACCATTATGCAAAAGATTCTTCTTTCCTAAAACACTTTGATCACATATTAGTTATTCCAACTGACATGTTTATTGATAGAAGAGAAACAGGATCCATTTACCAAGATTTAATCCAATTCCACCAAAGAAACAAAGCATTATTTACCATGATGTACACTACTAATGGTCGTGGTAGTTCAGTAGATGATCTTAGACTCTCACCTTATCAAAGAATCTATTCAATAGATAATATTGGAAAAGGAGAAAAATACTCAGACACTGGTGTTTACATCTTTTCAAGAGAATTCTTTGAAGATCCTCTCAAATTAATCCAAGACAATCTTAAAGGGCAACTCTTCAGAAGCAATCCTATCTTTGCTCATTTAATTGATGACATTTGTATTGATTGCGGAACAATTGACAACATAAGAGAAATCCAATCCCACTTACCAAAAAGAGAAGAGTTATGGACTACTCGAGTATAGAAAACTTTTTAAAATAATCCAATATTCAAGTTTCAAGGGGGAAAAATGGCACAAGAAGGTACAGGATTATATGGTAAATTAGCAGAGAATTTGAATACGGAATTATTATTAAATTTATACACTCTTCCTGAAAATTTATTGTCTGCTGGAAAACAAGTATATCATATAATTGATCATTTAGCTGAGGATATTCTTATGAAAATGCCAGAATCAGATATAGGAGCTGCTGTCAAAAACACAATAGATGGAATTAGAGCATTCTATTTCACAAAAGATTCTTCTGAATTTGGTCATGAAGAACAAAGTGATGACCCAGCTGCAAGAGATACTTATAAATTATTGCTTGGATTTGCTTTATTTGCACTTCATTAAAAACTATTCAAAAAACACCCATTATTAGCACTTTCACCAATTGTAACTAGAAGATACGGTCAACATTATCATGATGTAAGACATAATATAAGTAATAAACATTTTAGAAGAACAACTACCCCATCTCTACAAGACACATTAAGTAATGTTCACTATTCTTTAAAAGAAACTGGCAAAGATATGGGCAAAATGCCAGGTAGAGTATTGAATATGTTATATTCTTCATTTACTAATCCACGAAGAACAGCTAAAGAACTTACAGAAGGTGTGGAAATAGCAAGAGAGTTTGCAGGAGAGTTCTTACATTTTTTTGTAGAAAATGTAATTGAATCACAAAAAGTACCATTAAATTCAAAAAAATAGTTTCTCAACAACAACAAAAAATATAAACTCCAACATCTTCCTTACTTCTTGGGGTGTTCAGATGAAGATTACTATAAGTGGTACAGCTGGTTCTGGTAAGAATATTACAGGTGAACTTCTCGCAAAAGAATTAGGATACAAATACTATGACATTGGTGGAGTCAGAAGAGAAATGGCTAAGTCACGTGGTATGTCACTAGCAGAATTCAATCAACTTGGTGAAAAAGAATCTTTTACAGACAAAGATGCTGACAAATTCGCAGAAAAAATAGGAAAAGAAAACCCAGACCTTGTCATGACAGGTAGATTAGCATTCCACTTTATCCCAGATTCAATAAAAATCTTCCTTGACGCAGATCTAAAAGTTAGAGCAGATAGAATTCATAGAAGTTTTAGATCAGAAGAAAACTTCTCTTCACTTGTTGATGCAATGAGAGTCATAACAGAAAGAGAAATCTCTGACAGAAGACGTTATTCAGACATATATGGTATCAACTGTTACCATCATGGACATTATGACATTGTAGTTGACACAACTAACAAATCTCCTGAAGAAGCTGTAAGGGAAATCATGTCCTTCATAAAAAACAAAGACAATGATTTCATCAAAAAACACGTTGACGCTTGCAAAACCAAAGAAGAGGTTAATGTGTGGAAAGAAGAAGATTAAACAATCAAATGCATAATACTTATTCCAACATAAACAATCAAAAAATATATAAATAAACCACCTTTTTTCTTATTAATCATGGCAAAAGAGAAAATAGAAGCATTAGTAGAAGGAGGGAAAGCTACAGCAGCTCCGCCTCTAGGCCCTGCACTAGGACCTTTAGGAGTTAATATTGGACAAGTTGTAGCTGAAATCAATAAAAAAACAGCCTCTTTCAAAGGAATGCAAGTACCTGTTACTGTCACAGTTGATTCTGATACAAAAGCTTTTGAAATTTCTGTAGGTACACCACCTGCTTCTGCACTAATCAAAAAGGAAGCTGGTATTGAAAAAGGTTCAGGTAATCCAAAAGCAGAAAAAATCGCAGATCTTAAAGTTGAACAAATCATTAAAATCGCAAAGATGAAAGAATCAAACTTACTAGGTAAAACACTTAAAGAAAAAGTTAAAGAAATTATTGGCACTTGTAACTCAATGGGTGTCATGGTTGAAGGTGTTGGTGCTACTGAAGCAATCAAACAAGTTAACCAAGGTAAATTTGATGAAGAGATTAGAACAGAAAAAACAGAATTAAGTACAGAAGAATTAAAAGAATTAGAAGAAGAAAAGAAACGTCTTGCAGCTGAAATTGAAAAAAGAAGAGCAGAATTTGAAAAGACTGCAAAAGAAATTGTTGCTACAATGCAAGGTAAAACAAGAGCAGAAATCAAAGCAAAGATGGTTGAAGCTAAACTACCTGCACAAATCATAAAAGAATTCTTACCAGCTGAGGAAGCTGCAGCAGCTCCAGGCGCAGAAGGAGCTAAACCAGCAGAAGGAGCAGCAGCTAAACCAGAAGCAGCAAAAGAAGAAAAGAAGTAATTTTATTCTTTAATTAAAATTTTTTACTTAGAACCAAAACCACAAACAGTTATACCATATTTCTCTTGAATTTTATCTAATGGCTTTTGTAATAGATCATTTACTTCATCAATTTTCTTTTTATCTGTAACAGGTTGACCATTATAAAAAAGAGATTCTAATACAACAGTAGCTTCTTTTTTCTCTACTCTATATGCTCCAAGAGAATATCCTTGAGGTAATTCCCAGTTTATATCAGCTACTTCTAATCCAAACATACTTCTGAGATCAGCTCCTAATGATAAGATAAACTTTTTCTTTAATTCAGCTTTTTTATCCTTTCCCTTTACATTATGAACAATTTCTCTTAAAATATCATACCCAGAATTATTTTTCAATTCAAAGTCAAGTTTTATTGCATATTTAATATCAATTTCAAGACCATCATCATTTACAGCTTGAGAAATTAACTTTCCAATATCAACATATCCTTCTTCCAATAAATAATTGTATTCTCCTGATTTTGCAAAATCTTCTTTATTAACTCCTTTTACTAATTTAAGAGCTTCATCAATAGATATTTCAATATAATCACCAACTTTTTTACTAAAATCAGGAAGGCTTATTCCTGCTTCTTTAATTTCATCTAATTCAGCTGGTTCTTCATCTAGTCCTTTACCAACATCTTCATCTGAACCTTCTGGCTTTTCTGATAAATAACCTTTAAATCCTCTTTCCAAACCAGCTTTAGTTCTACCATCTTTCACAGTATTTAATATACAATCAACAATAGCATACTGAGGCAGAATTCCTTCTTCTAATGAAAACCTTTTATCAAGAGCAATTGCTTCATCAACTTTCAATTTTTTCCTCTTTTTCTGATTACTATTATTCATAGCAACATCAACTAACATATCAAGATAAACCATCTTTGTTTGAGGTCTTTTACCATTTGACCTTATGTATTTACCTGTTGCTTTTGTAACACAAGGGTAATACGGAGATGACTCATTAGAAAAATAAGCAGGATATATTCCTTTAAATAAACTAACTGCCTCTGATACTTTAATACCAATCCTATCTTCTAGATTTTTATCTTTAGCTTTTGCCAACTTAATTCCCCCTTGTTCTACCTATTAAGAATTTATCATATATAAAGGTTTCGTTTTTATCACTACTTTTAAGTGATAGAAAAATTTATAAATAAAACCCAGATTTTATGTATAAAACATGTATAAATAGAAAAATGTCAAAGCAGTTTACAATAACAAAGAAAATAGCAAAACATGGCAAACAATCTGTTCTTGTCATTCCTACCTGTCTAATGGATGAACTAAAACCAAGATCATTAGTTAAAGTAACAATTGACGTTCTGGAGGAAGGGGAATAAGATGGCTAGACAGATCACATTTGAAAACTGGCATGAATTCATAAGTTCTAGCTTCTTTATATGTGTCAAAGAATTAGAAGAAAAAATCCAAGAAGATAATAATTTCTTTGAACAACTTAATGGAATTGAAAGAAATCTATCCAGATATAGACCACAAAAACAAAAACCATTTGGTGATTCAAGAAGTTATATGCCAAGACCACCTAGGGATCCTTATGCAAAAAGATTCACGAGAAAAAAAAGTAGTAAACCTGGCATTAAAACTAAAGGAATAGGTTATTTAAGAGCACAAAAACCTGACCAGCCTCAATTTAGAGAGTGGGCTTGTGAAAGACAAGTTAGAAAACGTAGGAAGATTAGTAGAAGCAAAATAAGATATAAAGATTCAGTTTCAAAGATTAGAAAAGGAGATGCACATGATATTTGTAGAGGGTTAATAAATCTAGATTATAATAAAGAAAGTATTATTAAAGTAATAAAACCTACTAAGGATTGTAAATATGAATGTTCTCCAAGTTATTACATTTCTGGAAGAGGTAAATGGGAATTACCGGCTGATAAGAAGGAGAGTCTAGAAAAAGAATTCACAGAACATAATTTAAAACAAGATGAAATCTGGAATATTTTACCAGACTGGGTCAAATTATGTGTAAGAAAATTATATCATTTAATACCAGCACAACCAACTCAGTATGGAATTAACACAGACATTAAAGCTACAATTTTTACATGGAAGTCTTTACCTATAGAACTTAAAAGAAAGTTAGGGGGATCAGAATTAGAAGATTTGTATGGTTTTAATTATAATGATGTATGTCAACAAGATTTTAAATTTGAGTTAGATGAAAAATTTATAACGGGTGGTGGAAGAAGTTGGCGGGGATATCGATAAAAAGAACTCCAACTAAACTTATTAATAAAAATGACAAATAAAAATCCTTTAGAACCAACTAATACATCAGACCAACCAAAAAACCTAATTATTCTAGATTATGAAGGTACAATTGGAGATATATTTATTCCAAGAGATCTTGAAACTGGAAAGATATGTATTTCAAAAGATTCAGCTTTTGAACCCCATATGAGGTTTAGACCTGGTGCTGTAGAAGGTTTAACTAGTTTATCTAAGGATTATAATGTTGTTGTTGCTTCTAGTGCAACCTTAGAATTTCTTTCTCATGGATTAAAATATCTAAAGGACCAAGGAGTTCAATTTGATAACATATACGATCGATCTCAAGTTATGCCAGATTTAGGTGATATGAATTTAAATTGGTTACTTAAAGATTTATCTACTATTTTCCATGATTTTAGTATTCCAGATGAGGAAATTGAAAAAAGAGTTATATTTATTAATGATTTACAATGGGAGCATAGTGAAATTGATAAGATTGAAGGAGGAAAATTTATTATACAAAGAGGTTGCTATGGAAATCCTTTGCCTTACAATGAAAAAGTTCCTTTAACACTTCTTGTTCCCAATCCTAGAAGACAAGTAGGTCGTAAAGCAGTAAGGATGGATGTAATTGTTAACACAATCAACCAATTATTTGAACTTGGAAATGGAGATTTTTTAGAAGGTTACAGATTATTTGACAAACAAGGTTTCAAAAAAGTAGAAACTGACTTATTTACCCAAGCAACACCTGGAGAATTCCTTCACAGATATCTAATTATACAAGGAAGTCATTTCCCAACAGAAGAATATAAACGTATTCCAATAAAGTAAAATGACAAAAATAAACTACGAACAAGAAATTAATAAGCACACTTTTAATAGTTCACCACAGCTTGGTTACCCTCCAAGATTACATTCTAATTTAAGATTAAAAGATATTGAAAAGATTAATTCTTCTGATAAAATAACTGTTTTAGATTCTTTTGAAAGAATGGGTGCCTCTAATTTAGCTTATAATTGTCTTTTAAGATATCCTTCAGAAAGATTTGTTCTTTTTCATTTGTTTAATATTTATGATCTTCATAAAGCAAAATCTCTCGATTCTCTTAGAAAATACAACCTAAATAATTGGATTGTTGATAATGATGGTGATTTTGTAAGATCCAAAGGAAAGAACCCAACACTAAAAGAGATTATTGAAGATGGTTGTTATGGGGAAAACATTCCTATATTTGTTGAAGAATTTGAATATGGAATTAGTTTATACTGCCCAAGAGAACAAACAAGAATAATTAATTATCTTGCAGAACTTAGTAAAACACATAAAATAATATTGAGAACACAAACTGAAGGGCCAGTTCTTGCTGAAAGGATACCTAATTCTGAATTATATCCCTTAGGGAGCATAGATTTAGAAGGTATTAAATTAATATTAGAAGAAAGAACACAAGATAGTAAAGTTAAATTTAATGATACTTTTGCTGAGGCTGCTTCAAGAATAATCATTTCACCTCAAGAATTAAGTGTTATATGTGAAAAAATAGGGTTTGGAATCTCTTGGAAATTTAGTGAAGGAGAGGGAAAATATCCTTTAACTACAGAAATTGGTAAAAAACATTTGGAAATTTATGTAAAACATTTAGATATGCAAGCTGTTTCAGATTTGAAATATGGCTGGTGGGAAGGAAAATTAGGAAAATTTAAACAAGATGAGAACTCTCACCTAATGCACACTAATTTTACTCTTGAGCAGCTTTTTAAACCGAGTGATTTAGAATATTTGGAAAAACTAGGAATGGTTCATAAAGTAGATGGAATCTATCAATTTAAATCAAATCTATTTAGAAGAGCTCTATGGAGAATAGATGAAAAACAAATTAAAAATATCATAAAACAGGGTTAATCTTACCCAAACATTTAAAAACCCTTAGTGATTTTCAGGGAATATTAGGGATTTTCCCTTTAATTTAATGGAGGAAATGAAAAACATGAATGGAACCGTAAAATGGTTTAATGTAAGAAAAGGTTATGGCTTCGTCGAAGGCGAAGATGGCCAAGACTATTTCGTACATATGTCAGCTGTACCTGACGGCGTTACCTTAAACGAAGGCGACAAAGTTACTTTTGAAGCAGCTGAAACCGAACGTGGTAAACAAGCACAAAAAATAGCACTAGCATAAAAATAGTAAAACAAGGAATTATTTCTTTTTTTTATGATTTTTTTGATTTAATTAGAAGTATTTATATAATTTTAACATTTACATACAGCTATGAATTACTCAAGATCACAAATAATCAAAAAAAGGAAATATAGAAAAAACATCAAAGGAAGCAAGTTATCCTTATACATTTCTAATTATCCAATTATAGTTAAGTACTTAGCAAAAAGAATAGGAAACAAGAATAAAGTCCTTGCTGAACTTTGCTGTGGCATTGGTGTTACATTAGAATACATAGGAAGTTCATTCAAAAAATTAATAGGCATAGATATTAACAAGAAAATCCTAAACCAATGTGCTGAAAACCTTAAACAAACAAAACTACTCAAAAAAACAACTTTAATCCAAGAAAATATTAACAACATCTCAACTCTAAAGAAAATAAAAGCAGATATTGTTATCTACGATATCCCTTATTGGTCAAACCACAAAAAAAATTTAAAAAAGAAAAACCCAAACCTGAAAACAATCATAAAAAAGATAAAAACACACATCACAAAAAACATCTTAATTCTATGCCCACCAACATATAAATACAAAACAGTAAGAAAACAACTAGGAAAATGTGAATTCCAAGAAGTTTACATTAACAACAAACATGATAGAAATCATATTTATTTAGGAAAACTAATAAAAAAACAAGGTATAACAATTCTCAGTATATCAAAACACCAATAACAACCAAGATATTTACCAATGTAAACAGAACATAAGTAAAGATTATTGGCTTTGCTTTATGTACAATACCATAAAACAACCAAAATATTGCTCCAATTAAATAAGCAAGCCATGTTATCAGAGAAACACCAACAGCACTTTTCTCAACCCATATCTTAGTAAGTTGTGGTACTGTTAATATTGGACCAAGAATACCTACCAAATAAATTGATTGATCAATAAACCGTTTCCACTTATCAGTATGAGGATAAGGTTGTTTCCTTTTCCTTACATGATAATGATGTAATGCATGTGTCATAAAAAAATAAAAGAAAAACTAGTATAAATAATTAACTAATATCAACAACCTTAATCTTAAAGTTCAAAACTTTTCCAGCTAATGGATGATTAAGATCAATTGTTATCTCTTTATCAGTAACTTCTGTTATTCTTGCTGGAAACTGTTTTCCATCAGGTGTTGCTAAACCAATTACCATTCCAGCTTTTGGTTCTTGATCTTTTGGAAGTTTATCACGCGGAATCTTTTTCATCATTTCAGATTTAGATTCACCATAAGCTTCACTAGGCTGTATCTTAACATCTTTTTCCTGACCTTTTTCCATTCCAATAACAGCTTCATCAAAACCTTTGATTAATTGTCCAGAACCAACTTCAAATTCCAATGGATGAGAATGATCACCATGTGTTGAAGAATCAAAAACAGTTCCATCTTCTAATGTTCCAGTATAATCAACTTTTACTTTATCTCCTTTCTTTATTGCCATATTAACTCACCTATTTAACAGAAAAATAAGCAAAAAAGCCTATTCAACTGAGTTTACATAGAAAAATCAACTAATTGTATTTAAGTCTTTTGGAAAGATATATATACCAAAACAACATAAATTCCCATATGGATTACTTAATATTTTTTTTAATTGTGGTTGGAGCAGCATTTATTCTACCAGAACTAGCTAAAAAAATCCATATTCCATATGTTACAGCAATAATTATTGCAGGAATAGTCATTGGTCCACACGCTTTTAACTTAATCAACCTAGGAGAAGCAGCTCTTTTTCTTGCATCAATTGGCGCAGTATTCTTAATGTTCACTGCAGGATTAGATGTAAAACTATCTTCACTAAGAAGAATAAAAGAAAAGATAATTGTAATCTCAATCATAAACGGTGCAATTCCATTTGCAGTAGGATTCTACATAGGAAAATATTTTGGTTATGATTTAATCACATCCTTAATCCTAGGTACAATCTTTATCTCTTCATCAATTGCAATCATTGTTCCTTCACTAAAAGAAGCAAAAATCATTAACACACATTTAGGAAAATCAATCATAAGTGCAACAATATTTGAAGATACATTTTCTTTATTAATGTTAGCAGTACTTCTTCAATATGTTAATCAAAAAACAACAATCCCAATCCCACTTTACATTTTCATAATACTTGCTTCAATAATCCTACTCTCAGTATTCTTACCAAGAATAGAAAAAGCCTATATCAAACAGAAAAAAGAAACACAAAAACAAGATATATTTGAAAAAGAACTTAGATTTATATTCATTGTACTTGTAGTAACAGCATTATTTTTTGAATTCCTCGGCATGCATGCAATAATTGCTGGATTCCTAGTTGGGTTAATCCTCTCAGATGTAATAAAACACAGAGTCGTATACCATAAAATTCATACAATAAGTTATGGAATCTTTATTCCAATCTTTTTTTTAATAATAGGAATGAAAACAGACCTACCATTACTCTTCTCACTACAAAAATATACAATTATCACACTCTCAATAATCTTTGGATTAACCATATCCAAATTCATAAGTGGATGGTTAAGTGGTTTAATGATAGGTTTCTCAAACAAAGAAAGTCTTGTTATTGGCGCAGCAACAATACCACAATTGTCAACAACCTTAGTTGTAGCATTAGCTGCATTTGAACTTAATCTTATGGATGAAGTTCTAGTAACATCAATAATCATACTTTCAATCATTACAAGTTTACTCAGCCCAGTATTAGTAAAATTATTCCATAGAAGAATTCAAAAATCTAAAACTCCTTCGTCCTCTTAACTTCTAATCCACTCTCATCAACCAACTTTTTAATTTTCTCTTTAAACTCACCAAGACCTTTCCAATCAAGAATTATTAAATCACATTTAACTCTACTCCTTTTCACTGCCTGATGCAACATCTCTGAATCCAAACCATTGAGAGCATATTTTGGACAACAATGTCCAATCGCAACATCAGAATTCAACATAATTTTCTTAAAACTAGGCATATGATGCAAACCACCAATTGCAAAAGCTGTTTTATACTTTGAAATTTCTGATGTAACTAAAAACATGATAGTCTCTGCAACAATCTCACCAGCTCTTTTAATATCCCATTGTTTTTCACTACTACCAATCTCAATAAACATCATAGGTTTTTCTAGGTAAGGACCATGATGAGTACATTCTTGTATTATTTCAAAATCAAGATCATTCAGTTCATTTAACCTCACCAATGCCTTTTTCATATAACAAGGCATTGCAACACATAACTCCCTCTCCTTACCACCAAAAGAATTATCTTCACTCCAATTACCAGTCACATGCACACTCAAACTAGGGATTCCAGATTTTGCTCTATGCTTTGTCGCAAAAATAAACATGTCAGCATCAATCTGTTTGTCAATATCTTCAAAAAAAATAGTTTCTTTTTCAATAGTATATAACTTTACGTTTTGAAACTCAAATATTAGGTTTGAATCAAATGTTTCAGATATTTCTTTGAAACCATATCCTTCCAAAAATCTCTGCTTAATATTCATGCCAGCAGGATCTTTTTTGCTTACAATAATCGCAAATTTCATGGTAAAAGTAAGAAAACAGCCATGATTAATAACTCTTTCAGAAAATATAAGTATTTTTATAAGCAGAAACATTTATATATAAGTTAGTATTTAAATAAGTATATTAAGATAGAAAAAAGGCCTTCCCGACTGCTGGCTAAAAAAAGCCAGTTAGCCTTTTTTTTAAGCTAATAGCAACAGAATGACAACAGAATTAAAGAGAAAACTGTATAAGCGCGGTTCTAGTTTTGAAACTACTGTTCCTATGCCACTTCTATTTGCTCTTGATAAATCAAAAAAACACCACGTAGTCTTCAAGTTTGATCCTAAGAATAACAGATGGTATGTTGAGTTTGAAGAGGTGAAAAAAAGCCAGAAAAAATAACAAAATTCATGCTTGTTTTTTGGCGGGAAAACAAGGCCAACATGGAGCTTGCTCCATGTTGGTTTTTTCCTAAAAAGGAGTTGAAAAAAAATGAAAATAAAAATACACGGCGCAGGACAAGAAGTTGGAAGAAGTTGTATTGAAGTTATTAGTGATGATCTTAGATTTTTATTTGATTGTGGTTTAAAAATCTCAGAAGAAGGTTCAGAATATCCAGAGTTGTTTGATGCAGAAGAAATTGAAGCTGTATTCATAAGCCACGCACATCTTGATCATTCAGGTGCACTACCATTATTTCAAAACAGAGGATTAAATTGTCCAGTATTTTGCACATCATTAACAAGATTACTTACAAAAATATTACTGAAAGATTCTTTACATATTCAACTTATAAAAAATGAAAACCCAGCTTACAGAAAATCAAACATCACAAACATAATTAGTTACATGGAAAATGTCAAGTTCAACAAAAAATATCGTTTTAAAGATGTACATTATCAGTTTTTCAATGCTGGCCATATCCCAGGAAGTGCATCTGTTTTAGTTGAAACTTCTGGTAAAAGAATACTTTACACAGGAGATATTAATCTAATTGATACTGAATTACTAGACAAAGCAAACACAGATTATGGTCCTCTTGATGTAATGATCTGTGAAACAACATATGGTGATAGAGAACACCCAAATAGAGAAAAAGAAGAAAAGAATTTCATTAATGAAATCAAAAAAGCAATTGACAAAGGTGGTTCTGTAATTATTCCTGCATTTGGTGTTGACAGATCACAACAAGTTATCATGATGTTATCAAGAGAAAAATTCCCAATACCAGTTTATCTTGATGGAATGGCAAAAAAAGTTACTCAAAAATTCTTAGAAAAACCAGAATTCCTAAAACATCCACAAAAACTAAGAAAAGCATTCAAAAAAGTAACACCTGTTCAAGGATTCAAACATAGACTAGAAGTTTCTAAACAAAGAGGAATTTTTGTAACAACCTCTGGCATGCTTGACGGTGGTCCTGTAATTGAATATCTAAAATATTTATGGCATGATCCAAACTCATCAATATTATTAACAGGTTACCAAGTTGACGGAACAAATGGAAGATTATTGATGGACACTGGTAAAATTTTCATTGACGGACAAATGGTAAAGGTTAAATGTAATGTAAGAAAATTTGATTTTTCTGCTCATGCTGGATTAGGTAAACTAAAAAACCTCATCAAAAAAACCAAACCAAAACATCTTATACTTAACCACGGTGATCCTGACGCAATAAAGAATTTTGCAAAAGTAGCAAGAGAGTATTGTAGTGTATTTGCTCCAAAATTAGGTGATACAATTGACATATCATAATCTCTTAGAACAAAGGGAAAAAGAGGTGTTGAGATCCAAGCACTGCTTGGGTCTCATCCATCTAAAACAATGATGAAAAACAAACTATGGATTTATGTACTCATGATTTTAGTAGTCCTAACAATAGTTAGTGCTAACACAAACAATAATCAATTAAAAGTAATACTACAAGAATCAACACAAAACATTGAAACAACCAAAGGTGAACTTATTAGAGTAAAAGTTACTGCAATTGATGAAGTAGAAGTAGAAAATGCTAAACTTTACTTAAGAAAACAAGAACAACAAGAATGGAATTCTTATGAAATGATACCTATTCAACCACCTCTTACCTCTCCAAAAAAACAAACAACAAAATACACATTTGTATATCCAGCAATTGTTACTTTCACAACTATCCTAATTGGCTTAGTAATAATTCACACAACACCTTTTTTCAAAAAACCAGAAAAAAGGAAAAAAGGAAAAAAAGCAAACCTACTATTCATAATCTTATTCATAATCCTAATAATAGGTGTTTCTGCAATTGATATTTTTGTATTTGAATATTATATTGAAAATGTAGACTCAAACATGGAATATTATGTTGAAGTCACAAATGAAATTGGAAACACAATCTCTTATGGAAACAATACACATCCTTTTGAGATAATTGTAATTGAAGATTTAAAACAACCAGATAACACTAAAACATGAAATCAAAAATATATTTATGGACTTTAGTAAGTTTAATTATAATATTTACTAGTTTAATCAGTATAACTGCTCAAACAACAGATTTAGTTGCTCATTACAAATTTGATGGAGATGTAAAAGACTCTAGTGGAAACAATAACAATGGAGTCATCCAAGGAACATCATCATTTGTTTCAGGAAAATTTGGAAATGCAATGAATTTAGATGGAACTGGTAATAACTTTGCTAGTTTTGGAAGAACATCAAGTTTAAATTTTGGAGGAAACAAAATAACAATAGAAGCTTGGATAAAACCAACTGATGCACGAAAAAGTGGTGCTCAACGTATGATTGAGGATCTAGACAAATATATTTTTTGGTTAATTGATGGAAATGTTTTCTTTCAGATAGTAAACTGCGCTAGTTTTTACCCAATATATAGTTTTAAAACAGAAGATAGTAACAAATGGACACATCTTGCAATAGTATATGATGGATCAACAGTTTATTTGTACATAAATGGTGAATTAAAATATAATCAAGCAAAGACTTGTACTTTATCAACAAATGATGGCCAAAGTCCAACAATAGGTAACAGTTTTAAAGGTGCAATCGATGAAGTAAAAATATACAAAAAAGCGTTAACAGCAAGTGAAATTAAACAAAGCTTTGAAAAAACAAGCCAAACAACACAAACACAAACAACAAACACTCAAACAACCTCAACAACACCATCTCAAACAACTACAACAACACAAACAACTCAATCAACAAGCACTCAAACAACCCAATCAACAGATACTGAGACAAAAACATTTTATGTTTCTCAAACAAGAGGATTATACAAAACCAGTTTTGGTGATCTTTTCAGTGGTCAATATTCTGGAGCAAAGATGATCACTTTACTCCAATTTGATTTAGCAGAACTAAAAGGTAAAAGTATTCAAGAAGCTACTCTTAAATTAGCTCCAAGAAGAGTATCAATACCAGTTGAAATAGGAACATTTAGAGTATTAGAAAAATGGATACCAACTGACTTAATAAATTCCCTTCAAGCACCTTCTATGTCAAACACATATGAAAGTAAAATATTACCTTCTGTAAAAGATAAATTATACGATTTAGATATCACAAAAATGGTAAGTGGATGGGCTTCTGAAAAATATCCTAACTATGGTATTGCAATCACTAAGGTAGGTGATGTTAGTGACCATCAAACAAGATATGTTACTATTGACAAAACTACAGTAAAAGCTAATGCAAACATAATTAGATTAGTTGTTAAATATTCAGATGCAGTTTGCACTGACAATGATAATGATGGTTATGGTACTGAAGGAAGTCAAGGATGTACAAACCAAGGTGTTGATTGTAATGATAATGACAACAGCATATACCCTGGCGCTACTGAAGCTTGTGACAATAAAAATAATGATTGTGACAGTCAAACAGATGAAGGTTGTCCTGAGTGTGGTGACAATAATTGTGAAACAGGTGAAACACAAGCTAGCTGTGCAATTGATTGTGTAGAAGAACAATTAACAATCACAGTTGATAAAGAGGAATATAAAGAAGAAGATGATGTTAAAGTTACTGTTAAAAACAATATTGATTCATCATTAAAATATTATTATGATTTTTACAAATCAGAAAATAATGAATGGAATAAAGTAAATAAACTCATTTGTCCATGTGGTTCAAGATGTACAACCACTTTACCAAGTATAAATTCACTTGAAACATTAACTATTAATTGGGATAAGGAACAAGATAAATGTGATGGATTTGATCAAATTAGTGAACCAGTTGAAGATGGAGAATATAAAGTAGAAGTAAGAGCTAACACAAGAAAATATTTAAAACAATTCACAATCAATGCAAACCAAGCAGGAACAGAAACATTCTATCCTTCTGAAGAAGTAGGTCTTTTTAGTGAAGGCAAAGTATCACACTCTCTTTATGCAGGAAGGTATGAAGGCAAAAAGATGATGAGTCTTCTAAGATTTGATTTATCTGAATTAAAAGATAAAAAAATAAAAAAAGCAGAACTTAAATTAACAAAGCAGTCAAAACTTTCCAATGAAGAAGTTGGTTGTTTCAGAATAAAAGAAGATTGGGAATTAGAATCAATCACAAATGTACTTGATGCACCTGAAACAAGTGTCTTACTTGAAAGCAAAATACTCCCTAATCAAGCTGGTTTTATTCAATACTCTTTTGATATTACAGAATTAGCACAAAGATGGGTAATTAATGAATATAATAATTATGGAATTGCATTAACAACAACAAAAACAGAGTTTGATAATATCGGACAATATATTATATTTCAAACCAGTTCTAAAACAGAAAAACCAGAACTAGTTATTGAATATTCATCAGATCCAGTAGAAAGATGTAAAAAAGAAACAGATAATGAATTTACAGAAGGATATTGTTGTGAAGGTCTAATAAAAGAAATCACAAACAATGCTTACAAATGTGTCCAAGACGTATGTATTGATAATGATAATGATGGATATGGAACTAAGATAAGTAGTGTTTGTAGATTACAAGGTATTGATTGTGATGATAATGACCCTAACATTTACCCAGGAGTTACTGAGGTTTGTGATGGAAAAGATAATAACTGTAATGGACAAACTGACGAATATCTAAGCAGAAGATGTGGAATTACAAATACAGGCAGATGCAGCTTTGGAACTCAAACCTGTAATCAAGGTGATTGGGGAGAATGTGTTGGTGGAGTTTTCCCAACTATTGAATTAGCTGATAATCTTGACAATGATTGTAATGGTGTCATTGACAACGGTGTTACAAGATGTGAAAACAATGTTTGCGTAATTAATTCATTAAATGAATTTTCAGTTTCAAATACTATCTCAAAAAATGTTCTTTGGTCTGGTCAAAAATATAGTAATAAAATGATTAGTTTTTTCAAATTTAATTTAAGTGAATTAAAAGACAAAAAAATTCTAAAAGCAGAACTAACTTTAAAAACAAAAGAATTCACTAGTGATAAAGAATATCACAGTTATAGAATAATTGATAACTGGAATTTAGATTCTATGAACACTTTATCAAATCCACCTGGTTTAAGTGAAGAATACGAAGGCTCTGTTATTCCCTCCCAAGGATATAAACAATACAAATGGGATATTACAAACATGGTTAAAGATTGGGTTTCTGAAAAATACCCTAACTATGGTGTTGGTGTTACAATTCCAGAAATTATTGACCAGAATACACAAAAATATATTGTTTTTTATACTAATAAACAAGATTTCCGTTCTGGACCAAAACTAATTGTAGAATACAAAACATGTAAAGATAAAGATGAAGAATTCACACAAGGCAAATGTTGTGATGATTTAATAAAAAAACCTACTGGTAAAGCACTTGGTGAACCACAGTTTAAATGTTGTGTTTGTACTGATAATGATGAAGATGGTTATGGTACAGAAGGTAGTGATGGTTGTATGTATGAAGCTGTTGATTGTGATGATAATAATCCTGACATTAAACCAAGTGCAGCTGAAACATGTGACAATGTAGATAATAATTGTAATAATGAAGTTGATGAAGGTCTTTTCCTTAACTTTGGCACTGATGAAGGTGAATGTGAACTCGGATTAAAACAATGTGTACAAGGACAATGGCCTGTTATTGATGAAGGCATTACAAAAGTTGATGAGATATGTGATAGAAAAGATAATGACTGTGATGGTTCAATTGATGAAGACGCAGGATGTTCTAGTTTTGGATTAAAACTATCAGTATTAAATGATTTAACAGAAAAAGGCAATTACTGTGATTCAATCCTTGATAAAGATGCAATATTTGATGAATTCAAAGTAATATACCCTGGTTTAGAACAATATTACAAAAAATTAAGTGAATATCTTGTCATTAACACAACAAATATTGGAACACGTACTTTCTATTTTGGTCCTACAATAAGAGGAAATCAACGTTTTGACAGAAACACAGGATTTACAGTTGAAACAAAAATATACATGAACAAGATTAGTGGAAATGTTGCAGCAGGACCAGGATTAAATATATGGTTAAAAGATAAAGATGGTTATGGGACCAAGCTTAGGATCAAACAAGAAAGTATTGAATTAGGTGAATTTGGAGATTATAAATGGGATGTTCCTGAAGGATTCCATGAAAATATTCATACATACAGAATTACTGTTGATCAAGATAACACTCACCTATATATTGATGGAGAATTAGTATTAACACATGAAACAAGCAAATGGGTTGTTGGAAGTAATACTGCCGCTCCTTTAATTTTCGCAACTCAATTTTCAGATGAAGAAATTATTTCATTTATTGAGTATGTAATGTATTCCAGAGAAGGTGCTTTTGCACCTAACACTGGTTATAAATTTAAGACAGAAGGAAGTGAAGAAGAATGTGATGGAATTGATAACAATTGCGATGGAATAATTGATATGTACCCTATTGAAACACAACCTTCAAGATATTTAAGAAAAAAATGTGGTGAAACAGAAGAAGGAGAATGTCAATTAGGTTATCAAACTTGTAATTTAGAACAAGGAGAATGGAGTGAATGTCATAGTTATATTGGACCAACAGAAGAACTATGTGATGGAAAAGATAATGATTGCAATGGACAAAATGACAATGGACTTGTACCAACAGACTGTGAATTAACAAAAGGTGTTTGTGAAAATTCTAAAAAAATATGTAGAGGTCAACATGGTTGGGTAAGAAGATGTTATTCTAGTGATAGGTTCCAATATTATGGTCCAGATTTCCAATCAATTGAAACAAAATGCGATAATCTAGATAATGACTGTGATGGTTTCACAGATGAATTATGTAAATTTGAATTAACCAATCTAAACACAATTACAGAACAAGGAGATTATTGTGATTATTTTTATGATAAAGATTCTATCTTAGTTCTTGGTAAGTTTACAGAAACAATATGCCATGCTTGCAAAAAACAAGGAGATTATATAATTGTCAATACCACGAGAAACTATCCAACAATATGGAGACTTGGTAAAAACATTGATCTAGATGAAGAACAAGGATTCACATTTGAAACCAAACTTGCAGTAATGTTAGATGAAAGTGAAGAAATTGCTCGCATGTCTAGTGGACACAAAGCAGATAGAGACAAATCATTCTTTAGTATAATGATTCGCGGTAAAAATAGATTAGGCAAAAGAATTGATATTGATAAAGAAAACCTTACCATGGATGGAGAAACATGGACACTCCCTCCTGATTTCCACCACAAAATGCATACATATCGTTTAACATTAAACAAAGATATTGCAAAATTATACATAGATGGAGAATTAGTTTTATCACAAACTGTCCAACAAACAAGCCATCAGATTTTTGATATACAATTAGGATCTGAAAACAAACATAACTTAATCACATGGATTGAATATATTACATTCACAAACAAAGGGACATATGCTCCTGAATCAGGTTATAAATTTAAAATTGGTAAACCAGAAATATGTGATGGTAAAGATAATAATTGTGACGGTCAAATTGATGAAGATCTAGAACAACCAAATTGTGAACTTACTGAAGGTGTTTGTGAAGGTTCAAAACAAATTTGTGGTGGTGAACAGGGATGGTTACCTTGTAATAAAATAAGTTATGGCTCTGATTATGAAGAAATTGAAACAAAATGTGATGGAAAAGATAATGATTGTGATGGACTTGAAGATAACAACTTAAATCCACCAGTATGTGAACTTAACAAAGGTGTTTGTGAAGGAGTAGAAAGATCTTGTCTAGGCCAACAAGGATGGAGTTCTTGCAATTATGGTGAACATTATCAAGCAAGAGAAACAAAATGTGATGGAAAAGACAATGACTGTGATGGTAACACTGATGAAGATGTTATCATACCTCCTTGTGAATTAAGCCAAGGAGTATGTGAAGGAATAACAAGAGAATGCAATGGTGAAGGTGGTTGGTCAGTATGTAATTACGGAGAGATTTACCAACAAGAAGAAACAAGATGCGACAATCTTGATAATGATTGTGATGGTGAAAAAGATGAAGGTTGCCCTGTATGTGGTGATGAAGAATGTGAAGGAACAGAGATTTACACCTGCCATGATGATTGTAGATCATTATGGAAACCTATCGCAGGTGATTGTAACCAAGATGCAATCATAACCAGTGAAGACATAGAAATCATTTTAAGTAATGTTGTAGGTAAACAACCAACATGTGAAGTTGATATTGCAGATATAAGTAGGGACGGAAAAATCACTTCATACGATGCAATACAAACCTGGTACAAAAAAGGAGTAAGCGGAATAACCATCTTAGAACCAGTTGAAGAAACATCAAAAAAGATTTCAGAAACAACTGAGATACTAACAATCTCAACCAATAAACAAGAATATGAAAAAACAGAAGAAGTTCAAGTAACTTTAACAAATAATATTGATTCTGACTTAGCTTATTATTATAATTTTTACAGATTAATTGAAAATGACTGGATAAAAATCAATAGATTATCCTGTCCATGTGGTGCAAAGTGTTTAATTACTCCTCCAACAGTAAAAGCAAAAGAATCAACCACAATAAAATGGGATCAAAAAGAAAAATCATGTGAAGAAATATTTAATTTAGTTGAAACACAAATGCCTCCAGGTGAATATAAAATCATAATAAAAGCAGAACAAAAAGAATTTGAAAAAACATTCAGTATAAAACAAGAGGAAGAAGAAGGTGGAGTAGGAACAACAGTTGAAAGTGAAGAAGTTCTACCAGAAGGAACATTTGAAATAGCAATCACTGATCAAATTGCACATTATTATGGTAATGTAAATGCCAATAAAGATGATGTCATCACTGTAAAAGATGTTGATGATATAACATGTGGTGCATTTGTTATCAAGGAAGATGGTAAATATGGTTTAATCAATGTATATGGAGATGATCCAATCACAAAAGACATTGATGAAGGAGCTAAAGATGGAGAAGCAATAAGATTCTTCCTCAATGATGAATTAGTAAAACAAACCATTTGGAACAAAGGACAAATTATTGAATTAGATTTAACATGAAAATTGAAAATAAATTGAGGAAGATTGTATTCATGATTTTGTTAGTTTTATGTGTTTGGATAGTTGTTGCTGAGGAAATAACTGTTCAATTACATAAAGGATGGAATGTGTTGCCTGTTCCGTTAGAATTGGAATCAAAAGATCCAAAAGATGTATTTGGTGAAGACTTGAATAAGGTTTTGATTATTAGGAAATATCAAGCTGATGGAGTAAAGGTTTATGATCCTGCTATCCCTGAAAGGTTTAATACCTTTACTGAATTAGAACCCAAGTATAGTTATCAGATTAAGATGACACATGATGCTACATTAACATTAAGAGGAAGTAAAGTAATTGATCCAACATTTAGTCTTCATGAATTCTGGAATTGTTTTACTTATTTAGGTGATAAACCTATGCAAATGAAAGATGTATTTGAAGGAGTTGAAGATAAAATTGATATTATAAGAGAATATGCTGAAGATGGAGTAAAGGTTTATGATCCTACTATTCCTGAAAGATTTAACACACTAATGACAGCTAAACCTAATACAGGATATCAACTTAAAGCAAGAGGCGAAGCTCAACTTAATTATTTACCAACATTATTTAAGAAGAATAATATTAGGGATATGGATAAATATTATGAAAAAGAATTGTTTTTAATTCCACAAGGAGATATTAAAAATATACTTCAATTAGTTCCTTTAACTGTTTGGAGAGATGATAATTCACATAATTATCCTTCATTAATGTATAATTATGATCTATACAGTAATTTGTTTTCAAGTATTAATTTAAGACCACAACCAATTATTACTGTTTATAAAAGTGAGATTAGTACTGAAGGATTAAGTGCTGAAGTAACAAAAGGCGAGATGTATAAAGGAGTTTCTTCTTCTAAAAAAATAAGATTTAGTGCTGATGGAATGGAAAATATGAACAGTGAGTTTACAAATAAACTTGAAGAATATTGTAAAGGTCTTTACACAGATCCAGATAATCCAGAACAAGGAGTTGCAATAGCTAATTGTTTTATGAATCATTTTTTGAGTGGTGCTGATATTATGACTGGAAAAGAACATGTTGATATTGACCATAATATTGAAATACAAGAAATAGATCTTACATTTAATGAGCTTGAGATTGGTCAGAAGATAACTGTGGATGTAGTTGCAAAAAATCCTTATCCTTTTGATATAGTTTTGAATTATATTCAATTAAGTTTTCAAGAGTTAGGAAAATATTTTGATTCAAAGAGGAAAAAACAAGAAAATATTGCAATGGAAATTGGTGAAGAAAAAACATTTACTTTTGAATTTGAATTTAATGGTGAGTTGATAGAAGAACCTGAGGAAAGTGAAGAAGTAGAGAATGATGAAGAAGTTGAAGAAGAACCAAAAGTCACTTTAGAAAGTAGTGGGTTTTCTGAAGGAAGTATTGGGTTTGATGAACAAGGAACAATGAATGTTATTGTTAAAAATCCATTTGATTATAAAGTTAATGTGTATGATCTTAAAGTTGAATTATCTGATGAATTAAAACCTTATTTTGAACCTGATGAAATAACAAAAAATGTAATACTTGAAGCTAATGAAGAAAAAACAGTTGAATTTAAATTTAGATATAGTAATTTGAAAACTGAACTTAATGAAGGATTAAAAATAAATAATTATGAATTTTCTCCTGACAGTGTTGATGTTGGTCAAGAAGTAATTGTGAATGCAATTCTTAAAAATGAATTACCTTATGAGGTAAAGTATAATAATATTAAATTTGTAATACCAGAAGAATTAAAACCTAATTTCGAGCCTGATGAAATAACAATGGAGAATATTGTTATTGGAATTAATGAAGAAAAAGAAGTTCCTTTAACATTTACATATGAAGTATTAAGAGAGCTTGAAATAAGTGAAGAAGAAGATCCTACTTTAAATTTTGTGGATGAATATGTTACAGAAGAAAACAAGAATTCATATAGAATAACAGTAATTGATGATATTACTTCTAGTTTGAATGCAAGATTATCAACTAGAGTTGATAATACTCAAAGTATAGAAGCAAGTGATTATTTGTCATATTGGGATACAATACATGATGTTGTTTATGTTGAAGAAGATTATGATAAGATGATGTTAGCAACAAGATATGCAGCATTTATTAATGCACCATTAATAATTAAAGATTTTGATTGGGATAATGAAGCTAATTTTGAAGGTAAAAATGTAATTTGTATTGAAACAGAAGAAGAATTTTGTTCTGAAAATTTAGAAGTTAATGAGGTTAATGAATATTTGAAATATGTTGGATATAGTGTTGACTTGAGTTTATTTGATAATGATGGTGATGATGTTTCTGATTTAGTTGATAATTGTTTAAATACTCCTGAAGGTGAAATTGTTAGTGAGAAAGGTTGTTCTTGTTCACAATTAAACACTAATGATTATAATCTTTGTACAGAAGATGCTTGTGAAGATGGAATTGTAACAAATACACCAATTCCTGATAAAACAGTTGAATTACCTTGTGATTATGATAATGATTTACCTACAGCAGGTTGTTATGGTGACGGTTTAGATGATCAAAATTATGGTACTTACAAGGAATTTGATGGTGGAATTTGTGATGAGCAAGGAATTTTAAGATTACCTTTATGTGAGCCTGTATTAAGTTATAAAAAAGAATGTGATCTTGATTGGGATAATGATGAAATATTAAATGAAAATGATAATTGTCCTGAAGTTGCTAATAATGATCAAACAGATGCTGATGAAAATGGTATAGGTGATGCTTGTAATGATGAATTAGATAGTGATGGTGATGAATGGGAAAATGAATATGATAATTGTGTTGAAATAAATAATCCTGGACAAGAAGATGATGATAATGATGCTATTGGAAATGCATGTGATAATTGTATAAATGCATTTAATTTTAATCAACAAGATACTGATGAGGATGGATTAGGAGATGCATGTGATAATTGTCCTGGTATTGTTAATGAAAATCAAGAAGACACTGATGAAGATAATGTAGGAGATATATGTGATAATTGTATGTATCATGCTAATC
>CAYMBN010000015.1:0-16129 GCA_964388715.1 uncultured Methanosarcinales archaeon
GCATTTCGCTACCTTAAGAGAGTTATAGTTACCCCCGCCGTTTACCAGCTCTTAGCTCCCTTGAAAAGGAGTTTCAAGTACTGGCACTGGGCAGACATCACCTTCTGTACGCACCTTTACAGGCTAGCAGAAGGTTAAGTTTTTGTTAAACAGTCGGATATCCTTAGTTATTGCACCCTGCTATCACACGTATAAACACACAATAACAGGGACCCCTTATACCGAAGGTACGGGGCTAATTTGCCGATTTCCCTCAATTGGATTAATCCATCTCACCTTAGGCTTCTCACCCAGGGGCACCTGTGCTGGTTCTGGGTACGGTTACTTAAGATTTATTTTAATTCCCTTTTCACGGATTCCAGGTATCAACCAAATATTCCATAAGGAATACTCATCCCAAATTTAATCAAGTTCTCATCATTATAATACTCCCTTGATTTATTTTGGTTAACATCAACGATAATTGGTGTTGATCTAACCTGAAATGTCAAGAATTAAACTTGCGTCGCCGCACATACTTAAGCAGTAAAGGAATGTTAACCTTTTTCCCTTTCGTATTGTTCTATTTGCGAACTTACTTAGGACCGACTAACCCTTGACTGATCTGCATTGTCAAGGAACCCTTGCCCTTTCGGTGGCAGAGATTCTCACTCTGCTATGATCCTACTACCGCCAGGATTTTCATTCCTATTAGGTCCATGAATCTTCTCAGAAACAATTCTACCCTAACAAGACGCCTACCTACCATACACTAAAGTTAGTGATCTATAGTATCGGTAATCAACTTAGTCCCGTCCATTTTCAGCACTTACAACCTTGACAAGTAAGCTGTTACACACTTTTTAAAGGATGGCTGCTTCTAAGCCAACCTCCTCGCTGTCTTAGGCTGTAAACAACTTTCACCCTTTAACACTTAGTTGATATTTTGGGACCTTAACTATAGTCTGGGTTGTTCCCCTCTCGGAATTAGGGTTTACCCCTAACCCCCGTTTCTTGGAATCTTCGAAGCTAGAACATTTGGAGTTGGACGAAGAACTGACCAGTTTCCCAGCCTAAATCCTTAATCCGTAGCTCTACCTTTCTAGCGATCTTATCCAAGACTTGACTACGGCCAACTTCGATAGGAACCAGCTATCGCTGAGCTCGATTGGCTTTTCACCCCTAACCACAAATTAGAAGAACACTTGCTCGTAGAACCTCTACAGGCCTCCACCCCCTGTTACAGGGGCTTCACCTTACTCACGGTTAGATCGCTCAGCTTCGGGTCGTATCCAAGTAACTCAAGACACTTTCACATCTTGTCCCTCGTAAACTGCGGACAATTGCTTTCGCTTAGGGTCCTCATTTAGATTACCCTTGCTACTTAGACACACTCCCTGGCACGTTATTCGAAACGCACGGCACAACTCCTTAGAGCAGTACCCCACTATAACTATTAGGTTTCAGGTTCTTTTAACTCCCTATCAAGGGTTCTTTTCAGCTTTCCATCACTGTACTGGTACTCTATCGGACTCGACGTGTATTTAAAGTTAGAAGTTGATACCTCCTAGCTTCCTACTTAGTATCAAGTAAGTAGTACTCAAGAACATATCCAAATCCACTAAGTTACCTTTACGGGACTATCACCCTTTAAAGTCTCTCTTTCCAGAGAAGTTCAAGTTTCCTAGTTAGGATCTTAAGAATAGTCTTACAACACCACATCTCCTCTATATTTCTACAAAGGATTCAGTTTGCCTTGATCTGCTTTCAGTCGCCCTTACTAACAGAATCTCAATTGATTTTTTTTCCTGCAGGTACTAAGACGTTTCAATTCCCTGCGTTCCCCATCCTTACGGATTTAATGTGAAGTCACATTCGGGAATCTCTGGTTCAAAGTGTACATGCCACTCGCCAGAGCTATAGACAGCTTGTCATACCCTTCATCAGCAGTCGAGCCAAGCCATCCACCTAATAGTGTCTCTTCCTAGTATCTAGTCTTTGCATGGTTTCATCAATATGAAATAAATACATATCTAACCCTTCAGCCAAAAAAATTCATTCCTGACTTGCGTAATTAAATGAAATGGACTCGTCGGGAAGTTCACAATTTTTGCCTAAACAAAAATCGTTTTGAACCCGAGGCCCCCTCCTGTCTTTGTGTATTTGGAAGCCAAAAATTTGCTTTGCAAATTTAACTTCCCACATGCAAGGGAGGTGCTCTACCGGACTGAGCTACGAGCCCATATAATTCAATGAAAATAAAAAAGTTAGTTTGATAAGAAAAAAAAAGGAGGTGATCCCACCGCAGGTTCCCCTACGGTTACCTTGTGACGACTTAACCTGCCTCGCGGAGTTCAGATTCGATATAATCAAAGATTACATCTCACCTAAACCCTACTCAGATGGTTTGACGGGCGGTGTGTACAAGGAGCAGGGACATATTCACCGGACAATGATGATGTCTGGTTACTAGGGATTCCATTGTCATGAGGATGAGTTACAATCCTCAATCTAGACTTGGATAAGGTTTCCAGGATTAGCTTCTCCTCTCGGAGTTGCATCCCATTGTCCTTACCATTGTTGCGCGCGTGTAGCCCAGAAGATTCGGAGCATACAGACCTACCGTAGCCTACACCTTCCTCCTTGTTTCCAAGGCAGTCCCCACAATGTGCTCAGTCATAAAACCTGTTAGCAATTGTAGGTATAGGTCTCGCTCGTTGCCTGACTTAACAGGACACCTTACGGCACGAGCTGACGACGGCCATGCACTACCTCTCGGCTCGTCAAGTAAGCCCTTTAGACTGACTTTCATCCTGCCGTCGCCCCTGGTGAGATTCTCTGCGTTGAATTAGATTAAACCGCACGCCGCACCCCTTGTGGTGCTCCCCCGCCAATTCCTTTAAGTTTCAGCCTTGCGACCATACTTCCCAGGCGGCGAGCTTAACGCCTTCACTTCGACACTGCACATTCACGGAGAATATGCAACACCTTGCTCGCAACGTTTACAGCTAGGACTACTCGGGTAATTAGCGAGTAAATCTTCATTTAATTTCTTTCTTTAATTCGTAAAGTAGATCTTATAACAAATTTACGAGCTAATTCCAGAAATTTTTTTACGAAAATTTCTCGTATCTAATCCGTTTTGCTCCCCTAGCTTTCGTCCCTCACCGTCGAAACCGTTCTAGCTAGACGCCTTCGCCACAGGTAGTCTATTTAGGATTATAGCATTTTACCGCTCCCCTAAACATTCTTCTAGCCCCTCCCGGTTCCAAGTTCAGCAGTGTCTTCTGCACGCCGTTAAGTTAAGCCCAACGATTTCACAAAAGATTTACTGAACAGGCTACGGACGCTTTAGGCCCAATAAAAGCGGTCACCACTCGGAGCGCTGGTGTTACCGCGGCGGCTGGCACCAGTCTTACCCACTCCTTATTCGCTAAGCTATTTACACTTAAAAAAAGCCTATGTAATACATAAGCACTTAGGGTTCCCTTATCACACTTTCGTGCATTGTAAAGGTTTCGCGCCTGCTGCACCCCGTAGGGCTAGGACCAGTATCTCAGTGTCCTTCTCGGGGCTACCACTCTCATGGCCCCTACGGATCTTTGGCTTGGTGGGCATGTAATTTACAGAGCAAATTATGCAGCTCCGCAAACCTTTACCCCGCCAACAACCTAATCCGCCGCCGACTCATCCTTAGGCATTTCTTTTAAAGGAAAACTCATTCCAGAATTTTTCCCCTATCCGGTTTTAGCCTCAGTTTTCCAAGGTTATCCCAGACCTAAGGGCAGATTATCGACGTGTTACTGAGCAGTTTGCCTGTGCTTCCGAAGAAGCCCTCTGACTTGCATGGCTTAATCGAACCCTAATAGCAGCGACCTCCCGCAGGATCAACGGGAATTTTATTCGGTTTGGTCACAAATTTAAAATAGGAATTTCAAACGTGTTCTTATCAAACTAACAATACTTAATTTTTACGTTAAGTACTTCCGTGCTTAATTATAAAAATTAAACACTTATTAAAACAAGATAGCAAATGCTAGGTTGTTTTTATTGATCTATATGTTACTTAGAATTTTATATCTAAAATATAGATTTGGTGGCGATACCTTTTTAGGAGATATAAGTCATATTTAAAGCTTTCTGTTTCAAATCGACTAAAGAAAAATAAAATAAAATAAATCAAAAAATTACTTCAAAAAATCAATTCCAAACTCTGATTCCATCTTTTGTTCTTTATTTGTCTTACCACTTTTTAATTCTCTACCACCAAGAATCTGAGTTGATCTAACGCCAGTTACAATTAACATTGCTCTGATTATGTTTTCCATATCTTTATAAATTTGTGCACCCCAAATAACTTTTGCTTCTGGATCAAGCTTTGTTGAAATTGATTCAACAACATTTTTTGCTTCTTCAAGTGTCATATCTGGTCCGCCAATTACATTAATCAAAGCACCACTTGCACCACCTATATCGACGTCAAGTAATGGATTATTAATTGCTTTTTCAACAGCTTCTGTTGCTCTATTCTCAGAATCAGACTCGCCAACTCCAATCAAAGCAACTCCACCATCTCCCATAACAGTTTTAATGTCAGCAAAATCAAGGTTAACTAGACCAGCTTTTGTAACTAATTCTGCAATACCTTTCACAGCATTAGTTAATATCTCGTCTGCAACTTTAAATGAAGTATGCAATGGCAAATCAGGTGCTAATTCAAGTAATTTATCATTTGGAATTACTATTAATGTATCAACAATTTGTTCAAGCTTTTCTAAACCAAGTATAGCATTTTCATACCTTCTATGCCCTTCCATTGAAAATGGTAAAGTAACAATTGCAACTGTCAATGCACCAAGTTTCTTTGCAATATCAGCAACAACAGGTGCGGAACCAGTACCAGTTCCTCCACCTAAACCACATGTCACAAAAACCATATCAGAATCAACAAGTAATTTTTTAATTTCACTTTCACTTTCTCGTGCAGCATTTTCACCAACTTTAGGTTGAGAACCAGCACCCAAACCATGTGTAGTTTCACGTCCAATAAGAACTTTTTTATTCGCACCAGTGTACAATAAATCCTGAGCATCTGTGTTAATTGCAATTGTATGTGCTCCTTTAACACCCACTTCACTAATTCTATTTATTGTATTATTACCAGCACCACCTGCACCTACAACCTTAATTTTTGCTTTTTGTTGAGCAAGCAATGATTCAAGTTCAGCATCAATCTCATTTTGTTTTATATGGTTATCAGTAACAGGCTCAGCTTCTTCAAACTCAATATTTTCATAATTTTCATCAGGATCAGTTGTCAATCTCAAACACCTCTCATAAATTATACCTATTCAATAATGGTATACAAACTAATATTTAAATATTATTATTGTTTAGTATCTTTTTTCTTCTCAAGAAGAAATTCCATCTCTTTTATCTCTGGAATCAATTCATTAATCTTCTTAACAAGTTCCTTTTTTACTTCATCTGGAACAGGATTAAAAACTTTAACAAAAACTTTACTCCCTTCAATTCTTAAATCAGGCTCTTTAATCCCAAGCTGAAGATTAAAATAAGATTTTAGTTTCTCTTTTATATCTGTAACAATCTTTTTAACTTTAACTTTATAGATTATTTCCTTGCTTGCAAGTGGATGATTAAAATCAACTATGGTTCTTCCACCAGAAACAGACCTTATTGTCCCAACAACACCATCAATATTAATTTGCAATCCAGGAACAGGTTGAATATTTTGCCTTGTAAAAACACTTGTTTTAATAATTTTAAGTAATTTACCATCTTTTTTACCAAATGCTTTCTCAACAGGAAGTTCAATTGTATATTCTTCATCGGTCTTCTTACCAATCATCTCTTCATCAAGTCCTTTAACAAGTTGTGCTTCACCGATACAAACAACAACAGGACCATACTTCATCTTATCACTAAAAATATCATTCTTTTGTGCAATTTCTTTACTAGTTGTATCAAATATTTCTCCTGTTTCTTTTATTGTACCAGTATATTCAACTTCAACAAAATCATTCTTTTTAATCATAATTTAAAGGTTACAGCCGTTATATTTATAGTTTTCTGTTGTTTGGGTTTTCAAGCTATAAAAACCGAAAGGTTTATAAACCTTTTAATCACTTAATAGTAGTAAAATGGGTAAAACACTAGAAAAAATACTAATTATTTTACTTAACGGTACAGCTGTATTTGGAGCTGAAGCTATAAAACCAGACTATTCTCATGCAGGATTATTTGGTAAATCAAGAAAAGAAAAAAGAAAAGAAAAAGAAGAGAAAAGAAAAGCACTTTTTCCTGAAATAAAATATGGTCACAGAGATGATTTTAAAGGTAAAGGATCACAAAAGATGCCGCCTCAAAACAAAAAATATGGTATTGTTAAAAGAATATTTCATTATGAAAGAAGTGGAGCTAAATTACTGGCTGTTAAAGAAAATTTAAAAAAATATTTCATTGAAGGAATAAAATTACACTATAAAAAATCTGCTGATTCTAAAGCAGAAGAACAAAGAGCGATTAACTTTGTTGAAAAATTTTTAATTGGTTGGTTATTGGATTATGGAAAAGCATACAATTATTTTAACATTGGAATTAATAATAGAGGAGAAGGAGTATTTAATTTTAACAATCAAGTAATTATAGTGCCAAAAGATTTTGCAGTTATAACAGCACTTGCATGTTATAAAGAAACTGTTGAAGAGATTTTAAATTCAAGAGATTTAGATTTACTAGAAAGGTTAAATTATGATTTAAAGATTGCTTTAAGACAATACGATGATGAAATTAAAAGTTTTGCAGTTGGTATGGCAACTAACGCTTTAATAAAAGGAGTAGGTCCTGCCGGTAAAGTGATTAAAAAAATCAACCCAACATCTAGTGTTAGACCTGTTAATGGAAAATATAATGCTTTTAATAAATATATGGAAAGATAAATTATTTAATAAATTTTAGAATTTCCTTCAAAACTTCTTCAATACTTAATTTTGTAGTATCAATAACTAAATCATAATTATTCTTATCAGTAATATCAATTTTATACACTTTTTTATATCTCTCTTTTTCATATTTCTCTCTTTCCCTTATATTTTTTATTAATTCATTAACATCACTAGCCTTTTCCTCAACCCTTTTATGCTTAAAAATCCTCTCAGCCCCAACAATTTCATCAACATTCAAAAATATTTTAATTGAATTAGGTAAAAAATCAAATGCAGTCCTACTTACTATAACAACATCCTTTTCTTTCTCAGCAAACTGTTTTAATTTATTATCAATCACAATATCAATTGGAAAACCATCATCTTCATATTGTTCTGTTGCCATATATTTGTTCAACTCAGTAATTGACATACCTCTTTCCTTACCAACTTGCCTAAACATATCACCACCAGATTTAACTTTATGATTAAGCTTTTTACCTAATAATTTAGCAATAGTTGATTTTCCAGAGCCAGGTGTCCCTGTGATTGTAATTATCATTCTTATTCATTTTGATACTAACTAACATTTAAAACTTTCGGATAAAAAGCAAAATACAAATAAGCAATTTTAGAGAAAAAATTTATATACTAAGTAGTATTGTAATATACATAGGGGAGTTTAGAGGAGCATAAACAATAGTGAGCTAAAATGTCCCAACAAGAAATAGAAAAAACTTTAGCACAGGAATTCTTAGAATGCTTTAATCCAGAGTGCAGTTATAGAAATCAAACAGAATTTGACATTTCTTTTGGACCTAATTCTGAAAAAATACATCACATAATCAATAATGGAAGTGGTTTGTTAAACCAAATAAATAATTTAACACAAAATGTTACAATGCGGGTTTCTGAATTAGAAGACAGAATGAACTTACAAGGACAATTACATCAAGATGATTTGATAGCGGTTGAAAAAAAACAAGATGGTTTTGTCCTAGAACTCAATAGAAATTATGCTGATTTTGGAGATTTATACTCTTTTGCAATATTTAAAGAATATCAAGGACATTCAATATTTATTTCTTCAAGCGAATTAGTAAGAGAAAAACACACTAACCATGGTAAAGTTGAATATGCTTCTATCAGTGACATATTACTAAAGATTGATGGAGAAGAATATATTAATGAGTTATATGCTATTTCTAATAGAAATAAAAGAGCACCTTTTTTAGTTGGATTCCTAAAAGATATTTGTACAGAGTATGACAAAACAAGCAAATTCGAAAAAGAAAAAGTAAAACAAATCCTAAAGGAAAATAAAGAAGAAGAGGAAGATGAAAAAGATCAACAGGAAGATAAAGATGATCAAGCAACAGTTTACTTTATCAGCCCAGACCTAAAAAATAGAATCAACGGCAAATTTAGTCTTATAACTGATGATAAAGGTTTTAGAATAAAGTGCAATGATGAAACAAAAGAGTTAGAAGCTTTCTTTTTCCATGACTATGGTCGTTTAGGTAAAAGGTACATAGACAGTCTAGAAAATTTCCATGAACAAATTGCATTTGAAATATTCCATTTTGAAAATCTTAATCTTCCTGATAAACTATATGCAGTATCAAAAATAATAGAAAACAAAAAATTATATGATCAAAGAGCACAACAATTCCATTAATCAATCTTCAGCTTCTTCTGTTTCTCTTCTAATTACTTTAACAGCGTCCATCTTTACTGTAATTGGAATCGGAACTGCACTTTCAAGTAATTCAACAACAACTTCTTCTTTCTGCTTATCAATCCTAGTTACTTTTGCGTTTTCTCTCTTAAAAGGCCCACTGATTAATTCAACAATATCATTCTTTTTAATATTCATCTCTTGTTTAACTTGCTCAAGCATATGTTCAATTTCCCTATACTCAACTTCTTTAGGTAAAACACCACGTGCATAAGGTACATTAAATGCAGCTTGCTCTGCATCTGTTCTTGTTGCAGCTTCCATGAAAATATAACCTCTCATTCCATGTGGTCTTACTATTGTATACACTTCTAATTTCTTTTTTTGAGCATTACTTGTAACAAAATCCATAACCTGATCTTCCCTATTTGCAGTAGTTCTTAATGCAAATAATGTTTCCTTTTTTGTTTCACTCATTTGAATAACACCTGAAATAACATTGATATCACAAATCCTAGTAATCCAATGACTAAGATTCCAATACCTGATACCTTAACTATTGTTTTAAACTCTTCTGAAGAAGGTTTTTTTGTCAATGTTAAAACTCTTCTGCATTCTTTAATAAAAGATTTAAAACGAATCCATTTAACTTTCCAATCCATTTTAATACTAAAACTAGATTTTTATTTATAAATCTTTCTATTCAAAAACAATTCAACAAAAGATTTATAAATATAATGGATTTTTTCAAAGGTATAGCGGGGTAGGGCAGTTAGGAGTGCCCGTCGGGCTCATAATTTAATTCAAAATGAGGCACCCGGAGGTCGGAGGTTCAAATCCTCTCCCCGCTAATTATCAAATTAAAAGGTGATACTCATGGAAGAAAAAGAACAAGATATTTATTCTAAAGAAGGAAGAGAAAAATTAGTAGAAGATGGTGAAATAACACCAGAAGAAGACGGTTTTATGCAAGGAGAATCTAATGAAGGACAAGATGCAAAGTGTAGAAACTGTGGAACAGCATTACTTGACGAAAAAAAGATAGTAGAAAAAGTAATCAAAGAAGAAAAATGTCTTTTCTGCTGTGACAAATGTGCAGAAGAGTATTCTGAGAAAAAAGAATAATTTTTTAGTAACATTAATAAACTTTGAATTCTATTTTTTATTATAATGAAACTTATTTGTGGTGTTGAGGAAGCTGGAAGAGGGCCTGTCATTGGTCCAATGGTAATGTGTGGCCTCACAATTGATGAGAAAAAAGAGCCTATGCTAAAAAAGATAGGTGCAAAAGACTCTAAACTTCTCAGTCCAAAACAAAGAGAATTTCTTTACAAAAAAATTCTAACAATTGTCAAAAAATCAGAAGTAGTCATCCTAAGAGCATGGCAAGTTGACGCTGCTCTACAAGATCCAAAACTTAATCTCAACTGGTTAGAAGCACTAACATCTGCAAAAATCATTGCAAAACTCAAACCAGATAAAGCAATTCTAGATTGTCCAAGTAATAATATCAAAGCATACACAGCTTATGTAAAAAAAGAATTAGAAAAATTAAAAATTAAAAAAAAGATTGAACTTATTTCAGAGCACAAAGCAGATCTTAACCATCCTATAGTATCAGCAGCTTCGATCATTGCAAAAGTAACACGAGATAGAGAAATTGAAAAAATAAAAAAGATAATAAAGCAAGATTTTGGTTCAGGCTATCCTTCTGATCCAACCACACAAGAATTCTTAAAAAAGAACTATAAAAAATTCAAAAAATACTTTAGAACTACATGGAGTACTTATCAAGAAATAAAAAACAGCAAAACCCAAAAAAAATTAGGTGAATTCTAACTCCTCTCAGTCCTTTCAGCTGTCTTAACTTCAATTGGTTTTTTCTTTGTAAAAAACTCAATTGCTTCAGCCAACTCTTTATGATCTTTAGCATACTTCTTAATATCAATCTTTTTCAAATAAGCCTCACATGATTGCACTAATGCTGTTGCACCAGCTTTAGTTCCTTTTGGGTGTGCATGACAACCAGCACCCATTGTAGTTATAAAATCAACATTACCCATAACATCAATAAAAGGTTTAAGTAATGTTGGATTTAATCCACCAGATATAATTGGACAACACTTTTTCATACCACGCCATTCATCATCATCCAATATAACATGATGTGCAACATCTTCATGCACTAATCTTAAAGCATCTTCATCTTTCTCAGGTATCTTAGCCCATGACTGTTTAAAAAAATGTCCTAGTGCAGTATAACTTTGTATATTATGCGCAGCAACAATATCTTCTCCAGGAGAACCTTTCATCTTACCAACTCCTGCAGTCCCAGTATGAATACCAGAAGCACCTGCTAATCTAGCAAACTTAGACAAAACTAACACAGTAAAACCAATTGGATTTTCTGGTCGTGTAAATGCACCATGCGCAGCACGATGAAAATGTATAAATACTTTAGGATACCTTCTTCTTAATGTTTGCAAAGCCATCCATCCTGCTGTAATCCCATCAATTAGAAAAGCATAACTACCTAGCTCAAACCCAGCATTGATAATCATTTCACATCTCTTAATCATTGTATCAAAATCAGGCGCAGAAACATTAAATGAATGCACTTTCTTTTTTCTTGTTTCTTTAACAGCTTTATCCATTGCTTTTTTAACATGCTTAACCATCTTATTATATGGACAAAAATCTTGATTAGCTTGTGGTTCATCATTCTTAACAAAATCACCACCACCAACCCAAAAATCATAACATACCTCTGCATATTCTGCTGATGTTAAACCCATCTTTGGTTTAATTATTGTCCCAAGTATTGGCCTACCATAAACACTTAGATATTTTCTCATATTATCAATAGTATAACTTGGCCCATCATATTGTTCTAACATAGCAGGTGGAAACCAAACATCAAGTAATTTCAATGCAATCACTTCTTTCATACCTAAAACATTACCAACAATATAAGTAAGAATATTTTGAACATTCCCAGGCCTATCAAAAAGTCTCCATGGATATGCAATCCAAACTAAACTTTTCTTAAGATCAAGCTTGTAAACTAATGCATTCATTTCTCTTGAAAAAGGAGTTTCAGTCTTAACTCTAAAATTAGTACCTGTTGAAGACTCAGCTGCAACCTCAGTAGCTGCCTGTAAAATATTTGCACCTTTACAAGGCTTCAAATGAAACACAGTAAGAAGATATTCTCCATTCTTAGGCTTACCCAACCTCAGATTAACATAAGCCTTTTGTTTAGAATTAAGTGATTTCAATAATTGCGATTGATTCATTGCCATACTATTCAACCTCCTTTTTTAATAATTATATAATCAATGTTTAAATATTTGTTGGTTTCAACCAAAACATTTTAGAAATAAATTTCTAAACCGTTTCGATTTTCAATAGAAAAGTTTATAAATTACAGTGCATTAATGCATAGCATTAGTGCACTATGGATAAAAAACAGAGAGTAATCAAACTTCTGAAAAGCAACACAGATGGTCTTACCATCCTTGAGATAGCTAAAGAACTCAAGATTTCTCGTAATACTGTTCCTGTCATACTTGCTGAACTAAAAGGAGCAGAGTTAATTAGAGTAAGACCAGTTGGAAGGTGTAAATTACATTATTGGAAAGGTAAAAAATGATAGATAAAAGAATAAACAAACTTGTAATGTTGATTTTATCTATTGTATTTATAATTCAATTAGTTAATGCAGCAAGTGTTGGTTTAAGTTGGGTTTACCCTACTTCTAATATTAATGTTTCACAGTATAACTTCTTTAACACCACAGTAAATGTAAGTTGTTTTGGTAGTAATTGTGGAGAAATTAACGTCAGCTTAGATCCGTTTTGTACTGGTGCTAAAGAATATACAAGTCCTGTAGCTTGTACTGCTAGTGGAGTATATAGTGGAAGTTATTTATGTACTAAAGCTATTGATGGATCTGCTGGTACTATATGGTTATCTTCTTCTGGTGCACCTGAATGGATATTAGTGGATTTAGGTTCTGAAAAATGTGTTAGTGGGTTAAGAGTCAATCCATCAAGTAGGAGTAATCAAGTTGCACATGTTGATATTTCAGAAGATAATGTCACCTGGACAAGGGTTTTAACTTCCTGGACAATTCCAACATCATCTGCTTGGAATGAAAACACGTTCAATGAAACAACAAGAGTGAGGTATGTAAGATTAAATGTCACTACGTTTGTAGCTTCATGGGCGTATATTGCAGAAATAGAGATTATAACAAGGGAATCTAGTAAAGGTGGATTAATAACAACAAATACTTCAGCAACTCCTTTCTATACAAACACCACAAATCCTTACAATATAAGCTTAAATCAAGATGAATCTTCTATTGTGACCTGGTGGGTTAATGCAACAGGAGACCTTAATACCACATATGAATTTTTTGTCTTTGCAAACATGACTTCAAATCAGAGCATAAATAACATAACTTCAATCTTAAATATTTCAACTATTGATGATACTGTACCAACATTAAACATTACTTATCCAATCAATACTACTTATAATGTACATGTCACTAAATTGAATTACACTTACTCTGACCAAAATGGAGGAGGTTTTTGTTGGTATTCAAATAGTTCTGGAACTTGGAATTCAACACCAGTTTCAGCTGAAACTAACTTCACTGGATTATCTAATTTTGAAGGTGGCAATACTTGGACTGTTTATTGTAATGATTCATCCGGAAACTCAAATTCCACAACAGTTACCTTCACACAAGATACACCGCTAATTGGACTTGATAGAATTTACCCAACAGGAAATATAGTTGTGAATAAAAGTGATTTCTTTAATGTTTCTGTTAATGTTTCTTGTTCAAAAGCAAATTGTGGAGAAATTAATGTTAGTTTAGATCCTATTTGTACTGGTAATTCCTCATATGAAACACCATCTAGTATTCAAAATTGTAGTTCGGAATATACAATATCTCCATTCTATTGTAACTATAGTAATACTGGAAATATAAATGATGGTTGGATCTCTCAATCCTCGGGTTCTGCTTACTCTTGGATATGGTGGGAGCTAAATTACACTAAATGTATAAGTGGTATGAAGGCGTATGTTCAGTCTGGATATAATGAACAAGTTGTTGACGTTGATGTTTCTGATAACGGCGTTACTTGGACCAGAGTTGTAGATGACTGGACATTTACAACAATTGGATGGAATGAAGAGACAAATTTTACTGAATTTTCAGGAAATTATGTAAGATTTAATATGTCTAATTCAGGTTATTATGAGGGTGTATGGGAAGTTCAATTCAAAACGCGAGATGGATGCAAAGCAGGAATAATTTCCATGGATGAATTAGCAACACCTTTTTATACAAACACTACAAATCCATATAATATAAGTTTAAATGAAAATACTTCATCTGTTGTTACATGGTGGGTAAATCCAACAGGAGAAAATAATACTGTATATGAGTTCTTTGTATATGCTAATAAAACAGAAGACATGACTATAAGTAATATTACTTCTGTATGGAATGTAACTACAATTGAATTCCTTGTTCCTTTAGTTAATATTACATATCCTCAAAACGGTTCAAATTATGTAATTAATGTTTCAACCTTAAATTACACAGTATTAAGTGCTTCAGGATTTAATGTAACCAACTGTTGGTGGAGTAATTCTTCTGGAGTTTGGAATTCATCAGCACAAAATCCTGGAACAAATTGGACAGGTTTAGCAAGTATTGAGGGATGGAATAACTGGACTGTTTTTTGTAATGATACTATTAGTAAGATAGGAAATGATTCAGTCACTTTTTACAAAGACACAGTCTTTCCTGTATTTAATAATATTACTAATCAAACAATTTTACAAAAAGATAGTTTAGGATATCAAATAAATGCAACTGATTCTTCTGGAATTAGTTGTTTAACAGTTAATGATTCCACAAATTTCAAAATAAATTGTTCTGGTTACTTAGAGAATAATACCTTTGTGAATGTTGGTTTGTATTGGTTAAATATAACAATCAATGATACTACTAATAATATAAATTCTACTTTGATGTGGGTAAATGTTACTCCTACACCTCAAATAGGTTTGACTTTAAGTTCACCAACAGGGAATGTTAATGTTACTCAAAACCAGACGTTCCAAGTTTCTGTAAATGTTTCATGTTCCAGTGCAAATTGTGGAGAGATTAATCTTAGTTTGGATGCTATTTATGAAAATATAAGTGATGTAGATATTGCTTTTGTTTGTTATTATAGTGGATGCAGTCAATCTGATGATTTTACAGACTATTTGATTGGTGAAGGTTTTCAATTAACACAAAAACAATATACTGCCTGGTCAGATGCAACACTAAATGATACTGCTTTTGATGTCATGGTTGCTGGCGGTTATTATTATGTTCAAGACGTTGCTTTTAATAACGCTGCTGATCCAGCTAGAGATGCTTTTGAAGATGAAGCAATACCACTTGTTATTGCTGCTGATGAATGTGATGCATGTCAAGATATGGGAATAACTACTAGTGATGGAACTATTGATTATACTCAAACATCTATTACTAATATATCATCACATAACATAATGACTGGTTATTCTGGTACTGTTACAATAGCTCCAGAAGATAATGATATGGGGTACTACACTTCAAATTTATTTAATGATGAATACACTCAATTATTCGACGGACAAAATTCAGGATGGATTTCTGGTTTTGCTATGGATGCTGGACAAGCTACTACTGGAACAGATTCTGGGAAATTTGTTTGGTTAGGTTGGGATACTGAAGATTCTTACCCATATACTTCAGGAAAAGATGCTAATATAACAAAACAAGCAATATGTTGGGCTGCAACAGGAAGTTATGATTGTGCTCCAAGTAAAAAAATAAGTACTGTTAATACTACAACACCATATTATACAAATACTACAAATCCTTATAATGTTACTTTAAATAAAGATGAGTCTATTTTGATTACTTTTTTGGTAAATGCAACAGGTTCTAGAACTAATATCCATCAATTTTCTTTGTATGCAAACAAAACTTCTGATATGGCAATTAATAATATTACTGATGCCTGGAATGTTACAATAACAGCTTCATCAGCACCAACCATAACTATAAATAATCCTTCAAACAACGGAAATACCACAAATACTGGATTACATGTAAATTACTCAGCAACTGACGCTAACCTTGACACATGTTGGTACAGCAATGATACTTTAGGAGTTAATACAACTCTCGCAGGTTGTGCTAACATAACTTCAATCACATGGGCAGAAGGACAGCATAATGTAACTATTTGGGCAAATAATACAGGAGGTAATACAGGAACTTCAACAGTAACATTTACTATTGATACAGTTTATCCTACAATTAGTATTTCAACTCCAAACAATAACTCAAACATAACAAACACAGGTCAAGATGTAAACTATTCTGTATATGATACAAGCACAGATTCCTGTTGGTACAGCAATGATACTATGGGAGTCAACACAACTCTTGCAAGCTGCGCAA
>CAYMBN010000015.1:16229-22192 GCA_964388715.1 uncultured Methanosarcinales archaeon
TGTTGGTACAGCAATGATACTATGGGAGTCAACACAACTCTTGCAAGCTGCGCAAACATTACAACAATTACATGGGCAGAAGGACAACATAATGTGACAGTATGGATCAATGACACAGCTGGTAACAAAAACACGTCAAGTGTAACATTTATCATTGACACAATTGCTCCACCAATAAGCATTGCAGTACCAAGTAATCATACTAACACAAGTAACACAGGACAAGATGTAAATTATTCTGTCCTAAGTGCAGATAGACATTCCTGCTGGTATTCCAATGATACAATGGGTGTTAACACAACACTTGCAAGCTGTGCAAACATCACAACAATTACATGGGGTAAAGGAGAACATAATGTAACAGTATGGAATAATGACACTGCTGGAAACAAAAACAGTTCTACAATAAGATTTACTATTGATTTAACCCCTCCAACATTTACAACAATTGCAAACCAAACAATAGAATCTAATGATGCTTTAGGTTATGACATTGATGCAAGTGACACTTATGGAGTAGATTGTTTTACAGTAAATGATACAACTAACTTCCAAATCAACTGTTCAGGATACTTACAAAACAACACAGCATTAAGTGTCAATGTATACTGGATAAATATAACTGTAAATGATTCTCATAGCAATGAAAATTCCAGTTTAATGAAAATAAATGTTACTTCTCAAACCTCATCAGCTATAAATTTTGTCACACCCACTCCTGCAAATTTAACAGCACAATCAACAACCAATGTTGAAATTAATGTTTCTATTACAGAATCTGATTTAAGTGAATTAACATATAATTGGAATGGAACTAATTATACAATGTATAATGACTCCATGATTCTAATGATGAATTTTGATAATGTCAGTGCTTTGGGTGAAAATAATACTTATGTTGTTGATTTATCTGGTAATGATGATAATGGTACAGTCAATGGAGCAACATGGAATAACTCTGGTAAATATAGTGGTACCTATGACTTTGATGGTACTTCCAGTGATTATATAACAATCAGTGATAGCCCTAGAGTAAGGTTGGTTGACAACTTCACAATAGGTGTGTGGGTGTATTCAAATAATCCTTCAAATTCAGGTAGAATTTATAACAAAGAATCATCTACAAACGGTCTCTCTAACTATATTCTTGACATAGCAAATAACAAAATAAGATTCCAATTTAATGACCTCACACCTATTACACATTTAGGGGTTGCAAATATTACATCACAAACATGGTATCACATAATGATTACGTATAGCTCCAACACTCTAACTTCATACTTAAACGGTACCTTGGACAATGTAAGTACTCACAGTGGCACCATTGGAACATCATCAAATCCTTTTTATATAGGAAGGTTTGACGATCAGTTTAACCAAAATTTCAACGGTTCAATAGATGAACTTAGAATCTGGAACAGAACTTTATCTGCAGCAGAAGTTTATCAACAATATGCATCTAACTTAAGAAAATATAACACAAACAAATGGTCACTTTATGTTAACCAAAGTAAAAATGCAACAACAGGTTTAGTTGAAGGTAATTATACTTATCAAGTATTTTCTTTAAATTCAGAGAACAATAAGAACAGTACTGGACCAAGAACAGTTATCATTGACACAATTGCTCCAACAGTAAGTATTGCTTTCCCAACCAACTCTACAAACCATAGTAATACTGGATTAAATATTAATTATAGTGTCTCTGACCAAAACACAATTTCTTGCTGGTACAGCAATGATACTATGGGTGTTAACACAACACTTGCAAATTGCGCTAACATCACAACTATTACATGGGAAGAAGGAAAACATAATGTTACTATTTGGGTTAATGATACTGCTGGAAATAAAAACACCACCAATGTTACATTCATCATTGATACAATCCCACCAACAATATCCATTGCAATACCAAGTAATTATACTAACACAAGCAACACAAACCAAGATATTAACTATTCTGTTTCAAATCCTGGTCGACATTCATGCTGGTACAGCAATGATACAATGGGTGTTAATACAACACTTGCAACTTGCGCCAACATAACAACAATAACATGGGCAGAAGGAGAACATAATGTTACAGTATGGGTTAATGATACTACTGGAAATAAAAATAGCTCTACAATAAGATTCACTATTGATTTAACCTCACCAACATTTACAAACCTTTCAAACCAAACAGTAGAATATGGTAATGCTCTTACTTATGATTTAAACTCTTCTGACACAGTATTATTTGATTGCTTTTCAGTAAATGACACAACAAACTTCAAGATAAATTGTTCTGGCTACTTAGAAAACAATACAAACCTATCAGTCAACTTATACTGGCTTAATATAACTGTTAATGATACTTCAAATAACCAAAACTCAACATTACTCCAAGTTAATGTTAATGATACAACCTCTCCTACAATTATCCTAAACAATCCTGCTGCAAATTTAATTAATGACAGTGTTAATGTAACTAATGTAACATTTAATTGTTCAGTAACAGACTTAAGTAATTTATTTAATATTAGTTTATACATCACAAACAGTTCTAACACAAGCTTTGCACTCAACCAAACAACCAATATAACAAGATTAAGTAACTCATCAAACTGGTCATTAAGTTTACCAACAGGAAACTATACCTGGAACTGCCTTGGTTATGACACATACAACAACAGTGCATGGGCAAGTACTAATAGAACAATAACAATTGGCTTTGTAGACAATGATGGTGATAGTGTTTCTGATAGTCTTGACTTACTTGAAGGAAACGAAACAAATGTTAACACAACAGGATTAACCAGTTTAAACATAACCATTAGTGGCAACTCAACAACAGGAAGTTATAGTGATGAACAAGAAATTGTTTTCTATGATTCATCTGAAAAAATAGTAAACTTCACACATAATTTTTCATCATCACAACTTGACTTAAGCAAAGTAAGAGTTATAAAAGCAACCAACTCTATAATTATAAATTTATCAGGGCAAGTACAGGCTAATTATAATAAAACAGTATACATTACAGACAATAACTTTGCTAGTTTGTGTGTTAAAGATGCAGAAGTAAACTCAATTGACAACATTACTTCTTTATGTACTGGAACTAATGAAACAGATCTTACAACATGTTTAGGAAGTAGTGCAAATCTAAATAATCTTAACTGTTCTGACCTTGGCTCAACAATAGAAATTAAAAACCTAAGACATTCTGCAATTCGAGGTGTTCCAAGATCAACTCAAACAACAACTCCAGCCTCATCAGGTGGAAGTGGAGGAGGTGGTTCTTTCTCAGGAGGTATTGCTTCCCAAATAACTAAAGAATGTACAAATAATTCAGATTGCAAACCAAAATATAATTGTTGGAATGAAAAATGTGTAATGTTATTTGATGTAAGAATAATTAAATTTATTTCACCAATTGAAACAAGCAAAGTAATCAACTTTACTTACCTAATAAAAGGAAAAGGTTATGTTAAAGGAGATGTAATAATAAACTATTGGCTTGAAAAAAATAACCAGATATTATCACAAGGAAAAGATACTGTTTATCTTGATGAGTACGAAGAAAAAGGATTAATTGCAAGTCTACCACTTCCAACAAATACAAGTGAAGAACCATACTTATTATATGTAAGTGTGGACTATCAAAGTTACAAAACAAAAGCATCAAGAACAATTGAAATAAAAGAAGATAAAGTAATTGCACAACCACTAACATCACCAAAGAAAAAAGTAATACCAATTCTCTTAGAGAAAATAAATTTAGCTGGATTTTTAATTATACTATTGATTATATTTACTATAAATGAAACAATCAACGTTTTCTGGCATAAAGATAAAGAGATTAAACAAAAGAAAATAAAACAACCAATTATTCCTAAAGAAAAACCAAAATCAAAAACAGACAAAAGCAAAACTAGTGAAGGAAAAGAACTAATTAAAGGATTACTCAAAGCAACTCTAAACAAAAGTGAAAAAGAAAGTAATATCAAAGAATATGAAAGTGAAGATCAAGAAGAGGAAAATTATTACTATGAAGATATTGAAGACATTGAAGAAATATCACAATTATAATTTCAACTATAATAATAATTCTCACCAGATTTCTGCTCTCTATCCTTAACACTACCTGGCTTATTTATCCTTGGCCTCTTACTTTCCTTATCCCGTCTCATTGTAATATCTAAATCTTTAAGAAACATTGTCATTCCTTTCTGCATTGCAAAAGGACCTTTTACTTCACCTTCTTTTGCAGGAACACCATCAAAAACAAGCAGAGAATGACTTAAATAATCAATAAACAAAAGATCGTGATCAACAACAATAGCTGATTTGCCTTTTTCTTCCATAAAATTCTTCAAAATTTTCGAAACAATAAGACGTTGCTCAACATCAAGATACGCACTTGGCTCGTCTAATAAAAACAAATCAGCATCCTGGCTTAAACATAATGCAATTGCAACTCTTTGCAATTGTCCACCACTTAATTCATTAGCTTTCCTCATTAACAATCCATCCAAATTTAATGGAGCAATCAACTGATTCTTATACTTACTAACAGCTCTTCCTAATATACCCATCACAAGATCATCACTTGCTTCAAGATATTGTGGTTTATAACTTACTTTAACTTTTTTACCAATCTTACCTTTATCTTTTTTTAGATCACCTGCTAAAATTCTTACAAAACTAGTTTTACCTATTCCATTTTCTCCTAAAACACCTACAACTTCTCTATTATGTACTTTTCCATCATCAGCCTTAAAAGAAAATTTACCTAATTTTTTTGTAATCTCACTCCAATCAGTTAAAACATTAGTAAACCTTCTTTTTTTAACAGCTTTTTCATCAAACTTAATTGTTTTATCTCTAAAACGAACATTTTCTTCTTTAAGAAAACCAGAAAGATAAATATTAATTCCAACTCTAGTAACCTTTGGTTGTGATACAATACCATAAACATCCTCTTTACCATACATTAAATGAACTAAATCAGTCATATAATCAAGAATTATTAAGTCGTGCTCAACAACCATTACACCAACATCCTCAGAAGCTAGCCCACGTATAAATTTACTCACTTTAATCCTCTGCTTAATATCTAAATAAGAACTTGGCTCATCAAAAAAATAAACATCAGCCTTTTTTAGAACAGAAGCTGCAATTGCAACCCTTTGTAACTCTCCACCAGATATCTTTTTAATATCATTATCAAGAATTTCTTTTAACTCAAGCTTTTCAACAATCTCATCAAACTTTCCAATCTCATCAACCTTTTTTAACAATGATTTAACTTTCCCTTTATACTGTTTAGGAATCATGTCAACTTGTTGTGGTTTATAACTAATCTTAATCTTACCCTTCTTAACCTTTTCAAAAAAACCTTGAGCTTCTGTTCCTTTGAAAAATTTAATAACTTCATCAAATCCAACTTCTTTTTCTCCACCTAAATTAGGTTTTAACAATCCAGCCAATATTTTCAAAGCAGTTGACTTACCAATACCATTCCTACCAATTATTCCCACAACTTTACCAAACTGCGGTATTGGAAGATTATAAAGATGAAAACCATTCTGTCCATAACGATGTATAGCTTGCTGATCAAGTTCTTCAGGCAAATTAACAATAGATATTGCTTTAAAAGGACATCTATTTTGACAAATCCCACATCCAGTACAGAGTTTTTCATCTATCCCAACCTTCTTACCAGTATCTTTAACAATGCATTCTTGTCCAGTTCGATTAACAGGACACAACTTAATGCAAAGATAATCTCCACATCCAGAGGGATTACATTTCTCCTTTTCAACAACAGCTATTCGTGTCATAATCCTAAAAAAGAGGCTTTTTGTTAATAAGGTTTTCTGTTTTTAAAGATAAACTTTTAGAAATTTTTTAATTTTCTAAAATTTAATAAATTTCTAAACGGTTTCGACTATGTCGAAAAATTTATAAAT
>CAYMBN010000016.1:0-16687 GCA_964388715.1 uncultured Methanosarcinales archaeon
CCCTTTATAAATCTTTCGCTTTTTAATCACTAACAAGTAACAAAATATCTTCCTCTCGAATATTTCTAAAAATTTTTAAATTAACCCCTTTTTCTTAACATAATGTCTAAAAAAGCAAACAAAATCTATCTCCAAAACTTCAAACCAAAAACATGGTTTGGAAGATGTATCTTTCTTAGTTGGTATTGCCACCTTGGAACATGTAAATTCTGCTTTAGATCAACAATTAAGCATAAGATAAAACATGCAAAAACAGCAAGAAGATCCCTTCCTTCAATACTTACAGACGCAATCATTGGAAAAAACCTTAATTGGCGCATTGAATTCCTAACAGGCGGCTACAAAATCTTTCCTTTCAAAGATATCCTTAAAATAGCAAAATATGTTTCACAAATATACAACCAAAAAATCTGGATCAACTTAGGCACATTAAAAAAATCAGAACTTATCAAACTAAAACCATATGTTGAAGGTGTTTGCGCATCAATTGAAACAACCAATCCAAGTTTACACAATAAATTATGCCCAGACAAACCAATCAAACCATACTCAGACATGTTAAAATTAGCAGATTCATTAGGTTTCAAAAAATCAATCACAATAGTAATTGGTTTAGGAGAAAAAAAACAAGACTTCCCTCTGCTAAAAAAATTCATCCAAGAACATAAATTAGACAGAATAACTTTCTATGCACTAAAACCAGTCAAAACAACTATCTTCAAAAAGAGCCCATCAAAAAGTTACTATGCATGGTGGATCTCTCAAACAAGAATAGCTTTCCCAAAACTAGAAATCATTGCAGGTCTTACACCAAAAAAACCAGAATACACAAAAGTAATTCTAAATTCAGGTGCAAATGCAATCACAAAATTCCCAGCAATAAGATTATTCAACTCAAAAAAAGCAAAACTAATTGAAAAACAAGTTAAAGAATCAAACAGAACCTTTGCAAGCACACTAACAAAACTTCCAAACATTGACTGGAACAAAGAAGTTGACAAATTAAAACTTAGCAAAGATCTAAAACAAAAAACAAAACTAAAATTAAACCAATATCTTGCTAAAATGACTTAAAAAACCAGAAATCTATTATTTTAAATTTCTTAAACCCTTTTGACTTTTCCATTTTAATCTTAATTTTATCAACTCTTGCTAAAAAACTCCCTTTTTTACAACATAACAACATTTTATCAACATTTTTCTTATCACTTTCAAAGACAGCTTCAACACTACCATTCTTTTGATTCTTAACCCAACCATTAATTCCTAGAAATTTTGCCTTTAACCAAATATAAAATCTAAAGCCAACTCTCTGCACTCTCCCATACATAAAAACATGAACTTGCATTTTCAATATTTTATCTTATGTTTTTCTTTATACCATAATACAAATATAAATTCTATTGCTAACAATAAAGCAAACTCACACAAAACACTACCAAATTTAATTTTAAATGCTGGCAAAAATACTAAAAAGATGTGAGTTGGTACGGTAAATATAAACATTCCCAACATACCTAAATAAAATAATCTTTTCTCATACTTAGTTTTTGCACTAACTGTTCCAAAATAAAACAAAATAACTGCTCCAACCAAATACATAATATAATACAAGGAGTACAGTTTATTTAGCAAACTAATTCGTTGATACTGTATAAAAATAGTTGAACATACTGCAGGTTGTTTATAATAAAAAATGAAAAATAAGATAAACATTATTGCAGGAGAATAAATCAAAAGATCCCAATAATATTTTAACTTTTTCCTATACATAATCAATGCATATGAAATCCCTATTGCAGGTAACAAAGCTGTCACACCCATTGCTAGTATTGTAAAAATACGTACCCCTGTAACACATATCAAAAATTCATTTAATTGATAGAAACCAAGTAGAAAAGAAACTAATGCAATTATTCTATTTAACTTATCTTTAGGATTCTTTAAAAAGAAAAATATAGCTAACAAAAACTCAATAACAAACGTTGACAATGATACATACGGCGCAAAACACATTTTTATTCAAATTCCTCCAAATTTAACCAAGCCACATTGATATTAAACTACCTACCCAATAGGAAATAATTACTACAAACAAAGCTAATAAAAGATGTCCAATTATTAATTTTACTGCATTTTCCTTTTTAATTCTAGCAATATAATAATTAAGAGAGATTATCAGAAATATACCCCAACCAACTGCAACAAATACAGCAGTCCTTAAAGTAAAAATCAAAATAGGAATCACAAAAGTTAAAATAAAAACAGTTACAAAAAGAAAAGTAAAAATAGTGGATAACCAAACTTCTTTGTGACTATGCTTAATTTCGCCTTTTTCAATCTCTGTTTCTTCGGCAACATGAATCCCAGCAGCATCTGCTAAACCATCTGCTATTGCCATTATTATAATTCCTGCAACAACTGCCAACTTAGATGAAGTTGCTGCATGTAACCCTACAATCATTCCAAGAGCAGTAATCACTCCCGAAGTTAAACCAAACGAAATTCCAGTAATAAATTGATGGGAATATTTCATCTTATTCATACCTCAATGCATCAACAGGTTTTAACTTACTAGCTTGTCTTGCTGGGAAAAACCCTGAAAACGCTCCAACAAAAAATGCAAACAATAAACAACCAAGTGTTAATTGCCATGGAAATGCAGGTTGTAACATGGTATATCCAGCACCAGCAGCAATTGCACCACCACCACTTGATATTAAATAACCTAAACCAATTCCAAGCAACCCACCAATAATTCCTAATAAACCAGACTCAAATATAAATATTACCATTATGTCAGAATTTCTTGCACCAATAGCTTTCATCACACCTATCTCTTGTGTTCTTTCAAGCACAGCAGTGTACATTGTATTCATTATATTCACAGCAGCAACAACCATTGAAATTAGTGCAATTAAAACCAATACACCATTTACAATTCCAAATATATTGGTAAACATTTCCATTGCTTGTTCAAATGTTTGAATTGTAAAATCTTCTTGCCCTTCTTTTTGCCCTTTATACTTCCGGAATTTCTCTTCAGCTCTCTCACCAACTTCAGTTGGGTTAAAATCAGAAGCAACTCGCGCTAAAACCCATTGAAATTTATCTTTTGTATCAGGTTCAATAGCTAACAAACCCTCTTCTGTAAAATAAATATTACTATCATCCTGTGGATTACCAATCTGTTCAAAAAAACCAACAACTTCAACAGAAACACCATTTACAGTAATTTTATCACCCAACACAAGACGTCTATCAAAAATCTCATTATCAAACAAATAATTATAACCTAACACAACTTTAGATGTATCACCATCTTTTAGAAATCTTCCTTTTTCCAGATCAACTGTCATCATTTCTTTAAATATTTCCTGAGCTTTTCCACCAGTAGGAAAACTCATTCCAAAAGCATATCTTTTTTGTTTTTTATGTTCAACCTCAGCATTAATAAGATAAGTACCAACAATAGTTTCTATGCCTCTTATTTTACCTAAAAAATCAACTTCTTCTTTAGCTATGTAAAAGTCAAGGTCAAACCCTGAAGATTGTAAACCTTTTGACATTATCATTAACTTATCAACACCCATTTGTGTTGAAATATCCTCAACATAAATTGAAAGACCTTGACCAAAACTAACTAACGCATATATTGCAGCAATACCAATTAGAATAGAAATTATTGTAAGCGAACTTCGCATTCTTCTATGCAATACATTATCCACTGAATATTTCAAATAATCTAATTTCATTTTGAGTAACGCAACGCATCAACAGGATGTAACTTTGATGCTCTTAATGCAGGAGTTATTCCTGCAATACACCCAACAAGGAATGAAAATGCAAGTGCACCACCTACAAGCCATATTGAAACATGTGCTTGTATCAAACCAGAACCTAACTGCATAGCACCAATAAAAGCTAATCCATAAGCTAAACTAACACCAATAATTACACCAATTACTCCACCAGTCATACCTAATAATCCAGACTCAATAAAAAATAACAGAAAAATATCACTATTCCTTGCACCAATTGACTTCATTATACCAATCTCTTTTGTTCTTTCAACAACAGCAGTATACATTGTATTTGCTATTCCAATCCCACCAACAACTAATGAAATTCCAGCAATAATATAAACAAACAATTGCACTGCAAACAAAGTATCATTAAGTGCACCCAAAGCATCAATTGCAAGCTCAACCTTAAAATTCTCCTCGCCTTCTTTAACACTTCTTTCTTTTCTTAATAATTTTTCAATATCTTCTTTTACTTGATTTCCATTAGCTCCTTTATTCATCTTAACAGCCACAATACTAACTTCATCTGTACCATCAAAAAGATCCCTCAATGGTTCATCATTCATAAGAACAACACCATCAAGAATAAAATTTCCTGACTTTTTTAGAATACCTACAACTTCAAAAGGTTTATCATTAATCAAAACTCTATCTCCAGAGTTCATACCTTTTCCAAAAGTATCATCATCCAAAAAATTATTTCCAAGAACAACCTTATTCCTGTCACCATCTTTAAGCATTCTACCTTGTTCAGGCTTAAGTCCTATCATTTCTTCAACAACCTTCCTATGTACACCATCAGGCATACTACCAGCCATGCCAAACGCAAGCTTGTCATTAAATTCCATGGTACCACTTTCTAACAATCTGTTTATAGCATACTTTACACCAGGTATTTTAGCAATCTCATCTGCATAACTTTCTTCTAAAGGATCAACAGCACCAGTCCCAGGTGGACCATACTGTAAACCAGAAGCTTGTACAGTAATAATATCTGGTCCAAGCATATTAAACTGAGAATTAATAGCATTTCTTAACCCTTCTCCTAATCCAATTAAAGAAACAACAGCAGCAATACCAATAAAAATACCAATCATGGTTAGCCAACTACGTAACTTCCTCTTTCTAAGAGTTCCAAAAGCATATTTTACATAATCTTTTAACATTTTAAAAAAAGAAAAAAAATTACTTTTTACCTTTCTTCTTTTTCCACTTTTTCTTGTAATACCAGTATCCACCACCTGCAATCAATAACAAAAAGATTACAGTTCCTGTATAACTCTTCTTTGGAACAAGGCCATATTTAGTAGCTTCTCTTGAAGAATATGTTTTCAAAGGCAAATCTAGGTTTTGATTATATTCTCTATTATTTGCATCCATAAATGTTATATCTAATGGTAAAACAACCTCGCTTGCCTTAGGATTTACATATAAATCAAAATCAGCTGTTTCATAATCATCAGAGTCAACATTACCTAGGTAAACATCCTGTGCTGAAAGTATTTTATAATCATCACTTTCCCTTAGCTTCACATGTAAAAACTTAACATCACTCACACCTTTGTTAACAAGTTTAACAGATACTTTTCCATACTGTCCAGCACTTTTTATTTCTGAATCATCAACAAAAATCACTAAATCTGGGTCAGCTCCAATCATAATTCCAATTACATCCTTAACACTATATTTAGTATCAACTTCATCATAGTAAGAGATATTTACCGGAATTTTGTAAAGACCTGAATCAGAATCAGGCAATGCTCTTACCCTGAAGTCCAATTCTTGCTCTTTTCCAGCTGACAATTTCTTTATTTTTTTCTCTGTCACAGAATCAACAGGTGCAAGAGGTGTTGATGAATCAGATAAATCAAGTCTAAATTTAATGTCATCCATTGTTGAATCAGCTAAATTTTTTATTTTAACTGTAATCAATCCTAAATTACCTGGCGCAATTACTTCTGGTTTTGTTTCAACACTTGCAACACTTAATGTAGCATCAATTGACCTTATGTTAATGTCAAAAGGATCAACTTCAATCCATGAACTTCCATCAACACTATATTCCACAGTAATTTCATTTGTACCTTCAACAGCACCTTTATCAATTATCACTCTATACTTTACAACAACACCAACATCACCTGTTTGTTGACCTTGTATACTTCCAATATCCTTTTCACTTTTTTCAGATGCATACATTGAAAAAGGGTATTCCTCTACAACCCTAAACCTAACATTTCTTGCATTTGATGAACCAAGATTCTCAACTTTGAACCTCAGATCAGCAAAATGACCAGGTTCAATAGGGTCAGGATCCTGACTTACCAATGTAACTTTAATCTGTACCCCTTCAAGAGGTTGATCTACACTTATTATTGCCATTACACATTGTAATACAAGCAAACTTACCATAAATAAAACTATTTTTTTCATGTTATCACCTTTTTTTTCTTTTTTCTTTGATTATTTGCCCATCTCTAAGATAAGCAATTCGTTGAGCATGATTTGCAATATCATCATCATGCGTAACCATAACAATTGTTTTCTTTTCTTTCTTATTTAATCTCATCAAAAATTCAATCACACTTTCTCCTGTTGCTGAATCAAGATTACCAGTTGGTTCATCAGCAAGAACAACTTCTGGATTATTTGCAAGACTTCTTGCAATTGCAACTCTCTGCTGTTGTCCTCCACTTAATTCAGTAGGTTTGTGATGCATTCTATCACCTAATTCTACCATCCTTAGTAATTTCTCACCCCTTCTAATCCTTTCATTATAAGTATATCCTTGAAATGTCATTGGCAACATCACATTTTCAAGCGCACTTAAGGTAGGAATTAAATTAAACTGTTGAAAAATAAATCCAATTTTTTTACCTCTTATCTGAGCAAGATCACTCTCACTCATCTCAGCAATATTTTCATTATCAAGATATATTGAACCTTGTGAAGGAGTATCAAGACAACCAACCATGTTCATTGCAGTACTTTTTCCACTTCCAGAAGGACCCATAATAGCAACAAACTCTCCTTCTTTTATTTCCATATCTAATCCACGCAATGCTTTGACTTCTACTTCTCCCATTTTATAAATCTTCCATACATTATTTAGTTTAATTATTGTTTTTTTTGTCATTTTAATCTTGAAAGTTCGTTTGTTGTATTCTTTAATATTCTTTTAATGTCTTTTTCATGTTTGCCTTGTTTTAATTTATTTAACAAATCAGCAAAAACACCAATACCACACTCAAAAACAGAATCAAAAGTCCTTACATTTGAAGCAAGATTATCAATAAGTTCATCCTTTTTCTGGTTAAGCTCATTAAAATACTCTTTTCCTTTACTTGTAATAAAATAATTCTTCTTTCTACCATCTTTCTTCACTGTTAAACATCCTTCTTTAAGTAATGAATCAAGCAAAGGATACATTGAACCAGGACTAGGTTTCCACCCACTTACTTCCTCAATCCTCTTCATTAACCCATACCCAGAAAGCGGTTTGTCTAGTAAAGACTTCAGAACAACCAATTTTAAGTGTTTTTGTGCCATTATATTGCTATCGTTTTCGATATATTGGTGTTGATATATCTATACTGTTATATTGTTTATGATATATCGTAAACGATACTTATATATAAACTTTACGGTTTTAAAAAACAAATTATTTTACAAAACATTTAAAAATAAACCTTAATTTAAGCCCATCAGAGGCGATAAACAACCTCATTCATTCTGAGGTATATGGAGGAAAAATAATGTTAGAAAAACCAGAAATCTTAATCTTTGCAGAAGAAGATTTTGCTACTTCATATATTGAAGCAGTAGAAACAGATGAATACAAATGGGATCTTGAACCAAAATTGACAGATACTGTTAGAGCAGAAATCCAACAAAATCCTGATAAGTACAAAGCAATAATTATTGATGAATTATATGAAGATATGGTCCCTGAATTAAAACAAATATATAGGGGTCCAATAATTGAAATCTGCTCAATATTTAAAAAACCAATTGAAGGAGTAACAATGGTCCTAGGAGCAGGATATGATTTTGGTAAACGACTAAAAATAACTTTAGAAAGATTAATCAACTAATAATTCTTTTTTATCTATTTAAACTTATCACAACATTTAAAAATCACAACAATTTCTCCAAGTAATATGAGGCGTAGAAAGAAAAAATTCAACTATGGCATTGTAATTTCTTTATTTATAGCATTTACAATGATATTCAGTGTCTTCATGTATGGTCTTGGTGATAAGGCTGTTGAAACAGAATTCACATACAATGGCCAAGAATTCATAAGAACAGAAGATTACTGGCTAACAAGAGTTGGTAATGGCAATTTAAAAACACATTATCATCCATTAGATGTTGAAAATATCAATGTTTCAGATGAAATCATAAACAAACTCAAAAACACACAAATGTTTTACACAACATTTGATCCAAACCAAGAAACACTATCTTTTATTGATTTAGTACGATTTGATATCAAACCAATGTTAGCAATGAAAAACATCTTTTTAGTTGATGGTATACTTGAAAATACATCAAATTACAATTTACCAATCATAACATGCGAAAACACAACAGCTTTTGTCCCAGTTATACTTTTCAAAGAAAGTAATCAAACAAAGATATACTTAGAAAACGACTGTATTATTGCAGAATCACCTTATGACTTAAATCAAGTAAGAATAAAAGACAGATTATTATTCGCAATCTTTAACATTATTTAAAATGGAACAGGAAAACAAAGAGGATTTAGCTAAACACGAAAAAAAGACAAATAAAGTATTTACATATACAATATTTTTTCTTATCCTTGTATTCATTACACTTTTTGCAGTACGTTTCTGTTCAATGAAAAAAGATCAAGGCCCAGTTACATTAGATGACATGGTCACAAAAACAGTAGAAGGTGAAATGACAGAAGATAACTTCTTGTACAATGGCTTTGCATTTGTAAAAGTAGATAATCTATGGTACACTCAAATCCAAGTTGGAAAAAAACTATTTGATTTACCACTTCACTTTAATCCTGCAGAAAGCCTAGAAGTCCCAATACAAGGACAAGTTAATGATATATTCAAAGAAGCAAAAAAAGTATATGTTACATTTGATCCAACAGGTGAAAAATTAGCATTTGTTGCACTTGCAGTAGGAGAACTTGACCTTAGTTTAATTAACATAATGCAACTTGAGGTTATTGCAGCCTGTGACAGAAATGAAACAGAGGCATGTGCTGAAAGACCAATAAAAACATGTGAAGATAGTGATGATGCAGTTATTTACATTAAACAACAAGAACCTACTCAAGTTACATTAAATAACAACTGTATCATTATCCAAGGAGATGAACGAGAACTTACAAAAGCAACAGACAGATTATTATACCATTGGTTAAGTGTAATCCCACCTTAATTTATTCTTCTTCAAGCCTATCTCCACCAGTTTCTTCTCTAGCTTCTGTTTCAGGCTCTTCATGCTTAGGCTTATTTGTAAGATCAATATAACCTTCTCTTTTTTTATAGAAATAACCATATAGTGATATAACAAACCCAATTAGAATAAATATAATTCCAAACTTACCTACTAAAGTAAATAAGGATAAAATTCCTAATAACAATAATACAATTCCCAAAATAACAAATTTTTTTTCCATTTTTAAAAAAGATAAAAAAAATAATTTATTTAACTTCTTGAACTCTTTCCTAGGAGATACACAACTAACAATACTATAATTACAATTGCAATTATAATATATAATGTCATGTTTCCAGTTTTTAAGCCGTGTCCTAGATCAATTACTTCTTCAGCATTACAACTTGCTTTTCCTTCAGGACATGCTGGTTCTTCCATCTTAGCTACAAATGGAATTGTTTTGTCAAGTCTAATTTCTCTGTAATCTGAATCTGTTACTGCTTCAATATACTCAGCATTCATCTTTTGGTAAAGCTTTTTACCTGGAAGAGTTTTTGACACTGTTCTTGTAACAGGTTCTTGTACAGTTTCAGTAACATTCTTCAATACAGTTACCATTTGTGTTTCATTTTCTCCTGTCTCTTCGTTAAACACAATTTGTTCTTCTTCTACTTCTACTTCAGTTGTAACTTCTTTTTCTTCCATCTCAGTTACTTCTTCTTCAACTGCTTCACCAGCTTCTTCTTTAAATGGTATATACTTAATTGTACATCCACTTCTTTTGTCACCAACTGTATCAGCTTCCAATGTTAAACTCATTGACTTTTGACTTGGTCCAACATCAATAGTAAACTTTGGTCCTACATATTGAGCAGCACCAGAACCAACACCTTCGGTTCCTGAAACAACTGCATCATCAGGACTTCTACACCATAAGAAACCAGTTATCTTATGATCCATGTCAGTATTCACTACATCAAAAATTAACTCTGCTGATTTTTCTTTTGCAATACCAGGATTAGTCCTTTTTAACTGTATGCTTAGACCTGATGCCAAAACAGTACTAGCTAGAAGAAGACCCATCACGAGCATCACTAAAAATTTTTTCATTTTATCAACCTCCTTTAGTTTTATTTACTTATTTTATATATAAACTTTTGGGAAATTCCATTTTCCAAAAGGTTTAAAAATCTTTTAGATTTTTAAAATTTTACTCCCATTCAATTCCTTTAAATTGATATTTGGAAGCAATGAGTATTAAATCAATTAACCACCACACACCAAAACCACCAAATGTGATTAATTTTAGTATTCCTAAACCAATATGACCTAATATAAACCTATCAACACCAAAACTACCAAAAAAGATAGACATAACAAGCACTAAAACCCAATTAAGTTTTCTTGTTCCACTACTTTTCTTTGCCTGTTCTTTCTTCTTAACATACAAAACACCATCTTCAATCTTTGCATCACCTTTCTCCATTAGTTTTACAATTCTGACACTAGCACCAGCAGATGTTGCAATAACAAGAAAATATCCTGGAGCAGGATTACGGAAAATACCAGCCATTACAAATATAACAATAAATCCAACAACAAGATATTTTATACCTTTACCAATTAAACCCAAATAAAAAAAACCTCCACCAGGAAGAATATTTAATATTAAAGTAAGAAATACATTCTTTTTACTAGATTTAGTACTTACCCATTTATCGTCCTTTTTCTTGACAATCTTTGCACCGCAATCAGGACAAAATCCATCATCATCATTTAACCTAGCACCACATTTTTGACAATTCACGTTATACCACCCTTAACTTCTGTATTATTTGGAACAACAATATCAACACTTTCATTTTCTATCTCAGGTTGTACTTGTTCAACCTTTTCTTTTGTAATATACTGTTCAATATTCATATCATATCCACCTGTATAAATCAAAAGTAACATCAAAACAAGTCCAACAAAAATAGCAGGCATAAATGGATAAGTTTTTTTTCTTAATATTTTTGAATAAACTATTCTTAGAAGAAATTTATCAATTAATAATACAAAAACAACAAAAAGAATTACATGAAACAGTGAAAAAAGAAACACAATTGGCATCATTGCAATTATATCACCATTAGCTAACTTAAAGCCAAGCAGATTAAAGTGAAGCAATATATACAAAACAACACCAAATCCTACCCTATAGTAAACACTAGGATCACCTTTGTAAAACAAATATCCAAACAAAACTAAAGCAATCAATCCCCAGATATAAACAAAAGAAACAGAAGCACTCATCTTTAATAGATCATCAAGTGTAGACACAAGATAAGTTCCCAAGATCAATACCCCAATAATTAAAATTAAATTTGTACCAAACATTTAAGCCCTTGCCCCACATTTAGTGCAAAATTTCTTACCTTTTTTTAATTCAGCACCACACTTTCTACAAAACTTAGGTCCTTTCTTTTTACTAACTTTTTCCTTTTCCTCAAGCTCTTCTAAAAAGTTAAGATACTCTTCTTTGAAAAGTCTATCATCAAAATCAAAACTACCAAGCTTCTTTTTTATACGTCTTTTCATACCACCTAATGAAGGTGCACTTTTCTTTGAAGTAATATGATCATCAACAGCATTAATAGCTTTCCTTATTCTATTCCTTTCTCTTCTTTTAGTTGTATTTTCCTTTTCTTTACTTGCAGCAGCTTTATCACGTCTTGTTTCACGCTCATGTCTCAACTTTTTACCATATATGCTTCCAAGCACTAGTAAAACAATAATCACAATAATCACAAAAGTCCAGACCACATTAGCCCATTTAACATTCCGTTCATATCCTTGTCCAACAGTTGGGCATATATAAGATGAATAAATATTATTATTAGGAATTCCACAATCACTACAACAGTTTTCACTTGTTTCACCTATTTCTGCACTACATTTTTCATCTCCGCAAGAAAGCAATTCAATTGTTTTTTCTTCAACCTCAAGTGAATGTGCTGTACCTTGATAAACATATTCTATTTTCGCTGTTAAAGGAACTTCAACAGGATTATTACCTTCAAGATAAACAACAATATCTTTTGAACCTTTCTCAGCAAAGTTAACAGTTGCAGTACATGAATAACCAGAACATGATTCAGCACCTTCACCACCTGTAAAAGAAACACCAGAACCAACAGTCATAATAATCTGCATTTTATAAGCTTCATCAAGTTTATTAACAACACCAATTGTAACCTTTAACCTCTCACCTACCTCTGCAATCAGGTTATCAGTTGTAATATCAGCACTTAATGCTTCAAAACATTTTCCATTATAACAAAAATCACTTTCACACTGGAAATCACATGCACAAGGATCATTCAAGCTTGAACCTTTTATCTTAACACATTTATTCATATTACCATAACATTCCTTATAACCTTCAGGACAACCACACTTTGTTTCATGACAAAATGTTGGACAATCAACTTCCCTAGTTGTAGGAATCTTTGTTCCTTGACAAGTATGTAAATTAACATTACAATCTCCACCAAACTTCTCTCCTTTCTCTGTTAATATTTTATTGAGTTTTACTTCATGTTTCCCAATATTCTCTTTCTTTTGTGATTAAAGGGCCTAAGAAATAGGTTATTTTATTATTTTTACAAGTACCTTCTCCAAACCAATTTATTGTTTCTTTACAATCTTGATCACTTACACATTCAACACATTTACTTTTAAAACATTTCAAACCAGAACAATCATTATCAGAAACACATTCAACACACTGATGACTTGATTTATCACATACTTTACCACTTCCACAACCAGCATCTTCACAACAATTCCATTGACTTTCTCCTGCATCAATCCTTCCATTACCACACAAATCCCGACACTCTCCATTATTACATTCTTGTTTATATTCACACTGCCTTCCACAAGAACCACAATTATATTTGTCAGTATTCATATCAACTGTTCTACCATTGCAACAACTATCTGCTTTACACTTTTCATTCCAATCACAAAATCCATCACCGCAGTGATAAGAATCAGCCCTACATACGTTATGTACACAATGACCTGATTCACAATCATTACTCCATGTACAAGCACCGCCATTACAACCTTTACAATCTGCTCCACAACTATTACAATCTTCTCCAGCATCACAATAATTATCTCCACAATAAGGATTAGAAGCCCTACATATATTATGCACACAATGTCCACTTGTACATCCTGCATTACCTGAACACCAATAACCATCTGGTTTAGCTAAAGATCGAGTTAAAGTAGCTGAAACAGTGCCAACACAAGTAAGAATAAGCATCAAAACAATGAGATAAGCTATTTTTTTCATAGTATCCTCTTTTTAAATATTTAAATTATTGTTATTTATAAATGTTTTGACCAAAAATATGTGCATAGTGGCTGTGCCATTTCTTTGTAAAAAATAAGGATTTGGATCATAAGACAATAGTGTCAAAAACCTTAATTCAAAAAAGCAGGTTTTTGTATTTTTTACAGGCATGCCACTATTCACATTAACCGAAAAAGATATAAATATGTGGCTTATTTCTAATCCTATTATGGCAATGAAAAAATGCAATTTTTGCGAAAACAAAGTACCAGAAAATGGCCAATGTAACAAATGTGGTTTTATAGATGGTTTAAACAGACCACCAAGTGATAACGAATTTAAACAAGCAAGAGATGTTAATACAAAACATAATTATGATCAATTTGAAAACATTGACATGCTATTATTAGATTAAATTTCTTTCATACCATCTTTAGTTAAAGCTATCAATCTAATACCTAATCCAAGCTTTAACAATGCAGACAACATTGCCATATGTTCTTTACCAGAACCAGAAACAAAATTAATAGCAACATCAGTATCTCTTACTTTTCCTTGTAACTGACTTTTAATACTTTCAACCAGTTCTTCTATTCCCATTCTATCATTAATAACAATCAATTCAATTGGTTTTTCAGAACTAAACTTTTCCCTACCAAACTCATTAGTCACCAAAAAGATCTTTTCCCAATCATGTTCATTAATAAGTCTAGCAACATGTCCCCAAGTACCTTTCCCAGTTGACAAACAAGCTATTAACGATGTCATAATAAATAAGAAAACTAACTTTTATTTAAAGTTTTATTTTTTAGGTAGAACCATTCCAGAACTTTCTCCTGTCATGATTACTTTCTTGTTATTTATGAATATTGAATATACTTTATGACTATGTCCTGTTTCATCACTTTCTCTTAAGTAATATCTAAATAAGACTAATTTATAACTATCACCTATCTTAGGAGCTTCAGCATTAGGATCTATTTTAACTGTTTGTTTTTTATAAACCAAATTCTTTTCTTTTAATTGGTCTTCACCATAAACTTGTTTAAAATATTCAACAAGATTTCCTGCAATTGCACTTTCCATTACTTTAAAGTCAACAACATCAGGATCTCTCCCTATAGATTCATTATAATCTCTAACATCCTCTTCAGTAAGAACTCTTTCAACAATCATAACATCATCAGTATAGAATCTACTGTCTCCTCTTGCCTCAACATCCTTATTTTTGTCAATATGTAACAAAAGATCAGCTAATTCTGTTTTATTTTCATCATATTTAGGAAGACCATACCTCATCATCTCTTTCCACACAGCTTTAATTTTTTTAGAGTATTCCCCTTTTTGAAGATCCATCAATAAATTACTAATCTTTATCAATGAAAACTCATTTTCTTTTGAATCAGTCTTTTCTTTTAGCACCATTAAATCACTAACACACTCAGGAACAGAACCAGAAAATTTTATTTCACCTTCATCTACTTTTCCATTTTTTACAAAGGAATACTTAAGCTTGATTACTTCTTCCTCCTTTAACAATACAAACTTAACATTAGGATCCTTTAATACATAACTAGCAAAAATAGTCCTTGAGGCTACAACATCTTTATTTTTCTGGAAAGCATCATGATTAAGTAAAGTTTCCAATATTTTATAGTAATTACTTTTAAGATTGGTTGCTCTTTCAGGAATATAACCCCATAATTCATTTAATATTTGATCATATACTTTTTTAAAATTAAAAAAGCTCCCTATAGTATAAATTTGTCCCTCTGCTAATGGAACAAATACTGTTTTATTATCTGTTCCTTGTTTTCTTTCAAATCCAATTTTAAAATTATATCTTAATCTACAATTTTTTTGTAAAGTTGGTTTGTCATCAATTTTAGTTATTACTTCAACTCCTGGTTCAACTACATTATCACCAATATCAACAATTAGTGTACCATGACCAGCATCTGTTACTTTTTCTCCCCCTTGATAAGTAAGCCTTCCCCTACCAACAATTGACATATCTCTTAAACTATAAACAAGGTCAACAACTGTTTCGTCTTCTGGAATTTCTCTCCATATGTCAAGGGAAAGACTCATATTACCTGGCATGACTGCTGCTTCTATTACCATATCATCAAGTTCATTTTTTCCTTCTAAGAATAATCCAAATGCTTCACTATACATACTTTGAGTAGCATTAGATATTGTATTTGCAGTATCACCAAGTGGCATTGTAAAATCATCATCAATTAAATCAAGAGAATTATAACACACTGGTTTTACAATAGGTTTTATTCCTTGTTCCTGAGCCTTTGTTAAAGAATAAAAGTTATTCCCAATAAATCTAAACATTAATTTAGGATTTCTTTTAGCCAGATCAAGAACATCCTTATATGCATAGATAGCTGCTTCAGAATCAGCATGTATTGGATTTTTATCTCCAACTGCCTTAACAAACTTAAGGATCTTCTCTAATGTTACTATTGTTCTATATTCTGCCATATTAAGCGAAATTCGTGTTTACTTTTTAAATATTTCTATATTTTTGCCTTATTTCACAAATTAACAAAATTTTTAAAACAGCCCATATTGACACACTAAAAAGAGGTTCTAAAGGCTTAAAATGCAAAGATTACAAACTTACCAAGAAGATGAACAAAAACTAATAAATTTTGTTAAAGAATTGTCAAATTATAAAGAGCAATTGACTATAAAAGATCCTGTTTCTGTTCAAGGAAAAGCTGTCTTTAATAGTACTCCTGTTACTGTTACATTTAAACCTGCCACTATCAATCATGGCATTGCATTTTACAAGGATGGATTAAGAGTAGATGCAAGTATTGACAATGTGGTAAGCACAGACATGTACATCACCCTAGGTTCAAAAACACCATTAAACATAGAATATCTTCTAAGTAATGTTAGTAATAATTTATTCATGAAAGCTATCGATTTTTCCCTCAAAATTTCACACAAATTATTAGGATTTTACGATCCACATCAGATCAATATTGTTGAACATATTTTAGCAACTATCTATGGATTAGGAATTGATAATTTGGAAATACACCTAAACAATAATCAATTACCCATATTTAATGATGGTTCTTTA
>CAYMBN010000017.1:0-13512 GCA_964388715.1 uncultured Methanosarcinales archaeon
ATCTAAACTCATATATATCTCCCCCATTTTTTGGTTGTTTTTTATGAAAAGTAATCCATAGGTAGTTTATAAGTTTAATTGTTTTGTAATTGTTAGGATAAAATATATAAGTCTAGGGAAAATAAGGGTTTTTATGAATAAGAGTGAGTTTAAATGTCAAAGGTGTGGTAAGTGTTGTAAGCCTGTGATTAAGTTGACGCGAGAGGATATTAGTCGGATTAGAGAGTTAGGTTTTTCTGACAGAGATTTTGTGGAGAGAGATCCGATTGATGAGGAAAGTAAGGGGTTGGTTATGAAAAGGATTGATTTTAAGTGTGTTTTTTTGAATATTGGTGAGGATGGGTTTACTAGGTGTAAAATATATGGGCATAGGCCTCAGACATGTAGGAATTATCCGTTTTTTGGTTTTGATGAGGTTAAGAATTGTAAGCCTGTGAGTTTGAGGAATTTATGAATTATACATAACTTTTAAAAATTGTTCCAATTTTTAAACCGTTTGAAAAAACAAGTTTTTTCAAAAGTTTTATAAATAAATACTAATTTTTAGACTATAATTATATTAATGGAGGGAATTAATATGGCAGAATTTAAATTAGTGATATCTGATCCTAAAACAGGCAAATCTATGCAAAAAGAGGTTAAGGATAATGAAGCAACACCTTTTGTAGGTAAAAAATTAGGTGAGAAAGTTAATGGTGAAGGTTTTGGATTACAAGGTTATGAGTTTTCAATAACAGGTGGCTCTGATAAAAGTGGTTTTCCAATGAGAAAAGGTATTCTTTCAAATAGAAAGAGAATCTTAACATATGGTGGAGTTGGATTTAAAGGTGCTGCAAAAGGAATAAAGAAAAGGAAAACAGTGTGTGGTCAAACAATTAATGACAGTACTGTTCAAATTAATCTAAAGATACTTAAAGCAGGAAAAGATAACTTGTTTGAAGCAAAGAAAGAAGAAGCTCCTAAGAAAGAAGCACCAAAAAAAGAAGCGCCAAAGGCAGAAGCTCCTAAAAAAGAGGAGAAAAAGCCTGAGCCTAAAAAAGAAGAACCAAAAAAAGAAGAGGCTAAAAAATAAAAATGCATCCAATTGATAAATTGTATGAATTATTACGTGTGTTTAACAGACTTCCAAATGATATGAAGATTGCTGTTGCAGCAATTGGATTTGGAGTTTTACTGTTAATATTAAGATTCATTGTGTGGTGATATTATTCCACGAAAACCTTGAGTAGTTAGGTGAATTAAAATGATGAACAAAAATGTCCGGGGAAGGGATTTAGTTCCTAATCAGCAATTCTGGTACAGATTATTCTAGGTTAGACTATACTTCTTCTAATGAGGACCTTCAAGAAATATATTATGATTTGTTGGGAATAAAAGGAAAAGGTTTATTTGTTATTGGTGGTTTTGACCAAGTTGCTTCTATGTTATGTCATGCTAATTTGAATTTAGCTTATCTTGTAGATATAAATGCTACAGCAGTAGAATATGCTAGATTACGATTAGCTTTAGCTGATTTATCGTATACAAGAGAAGAATATCTCTCTCGTCTTGTTTCTAGGAAACTTGAAAAAGGTTCTGATTGTATTGTAGATTTGTTGGAGAATTTAATTAAGCAGTATGATAAAGAGCGTAGTATTAGAATAAAAAATCTAATGAGAAAACGTTGTTCTTCTTTAAGTGATTTATATGTTACAACAGAAGAAATGCAAAAATATATTGAGGATTATGGGTTTAATGAGAATTTAGCTAATGAAACTGCACAGCTTTTAGAAAGTAATTATGGTATAGTAAGAGATATTTTAGAGAAAACAATATTAAATAAATGGTTTATTAGTGATTTATTGAAAGATGATGAAAAAAATAAAGATTATGATTCATTTTCTTACGTGGGGGTTGCAGGAAGAAGAATGCTTAATTTTATGAAATTTAATAAAGATAATTGGTTAGCTACTGAAGAATCTTACCAAAAGGTAAGTGGTATGTATAAAGAAGGAAAAATTAAATTGGTTTGTGTTGATTTAATGGATGGTAATTTAGATTTGAGTGATCTTGGTGAATTTTCACTGGTTTATACTTCTAATATTCATGAGTGTGTATATAATGGATTAAATAACTTTGTTGACTTATGTGAATCTCTTCAAGGCAGAATAAATATAAGTGAAGATACTATGTGGATAATAACAACTACTGAAGATGAAGGACGTGGGCATATAAAACAAGGCAAAAAGAGGTAAATTTTATAAAGGGGATGTTCTTCTCGTTTATAACATAGGTGGAATATATTGGTAAAAGAAACTAAAACTAGCAAGAAAAAGAAAGTAGAAGTAAAACAACCTGAGGTTAACATTGGTTTGGTTGGTCATGTTGATCATGGTAAGACAACCTTAACAGAGAAACTTACAGGCAAATGGACTGATACTCATTCTGAGGAATTGAAAAGAGGAATTACAATTAGGTTAGGTTATGCTGATACTACTTTTTACAAATGTACTAAGTGCCGTGGAAGTAATGCTTATTGTGTTAAAGATAAATGTCCAAAGTGTGAGAATAAATGTAAAGTTTTGAGAAAGGTTTCTTTTGTTGATGCGCCTGGGCACGAATCATTGATGGCAACAATGTTATCAGGTGCGACAATTATGGATGGTGCATTGTTAATTATTGCTGCAAATGAAAAATGTCCACAACCACAGACAAGAGAACATTTGATGGCTTTGAAAATTTCTGATATAAAGAATGTTGTTATTGTGCAAAATAAAGTTGATCTTGTGACTGAAGAAGAAGCAATTAAACATCATAAACAAATTAAAGATTTTATTAAAGGGACTGAGTTTGAGAAAGCTCCTATTATTCCTGTTTCTGCTCAACATAATATTGGGGTAGGACCTCTTATTGAAGCTATTGAAAAGTTTATTCCTACTCCTAAAAGGAATCCTAAGAAAGATCCTTTGATGTTTGTTGCACGAAGTTTTGACATTAATAAACCAGGTTTAAAACCAAAGGATTTTATTGGTGGTGTTCTAGGTGGAGCATTGATTCAAGGTGTTTTAAAGACAGGGGATGTTATTGAAATTAAGCCTGGTTATGAAGTTGAAGAGAAAAATCAGAAAATCTATAAACCAATTGAAACAAAGATAACTGATCTTAAAACAGGAGGTCAATCTGTGAAAGAGGTTCATCCTGGTGGGTCAATTGGAATATTAACTTCACTTGATCCTGGTATTGTTAAGTCAGATTATTTAGCTGGTTCAATTGTTGGGTTAAAAGGGAAATTACCTCCTGTTTGGTATAATCTTAAACTTGAAGCGCATTTACTTAAGAAAGTTATTGGGGCTAAGAAAGATCTTCCTGTTGAACAAGTTAAAATGAATGAGGTTCTTATGTTGACTGTGAATAATACTGCGACTGTGGGAGTAGTAATTAGTATCAGTAAAAATCTTATAACATGTAAATTAAAGAGGCCTGTATGTGCTGGTCACAAAGCAGGAATAACTATTTCTCGTCTAATTGATCAGAGATTCAGATTGATTGGTTATGGTGTTATGAAGGAGTAAGTCCTTTATCAATCACATTATCTATTGCGACTAGTATTGTGCACATTGGGAGGATTCCGTCAATTATTCCAAAAGGGATTGCTGGGATTATTAATTCTACTACCATTCCTAATGCTAATGCCTTATTTTTAAGGAATAATCCGATTATGAACATACTTGCGAGTTCAACAGCAGTGTTTACTATTGGAATCCAACATACTGCAAAGTCAATTAAGTCAAGAATGATTGCAATGCCTAATCTAAATTTGTAAAATAAGTTGCTTAAGTTAAATTTTGTCTTTTTTTTGCTTTTCTTTTTAGGAATGTTATCAACAATTTCTGCTTTTACTTTTTTGTATTCTACCATTTTAGTTTGTCATTGAACCATTTGTCTTTTTTTAATGTTTTAATGTAATGTTCTATTTCTCTGTGTTCTGTTTTTACTTTTGCGTAAATTCTTTTGTTTTTTATTACTGTTTTTTTGTGTTTTTTCTTAAAAGCATTGAAGTGTTTCTTTACTCTGATAGGTGGTCCTTCATATTCTTGGAATTCAGAAAGAATTTCATCTTTGCAAACTATCCAAAAGAGAACATCTTTGTTTTCATTCCATTCCCAGCCAGAATCAATTACAGTGAAACCTCTTAATTTAGATTGTTTTACAATATATTCAAGTGATTTTAATAATTTTGAACCAATAACATCTCTTTTTCCTTTTAATGGGGAAGGTTTTAATAAAATTATTTTATGTTTTTTGTGTTTTTTCTCTAACTTTTCTAAAGAAAATGGTTTTTTTTCAAAGAATTTTTCAGAAGGTTTTTTTGCAAATGCTTTTGCAAATTGGATAAAGTTTTCATACATATCATTACCTAATGCAGCTGCTGCGTTTCTTTGTTTTTGTACAGGATCTATAATAATCAAAGGAGAATGTTTTTTTGCTTTGTTTAATTGTCTTAATATTTCACCTTTATCTTTGTAATGTTTTTCAATGTCAATTATGGTTTGTTTGTCCCACTTTGCAATATTTTTGATTAATTTGTCAAAACCTTTGTAATGGATTGTAAGTATTTCTAAGACATAACCTGAGAAACCTTTTATGTATGATTCTGCACCATATATCTGATTAGCTTTACAAAATGCTTTTGTAAGTCTAATGTCATCAAAAAACTTTTTTCCGTTCTTGTTAACCCATTTTGCGTGTAATGGACTAATGTCTGTGATGTTTAAGGCTTGTTCTGCTTTACTTATCTTTACGATTGGAACGATTTCAAATGTAAAATCTTTTTCCTTTATCTGGAAATAATCTCTGCTACCATGTAATCTGTCAAATTTCTTGAAAGTTTTTTTCAAAACCTTTTCTAGGATATTACTTATGTTTTGTTTTTCATGATTAAATAAGACAAATATGTCTGCATCATGTGCATCTTTAAGCCATGTGTTCTTTGCTCCAGAACCTCCTAAGACTGCTTTTGCATTTTTAAGATTTTTATTAAGCTTTTTGATAAAAGAGTTAATTCTATCTGAAACTTGTTTTTCTTCCTGTTTATTTGGTTTTATTTTGTTTAGTATGTTTTTGTAGTTCATATTAATTTAAATTACATTTAATCTATAAAAACCTTTTGAAACTTCAAGCTCTGCTTGATGGTTCTAAATGGTTTAGAACAATAATTCTAAAACCTTTTGAAAAACATAACATTAATAAAGGAAAAAGGTTACGTTTAGTTTAAGAGAGGTGAACAATGGGACCATTAGTTTATTTGACTTATTTTGCAATTATTATTCTTATTGGTATATTTTGTTCAATTATCTCTGATAAACTTAAGATTCCAAATGTACTTCTACTTGTTGTGGTGGGTATTTTACTAAATAATATTCATTATCAAGGTCATCCTTTGATAGAGTTTCCAGTTATGTTTATAACAACCATTGCAATACTTGCTCTTGTGATGATTGTGTTTGATAGTTGTTCAAGGCTTAAATTTAAGGAGTTTAATGATTTTTCTTTTAAAGCATTGGAATTGTCGATTGTTTTTTTATTGGTTAATATGGTACTTTTAACTGCTGCAACTTATTACTTGTTTCCTTCAGAGTCTATTTATTTGATTCTTATTTTTGCTGCTTTGATGTCTGGTACTGATCCTAGTACTGTTATGATTATGGTGAAAAATAGTAAACATAGGGTTATTGAATTATTAAAAATTGAATCTATAATTAATACTCCTTTAATTGTTTTAATACCTTTTATCTTGTTAGATTTTAAAAAATCTGTTCAGAATCAAATTGTTTTTTCAAAGATTGTTGAGCAAATTACACCTTTTTTACAACAGATAATCACTGGAATTGGTGCAGGTGTTTTAGTTGGAATTATTATATTTAAGTTTATGAGAAAGAAATATTCAAAAACATTTTCACCTTTAGTAACAATTGCAGCTGCATTATTAAGTTATGTTCTTGCTGAGAATATAGGTGGTAATGGTGTTTTAGCTGTGACTGCTTTAGGACTTATGTTTGGAAGGGTTTATGTAAGAGAAAAACAACAATTACAGGAATTTTCTTACTTATTTACAGTGTTATTAGAAGTGTTAGTGTTTGTATTAGTAGGATTGTTAATAAAAATTCCTCTTAACTGGGGTTTCTTTGTAAGTTCTATTATTTTGTATGTAATCTTCTTAATAATTAGATTTATTTCATTAAATATTTCATTTCCAGGTAAAGGTGTATTTCGTTTAAAGGAAAAGATATTTATGACTCTGAACACGCCGAAAGGTATTGCTGTTGCAGTTGTTGCAGCTATCTTTGTTACACTTGACATACCAGGGATGGCACCTATATTAAATTTAACACTTGCTTTTTTAGTGTATAGTATTATTGTTGCTACAATAACTCTTAAGTTTTCAAAGTTCTTTTTAAAAACAGAAGTTATAAAATGATATTGTTTGGTCCGGCTGGGAATTGTGCAGGAGATATTCTTTCTTCTTTGAAAAGGTTAAAAGAGATTGGTCTAGGTACAATGGAAGTTGAGTTTGTTCGTGGAGTTAGGATGAGTAATGATACTGCAAAGAAGGTTGGAATATTAGCGAGAAATTTGAAGATTCCATTAAGTATACATGCTCCTTATTATATTAATCTTAATTCTGTTGAGAAAGAGAAAATAGAAGCTAGTAAAAAGAGAATCCTTAGAAGTTGTGAACGTGGACAGTTTTTTGGGAAGTGTTATGTTGTTTTTCATGCTGCTTACTATGGGAAATCAAGTAAGGAAGAAACTTATTATGCAGTTAAACAAGCTGTTATAGAGATGCAGAAAGTAATTAAAAAGAAAAAGTGGAATGTTATTCTTGCTCCTGAAGCAACTGGGAAAAAATCACAGTTTGGTGATTTGGATGAATTACTTAGGTTGAGGAAGGAAACTAAATGTGAGTTATGTGTTGATTTTGCTCATCTTAGAGCACGGAACAATGGTAGAATTGATTACAAAGATGTTTTTGATAAATTAAAAGGAGTGAAGCATATTCATGCACATTTTTCAGGGATTGAATTTACTGAAAAGGGTGAGAGAAGACATTTGTTGACTGAGAAGAAGGATATAAAACTCTTGTTGACGCATGTTAAAAAAAGGAAATTGAAAAGTATAACATTTATTAATGAAAGTCCTAATCCTCCTGGTGATGCTTTGAAGATGAAGGAGTATTTTGAAAAGATTTAAAAAAGGAATTGCATTTTCTGTTCTTATGGTAGAATTAATTGATGATTTGGAAAACTTTGGAAAACAGATTGAAGAAGGTATTCAATTAGGTAAGAATATTAAGATAGAAAGTGATGTGAAGAATATTGTTGTTGCTGCAATGGGTGGTTCTTGTTTATCTGGTGAGATTTTGAAGTCGTATTTGGATTTGGAGATTCCTATTGTTTTGAATAAAGATTATAAATTGCCTAAGGTTGTTGGTGAAGGTTCACTTGTTTTTGTGATATCTTATTCTGGGAATACTGAGGAAACATTATCAATGTTTAAAGAGGCTTTGTTAAGAAAGGCTAAGATTGTTGTTATTTGTGCTGGTGGGAAATTAAAAGAATTGGCTCAGGAGAACAATGTTCCTTTTGTACTTGTACCATCTGGACATCAGCCAAGAGCAAGTTTTGGATTTATCTTTTTTTCTATACTTAATGTTTTAGTGAGTGCTGGATTAATTGGATTACAGGAAGAGTATTATAAAGAATTACTTGAAGTTATTAAAAATTTTCAGTTAAAAGAGTTTTGTAAAGAGATTGCTGAGAAGTTTAATGGAAAAGTTCCTGTTATATACTCTTCTAAAAAAATGGCTGCTGTTGCATACAAATGGAAGATTGATATTAATGAAAACTCAAAACAGGATGCGTTTTGGAACTTTTTTCCTGAGCTTAATCATAATGAAATTAATGGTTTTTTTAAGTTAGTAGGAAAGTATCATGTTGTGATTATTAAAGATCAAGATGATCATGAGAGAATTAAGAAAAGAATGGATGTTATGAAACAGTTGGTTGAAGAGAAAGGTGTTGATGTAACTGTTGTTGAGCTTGAGACTGGTTGTTTGTTAACAAGATTGTTTTTTGGGATTTATATTGGTGATTGGGTTTCTTATTATCTTGCGCAGAAGAATAATGTTGATCCAACACAAGTTGAGATGGTAGAGAATTTCAAGAGGTTAATAAAGTGAATGATTGGCTTCCTATAATTTTGGGTATAGTTGGTTTTGGTGTAATTTGGTTTGTTCTATTCGGTGGCCAGAAAAAGTATAATGAGTTGTTTAAATAAAAAAATAAATAAAAAGAAATCAACCACAACAACAGCATCTTGACTTTTTCTTTTTTGCTGGTTTCTTTTTTCTTGTTGTTTTCTTCTTTTTTGGCATGAGTATCACCTCAGTAAGATGAAAATCAGTAACATTTAAATAAGTTTTCGTTATTATAATATTAAAAAAGAGGGATTGTATGGATAAAGATAAGAAGTTGATTCTATGGTTTAATGAGATTGGAATAGTTGATGTTCCTTTAGTCGGTGGTAAGAATGCTTCTTTAGGGGAAATGTATGTTAAACTTACTAAAAAAAATGTAAGAATTCCTTATGGTTTTGCAATTACAGCACATGCTTATAGATATTTTCTTAAAAAAGCTGGGATTGAAGATGATATTAAGAAGGTAATCAAGAAATATAATATTAACAGATTGAGGGATTTACAAAAAGCTGGTCATGAGGTTAGGAATTTAATTAAAAAAGCTGTTATTCCAATTATTCTTAGGGATGAAATTCTTAAAGCTTACAGAAAACTTGTTAGAAAAGAAGGTACAAAAGATGTTGCTGTTAGAAGTTCTGCAACTGCAGAAGATTTACCTGATGCTTCTTTTGCAGGACAACAGGAAACTTATCTTAACATAACAGGTGAAGCTGATCTTATTGAAGCATGTAAAAAATGTTTTGCTTCTTTGTTTACAAACAGAGCAATAAGTTATAGAGAACATAAAGGGTTTGATCATTTTAAGGTTGCATTAAGTATTGGTGTGCAAAAAATGGTTAGAAGTGATAAATCTTGTTCAGGGGTTATGTTTTCAATTGATACTGAGACTGGTTTTAAAGATGTGGTTTATATTACTGGTTCATATGGTCTTGGAGAAAATGTTGTGCAAGGAAATGTTAACCCTGACGAATTTTATGTTTTTAAGCCAACTTTGAAGAAATGGTTTAAACCAATTATTTCAAAAAAGGTAGGTAGAAAGGCAATTAAAATGATTTATTCTCATCATGGTAATAAGCCTACAAAGAATGTTAGAGTTTCATATGAAGATAGAAAAAAGTTAATTATTTCTGATAAAGAGGTTTTGAAATTAGCAAAGTGGGCTTGTATTATAGAAGATCATTATCATAAACCAATGGATCTGGAATGGGCTAAGGATGGTATTAATAAAAAACTTTACATTGTACAAGCAAGGCCTGAGACTGTTCAAAGTCAGAAAGATTGGAATGTTTTGGAAAATTATAAATTAAAGAAAAAAGGAAAGATTTTGGTAACTGGGCAGAGTGTTGGTGAAAAAATTGCATCTGGTAGAGTTAATTTGATTAAAGATGTACACGGAATTAATCGGTTTAAGCCTGGTGAAGTTTTGGTGACTGATATGACTGATCCTGATTGGGAACCTGTTATGAAGATTGCGTCTGCGATTGTAACTAATCGTGGTGGAAGGACTTGTCATGCTGCAATTGTTTCACGTGAGTTAGGATTACCTTGTGTTGTTGGTACGTTGAATGCAACTGAGAAAGTAAAAAATTGGAAAAGGGTTACAATAAGTTGTGCTGAAGGTGAAAAAGGTTTTGTTTATGAAGGAAGACTTCCTTTTAAAGTTGAAAGGATTAATTTGAAAAGTTTGAAAAGGCCAAAAACTAAAATTATGATGAATTTAGGTAATCCTGAGCAAGCTTTTAATCTTAGTTTTATACCTAATGATGGGATTGGTCTTGCTAGGGAAGAGTTTATTATCAATTCTTACATTAAAATACATCCTCTTGCTCTATTGAATTATAAAAAATTGAAAGATAGAAAGGCTAAAAAGAGAATTAATGGGTTAACTTATGGGTATAAAGATAAAGCTCAGTATTATGTTGACAAATTAGCAGAAGGTATTGCAATGTTAGCATCTGCTTTTTATCCTAAAGATGTTATTCTGCGATTTAGTGATTTTAAGAGTAATGAATATGCTAATTTGATTGGCGGAAAAGAGTTTGAGCCAAGTGAAGATAATCCTATGATTGGATGGAGAGGAGCGTCACGGTATTATGATAAAAAGTTTGAGAAAGCGTTTGCTCTTGAGTGTAAAGCTGTTCGAAAGGTTAGGGAAAAGATGGGTCTTGTTAATCTGAAATTGATGGTGCCGTTCTGTAGAACTGTTGAAGAAGGGAAAAAGGTTCTAAAAGTAATGAAAAAGTATGGTTTGGAAAGAGGTAAGAAAGGGTTAAAGGTTTATGTTATGTGTGAGATACCTGCAAATGTTATTCTGGCAGAGGAGTTTTGTAAGATTTTTGATGGATTTTCAATTGGTAGTAATGATTTAACTCAATTAGCTTTAGGATTGGACAGGGATTCTGAGTTAGTCAGTCATATTTATGATGAAAGGAATGCTGCTGTTAAGAATTTGATATGGTTTGTGATTGATGTTGCAAAGAAAAAGAAGAAAAAAATTGGAATTTGTGGGCAAGCTCCGTCAGATTATCCTGAGTTTGCTAAATTTTTGGTTGAATGTGGGATTAATAGTATTTCTTTGAATCCTGATACTGTGGTGAAGACTACTCTTGATGTTCTCAAGTATGAGAAAAACAAGAAGTAGTTAACTTTCTTAGGATTCCTTTACCTCCTGGAGTTATTTTTATTCCTTCAATTATTTTATCTAATTCTTTCTGTGCTCTTGAATTTGCTTTATCTGTTTGTTGTATTACATACTTGCCACAGGTAATATTATAACGATTAATATCTTTTGTTTCTAATCTTTCAACTCGTTCAACTATTAAAGCAATTGCAACATCCCTAGGTTCATTTAATTCATGAAAGACTTCAGATCCAAATATTCCTTCATTTGTAATATAATAATCTAATGAACCAATTTTTGGTTCTGGTCCTTTTCCAATTTCTCTTTTTCTAATGTATGCACCAACTCTTTTTGTTTCATAATCTTCTGGATGTTCTTTCCAATTGTTAAATAAAGGACTATTTCCATCATCCAATTTTTCTACTAACTTAAATAGATCATCTTTGGTTAATTCATAAACCATGATTATCACCTTTTAGAAAGGATATCTTTCTTTTTTATAAATATTGTTAAATTTTGAAATGTACAAAAACAAAAAACATTAAAATAAGTTCTTCTTTCTTTTTTATGGGGTGTTTTAAAATATGAGACCTAATAAAGATGAGTATTATTTAGGGATTGCAAAGGAAATTTCTTTAAGAACAACTTGTCATAGAGTTAAAATTGGTGCTATTATTGTTAGGGGTGATCAGATTATTGCTGCAGGTTATATTGGGTCACCTAGGAAAACCAGAGATTGTCTTGAAAGAGGGTTCTGTATAAGGGATAAGATGAATATTCCTCATGGTCAAAGGTATGAACTTTGTAGAAGTGTTCATGCTGAGATGAATGCAATCATTAATGCGGCAAGAGCTGGAGTTAGTCTTTTTAATGGTGATATGTATGTTTATGCAATGGACAAAGATGGAAATCCAATTAACTCTTTTCCATGCTTTTTTTGTAAAAAATTAGTTATTAATGCTGGTTTGAAGAGAGTGATTTGTTCTACAAAAGAAGGTGGTCAAAAAACATTTGAAGTTAGTCAGTGGATTAATGATTGGCAAGAAGCTGATATTACTGATGATAGGTATCAGTATGGCGAGGATCAAAATAAATAAGAAGTAATTATTCTTTTTTTTGTTGTTCTAGGTTTGCTTTGCTAGGGTATATTCTTTTTACTTCGATTGGGATTACTCCTGCTTCGAATTCTTTTTTTGCGATTTCTACTACATTATAACCTAAGTTTTCTAGTTCTTTTTTGCTTAATTTTATTAGAAAAGGAGCACCCATTGAAAGTTGTAATGCTCTAGCACCGATCATACGTGCTCTTTCATATTTGGTTAAGTTCATTGGACTAGGTGAGATGGTTGTTATTTAAAAACCTTTTGGTTTTTTATTGTAAAAATACCTTCATATGGTCTGAAATGGTTGTTTTTTATGGTTTGAGCCGAAATAATAGTTTATTCTTCACTCTTTAAGCATAAAGAAAGTTTTTATAATCTAAGTGATTTTAAGCTATTTTGGGGGAAGTTATATGGCTAAAAAGAAGATGAAAAAGAAGTCTAGAGGTGGGTTGTATCTGGGTGTTGACTTAGGTGGAACTAATATTGATGTTGGTATTGTTAATAAGAGTGGTAAAGTGTTGAGTAAAATTAGGTTTCTTACTGAAGTTAATAAAGGTAAAAAGCAAGTTCTGAATAATATTTTTCAAGCTATTGAAGAGATGATTAATGATAAGATTAAAGGAATTGGTATAGGTGTTCCTAGTCTTGTTGATAATAAAAAAGGTGTTGTATATGAAACAACGAACATACCTGGTTGGGATAAAATTAATCTTAAACAAATTATTCAAAAGAAATTTAAGAAACCAGTTTTTGTTGATAATGATGCAAATTGTTTTGTGATGGCTGAGCATAAATATGGTGCTGCTAAAAGTAATAAAAATGTAGTAGGAATTGTTATTGGTACTGGTCTTGGTTCTGGTTTAATTCTTAACGGGAAGTTGTATAGAGGAATATTAGGAGCTGGTGGTGAGATTGGTGTAATTCCTTACAAAGGGATTAGTTTAGAAAATTATGCTGCAGGTGCTGCATTAAAACGGTTGTCTAATTATATGGGTAAAAGAATGAATGCTTCTCAATTATGTAAGTTAGCTGCTAAGCGTAATGCTTTTGCAAAACAGGTTTTTGATGAGTATGGAACAAATATTTCTGTTGTGATATCAATGGTTTACAGTATGTTAACTCCTGATATGATTGTTTTAGGAGGAGGAGTTGCAAAGGCATTTCCATATTTTAAACAATCAATGTTAAGAGAAGTTAAGAAATCAACATTTAATGCATTGAGATCAAAGATAACTGTTGTAAAAGGAAAGGTTAAAGATGCAGGTATTGTTGGAGCAGCTATGTTATGTTACGAGAAAGGGTATTAAGCTCTGTATGTACTAGCCATTTCTAGTTCTGGAACTAATTCTGGTTTTTCTTGTTCTTCTTGTTCAAGACGTTGTTTAAGGGTTGCAATAGCATAAGGATTATAATTAGAACTTTTGTATTTACTAAAACCTTTTACAAATTTGTCAAATCCGTCTGTGACTCTCATATAAGGGATTAGGGGAGGGTGGTATATAAATGTTTCGGAAAAGTGACCACCCATAAGTAGTGATTAATCTCTCCGCAAA
>CAYMBN010000018.1:0-12128 GCA_964388715.1 uncultured Methanosarcinales archaeon
GTTCCACATTGTTGAGTTAGTTCTTCATCAACTTGATTATCACAATCATTATCAAGTCCATCGCAAACTTCTTCACTTGGATTAATATCTCCATTACATTCTTGCCATATTCCTTGTTCACAAACTTTAATACCAAATTTACATTGTCCAATGTTAGATATTCCACATTGTTGAGTTAGTTCTTCATCAGTTAAAGTGTCACAATCATTATCAATTCCATCGCAAACTTCTTCACTTGGGTTGATATCACCATTACATTCTTGCCATACACCTTGTTCACAAGTTTGGACACCAAATTGACATTGTCCAATTTTTGAAGTTCCACATTGTTGTATTAATTCTTCATCAATTGAGGAATCACAATCATTGTCTATTCCGTCGCATATCTCTTTACTTGGATCTGTGTTTCCAGAACATTGAGACCATTCGCCAAGATTACAGGTTTGAGTACCAAATTTACATTGTCCAATGTTTGAAGTTCCACATTGTTGTGTTAGTTCTTCATCAATTTGTCCATCACAATCATCATCAACATTATTGCATGTTTCATCTTTTGGAGTTATCTCACCAATGCATTCTTGCCATTTTCCATTTTCACATGTTTGTATGCCTGTTTGACAAAGACCTTCACTAGATCCACAAACTTGTTTTTGCCCATTTAAACATTCACATTCAATATTATTATCAACTGAGTCATCACAATTATCATCAATTCCATTACATGTTTCAATTGAAGGTATAATTTCATCTATACAACCAGACCATTCTCCGTTTTCACATGTTTGAGTACCTTTTTGACAAGAACCTATATTAGAACCGCATTGTTGAGTAATGTCTTCATCAACAGTACCATCACAATCATTATCAGTTCCATCGCAAACCTCGGTTGAAGCATCTATGTTACCTAAGCATTCTGACCATATTCCAGCAGCGCAGAATTGTGTTCCAAATTGACATTGTCCTGTGTCAGATGATCCACATTGTTGAATTAATTCTTCGTCAACTTGTTGATCACAATCATTATCAAGATTGTCACAAATTTCAGTGTTAGGTTCAACATTACCTGAACATTCTAACCATTGTCCTGCTTCACATGTTTGTAGTCCTAATTTACATTCTCCAACATTAGATGTTCCACATTGTTGTGTTAGTGCATCATCAATTGCACCGTCACAATCATTATCAAGGTTGTCACAGATTTCAACACTTGGTTCAATATCACCAATACATTCTCCCCAATTTCCATTATTGCATGTTTCTGTTCCTAGTTTACATTGACCAACATCACTTACTCCACATGTTTGTGTTAAATCTTCATCAATTATATTGTCACAATCATTATCAAATCCATCACAAACTTCTGTGCTAGGTTCAATATTACCAGAGCAACCTGACCATTCACCACTGTTACATGTTTTAGTGCCAAATTGGCATTGTCCAGTGTCAGATGATCCACATTGTTGTATTAAATCTTCATCAACTTGTTCATCACAATCATTATCAATATTGTCACAGATTTCTGTAGAAGCTTCAATTTTACCAATACATTCTCCCCAATTTCCATTACTACATGTTTGTGTACCTAGTTTACATTGTCCAATATTGCTTGTTCCACATTGTTGAGTTAAATCTTCATCAATTAAACCATCACAATCATCGTCAATACCATTACATGTTTCATCAATTGGTTTTATTTCACCTATACACTCTTGCCACAATCCGTTTTCACATGTTTGTGTTCCTGTTTGGCAAGCTCCTGCATCAGATCCACAAGTTTGTTGTTCATTATTTAAACATTCACAATAAATATCCTCATCAACTTGCTCATTACAATTGTCATCAAGTCCATTACATATTTCTGTTGTTGGGGTTATTTCATTAACACATAATGACCATGCATTATTTTCACATGTTTGGATTCCTTTTTGGCATATACCAATATTAGAACCGCATTCTTGAGTAATTTCTTCGTCAGTTAAGGTGTCACAATCATTATCAAGTCCATCACAGATTTCATTATCTGGTTCAATGTTTCCTATGCAATTAGACCATTCACCTTGATTACAAGTTTGAGTACCAAATTGACATTCTCCAGTGTCAGATGAACCACATTGTTGAATTAATTCTTCGTCAACTTGTTGATCACAATCATTATCAAGATTATCACAGGTTTCAACAATAGGTTCAATGTTACCTATACAACCTGACCATTCACCTTGGTTACAGGTTTGAGTACCAAATTGACATTGTCCTGTATTGGATGATCCACATTGTTGAGTAAGATCTTCATCAACTTGTTCATCACAGTCATTATCAATATTATCGCAAGTTTCATCAATTGGAGTTATTTCACCAACACATTCTTGCCATAATCCATTTTCACATGTTTGTATACCTGTTTGACATGCTCCAATATCAGATCCACAAGCTTGTTGTTGACCATCTAGACATTCACAATATATGTTGTTGTCTACTTTGTCATCACAATCATCGTCAATACCATTACATGTTTCTGTTGTTGGGATTATTTCATTTACACATAAAGACCAGGCATTATTTGCGCATGTTTGGATTCCTTTTTGGCAAGCACCAATGTTTGATCCACATTCTTGTGTAATTTCATCATCAATTATATTGTTACAATCATTATCAAGTCCGTCACAGATTTCAACAGATGCTTCTATTTTACCAATGCATTCTCCCCATTCTGCATCAACACATGTTTGAGTGCCAAATTGACATTGACCTATGTCGCTTGATCCACATTTTTGAATGAGTTCTTCGTCAACTTGTCCATTGCAATCATTATCAAGTCCATCACAAAGTTCAACAGAAGCATCAAATTTACCAATACAATCACCCCAATTTCCAAGACTACATGTTTGAGTACCAAATTTGCATTCTCCAATATCAGTTGTTCCACATTGTTGTGTTAAATCTTCATCAACTTGATTATCACAATCATTATCAATATTATCACAAACTTCTTTACTGGATGAGATGTTGCCAAAACATTCTGACCATTCTCCACTTACACATGTTTGAGTGCCAAACTCACATTGACCAATGTTAGTTGTTCCACATTGTTGTGTTAATCCTTCATCAATTTGTCCATTGCAATCATTATCAAGTCCATCACAAATTTCATCAGTAGGTTCAATGTTACCTATACAACCAGACCATTCACCATTGTTACAGGTTTTTTGTCCATACTTGCATTCTCCAGTGTTGCTTGTACCACATTGTTCTGTTAGATTATCATCAATCTCACCATCACAATCATCATCAAGATTATTACATGTTTCATTAATAGGATTAATATTTGGAATTTCAATTTCCCAGAAACCGTTTATACATTGTTTTGTACCTAGTTTACATTCACCAATACTGGATATACCATATTCTTGTGTTAATCCTTCATCAATCTCTGTGTTACAGTTATCATCAAGATTATTACATGTTTCATCTCTTGATTTAATTTCACCTTCGCATTCAGTCCAATTGCCTTTAATACATGATTTTATACCAAATGTACAAATTCCAATATCAGATTCACCACAAATTTCTACTAATTCTTCATCAATAGCACCATCACAATCATTATCTAATCCATCACAGATTTCTTGGGTAGGGTTAGTGGCTCCTATGCAAACAGACCATTCACCTTCACTACAAGTCATTGTGCCTAGTTCACATTCACCAATGTTTGAGCCACATGGTTTAATCAGGCTTTCATCTGTTTCACCATCACAATCATTATCTAAATTATCGCATGAGGTTTCATTAGACTCGTAGTCATTTCCATATTGATTTGTATCACAACCAAGCCAAATGTTGTCAGTACAAATTTGTTTACTTTCTTCACAAACGCCCTGAGTTAATGGGCAATCTTTTTGTTCATTATCATTACATTCTGCTGTAATACTTACATTTATTTTGTTAGTGAATAGTACTGAGTATAAATGTTTGAATATTGTGAAAAATTCCCATTCAGTGTTAACTTCTCCTGTTGTGTTAACAACCCAGTTAATATCACAGTCTTCACCGGGTTTCATATTTTTTAGGCAATCTTCATTACTATAATTAATTGGATTACTTGATGTAAAGAAAGGTTTTGCAGTTGGTTGTGTTTGAATAATCCCCTTTTTAAATATTTCAATTTGATTTTCTTCCCAGACTGTTTCATTTTCTTGTGCTTCTGGGTGACATGAAAGGTTATATTCATATATTCCTCCTTTTTCAAACTCAATATTATATTCATAGAGATCTTTTATAGGAAGATAAATCATTTGATGTTCTTGGTTATCTATTATTAGAGTGCATTCTCCTGTTATTGTTTCATTATTATAAATATCATAATATTCAGCATAAAATGCGATTGTTTCATTGGCGTACTTTAGTAATGGTTCGTTGTATGTTATAAGATTAGCATTACCTAATTGTTTAACACCTGTATGTTTTAAATTGTTTAATACATAAATTGGTAAATTACCATCAATGCATCTACCATTTTCTAATTTTTGTAAAATAGTATCACATTCTTTTCTACATTCTATAATATCAAGACCATCATTTCTTGTGATGTTTGTGTATGATTCTTTTGAAAGTAAACAATCCTTAATTTTATATTCATCATTTGCACTACAATCATTACTAATTTCATCAGGATCTTGCACTTCAGCATCCTTAATACAGAATTCATTTGAAACTATATTCTCTAGTCTTAATGTTTTTGTACCTTTACACTTTTTGTCTGTTTGTGTTTGGTCTTCACATTTGAAGATTTGTGTTCTGTCAAAACCTTTTTCAGAGAATTTGTGTATAGATAAACTAGGTTTTGCGTTTTCATCAATTCCTTTTAATTCAACAATAGGTTTTTTCTTTTTTATCTTGCCTAATGTTTTTGCTTTTTTACTAAATATCTGTAATTTGCTTTTAGTTCTTTTTACGTTCTTGTTATCTTCTTTATATCTGATAACTTGTTTACACTGTGCTTCTTCACCTTCTGATCCATCAGGGTCATGACAAATTGCATTTTCACAAGCAATACTTATTACAAATTCCCAATCAGTGCAACCACCTTCGCACTTATCAGATCTTGAGTAGACATATCTGAGTGATTCATTTGAACCACATCTATAATCTATCTCTTTTCTACATTCTTTTTTACATTCAGGTGTATCTTGTTTTTTTATTTTGAATTCTTTACTTAATGTGATTAGTTTATTTTTTGAGTTAAAGAATTTTAACTTAACAAGGTATTGACCTCCTTTGACAGTTTTACCACATTTTTTCTGGTTCCAGGTATATGTTAAATCTTTGTTGGTTTCTATTTTTTCAGGAGCTATACCAAATTTGCAACCATAATCAGGGAAAGCGAAATTGACAACATGTTTTTTGTTATTTTTATTTATGTCATATATTATTGTTTCAATAATTTCAATATTTTCTCTTCCGCTATTTATTATATTTATTTTAACTTCTTCACCATGTTCAAATAATTCTTTGATTTGTAAATATGGTTGAGGTACTTCTGGTTTGATGTGGAATTCTTCTGATTCTATATTGTGTGGGGATATGATAATCTTATATTTTCCAATACCACTTACTAAGTTTACTTCTTTATCATCTACGCACAATGTTTCGTTTTGATCCCAGGAGATAATCTTTGTTTCATTAGGTTTAAGTGTTAATGGTGCAGGATCACATGTTACTCCGCAAGGACATAGCCTTCTTTTAACTTTTTTCCAATCATTATTTTCATACTTATAAATATCATAATCATAGGTTGTTTTTGAGTTGTGGTTACTTTTAATTATGATTGGAACATTTTCTCCAATTTCATAGTTTTGTTTAGTGGTTGTAATGTTTATTTTTGGTATAACTTGTTCTTTTATTGTAAATTCTTTTCTTATTGTATTAAATATTAAACCGTTTTTGTAATAATATATTGGAATGATTAATTCATATTTGCCTGGTGCAAGTTTTTTATCAGTTCCTCTTACATAATTATTAGATTCATCTTTTTCACATTGGTATTGGATAGCATTAATAGAAAATTCAAAACGGTTCAGTTTGCTTAAAATATTGTTTTGGTATAATAACCATTTTTCAAGTAAATCTTTATTGTTGAGTATTTCAGTGATATTGTGTGTTTGGTCGTCATATTTGAAAGAAGAGATACATTCACTATTATCAGTAATAGCATATGGGTGTTCTTTGTTTTTTAAGATCCATTTAAATTTGCCTTCTGTTGTATAATACTCAACATTAAAATTATTTTTGAGTTTAATTGGGATATTTTGGTTGTAATTAAAATTGTTTAGTAATTCTATGTCAGGAATAATTTCTGTGTCAGATAAAATGTTAATATCAATCTTTTCCTCAACAATTTCAATGTTTTTGTAATCAAGTTTTTTGAAACAATTAGTTCCTTTTTTACATTTATAATATGTTACAGTAAGTTGATATTCTCCTGGCTCAACAGTCGTAGAAATGCTTTCTTGGTATTCTTTTCCTGCACATGTTTTTGTTATTGTTTCGCAAGTTTCTTGTCTCCAATAACCTTGGATATTGCTTCCTATTTCCCTAAATTTATCTTCTATGTATGATTTACTTAGGTATGTTTTTATTTCTCCTTCAACACATTTTTTGATAACTCCTTTACAACGAATATCAACTGTTTTTAGTTCATCTGATTCATGTTTTTTAATACTCCACCAATCTCCTTTTATTGCAATGGTTTCATCTGCTGGTTTTTTCAATGTTATTGCTATATTTTTATCTTTTAATATTTTTGTTCTAACTGTAACTGCGCTTTTCTTAACATCAAATGCTTCTGTTAGTAATTCTAATTTGTCATCTTTATTGTATACTCCAACAACTAATTTATAACTGCCTTCTGATAATTGTTCTTGGATTTTTCCTTTGTATGGGACTAATACTATTGTTCCTTTAATGTTTTGATTAATTATTTTTTGACTTTTGCTAATAGGAGAATCTTTACAATCACAATCTTCAATGCTTGTTGATACTAACTTATCATCTTTATATAATAACCAAAGATATTTTCCATCTGGTGAATATATTAATTCATTCATTGGATTGATTAGTTGGAATTCAACTTTCTGGTTTGTGTTGAACTCTTCTTTGATATCAAGGTATTTATTTTCAGAGTAAATGTTAAATTCTCTCTCTAGTTTGATTTGTTGTCCGTTTTTGTTAAAGCAAATAGTTTCAATTTTGTATAATCCTGCTTTTACTTGTCGTGGGTTAGAAAAGTCTAGATAAGTTATTGCGCCACAAACCTTTTCTTCAACAGAATAAATCCTTTGATCCCAATAATCTTTTGCATTTAAATTAGTGAGTTTGTAAAGTTCTTGATATAATATCTCTTTGTATGATTCACAATCTTCTTCACAAGTACAAATATTTTCTTTATCACTACAAATTCCATCTCCGCATGTTTCATCCCAACCATTTACACATATTCCTTTTGAACCATCTTTTGGTGTAATACAATGTTTACCATCAAAGATAGCATTAGGCATTAGTCCAGCGTTATTGTTACAACATTTAATTGCACCTGATAAGTAAGAAGTGTATACTGTTTCTCCATCTTGTGCGCATTTTTCACAGTCTTGTTTACATGTTTCAGGTGTTTCTCCTTTATCACAATCACCATCACCACATACTACTGGTTTTATGACTGTTAATTCTGAGTTTTCTTTAATGATTCTTATTGGTACACTTTGATTAACCTTGTTTACAAAAATGTTAGATATTTTTAAAGGACTTTTTTTACCTGGTTTTCCAATTCTTTTAAATTTAATATTTGCAATGGTTCCTTTGTTATTAATATCATTAGGTGAAATTAGTGCGATTTTAATAGGATTGCTATTGAGGTTGTATTGCATAATTGAATTGGTTGTTAGATCTCCTTTTGTAACCTCTTTTGGTGTAAGAATATTAGCGTCGTATAAAATATCAATATCAATGTTTTCAATATCTTCTGCTTGTGATATTGTGATTGGTAGTATGAATTCATCTTCAGTTGTTGCCCAGTCTGAGGTTTGATTTTTTAATGAAACTTTTGTGTAAGCTGCTTGTTCAAGACATTTGTAAACATTTATTTCTTGATCTTGTCTAACTAATTTTTTTGCAAGAGGTTGGCAACAATTTCCTGTTGAGAATTCTTCATCTTGTTGTTTGCATGTTTCTTGTTGTGGTTCTTCTTCTTCTTCTTCTTCTTCTTCTTCTTCTTCTTCCTCATGTTGTTCATCTTCTGCTAAGCATACATAAGCTTGATCTTGTTCATCAAGGAGTTCTTTTGTTAATCCTTGGCAGCATTCTTGATCTCCAAAAAAGAGTTCATCTTCTCTAATACAGGATTCTTCTTGTTCTTCTTCTGCAACACATAAATAAATAGGGCCATATTCATCTTCATCAATTTGTTCTTTTACTAAATCTCCGCAACATTCTTCATCTTCATAAACAATATCATCTTCTTCATAACATGTTGGTTCTTCTTCCTCTTCTTCCTCAGTACAATCTTCATAACAATTGCATTCATCTTCTTGACCAGCACATGTTCCATCACCACAGTTTACATCCCAGTTGTTAATGCAAGTTCCTAATGAGCCATCTATTGGATCTAAACATATTCCACTGTCAGTGTCTAAATATGCATTTGGTTTGATTCCAGCATTTTCACTGCAACATTTTGTTACACCTAGGCTTGAATCTGAATATACTTTTTCACCTTCTTGTGCACAGGAAAGTACTTGTGTTTCAAAACATTTGTATGGAATTGGTGTAATTCCTCTAGCAGCAACAATTTGATCATAACCTTCACAACATTCACCTTCTGTAAAAGTACCATCTGCATCTGTTTTACATGTTTCATCTTTAACACATCTGTGATATGGATTATGTCCTTTACTAGCCATCATTGCTGTATATCCATCACAGCATTCACCTTCTTGGAAACTTTCATCTGCATCTGTTTTACATTCTTCGGTTTCACCACTAATTGCAGCAGAACATAAAACTAGTAAAATCAACAGTACAGGTATTAGTATACTCTTTTTTTGGTTCATTTGATTTTCTTTTTTGGTTTTTTTGTTGTTTTTTTCTTTTTTATTCTTAGGAAATAAAATAATCCCACTCCTAAAACAAGAATTGTTATACCAATCAAAATATATTTTTTGATTAGATTCATACAATCTTTATCTTCTGTTTTTTTACAATCTGGATCACATATTTTATCTTCTAATTTATCACAATAATTATCTTTTGAACCTGCTGGACAATCTTTTGGACAGTTTAGAACATATTCTTTAACTTCAATATCACATCTATTATTCCCACAAAACTCAACTTCTACATTAAGATCTTTTGTACTAGCAGCAAGTGATTCACCTATTAAAACTCTTAAACCATTCAAGGAAATTTTATTTTGTAAATTCAATGGTTTTACAGAATATTCAAGTACTTTTGTTTCATCAACATTTAAATCGACTTGTTTTTCCCATATTAATCTTTCATCATTTCCACCAGATATTATTGTAAATTCTTCTGCTGGTTCTACTGCTTCAAATTCAGTTGGTAAAAAATTATCTTCTAATAATATATTTTTAATCTCTTTATCACCAGTATTCTTTACTATAATTTTTACATCAACATCTTGATCAATTCTAGTAACTTTATTAACTTCTTTTTCAACTTTTAGATAATTACCTAATTCATTCCAACTAACAAAGATTGATGTGAAATACGAATCAGTATCAATCCATTCATAATATAATCTATCATCTTCATTACCTTCACCACTATTTTCTGGATTAAATGAAACAAGCTTTTTTATTCCTGTTGGGAAAATGATTTTAGTATATATTTCTCCAATCTTCTCAGTAAGTTCTTTTCCATCAAACTTAACATTAGGTTCAAATTTTATATTCTTGAAATTATCTTCACTAACTTCTTTTTCATAAACAAAACTCAATGTTTTTTCTTCATTGCCTTTAAAGTTTAACATTTGTTTTTCATCTGTAGGTGTAAATTCTATTTCAACTGTAGCATCTTGGGCTTGATTATTGATCAAAACATAATTAATCTTAATATTAGCTTTTTTCTCTATTGAAACTAAAGCATTCTGTGATTTAATTGAAACAGCTCCAGTATAAAATTCAATTTTTGCATTAACAATACTGATACTAATAATTAACAAAACTATAATCCACTTCCATTTATTTATTTTTAATTTCATGGGCAAACATCCTCATAATAAGTTTTATCAGTCCAACCACCACTTGGACATGTTCCTGGAGTTGTTGGATAATTGTGAGTATATCTTGCTGGATTAATAATAGCTGAACCATCTCTTCCAGCATAACTTCCAAATTTATCATTAAATAAACCCACTGTTGCATATTTACTACTATATCTTGAAGATCTAAATTTAGAATTAATCTTTGAATTTTGTGGCTCAATTAATCTAAATTTATTTTGGTAAACAAATATATTATAAGCATGATTGCTTGAATGTGAACTCCATACACATTCAGGACTAACACCTAATGATCTTAGTAATGCACCAGTTAATATAGAGAAAGTTGCACAATCACCACAATAATCATTCCAACATCTTGAGGATGTTTGTTCTATTATAAAGCTGGCAGGCATTGCACAATCCCTTGGAACAATTCTATGCTCTCCCCAAGCAGAAGTATACATCCTTTGAGTAGTACAAAAAGGTAAACTATCAGGCATACCCCTTATTATATCTAAATCCCATCCTTGATAATCCTTTATCCAATAAGTATGTTTACTTACATAATTAACTACAGCTTCCATATATTCATCACTTGTATCAATTTCACTTATATCCACTCTTTTTTCGTTTGCATATTCTTTTAACGCTTGTACTGCGGTTTGTTCAACAATTGGATTATCTAAATCATAAATCACACTTCCTTTCCAAACATTATCTTTATTTGTTGTTGTATGTGGTTCTGCATTAGCAAAACAATCAAAACATTTTAAAGCACAATTTCCACCACAATCAATCCCTCCTTCATCCTCATCTTGATATCCATTTGCACAACAATCTTGAGTAGGACAAATACCACCAGAATCAATACATACTTCACTAACTCCTTTTATACCATCATCACAATCACAACCATCTCCTATTCCATCTCTAATTTTATTGAAATATGTGATTGTTAGTTTTGGTATTTTTTCTTTTATTCTGGTTCCAGTTACATCTGTTGAATAAAATTGAACTTTTATTTCATCTCCAGGATTTTCAACATCCTCAACTACTAGTTTAAAAGAAACAAATTCCTTATTTTCTTTTAATGCATTTATTATTGGTTGGGTTAAGTCTACATACATAAGGCCTCCACTATGTTCAAGACTTATAGTATCAACATAACCAGTTGTATCTCTTAAAGAAGGAATTCCACCTGGCTGACCAACACTACAATCAGTACATGGAGTTGTATCATCCCAATCATTATTTGGTTCAGGTACTACATAAACTAATTCATCCTCAGTAGAAACATATTCTCCCCCAACAGAAGTAGTTGTTGAATATAAGTATAATCTTAATTTAGCTTCTTTAATTTCTTTATCTTCAGGTATTTTTGAGAGATCAAATTTAATATATGACCAAAGACTAGTTAATTTGTTAATACTATTTATATCGCTTCTTAATATGAGTTTATCATTATTTAACTTTCGGGATACATGCTCTTGTTTACCTGTTGATTTATGTGCTCCGAAACTAACATCAACAATATCATCAGGACCTTGTATAATTATTTCTTGTTCTTGCAAAGTATAATCAGAATCCTTTTGATCAGGATTAGCATGATACATACAATTATCACATATATCTCCTACATTATCTTCATCAGTATCTTCTTGTTCAGAATTACTTATATCAGGACAATTATCACATGCATCAGCTGTGCCATCTCCATCAGTATCTTCTTGATTTTCATTAGCAGCATTAGGACAATTATCACATGCACTACCTAAACCATCTTGATCAGGGTCCTCTTGATTTGTATTTTGAAAATTAATACAATTATCACATAAATCTCCTACATTATCTTCATCAT
>CAYMBN010000019.1:0-8801 GCA_964388715.1 uncultured Methanosarcinales archaeon
GTATATTTGGTTGATATCTATTTTTGGATTTTTAGCTTTGGCACGAGTAAGTTCTGTAGCAATATTCTCGTTTTTGTATTCACTATAAAATCCTTTGTAGAATCCATAAATGTCTTCACTTACTTTAATTTGAATATTTATTTTTGAAGATAATATGTCATCTATTGTATTAGCATTTGATTTGAAAGAAGGATTAACAATTTGTGATATAATCAATCCTGAACAAAGTAAATCAATTGAAGCATTTTTTACATCAGTCCAAATACTTTCTGACCTAAATTTCATATACTTTTAAAAAGAAAACAACATATATAAATTTTACTACTTTTTAAGGGTTATTTATTCTTCAGAAGGAGGTTGTGTTTCTTCTGTTTTTTCTTCATCTTTTTCTGTTTTAGGTATATCACTTGCATACTTTTGACTACAATCAAGACTTCTTTCTCTTAAGTAAATTAATCTTGTTGTTTCTCTTGTTTTATCTTTGTTATCTTTTACTTCTGCATAGATAGCTAATTGTTTTTTATCATTTTCAAAATATTTTTTTAATGGTTGTTTGTCCCAAACATAACCAACATTACTTATTCCTGGTTCATGTGATGGTGAATTGTCTGGGAGTAATGGTTCTGGTTCTTCTTGTTCATCTCTGTTAAGATAAACTGTTAATTCTTCTTGATTACAATCATCCCAAGTATTAACTTCAATTCTTAATGGTTTTTCAGGATTGCAATAAACTTCACTTACTGGTGTGATTATTTCTACTAAAGGTTCTTTTTCACAGTCTATTTTTTCTTGTTCTACTATTTTGAATTCAATTTCTTCTTTTTGTTCATCTTGTCCATAAGGAATTACCATGTCATCAGGGTCTGGTTTTTCATTATTATCAAGGTCTTTTATTAGTTTTAAGGTTAGTTTGTATTCTCCTGGTGGGTATTTTGGTTTTTTGTCTAAAGTTTGTTCTTTGTCAATTATAAAATTAAATTTATTTGTTTGATCTAATCCTTCTTCGTTGTAAGGAATAACATCAACTGAAAAAGGAACTTTATCTTTTGGTGCGTAAGCTTCAACATAAATTTCATCCCAAATCTGATTTTCTTTGATATTACAATCAGCAGTTTCTCCTTTATAACTGCATGTTTTTCCACCAAATATTATTTTTTTAATAGTGATTCTTTGAGTTGTTGGAGCGGCAATTTGGAATTTGTCTTTACTGTTTTGTAACTTTGTTTTTTGATCTTCAGATAATTTTATCTTACCAACATAGTATATCTGTTTTTGGTTTGTATCATCTTCTCCAATCTTCATTAGATTAACATTCAGTGTTACTTCGTCTTCTTGGCTGAAGAGGTCTTCTGTTTTTGGGGTTGCTACATGGATTAGTTTTTCTGGTTCTTCTTCGCCTGGTCTTAGGATATCATATGCAATGAAAAAGTATCTGTCTTGGAAATTAGAGTTCTTTAGTTTTAATTTTACTTTAACATCATTGCCTGCATAGAATTCTGAATTTTTTGGGCTGAGCTTTACTTCGTCTAACTTAATTGAACCATAATGTGATTGTTGCATTGCTCTGCACCAGATCATGTTGTCTCCAAATGGGTTTGTGTTAATACCGCATGCTTTTACCATACCACCTTTGTGTACAATGTCTGTTGTAAGTATTCTTTCTTTTATCTCAGCACCACTTGAATATGTTAATGTAAGTCTTGCTTTGTTAAACCAATAATTAGCATCTTCGTCATTCCATTCAATGTTTCCAGTTAGTTGTGAATCTGCTCCAATATAACCACTTTTATTATCACTTACTCTTCTGTTTGGACAGTATTCATCACCATGTGCACCTTTTTCACAATAAAGTTCTAGTTTCCAGTTAATTGGTTGGCCACCACTATATACTCCTGGTGTTACACTGTATCTTATTGTTACTGTTCCTTTGAATGGATTGTACCTGTAGACACGTGAGTCAGCCATTAATGGTAAGATTGTTGGTTCTGCTGGTACTGTTTCAATCATACCAGTGAGTTCATCTTCTAGACCTGTCCAGTCTTCGTTCCAAGCTGCCATACATACTTGTTTTACAACTTGGTCAGTGCTTAGGCCAAATCTGTTATTGAAAACTCCTTGGTAACGATCACCAAGTTCTTTGTTAACTGCTTGGAATTGTGTTCTTGTGTTGAAACCATCTGCTCTTTTTTGTGGATTTTTCGGATCTGTTTTTTCTGCATCATATCTTTTGTTTTCAAGAACTTTCATAACACCCCAGGATATAAAGTCGCAAGCATACATTGATAATAATCTTTCACAGTATCCACCAGAAACTTCACCTTGTTGTGCTTCTAGTAAACATTTTTTAGCTGCATTGAAAATCTTTTCTAGGTTTTCAAGATGTTTTGCCATACCACTTATACAAACACAATTTGTGCTTGTCCAGATATCGTCAAATGGATTGACATCTTTCATTCTTCTTTTGTCAAAGATTCCAAGACATTTTAGATCGTCATATTCAGAAGGACCTGGTAAGTAGCAACCTCGTGGACCAGTTAGTTGTGGTGCTGTTTCTTGATTTTTTAAATCCTTATAAAATTCTTTTTTAGTGAGTTCTGTACATACAACTGTTTTTCTTGATTCACCTGCAATTAATCCTCCCCAGATTAAATCTTGTTGGCCTGCTGTTGCATCATAGTTATATGTTTTTTCTTGGATTGTTCTTTCAACTACGTATTGATCAGCAGGGCACATGTTTCTTTCTTTGTAATCATTTCCTGTTTGACCTGTGTGATACAATGACATTGAACCATCTCTGTATTTATCTGTATATGCGATTTCGTTTTCACCTTTACCTCTTGTTTTGAATTCTAGTTTTGCACATTCAGGAGGAACATATGGGCAACCTACTCTGTCACATACAGTAAAAAGTAGTTTTCTTTCTGATTCTGTAAGTGGTGTACGTGAGATATAACCTTTAATATTAAACCATGTTGTTAATAAAAGACATCCGCCCATTGTGTACATTGCAGTGTCTCGTACAATTGGTACAATGCTTGATAAAACATCTAGGCTTTTGTTAATGAATTTTAAGAGTGAGTTGATTGTGTTCATGCTTAACCATGAACCTTCTTCTAATGGCATGTCAACGTCAATTGTTTGTTTGATGTAAACATGTTCCATTGGTTGAGATTCTCCTTCATAATCATATTGAATCATAAGTTTAAGTTCAAATTCAATTGGATCAGGGATATCATTAATGTTACCTGACCATTTGTCAAGTTTAAGTTCTGTGTAACCAAAGATTTCTTTTCTGTCTGCATTGTAATGTGCATCTGTTTTTTGTACAGCAATCATATTATTATGTAATATTTGTGCACCTGTTGTTCTTACATCATCTATTCTTACGTTTGTGATTTTTTGTGGGTCACGTACAAATCCAACAGGGTTGATTGTAAAAACAAGACCAAGCGGAATACTTATTTTTTTAACTTCTCCTGCAACTACATAACCAGGTGATAATGAACTTTCACCCACTCTCCAGAATTCGCTGCCAGGGTCAAACTTAATATCTTTTTTGACTGGAGATATTTCATTACCTGCTTTGTCTCCTGCCATTATCCATAATGTGTTTCTACCTTGAGAAGTTTTTGTACCAAGTGCTGTGAGAGCAACTTTGATTTCAAAATTACCGTTTGCATCTGTTTGAACTGTTTTATGATCTTTTGCATATTCAATCTTACCCATCATCTGTTCTAGATTGAATGTGCCACCTATTTTTGTTGAAGTATCAACAGAAGGTGCTGCACCGCCTTTTATACCTGCACCATAACCTTCATTTACATTTTCAAAACCATATTTGCCTGTTGTCCAGTTAAAATATGGTGGCCAGTTTGAAACATTTGCTAAGTTAGCTATTCTTACATAACCTGGTTCATTTAATTGTCCTGTTATGGTTGCAATTTGGAAATGAACTTCATCAGGTACATCCATTTTAACAAATGAAGGTGGTTGGTTATCAAATGATAATGTATGTTTAATTATTTCTTTGTTACCTGCAATGTCAGTTGCTGTAATTGTGATATTATTTTCTCCTTGAGCAAATCCTGACAGGGTGAGGTTGAAGTTTCCTTCTTTAACTTCTCTAGCTGTTACCTTATTGTTATTTATTGTTGTTTGTAGGTAGATGTTTTTGCTAACAGATGCAATCAGGTTAAGTGTTGCTTTATTTGTACTTTCAGGAATTTCAATATTAATTTCAGGAGGTGTTGTGTCAAGTGTTATGTTAAGATATTCTGTGTATTTATTTTGACTAATATCAATTGCTTTTATTTTAATTTGGTTAAGACCGTTTCTTAGTTCGTAGTCGAGAGTGAATCTTCCTTCTTGATTTGAGTTTGTTAATACTGCGTTTGTTTCTGAAAATTCGTATGCAATCACTGTACAGTTTGGTTCTGTTAAACCTGAAATGTTTAATATGTTCTGATTTGTTGCTGCATTTAGTTGGTCAAGTGTGATAACTGGTGGTGTGATATCAAGTTTTGTTTTAAGGTTTCTTATCCTTGTGTCTTTGTTAATCAAGAAGTAATATGTTGTTTCTTTTTTTAGGTTGTTGATTATGATAGAATGTTCTGTTGTTTCTAGAGTTTCTGATTGGGATTTGTTAAGTTGGTTAATATCTTCTCCGTATCTTATTAATGAGGTTGACGGGTGGTTGGTTATCCATTTGATTATTGCAGAGTCAAGTGTGATGTTTTCAATTGATATATTTGATACTAGGAATGTTGTAAACTTGTCTAGTACTGAATCAAACTCGTCTTTAAATGAAGAGGATACTTTATAATAATATTCTTGACCTGGTTCAAGACCTGTTAGGTTTAATGAATGTGTGGTTGTGTTAAGGTTACTTGATTTGGTTCTGCTAAGGTCAGGGGTTATACTGTATTCTACCTTTGTATCAGCTGGTTTATCTGTTTCCCATGTGATTTGTTCAGTGTGTTGGTCAACTGGTTCTGCCTGTATATTACTTATTGAAACTGCTAATGACATAGGTATCATTATTATTAACATGCATACAAGTATTGCTAGTTGTTTTCTTGTTTTCATTTTATTGAAGGTATGTATCTACTTGATTCTGGAAGTATTGTTGAGTCCCACATTTTTACAAATTCTTCTGTTGTTTTTGGTACAGGTGTTTTTGTTATTACTGAAAATTTGAGTTTTTGTGCGTTTTTGATTATGTCATAGTCAGCTTTCCATTTGTTAAGTTGAAGTCCGCCAAAGAGTTTTTCATCTTTACCTAATTTTATGCTGATTTCATATTCATAATCGCCAAGTTCAATTGTGATATTGTTTTGTAATGGGTAAATGATTGTTTCATCTGTTAATGTTTTGAGATTTTTCATGCTGAAAATGATTAATTCGCCTTCTTTGAGTTTACGTTTTGTTTTTTGTGGGTATGTTACAATGTTAAAGTCTAGGTTGATTGTTTTTAATGGTGTCATTATTATGTTTGTTGAAAGTTCTGTCATTTCTTCTGCTATAGTAACATGTTTTGTTGCGTCTTTGTAACCTGGTTTTTTTGCGATTAGCAGTCCATTAATACAATATGGAAACTTTGTTTCAAGTGCTGGTTCTGAACCATAAATTTCAACTCTTGTGCCTGGGTACATTTGTTTTTGGGTTACACCCATGTCACATTTGAATTGGACACATTGGAATTCTATGCTTGTGTTTTCAATTGATTCTGCTGTTTCTTTGTCAGAAGCATATACTTTGAATTCGTAAAGTGTATTTAAACAATAATCTAAGCTTGTGAATCCTAATGGTACTTGTTCTGGTACAAAAATGTTAAGTTCTCTGTCTGCTTTATTATCACGCATTATTACTGGTGTTGCAAAGTTAAATGTGTAACCTGTTTCGTCGTCGGTAAGTTTGAATAAAATTGGAAATTCAATATCATATCTGTGATGGAATATTTTGAAACATGTACCTACAATTGGTACTTTTGGGTTGATTGGTTTTACAATATCACCACTGTTTGGTCTTACATTGAGTCTTGTTATTCCAAACTTTGCATCGTAGATTGTATCAACTTTAATATCTCGATAATTTTCACGTGTTAAGTTAATATGATAAAGTTTTCTGTAATATTCATATTCTGGTTCAAGATATTTTGTGTTTTGGAATGTTAAATAATGTAAATTTCTTCTAAATAGATTTTTTAGTGCTGGTTTAATATCGTTTTCAATTGACCAGGCCATTCCTGAGCATGTTATATCCATTCCTTCATAAGGTAAGCCTGATGTTGCAATAATTTCTAATGCACGTTGTTCAAGAAAAGCTTCATTATTTTCCTTTTCCATAATTAATTTTGCTAGGTCATGCATTTTTCCTAGCTTTGTGTCAATAAAGACTTTGAATTTTGGTAAGTTAAATTTCTTTGTTGTGAATTGATCTTGTACTTTTACTTGATAATTGATGTAAAGGACAATATCTTGTTTATTGATCTTAGTTGTTATGATTGGTTCTGTGTCATTGATTTGGAACTTATCTTGGAAAGATTGAAAATTGTTAACGCATGTTTTTAGATTATTTGTAACATATTCTGAGATTTGTTGGCCTATTTTGATTTTGGTCGGAGTGGTATCTTGTTGATCAATGTACCAGTAAGGTACTTTGAATGTTGAGTTTGGAAGTAATGAAACATGTTTAGTTGGATCGTTTAATATTTCAGGTGGAATGTCTATGTAACCTCCTCTTAAACCTAGTTGAATAATTGCGCTTTGTGCATGATCTCTTACACAGGTTTCAACAAATTGTTTTAAAGGGACAATCTCGTCAGGAATGATTATTTCTTCAATTATTGTTGTACGTTCTTTTATGTAAAAGAAGATTCCTGTTGCAATTATAAGTATCAAACCCATAATTACAAAGATTGATATTTGTGACCTCTTTTTTTTCATTTTATTGTTTATATATTAATGTAAAATAATTACGTGACCATGCCATGAATACTAGTAAAAAGATTATTGAGATTATTACTTGGATTAATTGTGATGCATTTTTGAAGATTAATGATACAATTGATAGTAGTATGAAGGTTATTATGATTAGTATTAGTGTTGGTAGGTATTTTGGAAGTTTTGTTATTGATGTTTTGAATGATTCTGCTAATGTTCTGAATACTTTTTCTTTTAATGTGAATGTTATGTTAATGATTAATGTAAGGTATGTGATTATAAGTAGTAAAGGTAGGACTATAGTTGGGGATGTTGGTTGTATTAAGATGAAAAGTATGATTATTGTTCCAAGCCAAATCAGGTTAAGTGTATAAAATTTGTAAAAATAAGTTAGTTTTAGTTTCTTTTTTAATATTATAGACCAGATAATTCCTTTGAATATTGTGTAGATTAATACTATAAGTAATATGTAAAATATGTAGAGAAATATTGCTTTGTAAACAAACTGTGATGCAATTGATGTTTGTTGGTAAATTTGTTCAATTGGTACATCAATCAGGTTTGTGTTGAATTGCGGAATATTTTGTGATAGGGATAGTAATAGATTAAAGAATGACATTACTATGTAATATAATAATGCGAACAGTGCAAAGTCTAATAGGATTGTGATTAGGAATTTCTTGTTAAGGTTTTTTACACTTTCCGCATAGAGTTTTATTGATTTCATATGTTGTCTGGAATAAGTGATGTTGGATCACTTGATGTTGATTGTGATGTTGAGGTGGTTTGTTGTTCTGAAGAGACTGGTTGGCCAGAGTGTACTACTACTGGTCTGTCTCCTAATGAACCAAAGCTGAATAAGCCTCCTAGGAATGTGTCTATGCTGTCTAGTTCTGAAACATATGATTGTTCGTAGTTAAATTTATTACATTGTTCATCTCCTTCTAATGTTATTCTTAAGTCATCTGCGTTTGCGAATTTTAAACATAGTTTGTTGTAGTCATTGGATGATATGAATGTTGTTTCATTACCACTTGCAATCAGTGCTTGGCCTTTGGTTTTTCTGTTGTTTTTGTAAAGATTTTTAGAGGTTGTTCCTTTTTTGAGAATTACATTGAATTCTGGTTGTGCTCCTGAACAGCTTGGGTCAACCTTGAATGTGACAACGTAAAGATATTCTTGTTGTGTTGTGTCGTCTTTTTTACACATATTGTTTGTACATGTGAAATCATCTGAACAATTATTATCGTGTGTACATTCTTTTGGGAATGGACCATATTTTTCTCCTGCAATGTATGAAAAGATGTTGTTGTAATAAGGGCCATATTTATCTCCTTGTAGGATTGGAGCTGTTCTTATATAACCGTCACAACCATAACCAATTACAACTGTTTCAGCTGCTTTTTTGATTCTATCTTTACATATGTTTGTTGTGACTGATTCGATTCCTCCAAGTACTCCAAAGAGTTCTTCTGTGAGGAACTTTTCAACATCTCTTGCCCATCTTGCTGTGAATTCTGGCATAAGAAGTGTTGATAATCGTTGTCCAAGGCCAGCTGTTTGGGTTGCTTTATTAACCCAATAGTCCATCTGTGCTCCACTACGTCTTACTTTGTAAATACGGATTTGTTCTGTATATTGTGATTTGAGTTCTTGTTCTGCTTTTGTTAATGTGCCTGTTTTTGCTTTAAGTGTTTCTAGGGTATTTTTTTCTGGATCATCATCAAAAATATAATCTGTTGTTGTTTCTTGACCTTCTTTAATTTCAATAACCTTGCCTGAAATTGGTTTACCATTATCATCTATTTTTAGATGAGATCTTCCTATTTCTTTTTTACCATCTTCTGAATATTTATGTGT
>CAYMBN010000020.1:0-8212 GCA_964388715.1 uncultured Methanosarcinales archaeon
TTTTTAGATGAGATCTTCCTATTTCTTTTTTACCATCTTCTGAATATTTATGTGTGATTGTTGTTCGAACACCTGTGAATTTTCCTGTCTTAGGATCACGTTCTTTGATTACGTCTTTTTTAATTTGACCTTTTTTTGTTTCTATTGTTTGTTGATTATACTTTTTACCATCTATATGTTCAATTACAGTTAGTTCTCTTGTTACTTTCTTATCTTTATATCTTTTTTCAGTTGTTGTCTTTTTACTTGTTTTACCATCTTGTTCATAGGTAATAATTCTTTGTGGTTGTTCTATTTTGTTATTTTTGAAGTTTGATTTAACTTCTGTGTTCCCTTCTTGAACTGTAACTTGGTATTTTGTATTCTTGTTTGAATCTTTAATTGTGATTATTCCGTTTTTAACTGTTTCATCATCAACCTTACTCTCCTTAATCATAAATTCAACATTACCTTTTTCTGAGAATCTTGTAAATGTTTTCTTGTCTTTTTCTCCTAATTCAAATGAAACTAAATCATTTTGAATGTTTATTTCTCCTTTTTGACCAGTAAGTTGGATTTTTACATCTTGGGAAGGTATCCATTCTCCATCTTCATCTTTTTGTTGGGTTTTGACAATTGCACCACCTATAAAATTACCATAAGATGTTTTGGTTTCACTGTCTCCTTCACCTGTTACATAATATTCAAAAAGGACCCCTCCTTCTCCTGGTTCCTCGTTAAAATCTGTTATTTGTCCAAGCTTAGCTGGTGAGAAAACTTCTGGAATATTAACTTCTTTTCCATCTGTGCGATGTAATGTTGTTGAGGTTGGTTTGCCATCTTGTCCGTAGTTTATTGTGCCGTGTTCTCCCCCACCAAAGATTTCTGTTTGTTTATCAAATGATAAGTCTTGTCCTTGGGCATTTCTTTTTCTAATTAATGTATAAGAACCTGTTCCATCTATTTTGTATGTGTAAACATTTCCATCTTGTTTTTGTAGATGGAATAGTTTTTGACTACCTTCAAAAAATACTTTTGAATCTTTAACAAATTCTGCAGGAGGTTTATGTGCTTCCCCAGCATTTCTGTAGATTTTATTAACTGGACCTTGCTCTTGTGTAGTTGTTATGTCACTAGGAGCAAAAGGACTTGCTGGAACATCTTGAATTGGTGCTACTTTTATTTTTTGATTGATTTGTGTTGTAAATTCATCTTTTGAATTAAATGCTGGTTCTATTATCTGTCCAAATCTGTTATCATAATTGTAAGTTTTAACTTCATTATTTTCATCAATAAAACTTATTGTTTTGAAATCATCATCAGAGTAATATAAAATCTCTTCAGAATCTTTTTTCTTTACAACAGTGAATTTTTCTCCATCACTAAATTCAAAATTTTCAAATTCTAGTGTTGAATCTTCTTGAGTGATACTTGAATGTAGGTTTTCAACAATATAATGGTTAATTGAATCAGATTGTAATTTTTCAATTGTATAACCTGTAGATTTATATTGTCCACCGGTATCCTTTATATAAATTTTCTTGTCCTTGATATAACCTTTTCCTTCTGTTAAAGCTGCCCAGATTGGTTGGAAATCTTTATTTTCTTTATTTTTGTAGTATTCTAAAAGTTCTTGTGAAGTAGCAGAACCTAAATTTAACTGTTCATTTATATCAATTGGTGTGTATTCTGAAGTTGTTTCTACTTTTGCTGATGCTTCTGTGCCTGAGGTAATTGGTCCATCTCCCCCTCCGCCTGATTCAGTTCCTGTTAAACTTACTACTACTTGACTGGCTGTTTTACCTTCTGGGATGATTCTTCCTGAACTTGTTATTAATGAACTTCCACGATCAATTCCTTGTAATGAGTAACTATTTAATGTATATGCTTGGTAAGGTTTCCATTTGCTATTGTCAATTTTATCTTGATATTTTTGTAAGTCACTTGTTCCTGTATTTAATCTTTTAAATGGATCTGTTGCACCATCAAGAGTTGAGATAAGTATATCTTTTATAGTGTCTCCTTGTTTGATGACTGCAACCATTCCAGCGTCTTTATATGCTTTTTCATCATCAGATATTGTGTCATAATATTCAATTGTTTGTTCAGATGTAACCATACCAGTAACCATTCCAGTCACCTGATTTGAATTAGATTCTGGGAGTAAGTAGACTAGTGTTCCTATCATGATTAGGAAGATCGTTACAAGTATCCACATTGTTAGTTTCTTATTCATTTTTGAGTCTTGGGATTACCTTTGTTCTGTATTTTTGTGAGTATTCTTCTACTCTGCCCATCTCTGACATGTCTTCATGAGTTAAACTAGTTGTTTGGCCTGGTGATGCAATTGCATAGAATATTATTGTGTCACTGTTGTCAAGATTGTATGATTTTATGTTTACTTTGTCTAGTTTTGCGCCACCATATGGGAATGGACTTGGTAAGTTAAGTCTAGGGATGACTATTGTTCTTTTTTTGAAAATTCCTGTTCTAACTTTTCTTGATTGTTGTGGGATTACAATGTTTTTGTATAACAATAAGTTGACTTCAAGTGAATATTTGCCTGGGACTAAGTCCATTGTAGGTGTTTCATTGCCTCGCATTACTAGGACTTGGTCAATTACTTGTTCTTGGCCAGGGATTGTTTGTTTTAGTAATGATATTGTAGCTTGTTCATCATCTGCTAACTCTCTTGGAATAGGGTTAAGTGTCCAGCCAAAATCTGTTTTTCTTGTTTCATATACCATTACTTTGACTTTTCTTTCTCTAGGAGGATCAATTTTAATCTCAATGTTTTCATTTTTGTCAAGTTGTGTTGTCAAGAGTTTTGATTCTGAGTAAAATCCTGGGTTGACTGCCATTAAGACTCCGTTTAAGCAGATAGGTAGTTTGCCTTTAAAGGTTCCTTGATCATCGGTTATGCCAACATCACAAGCAATATTAGAACAGATATATCTGATTGGACTATCTGGTTCATATGCTTGAGTATGTTTGTTAAATACTTTTACTGTTATGTTTCCTGAATTTCTTTGTGCTTCATCACATATCATTGTCATGCCTTCAACTTGTTGTGTTAAAGGTGGGTTTGTGGTATTGATCCAATCATTACTTCTTATGTTACTCTCAAGTGCAAGATAAAACCTGTAACCTTGTCTGTTGAATGCGTTTGGATCATAGATTTCAATTAAAACAGGATAACTAACATCGTAATTGAATTCATAACGTTTTATGCCTAATGGAATGAATGGGATTGGTGAGGAAACTACATCTGGTTTACATAGTTCACCACCACAGTCAAGGTCAAAGTAGATTGGGAATATTGGTAAGTATGTGAATTCAAGATTTAGGTCATCATATGAATTGTTTAGTGGGAGAATCATATTATCATATATTGTTTGTGAAGTATCGTCGTTTGTTATGATTCTTTCATAGTTAGCTGTATTGGTTGCCTGAAGTATATCAACATTGTCTGCTAATCTTTCTTCTATTTTTTGTTTGACTTTTGTCTTTAGCCAGAACTTGTATGGGCCTAGGTTGAATTCTGCTGCTGAGATTGGAGGAATATCGCTCTCAAGTGAAGCAAAAGCTGTTATGATATTTTTTGTATTTGTTTCAAGGTATTTGTGTTTGATTTCAAGATCTGCAACTTCTTTTGCAAGACCGTAAACTTTCATTAAGTTAACAGGTAGCTTTACCCAGAAGTTTTCTATTGTTGCAGAAGTGTCTGCTTTTTGTGTTTTAACTGGAAGTTCTGTTTGAACTAAAACATCTTGTTGTCTGATAGTGATTTGTGTTTGTGGTTGGCTAAATACATCAATTGTGAAACCTTGTTTTTTTAGTTCTGTAAAACCATTGAAACAATCTATTAGGTTTTCATTAACATAATCTTGAACTTGTGTTTCAATTGAATTCAATGCAGGACCTCTTAATGGAGGAATGTTTTGTTCAAAAACATAACCAAACTTTCCATTGTTAGGACTCTTTAAATGGTGCCAGTATGGAACTTTTGTTGTATAAAATGTAAGTCCTTGTTTTTCAGTTGGGTTTGTGTTTAACAATGGAATATTAAATTGATCTACTTTTACATATCCTGAATGTTGGCCAAGTTCAACAACTGCATCTTTAGATGTTTGGGTTAAACAGGTTTGGATAAAGTTTCTTACTGGAAGTAGTGTGTTTGGAACTTGTTCAATGCTTGGATCTGCAATTGTTTCAAACTTTTGTTCAACAGTACGTGTTCTTACATAATAAAATAATGCAGTGCTAAATACTAGAATGATTCCTATTATTATGAATACTGTTATTTGTGCTTTTTTAGATTTCACCACAAATATCTCCTCCTAGTTCCCATTCTTTGTTTTCAACAAATCTTTGAATATCTTCAAGTGCATCGTTTATTGCTGGTAATACACTGGTAAGTAAGCAGCCAACGTGTGTAACTCTTGTTTCTGTGTTTAGATGTGTACAGGTTCGACCTAAAACTAATCCAAGTAATCCTAAAGGACTTGAGATTGCTGCTTTGAATCTTTGAAGTATGCCATTGAGTAGGTTTGTTAATGGGAATGTGTAAAATAACTGTCCCCAAACATATTTACACAACATGTAACCACGTGCTGTTTGACATGCTGCAATAGGTGCACCTGCTTTGACATCATCTTGTAAACATTGGACATATCTACATTCGATTTGTCTTGCTTTTTTAAGATTGTAAATAACGCCTGGGATACAGCCAATGCTTAAGCTAAGTATGATAGATTCTTTAAAGTCAATACTGTCTAGAATGCTTTGACTTGTAAAACCTTTACCCCATAATTGGTTTGACAATACTGAAGATGTTTTACCTGATTTTAATTTTTGATCAAGTGTTTCTGCCCAATCATCCCAGAAACCTTGTTTACAAGAGATATATTTACAGAAATGGCTTAGTCCTTTAAAGAATCCGTTGTAAGTTACGTGGTATGCTTCATTAGCAGCGCCTTGTGCAACTGCAATTCCTTTAAAAGGTGTAAAGTCGAGTGGACCAAACAATAATTCAATTGCTTCAAACAGTCTTGCAATGCTACCAAGTACATTTACAAATCTACATATTTGTTCTGCAATGTTTTGTATTTCAATTAATTGGTCAAGGAATCCATTGCTTAACAACCATGAGCCTTTGACAGCACTGATCTCGTTCTTGACTGCTTTGTCCATTGAACCTCTTGATGTGAGTGGAACTTCAATTGTGAAATGTTCTGTTTCCAGTTTAGAAAGTTTTTGCATGTATTGTGATTTTATCTTTAATGAACAGTTGAAGCTTAGGTTTGTATCTTCTATTGAATCTTCTTGTCTTTCAAAAGGAAATTTGATTATTAAGTCTGTTGCACCTGGGAAACAGTTTAGACATGTTGGACCTTGTTCTGTTAAGTATTCTGTTGAACCTTGACAATTGCCAAGTGCAATGTCTAGTGTTTTTAATTCTTCTTGGATTAATCCACTTGGTGGAACTAGTTTTATATTACCAAAGATTCTGTGACTTGTGTATTTCATTGTGTCACTGTTGATTACTTTTGGCATTGGATCTTTTGTGATTGGTGTCCAATAATTTGCATCTGCTTCATCGTTTTCAAGCACTGTTATTCCTGGATTGTTTACAACTTCATTGCCTACTTTGTCTATGAATGTTAAATATATTGAGGCATTTTTTATGTATCCTGTGACTGGGCCAAGATTGTTCCAAGTACAAGTGTAAACAGGAGTTTGGTTTGTACAAGATGCTTTTGCTAAGCCTGCAACTCCTACTGAGCTTAGGTTTGCATAGGCTTCTTTGATACCAGAAACACTGTCTCTTATCTTTGCTTCAATATTAAGATAATCTCCGTGTGAATAATAATCATTTCCAGCTGCTGTTTTTATTTTTGCAGGTTCTACAAGGTTTACTTTAATATATTTGTTTCCTAGGTCTTTTTCTACTTGTTCTCTAGCAACATAATCTGTGACTGACGAAACTTCATTGTCAACTTTTAGGATTGCTTCACTTTCTCCTTCAACATATGTTAATGAATCATCAAAGCTTAGGTCTGGTTTTAGATAAACAGGTAAACTTCCTTGTTTTTCAGAAACTTCAAGATAAGTATAACATTCCCATGTTTGTGAATCTGTTTTATTACAGTGTGTCATTGGTGTTGTTTTTCCACTGTACTTTGAGTTAAGTGCTGATGCGTCTATAACAATTCCATGACCTTTGACTGTTGGACTGTAATCATAAACATTATAGAATCCTGATTGTGATTCTGTTATTCTTACTATTATTTTGTTTAATCCTGGTTTTACAAATTTACCATGTTCGCTGCCAATAAATGTTACTTTTGGTACATCTATATCTATTAGTAAGTTTGATGCTCTTGCTTGTTTTTCTGTGATAAGATCATATTGGTCTGTTGCTTTGATTTTTATTGTAGGAATCTTGTTTAATTCAAGTGACATGTCAATCTTGACAAAACAAATGTATTCATCATTTACTTTGTTACATCCTTTTGCAGCTGTGTTAATGTTTGCTAGTTCATTAGGGTTGTCAATGGTTAGGCTTTTGTATGCTTCTGATAAATGTGCAACAGTTGATAGTGCAGATGCATCTACTTCTACTTTTGTAAGTTTTGCTTCTTGGATTCTGAACTCAGCTCTGACATCTTTTAGTGTTTGAGTTGAACCATAGATAAGTTGTTTTCCACCTTGGTATAATCTTAGTTCTTCACTTATTGTTGGAGCTGATGTGTCGACTTCAAATTCATTGGTTTCTGTTTGTGCAAAGTTGTTTACTCCGTCAAAGACTTGCACTAAAAGTGTTTTTTGACCATTGCCTTGCATGTCTAATTCTTTTATCTCATCATAGGTTTGTTGTTGGTTAACATCAATCTCTTCAATAAGTTCATCATCTGCAAATATTTTTATTGTTTTTATACCAGAGCCTGGATCAACAGCACTTCCGTCTGATGTTACTAAATGTAATGATGGTTTTTTACCTGGGGTGACTTGGGCTGTGTCAATAATAGGTTCAACAACATCTGGTACAAGATAACTTTCTTGTTTATCATCTTGTCTAAAGCTTTGATCATAAAGTTTGATAAAATATTTGACTCTTCCAAGGTCATCTACTAAGTCTGAGAATTGTATTAAGTTAGAGGTGTAATTACATCTGTATGTTGTTCCACTTACTTGTGAACAGCTGTCAAATGGTTTGTCTGCAGGATAATCATGTGGACCAATCCTTACTTGTTCTTTTTCAACTGTTCCTCCTGATGTTGTTACACTTATTTTAACCTGGTCTTCTGGTCTGATCCAGTTTTCAATATTGTCTTGGCCTGTTGATTTTATAGTAAGAATTTCATACTCAACACTAAAGCAAACTGGTAGTGTTAAGATTATTAAAATCATGAACATTGCAGCTTGTAGTTTTAATTTCATTTTGTTTGTAGTTTTAGGAATTTTGTAATATAATTATTATCATGGATAATGAGGGAGTTTTTGAGTAAGTCAATAATTTCTTTATCTCCTTCAAGATATTTTGAATCAAAGTCTGACTTTAAGATAGAACCTGGTTGAACTGTTTGAGAAATGTGTGTTAAGGTGTAAGAGTCTCCTTTTTTTGTATAAAGAACAGCTATAATGTCTTTGTTTTGGATTGATTCATATTCTTGGATAATCTTTTTAGAATTTTTTTGTTGGTATATTGTGTCAAGGTCAAATGTTTTTCTTAAAGAAAGTGTGAGGTAATTAGACATATTTGCTTGATAACGTTTATTGATTTGTTTGATTAGGTCTTTTTTTGTTAAAACTTTTAGGAGATTATATATTTGTGATTTTGAAACTTTTGTGTTTTTAGCAATATCTTTTGTAGAATGAGCTGTAAAACAATTCTGTGTTAGGAACTTTAACACTTCTAGTTCAGACTTGTTGTTTATGTTCATATTCCAATTAATTGGACTTTTACACCTTTTTTTTGTTTTGTTATTATAATAAATTGGATATTTTTATGTTTTTTGGTTGTTTTGTTTTATTTTTTGATTGTTTTTACATAAAAAAGTGTGTTTTTGTACTTTTTTATTAACTTATTCCAATATAATGGAATTCAAACTATATAAATGTTTTGATTTAAAGAATATTGGAAATAAGTCTCTTTTTTTGGAAAAACTGCAAATAATGTTAATTACCCCCTCTTTAGGATAGGTAAGTAGAAGTAATATATAAAGGTTAA
>CAYMBN010000021.1:0-5678 GCA_964388715.1 uncultured Methanosarcinales archaeon
AATTTTTATTTTTATAATTCTAATACTTTGAGGCATCCGAGTGATTGGACTTAACCCCTTATAAACTTAAATCTCCTGATTTAATGTTTACAAGGCCTGGTGTTGAATAATTCTGAATTTCATTTGTAGTTATGTTGAGTTTTGGGTTTTTTGGCTTTACTGGGGTGGTGTTCTGATAATAATTTCTCAATATCTTTATTTCTTTCACGAAATAACTGAATCAGATCATTGAACTCTCTGTCCATAATCATGTGCTTAAAATACAGACTTTTTTTAGTATTCACAACAAACTTCATAGTATTATGAAGTCTTAATATTAATAGGAAATCTGTTCCCAATATTTCCATTATTTTTTCTTTATTCATTTTATATCACCTCAAATGATTTTAAACTACCTACTGAAGGTTTTATGATTATTTGTTTGTACTTCTGCGGAAATAATTAACAAGAAAAACTGATAAAATAAGGAATCATAAAGAGGTGATAAGAATAAGGTAAAATATGAAGATTATTGAGAGATTTTTATTATATGACATTTCTTGGACACTGGACATTTGAAAAAACATGTCCACTGACCTTATATGGCTAAATTCTGGGGTTGTGGTCTGTTTACTTGTTTTCACTGGTCACTGGACATGTGCGTGTGAAACTTATAAAGGATTATTACTATCTATATATGTATGCAACCACTCGAACTAATAAAAAAAGAATGCAAAAGAAGAGGCATGAGCAATAGAACTGCTGAAACTTATTGTTTATTTGTAGATAAATTTCTGGATTTTTGTGGTAAAAGAGATTGTGTTAGAAAGATTACTAAAAGAGATGTTAAGAAATATATTGAACACCTTTGCACAAAAGATAAATGTGGTTCTACACTTAATGTTGCTTTGTCTTCTGTTAAGTTTTTTGTTAGTCAGATTTTATATAATACATGGAAATTGAATTATAAATTCTCAAAAATTCCTAAAACACTGCCAACTGTATTAACAAAACAAGAAGTTCGGTTGATAATTAATTGTATTGACAATGTTAAACACAAACTAATTGTAAAATTATTGTATTCTTCTGGTTTAAGAGTTGGTGAACTTGTTAGATTAAAGGTTTGTGATCTAGAAATTGATCAAGGTTTTGGATGGGTCAGATTTGGTAAAGGTAAAAAAGATAGAATGTTTATTATTGCTAAAAAGTTGAAAGAAGAATTACGTGATTTTGTCTTATCTAAAGAATTAGATTATAATGATTATGTGTTTAAGGGTAGAAATGGACATCTTAGCATTGAAACAGTTTATAGAGTTGTTAAAGCTGCTTCTAAAAAAGCAAAAATCAAAAAAAATGTTCACCCACACACTTTTAGACACTCATTTGCAACACATTTGATTGAAAATGGCAATCTTTTAAGAGATGTTCAGTTTCTTTTAGGTCATTCTGATATTAAGACAACACAAGTTTATACTCGTATGTCTAGTTATAAAGTTAGTAATGTTACAAGTCCTTATGATAATTTATGAATTGGTGATTGTTTTGTTTTAATTGGTGGAACTAAAATGGAAATATTTAAAAAAGCTAAAATACTTTCAGAAGCAGGCAAATATGATAGTTGTGGTCCTAAGGCATGCGAAGTTAAAGTGGATTCTGGTTTGGGTGGAATATATCATGCAAAGGCTGAGCATAAGACGTGTAGATTGTTTAAGACATTGATGTCAAATGAATGTAAATTTGATTGTAAATATTGCCATAATTCTACTTCTTGTAAAAACAAAAGTAAAATAGCTAAGTATAAACCAGATGAACTTGCAAAGGTTTTTATGAATTTATGTCATACACTCTCGGTGGAGGGGCTTTTCTTGAGCTCTGGTGTAAGTGGAAATGTTGATAAGATTACTGAAGAAATGATTGAGAGTGTTAGGTTATTGCGTTTTAAGTATAAGTTTAGGGGTTATATTCATTTTAAGGTTTTGCCAGGCACTAGTTATGAATTGGTGAAGCAGGCTTCTGAACTTTCAACTAGAATGAGTATTAATCTTGAAGCACCTAACAAATCTGTTATGAGTGAATTGTCTTCATGCAAGGATTATAAGATTGATATACTTCGTAGACAAGCTTGGATATCTAAGATGAAATTAATGGGTGGCCAGACTAGCCAAATGATTGTCACAAACAATTCAACAGACAAAGACATTCTTAAGATGACTAATTGGGAATATACTCATCTGGAATTAAGAAGAATGTTTTATGCAGCATTCAGGCCTGTCAAAGGCACACCTATGGGTAATGATGAGGCTGTTCCTTTGTTACGGCAGAATCGTTTATACAATGTTGATTTTTTAATGAGAAAGTATGGGTATAAATTAAAAGAAATTGACAATGTATTTGTTGATGATATGCTACCAAGAGGTGATCCAAAGTTGGTGATGGCTCAGCAAACATTTGGTGGCGATGGTATTGATCCAAATGAAGCTTCATATTCTGAACTTATTCGTGTCCCTGGTATTGGACCAAAGATAGCTCAGAAGATTGTAAATGGTTATAAGATAAAGAAGCTGCGCGACTTACATGCACTTGGTGGTAGTGTTCGGAGGGCCAAACCTTTCATTATTGTCAATGGACATAGGCAGAAGATGTTGAGGGAGTTTAGGTAAAAAACCGAAAAGTTTATAAATATCTATTACTATTAATAGATATCATGAGATATCCAAAGGTTGATAAAAATATTATTCGAAGATTTGTATTGGAAAGGGAAATTATTAGTGTTTACATGGCACTTTAAAAGAGAGTTTGATAGTTTGAAAAAACCTTTGGAATTTGTATTAGACATATTAGAAAGTGGAGAACACATATTAATATCAAAGAAACAGAATAAATATAATGTGTTTTACCATTTTAGAGGAAAATTTTTATGTTTATCCTATGTTGAACATGAGAATATTATCCTGATTCATGTAAAACCTACAACAAAAAAATTAAAGAGGCAAAGAAAATGAAAAGATTCATGAAAAAGTGTTACAAATGCAGAGCAAAAGTTAAAGTTAGTAAATGCAAAAAAGAAGGAATTAATTTGAATTGCATGAAATGTACAAAATGTGGAGAAGAATATTTTACATCAAGTGAATTATTAAAATTTGATGTTTTAACAGGTAGAAGGAAGATGGTAAGAAAATTCGGTGTTTTAGGTGATTCAACAATAATGAGATTCCCATCAAAAGTTTTGAAAGATTATGGGATTAAACCAGGAGATTTTGGTGTTTTTGAAGAAAAATCAGAAGGGATCTTGATTAAACCTGTTCATGCAAAGGATATAGAGGTTTAAATGAAAAAAAAGAACAAAATACCACATTGTGATTATAATGGTACTTGTAAAAATAAAGCTTATAGAGAAGTTTTTCCAAGTTTACTAGGTGGAAAACATAAGAATAGAGGATGGAGTTATCTTTGCAGAAAACATTATTATCAGGAACAAAAAAGATTTAAAGGAAAACTCCCTAATTCAGATCTTGATTAAACAACCCTCTTAAACTTTTTCTCAAGATCATACTTTGTTAAGTTAATAATAGTGGGACGACCATGCGCACAAGCATAAGGATCTTTGCATTTGTACAACTTACGTACTAAAGCATACATCTCAGCCATCTCAATCCTGTCTCCTTGCTTGATTGACTTTCTGCAAGCCATTCTTCTTATGACTTTGTCTTTTATCTGGTCTATGAGCTTTGCTTTGTTTGCATTTAATTCATCTAATATGTCAAGAAGCAATTCTTTTTTCTGTTGTTTATTCATTATCACAGGTGTTGACCTTATTAAGAATGTATTTTGACCAAAGTGCTCTACAATGAAGCCATAATTAGTTAATTGTGTTAAGTTTGATTGTAATAATTGAGAATCTGTTGGACTTAAAGTAATGGTTTCAGGAGAAAGCAATTGTTGTGTTTTTATGCCTTTATCTTCATACTGTTGTTGCAGATTTTCTAGATTAATCCTTTCTTCTGCAGCATGCATGTCAATGATCGCAACACCATCAGGAGTTTCAGCTAATATGTAGCAATTATGTGCAAGACCAAGTATGTTTACTTGAGGAAGTTGTTGTGTTTGTTCACTTGTTGAGACTTGTGTATCTGGTTTTGCCAATGTTTGTTGTGACATTGGTTCAACTACTTTGTTTGCTTTTAGTGCTTCTTGTTGTTCTGTTATTGGCTTTATTGTTTGGTGGAATGATTTCTGTAATTCTTTGTCAGTTATCTCTCTTTCAGTTACTAAATTATTTTCTTGCAAAGTCTTTTTTACAGCATCAAACACAATTTGGTAGACTAAACCTTCTTTAGATAATCTGATCTCTTTTTTCGTAGGATGCACATTCACATCTATTGATCTTGCAGGAATAGTAATATCTAGAATAACAAACGGATGCCTGTGCAACATTAATAATTCTTTGTAAGAATCATGTATAGCAGAACTAATAATTTTATTCTTCACATACCTCTTATTAACAAAAACACTTTGCTGTGTTTTATCAGCCCTTGTATAACTAGGTTTAGATATAAACCCTTTTATTTCTATTGAATCAGATGAATAATTAATTGGTAAAAGTGTTTTTGCAACATCAGCCCCATATATACTTGCTACATTTGCCAATACATCAGGTGTAAAAGGAGTATTAATAATAATATTTCCATTGCTTATTAATTTAAACCCAACCTTGGGATTAATCAAAGAATATCTAATCACAATATCTGTTATGTGTCTTGTTTCATTTTGTATAGATTCTAAATATTTTTTCCTAGCAGGAGTATTATAAAATAAATTAGAAACCTCGATTACAGTACCAACAGGACAACCAACACTTGCTTTATATTTTATTGTTCCATTTTCCACTTCAATAAAAACACCTTCAATTTTTTCTTTAACTCTGGTCGTGATCTTAACGTTACTTACAGCAGCAATTGAAGCCAATGCTTCACCTCTGAAACCCAGTGTATTTATGTCAAACAAATCTTGTGTAACAGAAATTTTAGAAGTAGCATGTCTATGAAAACTAAGCATTGCATCTTTTTCATTCATGCCAAAACCATTATCTTGCACTTTTATGTAAGACTTACCACCTTCGATTATCTCAACCAATACTTGGTCAGCATATGCGTCTAGTGCATTTTCAATTAATTCTTTTACTACAGAACTAGGTTTTTCTATCACTTCACCTGCAGCAATCTTATTAATAAGATCTTGAGACAACACCTTTATTTTTGCCATATTTTTAGGTTAGATGCAAGTGTTTTTATATATTATTATATTTAACCCTATAATAAGTATGTGATTCTTCCGGACCTATATACTCCAGTATATAAATACTTTTATATGATAAAATCAGAGTATATAGTTAATATATTTTAGGGGGCATAGATGAAACTAAAAACATTGTTTAGAAGAATGAAAGATGATTTTGAGGTTAAATATAAACACAATGATTTAGAGGTTTTTTCTTTTGATCTTAAGAATAGGAAAAAAACAAGGATAGACATAAATAAATGCGTAGAATTTGAAAAATACATAAATGGATTAAGAAAAAAGAAAGAATTAATCACCAAATAGTAACAAAAAAGCAAAGATTTATAAATTGCGAAATTTTGAGCTTAGCCCGTGAAAGGGTGGAATCATATGTTTTTATTTTGTGTGAAAAAATTGTTTCG
>CAYMBN010000022.1:0-5658 GCA_964388715.1 uncultured Methanosarcinales archaeon
TTATTTAGAATGGGGAATATGGATCGCGATTCTTTTGGTAGTTATGCTAGCAACTCTGTAATTTCCAATATCGCAAGAAGGCCAAGTTAGATCAAGACTATTATTAGGTGTTATTGATTTTGGAGCTATAAGTTCTTCAGGGGCTGTGGAAGGATATTCTTTATACACTGTAAATGTTCCAGATGAATTCAAACTATCATTTCCACCATTACTAGAATTTGCAAACACATTCATCTTAAATCCACTACCAACAGTAGTCGGAGTCACATTCCAAGTTATTTTATCATAAGCTCCTTGAGTTACATTCCCTAGATACTGTGATTGATTATATATTATCCAACTTGCTGCTGTTGAAGGCTCTGTTGTATTTGCTATTGTCCATGAATCTTGGGATTTTGCTTGCCAAGATGTAATTGTTGCATTTACAGAAAAGTTATTATTTTCAAATGCTTGTGTAGGTACTAAAACTCCTGCAGCAGGATAAACATCAATTTCTGTTGTACAGCCTTGTTTTACAAGTTCAATAGTATAATTTCCATCAGAAGAATTTGTATTATAATTTTCTTCACTGCCATTTATTTCAGCTTTCCATAATTGATCTCCACCCACCCATCCTTCACAGACTTCAAATGAGAAATTAAGGACTGCATGCCCTGTTGAATTTGTTGTTGATATTCCAATTATCTTTTCATCATTGTCTGGATAGTCTACATGTAAAAGTTTGAATACAACTGTTGCATTTGGACCTGTTACATTGTAACTATCTTTATCTTTGTCATATACTCTTGCAACTAATAACTGTGAAGTTTGATTTCTAGTGACATTAGATTCATTACCAGCCCCACCATATGTAATGTTTACATTATCTTTATCAACTGTTATGTAGTTTGTAGTACCTGAAGTTGATTCTGTTGTACCGGGGTTGTCCATCTTAAATTGATAGAACCACTGGCCTTGATCTTCATATGTAAAGTTTCTTTCCCAATACATTGATTGGCCTGAACAAGTTGAACAATTTAGTGGAGTTTGATTGTAACAACTATATGTAGCATTGCAAACCGTTGTAGGATTAACACCTGTTCCCATATATAACGTAACATTAATTATGTTATTTGCATCTCCAGAACTTGCAGTAACATTAAATTGCCAATTGGGATTTCCCCAACCTTGTGTTGTAGGATAGGCTGTTGGCGAACTTAATTCATATTTAGGTAATAAATAGAAGTAACCTCCAGGAGAGCCGGTATTATTAGTATGATTATCATAATGATATGTTGCATTACTGTTTAAAGTTAAATTATACCATCCTTCAGGAGTTGTTAAATCAGTTACATAGTTACACCTGAAAGCATTTGCACCAATTAATGATGTATCACTACATGCAAAACTTGAAGAACTAGCATTTGCATAATAAGTTACATTTGCACTTCCCAAAGAATCACCACAATCATCCCATGTAGAACCTAAGAAACTTATTGTATCTTCTTGTGTTTTATTTGCAGTTGTTGGTTCATCAAATAATAGGGTAATATCTCCCCTAGTAGATAAATTAAATTCTTCAGACGCTGTTGTTTTATAACATTCTGCACCTGTTACTTCCCCCTTCCAATCTCTATCCCCCACAGTATATTTTGTAGGACTACATGACGCATTAAAATTATAAGCAGAGTAACCAGTACTATTTGTAGAAACATTTGTACCAGCATCATAATTAGCAGCATCAAATTTAACTTTAAATGTAATATTAACATTTTCAGGATAAGTTGCATTATCCTGGTCAAATATTCTTAAAATAAGCTCATCTAGTTGGTCTCCAGACCTGTTTGCAATACTATTATTACCTGCAGATAGTTGAAGTTCAATGTCATTTTGTTCAATGTCAAAATCATAAGCTGTTGTAGTAGTGCTATTACTTTCATTATCAATAAGGAAGAATCTATATTGACCGGAGGTTGTGATATTGCTACAAGTGAAGTTGCTTATTGAAAAGTTATAAATTCCCCAAGTATCACATGAAGTTAAACAAGTTTCATTTTCAAATGTTTGCCAGCCAGAATCAGTATATACTTGCAAACTCATGTTAAAGGGATTGTTTTCACTATCACTAGCATTTATAGTAAAATTCCATGTTTCACCCCATCCTGCTGCAGCATCTGTTTGAACCCCATTAACAGTAGTATTTTCAGTATCTGGAGCACCTTCTACTGCGGCAACAATATTTATTTGAAATGCACAGTCATTTCCCCCATCCACACATTCGTTAGTAGATGAAGCAGAAGCTGTTACATTAGCTTCTGTAGAATATCCCGTGTCATCTGTAGCATTAAATTTAAATTCCCAATTCCCGACGTCTGCTTCAACAAAAGACACAACCCAAGATAGGGAATCATCATGGGGTGATTGCGCACTACAGTTTTCACATGATTTATTAGGTGTTTCTTCTGTCCATGTTGCTCCTATTTTTCTAGTCCATAATTTTACTGTTGTATTTGCATCGGGATTTGTAACATTAATTGTAAAAGTTAATGATTCTTCCCAAGTTGCACTTTCTGCAGAAACATATGCATCATGAATTATTGGTGTCCAACACCAAGTATAGTTTATATTAAATACATCTGCTATGACCTGGGTCTTGAATCCATCTGCATAAGCATAAAGTGTTACAATATAACCCCTACCAGATTCATTAAATCCTTGGTTTGCAGTATTACATGTTGTGGGGCTTGTCCCAATTCCACATTCCCATCTAGGGCCCAATGTTTGAGATATTTCCAATGTTTGATTTAAGTAAGAAAGATATCTTGTACCGTTTGTAGGTGTATTTGATTCAGTGCTGTTTGCTAATAAAAAGTAACCTTCACCTGCAAGAGCTTCATTCATACTTCCTGCGTTAATATATCTTGCAAAACCAAAAATAGAATAAATATCACAAATTTTTGGCCCAGGACAAATATTTCCAATTGTCCAATTAACATCAGTGGACCATGCACCTGTATCTTTTGTAGCTACAATTCCCAAATCTGAAGTAGCATCTTGCTTGATTTCACAAGTTAAATTACCATCATATGTTTGAGCTGATTTTCCAGCCTCAAGAGAGGAAGAAAATGTAATTACTAATAATAAGGCAATTGCTAGGAAAATCATTATTCCTGCTTTTTCTATCATTGCTCTTTTATTCACTGCGTACACCATTTATATTTAATTTCAAAAACATCTACAATAGAATATTGAGATGCATGTGTTTTGATCCCATAACAAGAGGCACCGCCATAGTTACCTGTGATTTCTTCCTCACACTTTCTGTTTGGGTTTTTGTCACAATAGTTATCTAATTTTACATCTCCCTCTTTCAGGGATTCGTAAGCTAGATATTTTAGATAGACACCTTGTTCAGGATTATTACATTGTGATTCATTTGGATTTGAAATTTGAATATAACCTTCTCCTTCAACCATTGTTTCAATTGGAATTGGATACAGGAATCTTGCCTTGACTTCAATATCTGCTAAAACACAATTATCACATGTTTTGTTAGGATACCAGGAATAGTATTTGATAGATCCCCCCTGTTCCTGACTATATCCACTTGACCATAAAATATTTTCATTAAACTCTTGGCAATTAAGCCCTGTTAAAGTTTCTACAGTGTAATTTGCTTTATTTTGAATTTCCATGCTTTCTGTTTTTCCATTTTCAATAATAATTTCCTTTGAACTTGGATTTAGATATTGAGTAGACGAGCCCTGGAAAATTCCGGATATAGAATAAGTTCCAGGGCTGGTGTTAGGAAGGTCGAAATTTCTTTCGATGTAACCGTTGGAGTTAGTTTTATCGGTTACTATGAGGTTTGAATCTAAATATAATTTTAATTCTTGATCTTCTAATAAGGTTGAATCATCTAAAACAAGTGTTGCTCTTACTAATGACTCTTGTTTTGTAATTTCAATAGATGTATCTGCAAATACTTGAATTTCAATTTCTTTTTCAATAATGTTTTCAGTTTGTGTTGCAAAACCTGTTAAAGGAAAGTTTGTTATAAGTAGGGTAACTGCTAAAACAGCTAAAGATACAACTGTTACAACTAACAATTCTCTTCGGTTTTCTTTGGTTTTTCTCTTTTTCATCTTAATAACTTACCAACATTTTTATTTTGTTAATTCCAAGAGATGTTGTGAATGAAGTTTTGATAGTTATTTCAGATTCATACCCTTCTTCAGAAACAATTCTTTCAATTGTTTCTTTTTGGTTTCCCTGAACAATTTCAAATCCCCTTGGAAGTTTCCATTCTATTGAGATGTCTTTTACATCTTCATTTTCCAAGTTTGAAATTAGTGCTTTCAAAACCATTTCATTTCCTCTTGTTGTTTTTTCATCATATAAAATTTCAATATCAAGTTTAGGAGGTTGAATCCCCAGAGCACCTTCTAGATCAGATGGCAATTGATCTTCTGGCAACTCTGGGGAAGGTTCTTGTGTCTGGTTAGTCTCATTTACTTGGGTTGAGACATTTTCTACAGGCTGTTGAGGGGTTGTATCAATTGTTTCATTTTCAGAAACTTCAATAATCTCTGAAACATTTTCTACAACAAGCGTTTCATTAACAAGCTCTTCACTAATTCCTTCGAGAGGTTGAGTTTCGTTAGAAGTTTCGTTCTGAGCTGTTAATGGAACTAATATGATTAAGAATATGATTAGGATTAAGAATATTTTTTGTAGTCTTGCAGATTTATCTTTAATAATTTTTATCATTTTTTACCTCCCTTATTTTTATCGTCGGAAAATGCATCTTTTTCCCACCAAATCCAAACACCTTTTCCTGGACCTACAAACTTGCCTTTGATAAGGCTGTCTCCTCGCAACAAAGTTAATCTATACATTAATTTTGTTCTTGTAACATTTGAAATAACTTTATTAATTTTCTCTTGAATCTCTTTTGTTTCTAGGGGCTCTGCTGATTCTTCTACTATTTTTAGAATTGCTTTTGCTATGTTATCTAGCATTAATTTCAACCTCTCTCCGGAATTATAATTTATAATGAATGTTTATTTATAAATGTATTCATAGATTAATGTATACATTCATAGGTAGATATAGATGAACATATAGATGTATAATGTATTGTAATATATATGTTATAAAGAATATATTAGGATATATATGATAAAGGACATAAGAAGTAGTGCCTGCAAAACATTTAAATACTAATTTGTAGTACCTAAATCATGGCATTTATTGTTAAGAAAAATATTCATGGAAAAGATTATTATTATCTTAATCAAAGTAAAAGAGAAGGTGATAAGGTTAGGACAAAGACACTTGCTTATTTAGGAAAAAATAAAAAAGAAGCAGAAAAAAAAGCAAAAAAGATAATAAAAGAGTTGGAAGTTGGGAAAAAACCTGAAAAAAAAGTTGAGAAAAAACAAATTAAGGCAAAAACAAAATTAGAAAAAAGAGAGCTTTCTATTGAAGAACTAGCAACTTTTTGTAAAAGAAGAGGTTTTGTTTACCAATCAGGAAATATTTATGGTGGGTTTGCTGGATTTTGGGACTTTGGCCACATTGGATCTGAATTAAAAAATAATATTAAAAATCAATGGTGGAATTTTCATGTTAGGCAAAGAGAAGATATGGCTGGAATTGATGGTTCTATTATAACAC
>CAYMBN010000023.1:0-4695 GCA_964388715.1 uncultured Methanosarcinales archaeon
GTGGTTTATCTTCTTCTGATTCGCATTTACTATTATCAATACATATTCTTGTTTGAAGACTATCAACACATTCATTCCAAATACTGCATTGCCAATCTTCTTCACAATTTATAATTGTTAATATAAATGGTTCTGTTACATCTTGTGTTCCATCATTGACTATTGCTTTTAGATTATATATTCCTGCATCTTGATTAGTTGTTTGCCATGTAAAAATCTTAGTTTTCAAATCTTCAATATAAACATTATCAAATTCAGCAGTTGTTGGTCCACCACTTATTACTATTAGACCAGGTTTACCAACAACATTTACTTTTGCATCAAGAATTAACATTTGTTCATTGTTAATATAACCTATTAATTGTGATCCATCAGCAACTAGTTTTAGAGTATAAGGTATTTTATAATCTAATTGATAATCTGTATTTTTGTAAAGCCCAATATTTTCATCTTTTTCAATGTATCCAATAGAGGCGAAATTTTCATCAACAGATATATAAAAATAAGCTTTTTTTGTGAACTTGCCATTAGTATCAACATCACCTATTCCTAAGCTAATACCTGCGGAATCACCACGATAACCATCATAAACTTTGACATCTGCTTGAATACTATAATCAGACCAATCATATTCACCAGTTGTTAAATAAGCTGCATCTGAGAATTTTGATGTTATGCTTAATTCACCATTTTGTATTTCTGCTTTTGAACCACCTATCTTATCATCACCATTATAGATAAATTCCCATGCTGGGTTGTTTGTGTAATCATTGTCTGAAAAGTCATCTGTGATTAAGAATCCACTATCTTGTCCATTACTTTGAATAAATCTATCATCATCAATAGAATATGTTAGTTCATCATCTTGGTCAAGATCTTCTGCTTTAACTGTTACTTTTACTATATCTTTTTCATTGATTGTAATATCTTGTATTAGTTCTATTGTTGGATTTCTATTTTGATTATTTATTGTCACTGTTAATTCTTCTGTTTCATCATCTGTCCCATCATCAGCAGTTACTATTATTTCATATATTCCAGCATCATAATAATCTGTTGTCCAGGCAAACACATTTGATTGTTCTGTTTGTACAAAATTTTCATTATTAATTGAATATAATAATACATCTTCATCAGGATCTTGTGCATTAATTGTTATTTCTATGTATTCATTTTCATTGATTGTAATGTCATCTATTGGTTCTATGATTGGTTTTCTGTTTTTATTGTTGATTGTTAAGGTAAATGGTTCTTCTACTGTTTCTGTGCCATCATTTACTTGGGTTTTGATAGTATATGTTCCTTCGTTATCATAACCAATCTGCCATGTAAATTTATTTTCTTGATTTGGATCTTGTATAAAATTAGGATTACTTGTTGAATATGTTAGTACATCATCTTGGTCAGAATCTGTAGCAAGTATTGTTATGGTCACTGTTTCTCCTTCATCAACTTTTATATTATCAATAGGCTCTATTGTTGGTTTTATGTTTTTGTTTTTTACTATGACTGTAAGTTGTGTTGGTGTTATGTATTCACCATCACTTGCTGTTACTATAATATCATGTGTTCCTATATCATTCTTATCTGTTTGCCATTCAAATACATTCAATTGTTGCACAAAGTTTTCATTATCAATAGAATATGTTAATGTATCCTGATCAACATCATTTGCATTTATTGTTATTGTTACAAGTTCATTTTCATTAACTGTTATATCCTCTATTGGTTCAATTGTAGGTGGTGCATTTATATCATTGATTGTAAGTGGAAAACCATTATTTGTTGTTGTTTGTTCATCACTTACACCTATAAAAACATAGTATGTTCCCATATCTTCATAATCTGTTTGCCATGTGAATTTATTTTTTTGATTTGGATCTTGTATAAAATTATCTCTTCTAGGTGCAACTGTTACTGTATATGTTAATTCATCTTTATCAGGGTCTTGTGCATTTATTATCAATGTTGCTGTGTCTGTTTCATCTATTGTCATAGGTTTCATACCTTCTATTATTGGTGCTCTGTTCTTATCATTGACTATGATCTGTACTGTTTTTGTTTCTTGATCTTTACCATCACTTACTGTTATTGTAGGATTGTATGTTCCTTCATCTTCATAATCTGTTTGCCATGTGAAAATATTTTTATTGTTTTGATCTTGAATAAATCTATCATCATCAATAGAATATATTAATTCATCATTGTCAGGATCATTTGCATTAATAGGAATTGTGACAAGTTCATTTTCATTGACTGTTATCTCTTCTATTGGATCAATTATTGGTATTCTGTTTGGTAATGTTGATAAACAAACTGGTAATGAATAAGGGTCAATGCCATAATTGTTTTTTATAACATCTGTATCATCATCATCCATTGAACCATCCTGATTAAGATCAAATTTAGTATCATATTCAAGAGGAACATTTTCTTCATAATAATTAACATCTTCTTCATTAATTACAGTGTCAAGATTGATGTCAGGACATGTTTTTGTTTCAATTGTTTTTTCTTTTGGTATAAGATTGTATTTGATTGATAATTCAGAAAGTTTCATCTTGCCTGGTGTTTCAGAATGAAATGTTATAGGTATTGTACAATAACCAAATTCATCTTCTTCGCAATCTTGAAGTTGTTTATTGAGTTTCTCTTTTATATCTGTGCCAATATTTGTTTTTTTGTTTACAGTCCCTGAATGTTTTTTAACATATTCATTGTTTACATAAACTGATAATTCACTCGGTCTTTCAAGTTTTACATAGAAATCACCAGATGCACCTGAGGCACAATTATTATTACTATCACATGCATATGATTTCCATTCGTGATGTGGTTCTTCAACACCTAATGTGCTGAATTCACATGATTTTTCTCCGCCTTGCTCTAGATTAGTGCTACAGAATTCCTTTTCATTGCACTGTGTTCCTGACAATCCTTGATTATCACATATAATCATTTTTACATTATCATTATCTAAGTCTTGTATATTTGCAGTGAATGTCACTGTGTTACCTTCTAGTGTTGGATTTTCTTCTGTTGAATCATCTTGTGTTACTGATTCAAAATGTGCTGCTTTGTTTTGTATTGTAATTATGTTTGAATCTGATGAAATGCCTGCTGTTAAATCATGTTCATCAATTGGTTTTTGTCTGCATTTTATATTAACATCTGTTGTGCATTCTTCAATTGCATTACAATCAAGTGTTGATGAATCTTGACCACTAACCAAATCATTATTGATAAACCAATAATATCTTTTTACTGAAGTTGAATCCCCATCAGGATCTGAGATAGTTCCTTTTTGACATGTTATTATGCTATTTTTATAATAAGGTCCGTTTATTACAGGTGCTGATGATGATGGTTTGTGGTTTACATGGAAGCTTCCTGATGCACCATCTTTGCAATTACTATAATCACAAACTCCATTTACACACTTCCTTGAATCATCACATGCATGAGATTTCCATTGGTATGTTGAAGATTGATGATTGTTTGTATTAATTGAACATGATTTTTCTTTTTCTGAGCTGTCTGATGTTAAACAAATGGTTTCTCCTGCACAGCTTCCTCCAGACCTGCCTGATGAATCACATAAAAATAATATTGTAGAAGCGCTGTCTATATCTGAAACTTCTGCTTTGAATATAACTTCTTCACCCATATTAACAGGGTTGCTATTGCTTGATCCTTTACCATCAACATATGTTGCTGTATCAAATATTGGTCTTGCACTTGTGATTGTGACTTCTGAACTTGCTTTCCAATTACCCCAACTGTGTCCATCATATAATTGAACTTGGCATTTCCATTTTTCACCTACTTGTGTGTAAACATTTGAAATTTCTTTTTGTCCATCAAGATTTGATTGACGATATCCATTTTTATACCAGTAATAATTTTCATCAACTATTGTATCTCCTTCCGGGTCACTAGATGGGTTGTAATAACAAATTAATTTTTCCATTGTATCTGGAAATGATGGATGAATATAAGTGGAATGAACTGGCGTAGGTTCGTTTGTTTGTGTGCATTCTGTGTTTGCATAGCCATTTTCTGCATCATATGCATAGACTCTCATAAATACTTCTGTTCTATCATCAAATTCAAGCCAATCAAACTTACCAGCATTATTAGGTGATTCATCATTATAACAAAAATCATTAAAATTTTCTGAAAAACCATTTTCTATGGAAGTTTTGAATTTCAGTTTTAATCCAGTTCCAGTACCATAACAACCAGTATTACAATTATTTTTATTAAATTTATCACATGCTACAGAATTTGGTGCACAATATAGATAATTTGTATTGCTAAGGTGGTCATTATTATTAAAATCATCACCACTATTAATATCAATGTCAATAAATACTCCTCCATCAGGATCATTTACAAATTTGCTATCTCTTCCTTTACAATATCCTTCATGATTAGAATACCAATTATCATTAGCATGCCAAAATAATGCAATTCCTCCATCAAAATCATCTTCACTATCATAATCCCATACTCCTGCAGAGTCAAGGAAATTTGTTATAGGATAATTGACAAATTTATAACATTTATTTTTTTCTTCTGGTAGAATATACCAACCAAGACTTTTACCTATTGAAGATGCTTTTCCTTTATCATAATCCTTTCTTGATAAGTCTTCTGGTTTAATAAAGTTTGTGAAGGACAGACCAGGACATG
>CAYMBN010000024.1:0-4045 GCA_964388715.1 uncultured Methanosarcinales archaeon
TTGTGGCCCTATAAGGGCCCTGGGACTGTGAACTCGAGTTCTAAAGCCTCCTCCGCACGTGAGAAGTAGAGTTCAAGGTTAAGACTATGTTTCTTTTTGTTTTAGTTTGTTATGGTTGGGGTGGCTTAAATAGTTTTCTTTTAGAGGGCCCTCATAGGGCTACAAAGTTTTTAAATTGTTAATTATTTTTAATATTCTTTATTTAATTAACATTCACCGATACCAAAATCCTCACCAGCAACACCAACTTCATCATAATTATTCCAACAAGATGGTGGATCAGTCCAACTTATTCTTTCATCTACCAAATCATAACAAGCTAGTTGACCACATGGAACACAAGCATTTTCTCCTCTAAATAATGCGCAAGCCTTTCCTTCATCACAAATACCCCACTCCCCACATTCAACTCTTGCTTGATTTTCTCTTCCTTGAACAACACAAGCACCATTTTGACAAATTCTACCTTCTGATGAGCAATCATAATTCTCGTCAGTTGCCCAAGTGCCTTGTGTGCTTTTACTACAATAAAATTCCTTAAGAGTTGTTTCATCCACACACCCATCAATATATTCTAGAGGTTCCATACCCCAACCGCCAATACCATGAACTACTCCTGCACCCCTGTAATTCCTTCCACCATCTGTATCAGTACACTCTTCTGATGGATTAAATGGTTCACATGATTCTGATGAGATGAGTTCAGTAAAGTATTGACCATTTTCGTCTCTTTCACGTCTAATAACCATGTCGCTACATAAATCTCTATTTCTAACTGTTTCCGGGGTCTCTCTATGAATAATATAGTCCCCTACCTTTTGAAGGATTACATAATATTCACTCCCACCATGATTGATTTCACGTAACTCATTATCTGGTTCTCTAATTGTCATTAAGCCATCATGTGTTTCTACATAAACTATATTTCCTTGAGCATCTATAAAATCAAAATTAATACCGCTATTACTAAAAGTAATATGATGATTAATGTCTGCAAATACTGTAACATCATTATTATCCACATTATCTGTATTAACAACTGTTGCAAAAGACCGGTCTGCATGTTGGTAAACCCAATAGTTTATGTTAAATTGATAATTGTTGAAATTATTATCAACCACATATTCTTTATTTACAGGGGTATCCCTAACATCATAATTGAAATAATTTCCTAAAAATTTTCCATCGGGTAAATTCGCAATTCTTTCAGGAACAACTTCAATCCTATAAAATTCTGGCTCAAGTAATGTGTCAACAATGTTTATATCATATCCCCTTAATTCATTAACTTCATGCCTTAGATTTACGAAGGGGGATTCAAAGTATAAAGGTAAAACAAGGATTTCATTAGAATCTTCTAAAGAAAAGCCAATAGGACTCCCCTCTAAAACCACTACATATTTATAGTTTCTACCAATAGGATTTGTTTCACTTAATGCAAAAATTGGCAGATTAAACCCTTCAGCTTCTTCTTCAAAAAAGAATCGTTGGTCCACACTTTCTCCAATGTATGTTCCAATACTAATAAAATGTAATTTCATATTTTCTTGAGCAAGAATCTCTTCAATGTTTGTTTCAATTATTTGGGCTTCTTCTTCATTGAAAGTAATTTGAGCATTATTAATATTTCTTAGGTCTACCCCTTCGATCATAGATGTAAAACGTTTACCTTCATCTGAAGTTGTATCTATTATCGCAATTAAATCAAAAAGATTATCTGTTGTAAAAAATGTTTGTTCAAAACTTCTTTGTTTATCTAAAATCACGGGTAACCGCACACTTGTGCCTTGTTTAAGTTGATAGATGTTAATTTCCTTATCTTCATTGGGTGAGAACCATTGAGGTGATTCAACCCTAATGAGAATTTCTTTCCCTCTTTCAAGATAAACCGGCAATTGATTTTCTCCAACCTTTTCATTAAAATTACAATCTTCATAAACATCAAGAACTATTCTACCAAAATATTTTCCCATTGATATATCCTCAACATTAAAGTTAAATTCTAGATTATTTTCTGCACCCGCGTTTAAACAAAACTCTTCTTCTGAGAAATCAAAAATAGGGTTATATTCATTCCCATTGTTCCTGCTCAACATATTAGTATTCCTTACCCGTATACCAATTTGGTCTTCTCTGAGATTCTTTACTGAAAATCTTGAAGAAACACTTTGCTCATCCATAGGACTTAAAATTTTAATTATACCAGGGTTGAGTAAAACAAAAGAATTTAAGGTTGATAATGCATCGATTCTTCCAGTTCCTTGTGTATTAATATCATGACTTAGGTCAATAGCATTACTCATAATTAAATTCTTAATTTCTTGTGGTTCAAAACTAGGATACTTTTGAAGTAATAAAGCCACTAAACCAGTTACATGCGGAGCAGCCATAGAAGTACCCTCAGCAGCAACATGTCTATCATCAAAACATCCTGTACCAATATTACCAAGTCTTGCAGAACAAATTAAAACGCCAGGTGCAACAACATCTGGCTTAAAAATTTGGCCTTCGGACCATACGGCAGGTCCACGAGAACTAAAATCAGCCATTCCATCTTGTTTATCTACTGCCCCTACTGTTAATGCCTCTCTTGAAGAACCTGGCTCACCCAATGTAGAAGGATTTGGTCCATCATTTCCAGAAGCAATAACGGCGGTAACACCACCACCTAGTACAAGATTATCTGTTGCTAATGAAGTTGGAGAATCCGAGTTTCCGGGGAAATTAAGACTCATACTTACTACATCTAATTTATCCGAAAAATCACCATCATCATTTGGATCTACTGCCCTTTCCAAAGCAGAAATAACATCGGCTCTTTGACAACTCCCACCCCCACCGCATACTTTATATGCAACAAGTTTTGCACTTGGAGCCACACCTTGCAGAACTCCATCTCCTGCTGCAATTCCTGCCACATGAGTGCCGTGATAATCATCATCCATAGGATCATTATCATCGTTTATAAAATCATAACCACCAATCACTTTCTCACAACCACCATCATTAATATTGTTTGTTCTCTCACAATTTCCAAAATCGGGATGTGTATAATCAATACCTGTATCTATTATAGCAATAGTAATACCTTCGCCTGTAACTGGAATCCCATTATTGTCTTCAACTCTCCATGCATCATCCGCATTTATCTGGGGCACAGAGTCCATTAAAGTGGTATGTCCAATAAGATTTAGATGAATCTTTTTAACATTTTTTAAACTTTTTAAATAGCGTGTCTCTTTTAAGGAAATATCAAATGCTATACCATTGAAGGTGTTCTTAAAGTCCCCTAATATTTTTGGACTCCTTCCTAAAATCTTTTTAACGTCTTCCTTTAGTATTGTTTGTTGATTAAGGATTTTATTTCTTTGGTTATATAACATGCTACTTATCTCTGAATCACTTCCTTTTAATTTTAGTTCACTTTTTAATTTTAACACTGGGTCTTCTTTAAGCTCTATAATAAAACCATTATACTCTTCCCTCATCAAATCCTTTTTTTGAATTTGACTTTTAAAGGGAGTGTATGTACTATCAAATTTCTTTTTAGAAGTAGATTTTGGAATTTGTTTTAATGATTTACTAATCTTCTCTTTGGTTGTGGTTTTCGGAATGTTTTTATCCTTACTAAAAAGTTTTGATAGTCTCTCTGCAGATATTGATGCATCACCAGTAATTTCATTGTCATCAATATAAGTAAAACATGAAGAAGTAAATAATAGAATAATTATCAATACTAGTATCAACACTCCTTTTATCATATCATTTTTAGGAAGGGATTATTTATAAAAGTAATGTAGGCCTTGAACTCCAAGTAGAAAGCTCTGTATGGGATTGGAACTTAGAAAGAAATTTTGATTAAAAATGACAGAATTTATAGGACACTTATTTAAATCTTGTGGCCCTATAAGGGCCCTGGGACTGTGAACTCGAGTTCTAAAGCCTCCTCCGGGAGTTAGAAGTCAAGTTCAAGGTTATGACTATGTTTCTTTTTTGTTTTAGTTTGTTATGGTTGGGGTGACTTAAATAGTTTATTGATGATCAA
>CAYMBN010000025.1:0-2919 GCA_964388715.1 uncultured Methanosarcinales archaeon
GGATCGTGAGCTGGGTTCAGAACGCTGTGAGGCAGTTTGTTTGATATCTACTGGAGATGTTTGATATCTGAGTGGAAGGATCTTCTAGTACGAGAGGAACGAAGGTTCGATGCCTCTGGTTGACCAGTTATCTGATAAGGTATGCTGGGCAGCTACGCATTAAGGGATAAGTGCTGAAAGCATCTAAGCACGAAGCCTACCGCGAAAAGAGATATCGTAGAACTCTCATAAAAGATGAGTTTAATGGGACTGGGGTGTAAGTACCAAGCTTCGGCGAGGTATTCAGCTCGCAGTTTCCAAAAGTTCGTATCCTTTGTATCTAGTCTAGCATGGTTTTCTCTTTTTTTCTTTTTTTTTAATTATTCAACAAAATAGCCACAGCTCTAGAAAATTTTATAAGTAGTTTATGATTTTTCTTGTTTATTATGGCAAGAAATTATAAAAATTATATTATATATCAAAAAGGATATGATTTGGTTATTGATTTGTATAAAATTACTGATAAGTACCCAGCTCACGAACAAAATAATTTAATTAGTCAAATAAGGAGAGCCGCTGTTTCAATCCCTGTTAATATTGCAGAAGGAAGTGCAAAAAAATCTCCAAAAGAATTTTTACACTTCCTTAATATTGCATATGGTTCTTCAAAAGAACTTGCTGTTCTTTTAGATTTATCAAAGAGTATAGGATATATTAGTGAAAAAGTTCATTCTAAGATTTCTGAACAGATTGATCATTTTAATAGTAAAATATTTTTATTTATTAGACATGTTGAAGGAGATCACATTAGTAAGAAAGGTTTTTTTCAGAAAAGGGCAATGGAAAGTTTAAAATGATAGTTTTAGGAATTGAATCAACTGCACACACTTTTGGTGTTGCAGTTTTGGATGAGGGAAAAGTTTTGTCTAATGTTATTGATAGTTTTCATACTGAGAAAGGTGGAATGATACCTTACAAAGTTGCTGATCATCATGTTGATGTTTGTGATAAAGTTATAATGAATGCTTTGGAGAAGGCTAAGGTGAGGTTAAAGGATGTTGATCTTATTGCTTTTTCAAATGCACCTGGTTTAGGTCATTGTTTAAGGATTGGTGCTTTTGTTGCAAAAGCTTTAGCTTTGAAACTTGATGTTCCTATTATTGGTGTTAATCATTGTGTTGCACATCTTGAAGTTGGAAAAATGTTAACTGATGTTAAAGACCCTGTTTTGCTTTATGCTTCTGGTGTAAATACACAGATTATTGCATTTGATGCTGGTAAGTATAGAATTTTTGGTGAAACACTTGACATTGGAATTGGAAATTTTTTAGATAGTTTTGCACGGTACATGGGGTTGGGTTTTCCTGGTGGACCTAAAGTTTATGAATTAAGTTTGAATTGGAAGGAGTTGATTGATCTGCCTTATTCTGTAAAAGGAATGGATGTTTCTTTTGGTGGATTGTTAACTAATCTTAAGAATAAGTTTAGTTCTGGTAAGTTTAGTAAAGAAGATTTATGTTATTCTTTACAGGAAACTGTTTTTGCAATGTTAGTTGAAGTTTCTGAGAGAGCAATGGCACATTGTGATAAAAAAGAATTGTTATTAGGTGGAGGTGTTGCTTGTAATCTTCGTTTGCAAGAGATGTGTAAAAAGATGTGTGTTGATAGGGGAGCTAAATGTTTTGTTTTGCCTAATCAATTTAATATTGATAATGCTGCAATGATTGCTTGGCTTGGTTTGGTTGAATATAAGTCTGGTGTTAGGATGAAGATTGAAGAAGCTATTATAAAACCTTATGAAAGAACAGATGATGTTGTGGTTAGTTGGTGAGATTATTGTTTTTTTCTAAATTTTAGATTATTAAAGAGAATTAGGATTATATGTGGTAATTGCTTTAGCTTCAATTATGCCTGCAACAATTGGAGGATCAGTTGTATGAGCCTTTTGTTTAATATCTTCAGAATGGTAAGTGATAGGATCAAACTCAAGATTAATTGCTCTAGCTTCAATCATAGCTGCAATAACTTGTGGATTAGTAGTACGAGCCTTTTTTTTAATGTCTTCAGAATGGTAAGTGATAGGATTAAACTCAGGATTTTGTGCTTTAGCTTCAATCATAGCTGCAATAACTTGTGGATTAGTAGTACGAGCCTTTTTTTTAATGTCTTCAGAATGGTAAGTGATAGGATTAAACTCAGGATTTTGTGCTTTAGCTTTAATCATTGCTGCAACAATTTGTAGGTCAGTAGTTTGGGCATTTTTTTTAATGTCTTCACTGTGGTATGTAATAGGATCATAAATATATTCATTCTGTTCTATTTTTTCTCTAGTCTTAAATAAACCTGCAACTTCTTCAGCAAGAACATAAGCTGGAAGAAAAACTTGTGAGCCAATTAAACCAGCAACTAGTAAATTTCTTCCTGTGTTTTTACATGATCCTAAAATACCTTCTAGCCCCCATGTCATATATCTTAATAGGATTTGAGAATATATAAATTTTACTACTTTTTAAGGGTTATTTTTGTAGCATAGTTAGATCCAGTTGAGGTAAGTGCTATAGCAATATTTTCGTTTTGGTATTCAGCATAGAAAGTCCTATACATTTGGCTGACATTAAGTTCAGAGTTTTCAGCTTTAGCGCAAGTAAGTGCCATAGCAATATTTTCATTTTTGAATTCATCATAAAAATCTCTGTATATTTGGTTGATATCTATTTTTGGATTTTTAGCTTTGGCACGAGTAAGTTCTATAGCAATATTCTCGTTTTGAAATTCATCATAAAACTCTTTGTATATTTGGTAAATGTTTAATTCTTTGCTTTCAGCTTTGGCATGAGTAAGTGCCATAGCAATATTTTCATTTTTGAATTTATCATAAAACTCTTTGTATATTTGGTTGATATCTATTTTTGGATTTTTAGCTTTGGCACGAGTAAGTTC
>CAYMBN010000026.1:0-2506 GCA_964388715.1 uncultured Methanosarcinales archaeon
CCCTCTACCAAAATGAACTTCTTCAGTTTTATTGGTTGAAGGCATGACATTTTTTGGATACCTCTTAGGTAATTTAAGTGAGCATGATAATAGTGATAATGTGAAAGGGAAAGTTTTAGAGCTTAAGCTATATTGTCTGCATTTAAACAGACGCTTATCTACAAACTTCCACATTTTATGTTTTAATCTCATCTTCATGTTAATGTCACTCTTCATATCTACTGGTAGGTAGTCCTAATATTAATATCTTATGGTGATTGAACCTATATTTTTAATCTACCGTCGGAATTTTTACGAGTTCCTGATGTCTCTTTCTCAATGTTGTCTCAGCAATATTGAGTGAATCTGCAATTTTTCTCAAAGGAATTTTCTCATTAAACTTCTTTGATGTAAAATAAATTACAGCTCCAATCACCCCTTTTGGATTTTTTCCAATAAAATGTTTTTCAACTTTATTGAACATATTAATTGAATAAGTTTTAGCTTTTTCACTTAATTTTAATTTTGAGCAATGTTTGTAAACTATTTCGAAATTTTCAACAGGCTCGAGCTTTACATTCAACTGCTCTTTTAATAATTTATATGATCTTCTGAAACTTTTGGATTTAATATGAAAATGATGCAAAACATCCTCGACATTTGCAGGATTTCCTGCTTTTTTCAAAGCAAGATAAACACATGCAAACATCATTGTGTTCAAGCTTCTTCCGACTAACAATCCTTTATTAATTGTTTGTTTGAAATAATATTTTGCATCTTTTTTTATGTAATTATGAAGTTTAAGTTGATTATCAATTAATCTTAACATTCTTAATCCTTTAGCCATTGTTTTTTCAGGATTTGTAAGTATCCATTTCCTTTTTACTCCCTGATATGTGCCAGCAGATATTGGCGAGGATATTGGCATTGGCCTTCTGTCTGTATATGGATTAATTTCAAAGCCTCCACTCTCTACAACTAACCCGCACTCCCTACATACAGTTTCACCAAGCTCTTGTCTTAGCAAAAGGCTAGAGCTATCACATTCAGGACATTTTATTTGAACCACCCCATAAAGTTTGTTATCAACCTTTTTTTTGGGTTTTTCTTGAGAAATTTCTTGTAGTTGGAAAGATGTTAACTGTTAGTAGTTATTATTTGCTTCCCCTATAATATATAAGGCGCTCATCCTTTATAAAGTTGATGGATTTCTGAGTGGAAAAATAACAGAATATTTATAAATGGAATATCCTTCCAACTAATGTATTGGTGGCTTGAAATGAAATTACAAAACTTAATTAAAAAAGCAGTTAAACACGGAATAAAAGAACATCATAATTGTCATGTTGTTTGTTGGGGGGTTGACAGATTCCTAAAAACATTAGATATTCCAGATGAACAAAAAAGGCAAATAAGAGCAACGGCATTATCATTTATAGGATATGAATTATTAGACGGTTACACTCCGACAATGGTTTTTGAGGAAGCTGAAAAAAGTGGCGCAGTAATAGATGGTGAAAGGATTGCAGAAACAGCTTATGATAAACTTAACTATACTTTTAGTTTTTTTCAAAGTACCAATTTAATTGAAAGATTAGAAGTTGCTGAAAGATTTGGTGCTAATATTAGTTTAAAAGGGAAATCAGTTGAAGAATTATTTGAAGACTTATTAACAGATGATCGCTATCATGGTGGTACCGATGGATCTGTTTCTTGTTTTGATAAATTAGTAAAATGGGGAGCAAGAATAGATTTAGAAGCTGTTGTTAATAATGGTAAAGAACATATAGAACAGGGTCTCCCATGGTATATTGATATGATTGAGTGGTCAAAGAAACAAGGAGCTGATGTTGATCTTCAGTCATATGTTGAAATGGGTTATGAATTATTTAATAGAGAGAATCTCGACTCTCTGTATATACATTTAAATATTCTTGAAATGCTAGAAACACTTGAAAATTTAGGTGCAAAAATAGATGTAGCAAGGATCCCAATTGATAAAGTTCTTATAGTGTGTTATGATAGATTAGGAAGAAATGATAATGAGGATGCATTCAACACATTAAAAAAAATGTATGAATTCCTAGATATTGAACCAGATTTTGAAACCTTATTTAGTATTGCAGAACAAACAGTAAAACAAGGAAGACATTATTTTACTCCTGAAGATTACTGTGTATTTTATGGATCATTGATGTTAGATAAAATAGAAAAGTTTGGTGAAGAGTGTAAAATGCCTGTTCAGGCTAAATATGGTAAAAAGATCAAAGAATTAAAAGACTTGATGAAACAAAATATGGAAAAAATAGATGTAGCTGATTTGGGAGATTTCAGGTATATAACTTTTTTTGGTTTATCTGATCCAAGATATGAATTGGCAAAAGAAATGGCTTTTGTTAATACAAGTGCGTATGATTATAAACCTACATTCTAACAAAATTCACTCAACTTAGCATTCCCATTATCTTTTCCATTATCCCATATCCTATTGAAATCATCCATCACTCTAGCCCCAGAATAGTTTAAA
>CAYMBN010000027.1:0-2443 GCA_964388715.1 uncultured Methanosarcinales archaeon
TCTAAAATTTAATAAATTTCTAAACGGTTTCGACTATGTCGAAAAATTTATAAATATCCCTTTAACTTTACATATAAACTTGGAGGGAGTTGACATGGCATCAAAACAAACTAAAATGAGATTAGCTCTTAATAAATTAGATAAAGAAATAGGAGATATCATTAACAGTTGTATTAAAGGCGTAGGTCATCAAGGTTCAATTGGGACATTACGTTTTATTGCAAGAGAAGTTGACAATCTATTAGCAAAATCAGATATTATCTCTGCTGACTCTCAATACAAGGTTTCTGATTATATCAATAACAGATTTGCAGAAAAATATGGCGGAAACTTAATAAATAGTAACTCATTAGGACATTTACGTAGAGAATTAATTCATGTAGTAACAGGTATTGCTGAATTTAGATATGTACAACAGTATTCAACAAGATGAAATGTGAAATCTGTAAAAAAAACATTGCAACCATCTTCCTAGGCAAGATTCTAGGTACTCATATTAAAGACAAAAATGGCAAAAAACATGTAATTTGCAGAGAATGCCAGAAAAAGCTTAAAAACAAGGAAGATATTCTTAATAAATTATGAGTAAAAAATACTTTGATCAATGGTCAAAAACATACAATAATACTTATGGTACTGGTTTCCCTATGTTTCTCAACTGGATCTTTGATAAAATAATAAATGCTCTTCCAAAAAAAAAACATGCCACAATCCTTGACCTAGGTACAGGAAGATTAATCCTAATTTTATCAAAGAAATTCCAAGATGCAAAATTCATTGCAATTGACTTTAGCCAAGGCATGATTAAACAAGCAAAGAAAGAAACAAAACACCTTAATACAGAATTTATCATTGACAGAATGCATAACATTAACCTAAAAGACAATTCTGTTGATTATGTTGTAAGTAATTTTGCAATCCATCATTGTAGAGCAAAGGAAAAAATGTTCAAAAACATCTACAGAGTCCTAAAACCAAAAGGAAAAATCATTTTCGGAGACATCTTTGGACATTTTGACAAAAAAACAATTCAAGAAGTAAATAAATTAAGAAAAAAATACCCAAAACAAGCAAAAGCATTTGACAAAAGTATCACAGATACCTACAACAGCTTATCAGAACAAGAAAAAAAGGATCATCCTATTGAATTCCATCACCCTCCAGAAAAATTCAAACAACTGTTAAAACAAGCAGGATTCAAAAAAATAAAAATACACTATTCTCTTAATAAAGAAATCAATGTTATAGAAGCAACGAAATAATGCCCCTGTAGCATAGTAGCTATTGCAGTGCTCTCGTATTTATTAGAAATAATAAATGAGTTAAGCGCAGGTCACCGGTGCGAATCCGGTCAGGGGCTTTTATATTAAACCTTTCTTTTCCTTATTCTAATCTTTTCAGCTAATGTATGTGCATTATTATCAATAAAATTAACAGTATTCTCAAGATTAACCTTTAAATATTTGTAAAGCCATAATAAATCAAGTTCATCCCTAGTTGTTCTATCTGACCTTGCATAACTCCCTGTATTAACCATCCTTCTTTCAAGTGGATTATAAAGCATACTTAATTCTTTTAAACAACTATTAAGACTATTCCTTAATTCCATTATCAAAATCCTGCTAGTTTTGGTTTTATGTAGTACTGCCACTTTTTTCCCAAGATTCTGACTTTTTTTAACTTGTCCATTAGTAAATACAGCATCAACCTTAGATCTGATTGCTTGTTCAATCAAACCAAGCCTCCTTTTATATTCTATTGGAACCTTTCTTTCAAGCCCAGGATTAAATCCATAAACAGTACAAAGATCAGCTGGATCATCCAAACCAGCCATTTGTTGATCAACAGTAAAATAAGGTACTTTAAATAACATATTTAGCAAAATCAAAAGATTTTCCTTAATATCATAACCTTTTTTCAAATTAATCTTAAAAGAACCAGTATAATCAAGACCATAAAAACCACCACTCTCTGCAATTCCCTCAAAAAAAAGAAAATTCATATAAACATCGTCTCTTTTAGAATCATAATACAAATTTATTAAGGGTCTTTTTGGCTTTTTTTCAGTACTTACCATCTCAACCAAATAATCTGCAATAATACCCGACAAAGTTTTACCATTTAAACTACCTCTAACAAGATAAGCATCCATAGCTCTATTTTTTAGGTAATTAAGTGAAGCTAACTCAGCCGCACCTATACAATCAATTTCAAAAAGACTTTGTCCTTGAAAAGTTAAAAGTGTACTATCAACACATAAATCATAAAACTCTAATACAGAATCATTTAAACCAGGATCTTCCGGATCAAACAGTTCACCTTTACTTCTAAGAGAATCTATTCTCCTCAATAAATTACTTGCACTTTCATATGCCATACAATCATTAGAAAACAACCCCTTTATAAATCTTTCGCTTTTTAATCACTAACAAGTAACAAAATA
>CAYMBN010000028.1:0-1804 GCA_964388715.1 uncultured Methanosarcinales archaeon
TTTTTTTTCTTCTTTTTCTATATCCAAATAACTCATACATTCCTTGACCAAATCACGAATAATGACTTCATAATTTCTATTTATTTCTAAATTATGCCTCAAATATTTTATATAATGTTGTTATTTACTATTATGTAGGTGTAACAAACACACTAACATATGAGGTAAAAACAAAATGGAAAAATATGCAAACAAAGAAGAACTAAACACAAAGATTAATGAAGCAGTTGCTTCAATTGAACAAGGAGAAACAAATGGCTTAACAGCTATGATTAAAAACACTCCTACATTATTGCTAAGAGCAAGTGAACAACACGAACAAACAAGATACCAACCAGGTAAACAATTAGTTACTTACAATGGTATGGATGAACAAGGAAACCCAATACAAGAAACATGGGGTGGTGGTGTAGCAGATATTAAACAAGATTCAGTTATTCTAAAAAACGAACAACCAATCCAATATCCTGAAGCACATGAATTAGCAGGACAAGATGTAAAAGGTTTCTACAATGAAGATGGTAAGTTTGTTGTTGATCAAGACAATGGAAAAACAACTTTGTTTAATGAATATGTTTCAGATGTTGATTTTGTAAAAGGAGCATATGGTCTAGAAGCAAAACAAGAATGGCAAAAAGGATTTAAATTACAGCCAAGTTATATGTTACAAATACCAGAAGAAACAGGAGATGTAGCAATAATAACAAAATCAGGAACAGAAATCAATGTAACAGGCGGAGACTATGTAATCATAGACTCTAAAAAAGGAAAAGTAACATCTGTTCATGGTTGTGAAAAATCTTGGTTAGAAAAAACTTACATAGATCTTGAAGAGCATTTAAAAACTCTTTAATTTTTTTTTCTTTTTTTCCCTTTTTCAATCAAAACCTTTATATTTACCAGAATAAATCTTAATATATGGTTAGTAAAAAAGACAAAGAATTTGAAATATTTCTTAAGTATTATTCAATCTTAGAAGAAATGAAATCCTTGTCATTAAAAGTAATACAATCTTTAGACAAGAAAAAATATTTTTCAATCAAGAATTTATTAAAAAAACTACAAGAAAAATACATAGAAATTAGTGATCTTGTAAGTGATATTCCTTACCATGATGTGAGTGGTTTAGTAGAATTAATAAGAAGAACATTATATCAATTAAATCAGATATATTCATTGAAAAGTTATTCAGATTGTTATAAAATAATAGGCAATTTGATAACTATACTTGAAAACAGAGTTGAAGTAGATCATAAAAAACCAAAACTAATAATACTTATGGGAACTCCTGGTTCTGGAAAAAGCAAGATAAGTAAGTATTTATTACCAATGGGTATTAGGCATATCTGTTCTGATAAGATCTTTGAAAAATTATTAATAGAAAATGGTTTACCATTAGATTTTTCTCAAATGGATGAAAAAATGTATAAAAAAGCAATGCAGTTAAGAGACATTGCAACACAAAAAAATGATGCATTGATAGAGATGACCATGACAAATAAACAAAGCATAATGGTAGAATCATCAGGTTCACCTTTTTCAATAGATTGGTTAGCAAGTAAATCTGTTCATTATAATTATGAAGCATATGTAATATTTGTGGTTACTTCTTTAGATGTAGCTTTATTAAGAAACAAGTCAAGAAAGCGTAAACTTCCTGAAGAAGTAGTAAAGAAAATGTATAATAAAATACAACAATCATTTAGAACATTGAATCAATGGTTTTCATTTGGAGATATTCGCATAGTAATGAATAATAAAAAAATAACAACAAGGCAAGAATTATTATTTTTTGAAAAAAAGA
>CAYMBN010000029.1:0-1733 GCA_964388715.1 uncultured Methanosarcinales archaeon
GATGTTTCTAAACCTGTTCCAGGATCATTTGGCTTTGCCATTATGTCAAATGAATCTCCGTAGAAAAGAGTTACTGTGTCGACTACTAAACCTTCGACAGCCATGTTTTGGATTGTTGGTTTTGTTTTTTCATATAATTGATGAGTCAGTGTTAATATTGATTTTTCAGTTCCTTTTATCATTGCTTCTAGTTTAAAGCTTATAGGTCCTTTTGGAGTTGCTTGTGTTGGACATTTTAATTTTATATTAAATGCTCCACTATGTTCTGCTCCTAAATTAATGTTTCCAAATTCAGAACTCATTGCTGTTAAACTAAATTTATTTAATGGATCTTCTAATTGACATTTTGTAAGGTCATAAGGAACTCCTTTTGATGCTTCTGCAATAAATATTCTTATTCCATCAACACCAAATGTGTCTGATTCTGCTTTATTACTGCTGCTGAATTCAATTATGTATTCATCATTAACATATATCCTGTCATCATGTTTTACTTTTATATAATCACCTAATGATTTTTCAGGATTTGATGGGATTGTTGTACAAGTTTGAGTATTAGCAGGAATATTACAATTACAACTTCCTTCTGCACAATCTATTTCATTATTTCTATTATTATCTACACCATCATCACATACTTCACTTAAGCTACATGTTTCTCCTCTTGCATTTGTTTGTCCAGCACAATTAGGATCTGCACAATCTATCTTGTTATTATTATCATTATCAAAACCATCTGAACAAAGTTCTGGTGTGTTTTCTTGACCACTGCTTACACACATTGCACCATAATATGTTCCAATCATTCCATTACAATCTTCTGTATCTTTACAATTTGTTTTGCCGTCTAAATCATTGTCATCTGCATCAGCGCATGCAAATGCATTTATGTTTTCAACAACAGATAAACCTGGGAATCCTGTTATGCCGCATAAATTAAATCTGTGTTTACAATCTGTGTTAAATTCTCCTTGTTGTAATTGATCTGTTGGTTTTTCATCATATCCTTCTATATCATCATGACCATCTGTTCCTGCATCAAAATCATTATTTTCTCCATCTTTACATAAATCAAATACAAATAAATTGAATTCATAAGGTGCACATACTTTTGTAGGATCATCAGGATGCACAATACTTAAACAATCAGGATCATCACAATCAAATCCTCCAAAAGGATTTGTTTCATATTTATTTTTATTTTCATCCCAGAAATAAGTATCTAAATCATTATCTAATCCGTCGAAACATCTTCTTTTATCTTCTTCACCATCCACATTTAATAATTCTGAATCTGTTTTACAGTTTTCTGCATCTGCACAATCATAGTCAAAACAATCATGTCCAAATTTTTCTCCTGTATATGCAGATCTAAATGGTCCTTCGTCATATGGATGAGGTATTCTGTATCCCCCTAACCAGTCTCCTGCATTGGCTACTTGTCTGTCAAAGTCATTGTCTATTCCGTCTGAACACCAACCTGCACCATTGTTTTCAAATTTCGGACACGGATTAGCATCAATATCGTCGCTTGTTCCGCCTCTTCCCCAACAAGCTGAAGTATCATAACAATCAATTGAGTTTGTATCGCAGTCTCCTCCAAATGTATAGTCTGTACAATAATATGAAGTTACTAACCATGGGTTAGGGTTGGATGCATCATTATCAAATCTGTCGTCGCAACTACTTATTCCTTTAGTAGTTTTATCATAATATGAAACTCCTTGCATTGG
>CAYMBN010000030.1:0-1599 GCA_964388715.1 uncultured Methanosarcinales archaeon
ACTCAAGCTTAACTGGAACAACAGGAAAATTATATGAACTAGTTTTCATATCTTCAATTAATTGGTCTTTTTTTTCTTCGCTACAAACATAAGCTATTTCATGTGTAAAATCTCCACTAAGATTTGTTGCCCATGCATTTTTTATATCTTGTTGAGTTAAAGTGTGATATCTTTCAGCTTGATCATTTTGTAAACGGCCATCTTTACACTCTATAAATACAATATTATTTATTTTTGGATTAATTAGAGAAATATCTGCATGTATTCTTTTATCATCTATTTTATTAAATTGGGGCTCTATTGTTTCAACATAATAGTGATTATTGTATAAGACAGGGTTACATCTTCTGTTTTTGTTACACAAACAAAATATGATATTCATCATTTTTGTATGATTAGATAATCCTTTCATTGTCTTCCCCCATTAATTTTATTTGTGAAGTAAGAAACGTTTGAATATTTGTTACTAATCTTGTTACTACGTTCCCACAACTCTTTGAGTTCAAGTATATAGACATCCAATTAGGAGTAATTTCCATATTAACTAGGTCATTTGTATGAAGATCTGCCCCAAAAACCCTAATGAAATCCTTATTTTCCATTTGTTTTACTCCAAATATTCTAAAAGGGTTTTTAGAAGAAACTAAAACATCAACAAAATGACCCACATCCTCCAAGGGTTTAAGAAAATCTATATAAATAGGTGTACCTGATAATTTTAATCCACATTTATTTTTTTCCATTGAAAAACGATATTTTGATTCAATTAAAGCCAATTTTTTTGAATAATCCTCTTTAATTTTGTAAATAATGTTAAAATGGCTATCTACTGAATTTCCTTTCATTACAGTGAACCTTCCAAAATTAGAGATATTTTCTTTTGTAAACCCCTCTTCAACAGAATAATTTAAACCTATTGCAGAAAGAGAAACGCCTTGTTTTAATCTGGGGTTTTCTCTTAGATCTGTTATAACTTCTTTTGCTCCACCACCCCAAAACCTCATAGAAACATCCTTCATCACTTCATCATCATCTTTTATATTGAATTTGTTTTGAAATTTAATACCAAATCCCGTATTACGACCAAATCCCATATATTTTTCAAGTAAACTGGAAGCTAACCATAAATAATCTAAATTACTCCCGTTGTTTTCTACTAATTTTTTTATTATATGGTGTGTTGTTTTTGAATCATAGAATGAATGGAGCTTCCAAAAACGTTTGTCATCAATGTCTAAATAAAAGTTAAGTAGGGACTTTTCATTTAATCTTGCTTGAAGTATCTTTAAAGTGGGATCTGAAGTGTTTTGTATACTAAAAAATCCATTAATTGATTCAGAATTCACATTTTGTATATTTGACTCAATAATATATGTTTTTAATTTTTTTTTATAATCTAATTCCTCTTCTCTTTGACTATTTTCTATTACAGAGCCAAATATAGTTTTGAGTTCTTTTCGATCATTAACTAGAGGAGCTCTTGGCATATATAAGGGTTAGGGTCGGTTTATATTTAAATATTGTTGTTTTTTATGAAATCCTAAATTTAACACCCGATATCCCTCTTATTAACTACCTTTTTTACTTATCGTAAACTAT
>CAYMBN010000031.1:0-1533 GCA_964388715.1 uncultured Methanosarcinales archaeon
CTAAGTTCGAACTACCATAGTTTTCATCTAAATTAGATTCATTGTTAAGGTTTACTATCAAAACTAATGAATCATCATAGAATGTATAATTAGTATTATTAAACTCATAAGTAAATTCATCTAAATCATCTGCATTTGTAATTGAAACATTTATTGTTGTGTAAGATGTTGCAATTGTTGCTGAGTCTGATTCTGTTGGTGAGACAAACTCAATTCCCGGATTACCTGCAGAATTATGTGCATATGCAACTTGATCACCAAATGTGAATTGTAGGTGGTGTTTACCTTGTGTTAATACTTTAGATGTTTCATAACCTGTTTCATTACATGCATAATCTTGAACAAATACTTCATCATTATCTGTCCATACTGTTTCTTGTTCTGTGTTGTTGCAAGTAAGTGTTAAGAACTTAAGATCTTCAGTTTCATTTACATTACTCCAAGTAGTTCCATTGCTTGCTTTAATTGTTAAGTTTGCTGTTCCACTTGTTTCAAACATTACAGTCCAATTACCACCAACAGTTGGATATGATTGCACATTAAGTATTGTTATCTCAATTTCATAAGTTTGATTTGATAAGTGAGGTATGATCCATTCAATGTAATCAATCAAAGAATCATTGTTAGTGTCTAAATAATTATAAAGCTCTGTTTGTTCTTTTTCACCTGTTGTTGTGTTTAATCTGTAAATCTTAATTGAATTCAAAGAAACATCATTAACATAAGTATAAGCTAATATATTCTCATAATGTGTTTCTGAACTAATTGTGATTTGTTTTTTATATTTACTTATATTTTGTTCTATTGCAATAGGAGCTTCTGTGTAATATTCTATTTCTAGTTCTTCATCTGATGTGATTTCTTCTTCAATTATTAGTTCTGTTACTTCTTCAATTATTTCTTGTTCTGTTTCATCTAATATTGTAAAACCTAATACATCTGATATTAAGTTTCCAGTGATTGTGCCAAATTCTGTTATTGGTAATTCTGATTTTAATGTTTGTTTCTTTTGTTCTAGATCTCTTGTGTCTTGATCAAATGTCTTTTTTAGATTGATTTTTCTTTCTAATTCATTTATTTCTTTTTCTTTTACAAATTCTGTTATTTGTTTTGTTTCTTTGTTTTCATCAATAATCTTTATGTTTTCTTCTCCCACTAATTCTTCATTATCATATTGATCTTTCTTTTTGATTGTTAAATTGACTGTCTCTTTTGGTAATTCAATTTTTAAATTGTTTGTTGTTTGTTGTACTTGTACTGTTTTTGTCCACTTAACTGGTTCATTGATTTTTATAAAAGTAGGTGGAGTGATTGTTTCTTGCATTTGGTTTGTTATTTCTATTCTTTGTTCTTGTGTTTCCTGATATAATACATCTGTAATTTCATTAATTTTTATATCAACTTTATTTTCATATATTGCATTTGCTATTGGAATTTTCATGTCTGTTTCGTGATAAAGAAGCTTTGTTTGACCATTTTTAAAAAAAACAATTGCGTGAATAAGTGACTGTGGATGTATAACTATTTCATATT